>CAYQSI010000058.1:0-21230 GCA_964420185.1 uncultured Occallatibacter sp. | reverse complement strand
ACCTCTTGCAAAGAATAGAATGACGTGTCATTCTATTCTTGTCAAGGAAGAAAACCGATGATAAGAACAATTTCATTTTTTCTGGCTGGGGTAAAACTCCGGGGTTTGAAGAGGCTGTTTGAGACTCGTGGATTCCCCGGTCTCAAAAGCGAGACCTGGGGCACCCGGCGTTGCTGGCGGCCCTCCCAATCAAGCGTTTCCGCCCTGTGTCTGCTGGCAATGTTGCCGGTGGCGGGCTGCGGACCCAAGCCTCCGGTGGCGGCAGACCAGCCAGTTGCGGTGCGGTTGCGAGCGCCAAATCGCATTCAGCAGCCGGTTTCAGTAGCGGCCAGTGGGGCGGTGGAGGCCAATGTGACGGCCCAAGGCGCATTCCAGATTGCCGGGCGCGTGGCGCGAGTTTATGTGGAAGAGGGACAGGCGGTTGCCAAGGGCCAGGTTCTGGCGGAGCTGGATGCGACCGACTACCGCAATGGCTACGACGCCGCCGCTGCGCAGGCGGATGCCGCGCGAGCAACCGATAAAAAGGCCCAAGCGGGACTGCGTCCGCAGGAACTGGAACAGGCGCGCATCGACTTCCAGCGCTGGCAGGACGAATACACCCGGATGAAGTTTCTCTACGATCACAAGAGCCTGGCGGCCAACGATTTCGAGAAGATCGAGGCCGGGTACAAGGCCGCGCAGCAGCGGTATGAGATGGCCAGGCAAGGCACGCGGGTGCAGGACAAGGAAGCCGCCAACGGGCAGTATCGCGCGGCAGCGGCGCAGATGCACGAAGCCCAGAAACGGCTGGCGGACTGCAAATTGCGGGCGCCGATTGCAGGCTTTGTGGGGATGCGGCGAATCGACGTAGGTGACACCGTGGGGGCGGGGACGCCGGTGATCGGCGTGCTGGATCTGAATCCGGTGAAGGTGCGCGTGGCGATTCCGGAAGCTGAAATCGGCAAGGTGCGAGAGGGCGCGCGCGCCACAGTGACCATTCCGTCGCTCGACGGCCGGCAGTTTGAAGGCAAGGTGGAGGCAGTGGGCGTAACGGCAGACCCGGCCTCGCGGACCTACTCGGTGAAGATTTCGGTTCCCAACCCGCAGCGGCTGTTACGCGCGGGGATGGTGGCCGAGGCGCGGATTTTCGGCTCGACGATGGTAAACGCGATCACCGTTCCTGGGGACGCGATTGTCCGCGACGCGCGGGGCGTGACGCACGTCTATGTCTACGAGCCCACGCGGCAGCGAGTGTACGCGCGCAGGGTTGACGTGGGCGCGCTATTCAACAACGAAGTCGAGATTCGCAATGGGCTCACCGGCAATGAACAGATCGTAGTGGCCGGGCAGCAGAACGTGCGCGAAGGTTCGCCGGCAAAGGTTGTGGGAGGCGGAGAGTGAATCCCGTCCGCGCAGCTCTGCGCTATCCACAGGTGACCCTTGTGCTTTCGGGCATATTGGTTGCGGCGGGCCTGTACGCGCTGGTGACCATGCCGCGGCGCGAGGACCCCAAGATCACCATCCACACCGGCATTGTGGCCGCCATTTATCCGGGCGCGACCACCTCGGAGGTGGAAGACCAGGTCACGCGGAAGATTGAGGAGCGCCTCTTCCGGTTCGAAGAAATTCGCCGTGAAAAGACATTCTCCACCACCCGCAACGGCATGGTGATCGTCAATGTCGAACTGAACAAATCGGTCAAGGACTCGGACGAGTTCTGGTCGAAGCTGCGCCTGGATATGGCGCAACTGAAAGCCACGGAACTGCCGGCGGGGGTGCGCGGGCCTATCGTGGACTCCGACTTTGGCGACACCGTCGCGGCGCTGATTGCGGTGCATGGCGGGCACTACGGCCCAAGAGAGTTGAAGGACTACGCGCAGACCGTGGAAACGGGGCTGCGCACCATCCCGGCGGTGTCGAAGATCAAGCGCATCGGCGATCAGAAGGAAGAGATCGACATCAGCACTTCAACGGAACGGCTCTCGCAGTATGCCGTGAATCCGCTGAAGGTGATGCAGGCGCTGCAAGGACGCAATACTCCACAGTATGCGGGCCGTGTACCGGCCGAGCAAAGCAAGGTGCCGATCGACTCCGGCGGGCGGCTGCAGACGGAAGACCAGATTCGCCAGGTGATGGTGGATGTTTCGCCCACGGGCCAGCCAGTGTACATCGGCGATCTGGCCACTGTGGACCGGGTGTACAAGGACCCGTCGGAGTACGCCCGGATCGGCGGCGAGCAGACCATTCTGCTGGCGGTCGAGATGCACGAGGGCAACAACATTGTCGATTTCGGCAATACGCTGCGCGCGACGCTGAAAGGCATTCAGGCTTCCCTTCCCCCGGACGTGAAACTCGACATGGTAGCGGATCAGCCCAGAGTCGTTTCCGACCGCATCCGCGATTTCTTTGAGGAATTTGGCATTGCCATCATCGCGGTCATCCTGGTGACCATGCTGCTGCTGCCGCTGCGCGTGGCACTGGTCTCAGCTATCGCGATTCCGGTGTCGGTATCCATGACCTTCGCCGGGTTGAACGTATGTGGAATCGAGCTGCAACAGGTGTCGATTGCGGCGCTGATTGTGGTGCTGGGCATGGTGGTGGACAACGCCATCGTGATTGTCGACAACTATGTGGAATTGCTGGACCGCAAGGTGCCGATCGATGAGGCGGCGGAGAGATGCGCCCGGGAGATGGCAGTTCCGGTGCTGACCGCGACGCTGGCCATCATCGCGGCTTTTGCCCCGCTGCTGCTGCTCAGCGGCGCCGTGGGCGAGTTCATCAGTTCGCTGCCGATTGCCGTGGCCATCGCGCTGGGAACTTCCTACATCGTGGCCATGCTGCTAACGCCGCTGATGGCACGCTTCTTCATCCGCCAAGGCTTGGTGGATCACGAGCAGAATCACTCCGATGAGCCGCGCAAGCTCACTCCGCTGGACCATATGCAGAGGTACTACAACAAAATCATCACGTGGGCCATGCAGAACAAGAAGTTGGTTCTGGTATCGAGCGTACTGGCCTTTGTGGCCGGACTGGGGATTTTGCGCCTAGTGCCGCAACTGTTCTTTCCCTTGGCCGAGCGAGATCAGTTCGTGATGGACGTTTGGCTGCCGGAGGGCTCAAAGATCGAGGCCACCGACGCAGCCGTGCGCCGGATTGAGGCGGTGCTGAGCCACGAGCCGCTGGTCAAGGAGTACACCAGCTTCCTGGGAGAGAGCGCGCCGCGCTTCTACTACAACGTGAATCCGCAGGCCCCAGCCGCGAATTATGCACAGATTCTGGTGAACACGAAAAAGGTGAAGGGAACGCCGCAACTGGTGGCGGCGTTGCGGCAACGGCTGCCCGATGTGGTTCCGGAGGCGAAGGTTTTTGTGAAGGAACTGCAACAGGGCCAGGTGATGGAGGCCCCGGTTGAGGTGCGGATTGTGGGAGACGATATTCCCACGCTCGAAACGCTGGGCGGCCAAGTCGAAGATGTCTTCCGGCATACACAGGGCGCAACGTACATTCATACCGACTGGCACGAGGATGCCTGGCAGGTGGGCGTAAACGTGCGCGAGGAAGTGGCCAGCCGCATGGGGTTGACCAATGCCACTATCGCGCAGCAACTGGCCGCGGGCTTTGAAGGCGCGCCGATGACCACCTTCTGGGAGGGCGACCGCGGCGTGGATGTGGTTCTGCGGCTGGACCCCTCCGAGAGACAGAGCTTTCAGAACGTCGCGGATACTTATGTCATGTCTCCCGTGACCGGAGCAAGAGTCCCGCTACAGGCCGTGGCATCGCTCGATTCCGAATGGCAGCCGGGCAGGATCGTGCGCAGAAACGGCGTCCGCACACTGACCGTCCGCGCCTTCCCGAATGGCCACCGGCTGGCGAGCGAGATTCTGGGCGACGCGCGCAAGCAACTGGACACCATACAACTGCCTCCGGGCTACCGCATCGAGTACGGCGGCGAGTACGAGAACAAGCAGGAGATAGCAGGCGAAATGCGGAATGCGCTGCTCTTCAGCATGGTGTTGATCTTCCTGATCCTGCTCTTTCAGTTCCGTACGCTGGTCGATCCGCTGATCGTGATGGCGGCGTTTCCACTGGCGCTGCCCGGCGCAGCCCTGGGGCTGCTGGTTACGCACAACACCTTCGGCTTTACGGCTTTCATCGGCATTGTGAGCGTGGGTGGGCTGGTGGTGAGAAACTCCATCATCCTCATCGATTATATTCACGAACGGATGCAAAACGGCGTCGAGTTGGAGCAGGCCGCGCTGGAAGCCGGAGAGCGGCGGTTGCGGCCCATCTTTCTGACTTCGGCGGCAGCCGCGGTGGGCGTCATTCCCATGATTCTCTCCGGATCGAGCCTGTGGTCGCCGCTGGCCAGCGTGATCGCCTTCGGGCTGCTGGGCTCAATGTTCTTTACGCTGGTGGCGATTCCGGTTCTATTCGTGGTAGTGCACCGCAGGCACCCTGTGCCTATATCCCCCAAAGTCTCGGCGGCTGCGGTTCTGGCGGTGTTGCTGGCGCTAGGAGGCGTTGCGCGCGCTGAGACGCAACGCATCACGCTGGGTGAAGCCGTCGCTCTGGCGACAAAGCAGAACTCGACGGTCAAGCTGGCGCACCTGAAGGAAAAGGAGATGCGGGCGCGCGTGGGCGAGGCGCGCGCCAATTACTTTCCGGTACTGAGCAACCAAAGCGACGCCGCACACCTCCGGAACATTGAACACATGGAGATCCCGATGGGAGCCTTGGGCGTATACCCGATCCCTGGCCCTGTCCCTGGCGCAAATGCTTCGCTCCCGCTGGGACACCATGACTTTCTGCTGAGCACAACCACGGCGGCTCAGCCGCTTACGCAATACTTCAAGATTCACGCCGGTGTGAATGTGGCGAAGGCGGATGCGGGCATCGCGCACGACGATGCACAACGGGCGCAGAACGAGGTTGCCCTGAAGATGAAGCAGCTTTACTACGGCCTGTTGTCAGCGGAGCGGCGCAAGCAGGCGGCGGAGTTGCGCATCGAGGCCGGAGAAGAGCGCCTGGGCGAGGCTCGCAACGGAGTGGAGGCCGGAGCAGTGCTGGAGCTGAAGGTGTTGGAAGGCAAGGCGCAGATCGCCGAAGCACATCACGCGCTGGGATCGCTGGAAGACGCCATCTCCGATATGAAAGTGGAGTTCAACGATCTGACCGGCCTGCCTCTGGACACCGACGTAGAACTGGTGGCGCCTGAACCGGAAACCAGCGACGTGACCGCCGGCGACCTGGAAGCCGATGCGCTGGCGCACAATCCAGAGGTTGCTGCAGCCGAGCAGACGCTCAAGAAGGCGAGGGCCGGCCTGAGCGCGGCGCACGCGGAATATATTCCGGAGGTCGGAGCTTTTGCGCAGTATGTCCATCAGGACGGCGTGCCGCTGCTGACGGAAAACAACGGCCTGGTAGGTCTGCGAATGAACTGGACATTGTTTGAGTTCGGCAAGCGCAGCGGGCAGGTGCATGAGCGCCAGGCGCAGGTAGCCGAGGCGCAGGAGAATCTTCGCCACGCGCAAAACCGGGTGCGCGTAGAGATTGAGAAAAGCGTGCGCAAGGTGCGGCGCGCGGAAACGGGCCTGGAAGCCGCGCGGGAGAGCGTGGAAGCGCGAGCGGAGATGCGGCGCATCACGGCCAACCAGGTGGAAGCGAAGACGGCGAATGCCTCCGCGCTAAAAGAGGCCGAGGGGCAACTGGCCGAGGCTGAAGCGGTGCTCTTCCAGGCAGAAGCGGAGCGAGCCACGGCGAGG
Organism: uncultured Occallatibacter sp.; assembly: GCA_964420185.1. Taxonomy (GTDB): domain Bacteria; phylum Acidobacteriota; class Terriglobia; order Terriglobales; family Acidobacteriaceae; genus Telmatobacter. The sequence goes on along the minus strand of CAYQSI010000058.1, from coordinate 15,489 downwards.
GCGGAACTGGAAAGAACGCTCGGACAGGAGTAACGTGGATTGTTGCGGGTTTTGCGGGAGGGGAACGTGGATTACCGCGTTTTGACAGTCAACCGGGAGTTCGGCAGCGGCGGCGGGCGCATTGCGCAGACCATTGCCGAGTGGCTCGGCTGGAAGCTGCTGGACAAGGACATCATCGACGCCATCGCCTACGCGGCGCACGTGGATTCGAATGTTGTGCGCCACTACGACGAGCACGTGGATTCCTGGCTGCGGCGCATCAACCAGCAGGCGATGCGCTCGGCCGCCCTGGCCGCCGGCCTCGAACTCGGTGAGAACTCCGTCTTCGACGCCGAGGAGATGGTGAAAATCTCGCAAAAGATCATCGAGAAAGCCTGGTCCGATGGGAACTGCGTGGTCGTGGGCCGCGGCTCGCAGTGCGTCCTGCAGCGCAAGCCCGACGTCTTCCACGTCTTCGTCTACGCTCCGTGCCCAGAACGCATCGCGCGCCTGCGCGGCCGGCTGGAAAAGTGCGCCAACGTTGAGCAGCGCATGCGAACCGTGGATGGAGAGCGCGCCAAGTACCTGCTCCAGTACTTCGGCAAGGCATGGAACAATCCTCACCTCTACGACCTGATGATCAGTTCACGCGCGGACGAAGACTCGACTGCGCGGGCGATTCTCTATGCGATGACCGGACGGACAACGGTTTGAACGTGATTCCCAGGTCTCAGAATCGAGACCTGGGGCACGCATCATCCAGCCTGTCAAGCAGCAATCGCGCTCTGACAACTGACCGTGTTATTGCCGCGGTGGCTTGTTGCCCGATTGATTGCTCAGCGTCACGACGGATGCGTCTTCATCGAAGGATAGCCGGGCGATGCTGATTTCAAGGTGCGCACGCGCCGTGTCCCGGTCCTTTTCCAGACCAGCCCGCTCCTTGCGCGCGGCCTCGATCTCGTCTTCAGCGCGATTCAACTCCTCGACAAAGCGTTTGGCCGCATCGTTGCCCTTGAGGGCGGTCAGATTGTCGCGGTCGCGCGCCTCGTCGTCGGCCAGCGTCTTCTCCTTCGCCTCCATCTCCCGAATCTTGCGGTTCAGGTCGCTGAGCGCGGTTTCTGCCTCGATGAGGGGACGCAGCTTCTCTTCGAGGGACGGAACCAGCTTGCTGACCGAAATCAGAAATTCACTGCGGTCATCGTTGGGATCGATGCGCACCTTCTCGGCGAGCGCGGCCTTCTCGCCGACGTGCAGATCGACGGACTCGTGCGGCGCGACGACTACCCGGAAGCGATAGGCCGTGGCCGTAGTCTCCGCCGGCTTGGGGTCAGAGTCCAACACGGCGTTGGGGTGGCGGGCATGCTCGATGATCACCGTCCGCGCTTCATCGGCGGCATTGGTCACGGTGTAGGTGCTTTCGGTGACCTGACTGGTTTGCTCCACCAGCACACCCTCGTGCATGGCGATGTGATGCAGCGTGCGCGTATCCATATAGCCGCCGCGATGGACCTTCACCGCCTGATCGGCAGCGTAGGAGAGCAGCCGCTTTTCGCCGGGATGAATTGGGTCGAGCAAGCCCTCGCCGGCAAACTCGCCGCTTTCGAAGATGGAAAAGCTGCCGGAGTCGAGCGTGAGCTTGGAGTTGTTTTCAAGCCACACCGCGCGCAGCGGCATCCTCTCTCTCCCGCTCCACAAAGTGACGTGCTCTGCGGGCAACTCCTGCTGGAGGATGGGCACCATCGCCGACTCGTTCTTGTGGATGGTGACCGGCTGGATGAGCGCGTACTCGAAGAAATCGTCGAAGGCGTTGGTGGAAACGTCACCCTCGCGGTAGGCATCGCTGGCGCGATCTACGCCCCGCATGGGCGCTCGGACCCCAGCGCTGAAAATCGAGCCCATCACTCCGCCTGCCGACCCACTCGCCGAGCCACTAAGCTCCGATCCCGCCACGCCAAATGCGACTGACGGAGGCGCTGCCAGCTTCGCACCCATTCGGATATCTTGCGGAATGCGCGTCGGCGCTGTGAGCTGGTTATTCATCATCTCGGATTGCACCTGGACAATATGCTCCGCCGCCTCATGCGTCTGCGGCGTCAATTGCGCTCCGGTGGCGATGGGAATCTCCGGCCGCCGCGTGTAGATGGGTTGCGAGAGCGGCTGCGTGAAGCTCTGCGGCGCTCCGGCCACCAGCGAAAGCTGCACGTTATCCCAGTCCGCGCCCACGGTGTTATCAACTACCGCCCATCCCTGCACGATGGCGTTGCCGTTGGCGGTGCGCGGAAAGACCATGCGGTAAGTGGACTTCCAGACCGGCACCTCGCTGATGTAACTCACGCGCAGCTCGCGCTGGCCCTGGCCGCGGTCTTCCAGCACCAGATGGCGCACTTGCTGATTCTGCGCCGAGGCTACGATTTCCAGGTAATTGGAAAACTGCTTTTGCAGAGACGGGTCAAGCATTCGCACAGAGACGGAATCCGTAAGTTCCGCCGTGCGCAAGGCTCCCGAGTCTGTGGCGACAATCAGAAAATAATGATCCTCGGAAGTCTGGCCGTTCTTGTCGATCTCCTTGCGAAATTCGATATTGACGAGCTTGCCCGCAAAGGGAGCGCCCGCGCCGGTCACTTCCACACGCTGCCCGCGCAGAGCCTGGTAGACGGCGAGCGTCGCTGGATAGTCCTTCAACCCCAGCGCCAGCGTCTTCAATTGCTGCTCGACGGGCGTGGTGGAGTTGTAATTGACCCCGGCGATGCGGCCGCCGCCCTCGTCGAGCACGGTGAGCGACTGCAAGACGTCATTCAACTGCTGCGAGGTGAAGTCGATGGCCACGCGCTGGTTGCCGGTGACCGAGCCGGCGTGCTCGAAGTAGCCCACGCCGTTCTTGTAGAGCACGACCTTGCGCACGGGCAGGTCTTTAACCACCTGCGGCGAGGCTGGCGATGCTTGCGGCGTTGGGTTCTTAGGCTTGGCTTGGGACCCGGCTGGCGGCTGCGCGGCCAGGGTCACGGTGAAGGCGGCAAGGCAGAAAACTGCGAGAACTCGGCGCACAAAGCCTCCTCGAACCAATCAACAAGAAACTCTACTCCCTTGGACCCCGGCCAAGGCAAAAGGGTTCCCGGAAAATGTAAATTCGGCATACATTCTTCTGATCATCGAGACGAATTGAGGGTCGAGGTTTCCCATCCTTTCGCTAAAAATACGCGAAAGGATGGAGCACGGAGCTTCTGTGGCGATTGCTGCTCAGGCACGGTGAAGGCAAAGTACCCGCCGGAAGAGGCACAATTGAGATTGAGAATGAAGGTCAATGGGCGATTAGCCTGGATGGCCTGCAAAGGGAGACTGACTCATGATTGGGACTCAGATGAAGGTTGTTGCAGTGAACGGCAGCGCGCGCAAGGGCGGTAACACGGCCATCCTGCTTCGCTATGTTCTGAAGGAACTGGAAAAGGAAGGGATCGCAACTGAACTCATTGAACTGAGCGGGATGAAGATTCCCGGTTGCCGAGCGTGCCACGCGTGCTCGAAGCTGAAAAACCACCACTGCTCGCAGACCAAGGATGCGTGCAACGAGCTGATCGACAAGATGGAAGCTGCGGACGGCATTTTGCTCGGCTCGCCTACTTATTTCTCCAATATTTCACCGGAGATCGCGGCGTTGATGGACCGCGCCTGTTACGTTGCCAGAGCGAACGGCGGCCTTTTTCGCCGCAAGGTGGGCGCCGCGGTGGTGGCTGTGCGGCGGGCGGGAGCCATCCCTGCTTTCGATGCGCTGAACCACTTCTTTCTCTTCAGCGAGATGATCGTGCCCGGTTCGTCGTACTGGAACGTCGGTATCGGCCTGGAGCCTGGCGACGTAGAGCGGGACGAGGAGGGCGTTCAAACCATGAAAACCCTGGGCCAGAACATGGCGTGGCTGCTGAAGAAGACGAACAACTGACCGGTCTCCTGGCATAGGGCCTTCTGTCCATCTCTACCGAATGGGACTATCCTGAATACAGGAGCTGCCGCTCAGCGGCTGTTCTTACCAGGGTGGTTGAAGCGGATGAAGGGGATCAGCCCTGCCTGCCTCAGAAGATCACCCCCTGCGCCGCTGGGTATTTTCCGCCAAGCCGGAAGGGACTCGTCTGTGACCTTAATCGGCAGCTTACAGATAGAGCGCCCTGCCTTGAATTAAGGAGAGACCCATGGAACCAGCCACATCCAACACTTCAATTTCAAGCGATGTTTTGCACCTCGGAAGCCAAAGCAAGCTTTCCCCCGAAGAAATCGCGAAGGCCTTGGCGCACCACAAACGGCACCATAGCGGAGACCAGCCGGAAAAGGCTGCGGCCCATGCGGCCGGCAAAAAGGGCAAGTCTGGCAAATAGAGCGCCTGGAATCCAAGGTCTTCGTTCTTCCGGAGCGGTGACCTTGGATTCGGTCAACACGGCCCCCGGCGAGACCCGCGCGGGCCGGCAGAAATGTGATTTGCCTCAACCGGCCAACATCGGCGATACTTAGTTGTTGTGTCTTGCAAGGCTGGGCGCACCCGCCCGGCTCTCCATTTGGCTGGGCGCGTCCGCGCCGGCCTGGAAGACCCCCAAGAACCAGGGTCCCCGTGGACAGGTTTTTCGTCCGTGGGGTGGAAGAACCGCAACAGAGCACTGGAAGTCGAAAGGAACCGTATCGCCGTGGTGATGATTCGTTTGGCGCGTTTTGGCGCCCGCAAGCAGCCCTACTACCGCATCGTGGTCATCGAAAAGGACCGCGCCCGCAACGGCCGAGAGATCGAAGTCGTCGGCACCTACAACCCCCGCACCAACCCGGCCTCGGTCGACCTGAAGCACGAGCGCATCGCCTACTGGCGCAGCGTGGGCGCTCAGTTGTCGCCCAGGGTCGAGAAGCTGGTCACCAAGAACCCGGCGCTGGTTGCCGAGACCACGGCGCCAGTTGCTGAGACCCCAGCGCCGGCTGCCGACACAACCGCAGCCTGATTTTTTACTCCTCCCTTGACGGTGCGCGCGGGCTTCCTTGAGCCGGCGCGCATACAATTGCTGACGGCGACAGGTGTCGGCTGCTACTATGCGCGCACCGAATCAAGCCTCGAATTTGGCGTCGCCAATTCCTGAACGTATCCGGTCAGGGGCAAAAGCATGACCCAAAACGCTATGGTCGAAGTGGAAGAACTGGTCCGCGAGATTGCGCGGGCTCTGGTGGATGAGCCGACAGCCGTTGAAGTGGAGAGTGTGGGCCGCGATGAAAACACGGTTCTCAAGCTCCGCGTGGCGCCGTCGGACGTGGGCAAGGTCATCGGCAAGCAGGGGCGTACCGCCCGCTCGGTACGCACCATCCTGGGCGCCGTGAGCATGAAGCTGCATCACCGCTACACGCTCGACATCCTTGAAGAAGACGAATCCTGAGATGGCCACCGCCGATGCATCCGGCCCTCCTCGGGAGGCAGCGGTGACCGCGCCGGAAGACGCTGAACCGTGGGTCTGGCTGGCGCGGATTCGCCACGCACAGGGCCGCAAAGGCGAGGTCTTCGCAGAAATTCTGACTGATTTCCCTGAAAAATTTGCCGAACGACGGCGGCTCTGGCTGCTGGGAGGCACCGGTGCAGTTGTCGGCGCATCTTCGCGTCCGGCAACTGCCCTGGCCCCGCGCGAAGTGGAACTCACGGCTCACTGGCTGCACAAGGGCGGCATCGTGCTGCACTTTGTGGGCGTGGACTCGATCTCGGCGGCTGAGACGCTCGCCGGGCTGATCGTCGCCATTCCACGCGCCGAACGGGCCGCTCTGGGCGAGGACGAAGTCTACGTCGGCGACCTGATCGGCTGCGCGCTGGTGGATGTGGCGCAAGGAAGCGAATCAGGAACAGCTCCGGTCGTCGTCGGCGAAATCGAAGAGGTGGACAGGACGGCTGGCCCGGTGGCGTTGCTGGTGGTGCGCGGCGCGGCGGGCGAGGTCCTCATCCCCTTTGCCAAGAGCTATTTGCGGAGCATTGATCTCAAGGCCAAGCGCGTTGAAATGGCGCTGCCCGACGGGCTGGTTGACCTGAATGCGCCGGGAAAATGACCCATAATGAATGGCCTGTGCAAAGGGGTAATTAGAGGATTGCCCCCAATCCCTTTCTTCCGCTGGCTGTCCTAGGGCCGGTAGTCCCTCGGATCAATGCAGCGGTCATACGTCGCACGATTGATCCGAATCCAATCTGTGTTGTTGATCCCCCTCCGGTTGTGAGCCGTAGGACTGTCCGGAAAGGCGGAAGCGATTTTTATCCAGCGACCTTGCTCCTTTGCGATGGTACGAATCTCAGAAGCCACTTCCGCAAGATCCTGGTCCTGGCTGAATATGATTCCGACGTCATAAAGGCGGTTGCGGGCTCCAGCAATCACGTCGAGAGCGATTCGGACATCGATGCCCTTCTCTTCGGCCGTGAGAAAAATATGTTCCGTGCCGTCGGGTAGACGCACACTTTTATTGCGGTAGCGCAGTGGGCGTGTGACCACCTTTACGCCAGTTTGTCCCATTTGTGCTGTTTTGTTGACCCAGAAAGCGTTCCAGAAAGGGTTCGCTGTCGCATCGTGGATTCCGGTGTAAAACCTTGCCTCGGCGAGTTCCCATCCGTTCGATCTGCAAGCTTAGCGGGCCAATGCTCCGATGTCGTAATTGGGGAATCTGTATCCAAATGCGTCTTTTGATTGGAGAAAAAGGTTTTGTCCATCTATAAAAGCGAATGCCATTTTCACTATAGGTTCAAGCATAGCAACCTCTTGTATTCAAGCGACTTCTCCCGGTTGAGAGGGTTGTTAATAGTATTAAACCCAGACTTCAATTTGGGCTTATCTGTTTTGCATTTAAGGAAATCTGTGCTGCTAACAAATAACCCCGCCCGAAGCCTTGCAGCAATCGAGCGGGGAGCAAATCATTATTGAAATATAGCCTCACAATTCCCGCGTGTCAATGGATTTCTCCTGCCGGATCGCTGCCAGTAGTTTGCGGTCTTCCTTGCTGAGGGTCGCGCCTTCCAATAGATCCGGCCGGTTGGCCAGGGTCTTGCGCAACTGCTGCTCGCGACGCCAGCGGCGAATCTCGGCGTGATCGCCATTCATCAGCACTTCAGGCGCGCGCAGGCCGCCAAACTCTGCGGGCCGGGTGTAGTGCGGGTAGTCCAGCAGGCCCCCGGCGCCGTACTGCGAGCGCGGAACACCATCCTCGGCGTTCGCAATCTCCGCATCGTCCACGCCAAAACTCTCGAACTCGCCGGAGGCTTCGTTGCCCAGCACGCCAGGAATCAGCCGCATTGTCGCGTCCACCACCACAGCGGCGGCCAGTTCGCCCCCGCTCAGCACATAGTCGCCGATGGAAAGCTCCATGTCGCAATAAAGCTGGTTGATGCGCTCGTCCACGCCCTCATAGCGGCCACAAACCAGCACCACGCGCTCCTCGACGGCCAACTCGCGGGCCAAGGCCTGGGTAAACGGCCGCCCCTGCGCTGAGAGCAGAATCACGCGCGGGCGGGGCTGGGTGGATTCTTCTGGAAAGTTTTCCTCCGGGGCTAAAGCCCCCGGTTCCATGGCTGCATCAACGTACGCGCTAAAGCCCGTACCCTTCTGGCATTCGGCTTTGGGCGCAATGCCCAGCGAGGCCAACGCCTCGGCGAGCGGCTCGGGCTTCAGCACCATCCCTTCGCCGCCGCCAAAGGGGCGATCATCCACGGTGCGGTGCCGGTCGTGGGTGAAGACGCGCAGATCGTGCACACCCACCGTCACCAGCTCCTCGGCCAGCGCCCGGCGCAGAATTCCGTTCTCGAAGATGCCGGCAAAAAAGCCGGGGAAGATGGTGACAATTTCGAATCGCATACTTCTTGATGATATAGGTAGAATTTTCCGCGTCATAGCCATCCCGGATGTGTTCTACTTTTGCCAACTGTTATGGCGGACTTTGAATCTTTGCTAACGCGCTGGCAAACGGCCGGCGTCCTGGATGCGGAGACGTCCGACCGCATCCGCGCGTGGGAGTCGGAACAGAAGCGCCCCGCCGGTTTGCGCTGGCAGGTCATGGTCGTGCTGATTTTGGGCGCGATGCTGCTAGCCTGCGGTGTGGCGCTGTTTGTCTCGGCCCACTGGGATGAGATTGGCCCCGGCGCGCGCTTTGCGGTTGTGCTGGGTATGGTCAGCCTCTTCCACCTCGGCGGGGGCTGGGCGCGCAGCCGCTTTCACGGGCTTTCGACGGCTCTGCACGCTGTGGGAACCCTCTCGACCGGCGCGGCTATCGCGCTGGTGGGGCAGATCTTCAACATTCAGGAGCACTGGCCCGCGGCTGTTCTGATGTGGGCACTGGCCGCGCTGGCCGGCTGGATTCTGCTCCACGATGAGGCGCAACAGACGCTCACGCTGCTACTCTTCCCGGCCTGGATTCTCTCTGAGTTTTTGTTTTCCGCAGATGGGCACATCGGCGCAATCGTCTATGCTGGCCGGTTCGTGATCGTCTGGGCGGTTCTCTACCTCACGTTCTTCCTCGGCTCCAGGCGCAAAATACTCCAGGGGATTCTCTTCTCCGTTGCGGCCATCGCCTCCGTCGTGAGCATCGAGGTTTTGCTGGTGGGTTGGCGTTCGTGGTCGGGCAACCAAACCTACCTGCCTCTCGGGCTCCGGACATGGGGATGGGTGGACATTGCCGTGCTGCCGCTGCTGTTTGCGGTCTTCAAGTTCCGCAAGAGCGTGGTTCCCGTCGCGGTCGCGATTGCCTTCTCGATTGCCCTGCCCTGGTGCATGAGAATCCAGACGCAACACTACGACTTCGGCCAGTTCCACAATACCGTGACGTATAATGTGCCGAACCTTGCTGCCCACGCGCTGGTTGCAGCCTTTGCTGTCTTCATCATCTGGTGGGGCGTGCGGCTGGTTTCGAAGGAGTTGGTCAACCTGGGCATTGTGGGGTTTGCCATTGCGGTGGGCTGGTTCTACTTCAGTGACATCTTTGACAAGGTGGGCCGCTCGCTGGGGCTGATTGGCTTGGGGATTCTCTTCCTGGCCGGAGGGTGGGCGCTGGAAAAGACCCGCCGCAACCTGGTGGCCGGCATGGCAAAAGCGGAGATTTCCGCCATGAATTCTCAGGAGGCGCAATGAAACTCTCCAAAACCTCCATTGTGCTGCTTGCGATCCAGTTGGCGCTGGTCTCGTCCATTGCGGCCAAGTACCTCTACCAGCGGGCGACCTGCCCGCGGGTCTGGACGCGCGCCGCGGCTTACGATCCAAACCTGGTGATGCGGGGCCGCTACCTGAGCCTGCAACTGACCGTGGACGGCTGCCAGAGCACGCTGCCCAGCGCCCTGCACGCCATCTTCCCGCGCAATGCCGATGGAACGACCCGGCCCAACGGCTTCACAGTGACTCAAGGGGCTCCCGTTCAATTCCGCGCCAAGCTGAAGGTGGACGGCAACAAGCTGCTAGCGATCCGGATTCCCGAGGCCGACCTGCGTTCGACCGGGGTGATGGTAGAGGCTATGCCTGGATCGTCCTGCGATGCCCTGCATGTCGTCGCTCCGGTGGACTTCTACATCGCCGAGCACGCGGCGGACCCGACGCCGCTCAAGCAGGGCCAGGAGCTTTGGATTGAAGTCACGATTCCGCCCCAAGGCCCGCCCCGGCCGATTCAGTTGGCTCTGAAGCAGGATGGCGCCTGGAAGCCGCTGGCGTTCCAATAGAGACGATGTGAAGAAGTTGGCTTGCTTCCCATGCTTCCGCAAAAATCGCGGAAGGATGGGAAGCCCAATATTCACTGGCAATGAAGCTTTTCGCTAGCGCTTTTTCGGAAATTGTGTAGACCGGAATTTTGGCGGTATCCCATCCATTCCGCAGAAAAACGCGGAATGGATGGGGCACGGGAGTCTATAGCAAAAGCCAAAATGCTTTAGCGCCCCTTGAAAGGGCGGACCGGCGCGGGCTGATCAGCCCCGACTTGACCGGCTTTGACCTCCGCAACAAAAAAACTCTCCCCGCGCGTGGGGCTGCCGGAGAGACGGCGCAGCATGGCCAACTGGCCCACATGGGTGAGCGCATCAGCCACGGGGCCCTGGAAAAGCTGCTCGGCCGAAGCTTGCAATGGCGCATCGGAAGCCAGGAAGGCGTCAAAAGTCTGGAGCGACTCGAAGAAGCGATGCTGCTCGTCGGCCCAGGCGAGCGGTTGGGAGGCGTGCCAGCGCTCCTGCCCAATGGCCGCACTCAGCGCCCAGTCAAGGAGGTCGCCCATGTGGGCCAGAATTTGCACGGGGAGACGGCCGGCTCCGTCGAATGCGGCGAAGTGGCCGGGCGCGCCTTCGAGAGCACGGGTAGCTCGATAGGCCAGAGTGGCCAGTGTGTGGCGCAACAATTCGCGTTTCTCATCCATACCCGGAACTATATAGCGCATCTCCGGCAGCATTCAAATGAGGCATCAATCCCCTGCCGCTCAATGCGCCGGAATTCTTCCGTCGTTTGCTCCCTGTCTGACTGCCGAAAGGCCCTCAGGCGGGATTATTCATTGATGAACGGGGTAACCTGCGACAAATGCATCGACTCCAAGGACTTTCGCCCATGAGGCCGGGCGCGAACCCTCTGATTTGTAGTAAACTAAACATTCTGAGTCCAAACGCAGGAAAATATCATGTCCATTCATCCCGTAATGCAGCGCTTGGCTGACAAGCTCAAGCGTACCGACCTCCCCGAGTTCGTGCCTGGTGACCAGGTTCGCGTCCAAGTAAAGATTAAAGAAGGCGACAAGGAACGCTTGCAGGCCTTCGAAGGTCTGGTCATCGCCATCAACAAAGGCCCCCAGGGCACGTTTACCGTGCGCAAGATGAGCTTTGGCCAGGGCGTGGAGCGTATCTTCCCGTTCAACTCCAAGGTCATCGACAAGATCGAGAAGATTCGCAGCTACAAGGTGCGCCGCGCCAAGCTGTTCTATCTTCGCGGACTGCGCGGCAAGGCCGCCCGCCTGAAGGAAGTGGGCCGCGTTGTGGCCAAGGCCTAAGCCGTTCCGTTGATAGGCCGCTGAAGTTTTTCGTTGCCCGACAACCCCGGCTCAAGCCGGGGTTGTTTTTTGAAGTTTGCCGTGAATCCCACCCTTGCCGCATAAGATCGCGGCAGGAATGGGAGCGCCCTGCGTCTTTCAAGAAGGCACGAGTTCATCCGTAACCCAGAGTCTGGCCCAGCGCTGTGACAGTTTTCCTCTGCGCCAAGGTAAGCTATCTGGAGAGGACGCGATAAGACGCGTTCTGAAGGAACCGATGAATCCGACCGAACATGACCGCCGTCACTCCTTTGAGCAGACGCTTTTGAGCGCCCGCCGCACCATGGTGCTCAGCGAGATTCTCAAGCTGGCCGTGGACAGCTTCCGCTCCAGCAAGGTCCGCTTTGCGCTGACCGCGCTGGGTATGGTCATCGGCACCGCCTCGGTGATCTTAGTGGTGACCATCGGATTGACCGGCAAGCAATTCATCCTCGATGAACTCCAGAAGCTGGAGACCAACTCGGTCGAGCTGGAATACTCCGGCGGCGGAGCGATGGGCGCCGAGCGGACGGTCTTCAACGACTACCTCACGCGCGAGGACGAAAAGGCCGTGCTGGCGCAGTTGCCCGGCGTGATGTACTCCTCGCCGATCATGGAAATGCATGCCCCGATCAGCTTTGGCAGGGGCGTGGTGAAGGACACGCTGGTACTGGGCGTAAGCCCGCAGTACCAGCAGATCCGCAACTTGCTGGTACCCCTGGGCCGCTTCATGGACGATACCGACGACTCAGCCCACCTCAAGTGCGCCGTGGTCACCGAAAAATTCGCCCATGATCGATTCGGCAGCTCGGATGCGGCCGTCGGTCAGACTTTCGAGATCAGCGGCATCCCCTTTACGGTCATCGGCGTCTTCAAGCAAAGCGTGGACGACATGGGCGAGTCGGAGATCCATGACCAGACCATCCTGGTTCCCTACTCGGTGGCCCGCTACTTTACCGGAACCGAAAACGTGAAGCAGATTTACTTTTCCATGCGCAGCATGGACGAAGTAACCGAAGCCGCCAGCGAGATCAAGCGCATTGTTCAAGCGCGCCACCGGCCCGGCTCGGTTTACACGACGCAGACCCTCAAGGAGGTTCTGACGACAGCCGCGAAGGTCGCCGACATCCTGACGGCAGTGCTGTTTCTGGTTTCCGCCATCACCCTGATGGTGGGCGGCGTCGGCATCATGAACATCATGCTGGCCAATGTGCGGGCCCGCACCCGCGAGATCGGCATTCGCAAGGCGCTTGGCGCCACTTACCGGGAGATCAAGCTTCAGTTTCTGGCCGAGGCGGTCATCATCTCTCTGATCGGCGGGATCGTCGGCACAATTGTGGGGCTGGCCTTGCCGCTATCGGTCCGCATCTTCACCAACTACAACCTGCCCATCTCCGGCTGGTCTGTGCTGATCGCCCTGACCGCAGCCACCACAGTAGGCGTGTTCTTCGGCACGGTACCGGCCACTCGCGCAGCCCAGTTGGATCCTGTCGAGGCGCTGCGAGACGAGGGATGAACAAGCCTGAGCACCCGCCGGCCAGCCCCAGCAACGAGCCACCCCAACCTCATCCAGAGGACAGGCCCGCCCAAGGCCCGAGCCTCAAACTGCTCTATGGACTGCTGGTCCTGGCACTGGCCGCGGCTATCGGCTTTGCCCTGCTGATTGTGCTGCCGTTCTACCACCGGCGGTAGCGGGTTGCTGCTTGCCGCCATTCTCTTCCCCTTGCTGACAGGTAAGGAGTATGCTGGAAGAGGTAAGGAGTTGACTATCATGGCCACCGCCGCTAAACCCGTACCGGTGCAGATTTTCCGCGCCAAGGTCACCAGCAAGGGCCAAATCACCGTTCCTGTGGAGATTCGCAACTCCCTGGGAGTCAAGCCCGGCGATACGATCCGTTTCGAGCCGCAGGAAGATGGTTTTCGCGTACTCCGGGACGCAAGTGAAAACCCCTTTGAAAAATGGCGCGGAATTGGGACTGGATTCCCTATTGAAGGCAAGGGCCGGGAGGCCATTGTCGCGTTCTTCCGGGAGATGCGCGGTCATGACGACCTCGATTGATTCGAACATCATTGTCGCGCTCTGGCGGCAGGACGACCCCTTGAATGGCATCGCCGCAGAAGTGCTCAACCAAGCCCGAAAACGGGGGCGGCTTGTCGTTTCCGCTCCTGTCTACGCAGAATTGATGGGTGATCCGAGCAGGACAGAAACCGGATTGAACGAGTTTCTTCGAGATACGGGTATCTTGATCGACTGGACTCTCGATGAAAGTGTCTGGCGTGAAGCGGGAAGAGCGTATCAGGGTTATGTTCAACGCCGGCGTTCAGGCAATGAAACTTTGCCTCGCCGCATTCTGGCTGATTTTCTGATTGGCGCTCATGCGCTGGTCAGCGGCTATTCTCTGCTCACATTCGACCTCCGGCTCTATGCCGCAGCGTTCCCTGCGCTGCCGATCATCCCCGCCTGAAGACGTTCCTCCTCAGTTTTGCGGATTCTCTCTTCCGGCAATCAGCGCCGGAATTCCATCCACAATCGGATAAGCGCGGGCACAGACTGCGCAGAGCAGCTTGGCCTCTGAGACGCGCAGAGCGCCGAGGCAGACCGGGCAGGCCAATTGATTCACCATGGAGGGGTCGAATGGGGGAAGAGCTGTGGAATCGGCAGGCATGAGGCTCTACTGGATGGGAGCGCCGGGAGTGGCGGCCGGATCGGCGGAGATGTCCTGATTGGCCGAGGGGTTGTCCACATGGCTGACCGGCTTGGGGCGGCTGGCAAACTCGGCTTCGATGTGCTGGTTGGCGCCGGCCTTGGCAAATTCGTAGGCCACGCGGATGCCATTGAAGATGGCGCGGTCGTTCGAGGAGCCGTGGCCAATGATGCAGACCCCGCGCACTCCCAGGAGCGGCGCTCCGCCGTACTCGGTGGGGTCAAGGCGGCGGCGGAAGTCGTTGAAAGCCCGGCGCGAGAGCAGCGCGCCCACTTGGGCGGTAACAGTGCGGTTGAGCGACTCGCGCAGCACATCGCGCACAAAGCGGCCGACTCCCTCGCTGGTCTTCAGCGCCACGTTGCCCACAAAGCCATCACAGACGATCACGTCGGCCTGGCCGCTGAAGATGTCGCGCCCCTCGACGTTGCCGATGAAGCGGATGGGCAGCGCCTTGAGCAGCGGATAGGCCTCGCGGGTCAGATCATTGCCTTTGCTCTCTTCTTCACCAATGGAGAGCAGGCCCACGCGCGGTTGTTCGATCTTGAGCACGGTACGCGCATAGATCTCGCCCATCACGGCAAACTGAGCTAGATTCTGCGGCTTGCAATCCACATTGGCGCCCACATCGAGCAGCACAGTGGGTTTTCCGGTGGAACTGGGCATGGGGGTGGCCAGAGCGGGACGATCCACGCCGGGCAGAGCGCCCAGCACCATTTTGGCTGTAGCCATGGCCGCGCCGGTGTTGCCCGCGGTGACAAAGCCGGCCGCTTTGCCCTCGCGCACCAGTTTGAGCCCCACGCGCATCGAGCTGTCGCGCTTGGTGCGCACGGCGTGCGCTGCCTTCTCCTCCATGCCGATCCGTTCCGAGGCATGGTGGATGACGATGGGAAGATCCTCGTTCTCCAACTGTTCGTCGAGAAGATCGCGCAGCTCCGCCTCAGGCCCAATCAAATGGACCCGCACAGGCAGAGCCTTGCAGGCGAGGATCGCCCCGCGAATCTCCGGATCTGGAGCCTTGTCGGTGCCGACGGCGTCAAGCGCGATGTCGATGAGCATGGCCGCTGAGGTTACTTGGCTGCTTCCTTGATGTCCAGAACGGCGCGGCCTTTGTAGGCGCCGCACTTGGGGCAGGCGCGATGGGGCAGCTTCTTCTCGTGGCAGTTGGGGCACTCGGAGACGCCAACGGCGGTCAGAAAGTCGTGAGAGCGGCGAATTGCGGTGCGGCGCGTCGAGTGGCGCCTTTTCGGATTAGGCATGGCAAGAATTCCTTTCGTGTCTCGGCCCGCTTCAATATCCGGCTGGCTTAAAGGCCAGAACAGATCTTGATTGCCTTCCGGCACGGGCGAGCGCCCTCAATTTATCTCGGGGCTTGCTTGGACTCGATCCGGCCGCGGAGGCCGGCCAGCGCTTCCCAGCGGGGGTCGCTCGGACCCACATCACAGGAGCAGGGCTGGCTGTTGCGGTTTTCACCGCAGCGCGGGCAAAGTCCCTTGCAGTCCGGCTTGCATAGCGTCCTGACCGGCAGGGACAAAAGTACCTGCTCGCGCAGCACATCCTCAAGCACAAGACCGTCCTTTTGATAATAACCGATTTCGGTCTCCGGCGCAGTAATGGACCGTTCCGTGGCGTCGGCATCGGCGGTCACGGGCCGGAAGATCAGGTCGAAGTCGGCGGCCAGCGGAATCTCGACCGGCTCGATGCAGCGGGCGCAGGGAACCTGGAATTTGCCGGCAAAGCGGCCCTTGAGCCGGATGTCGGCGACGATGTCCTTCGGGCCCCGGTGCTCGTGCAGCACCTC
>CAYQSI010000057.1:0-21562 GCA_964420185.1 uncultured Occallatibacter sp. | reverse complement strand
TGGGCCGGGGCGATGTGGACATCAACGTGAACGGTCAGCAGGCCACCAGCAACAATGTGCTGATTGACGGCATCCAGGTCAACTCCATCGGGACCAACTCGACGCCGAACATTCCCGTGCCGTCGATTGACTCGGTGGAGGAGTTCATTGTGCAGACCTCGCTCTACGATGCCACGCAGGGGCGCAACACCGGCGGCAATGTGGCGCTAGTGACCAAGTCCGGCACCAACAAGCTGCATGGCAGCCTCTTCGAGTTCTTCCGCAACGACGCGTTCAATGCCAACGACTACTTTCTGAAGCAGCAGGGACAGCCGCGGCCGGAGTTGAAGAAGAATCAGTACGGCGGAACGCTGGGCGGTCCGCTGGTGAAGGGCAAGACCTTCTTCTTCCTCTCTTATCAGGGACAACGCGAGGCAAACGGCACCGACCCTGTTTCGAGCTTGTCGTACCTGAACATTCCCAGCGGCCTCACCAGCGACCGGTCGACGGCTACTTTGACCGCGTATGCAGCCACACTGGGCACTTCCCCTGTCTACGCCTACTATTTCGGTGGTTGGCCGACCATCATCGATCCCACGGCCCTGGCGCTGTTGCAGGCCAAGCTGCCAAACGGGCAGTATGCGATTCCCAGCGCGGCGGCAAAGCGGCCGTGCTCCTCGGCGGCCTATGCCATCTACTCCGGCGGTCCCGCGACCTACTGCACGGTTCCCACCACCATCAGCACGCGTTCAACCTTCGACGAGAACCAGTTCAATGCCAATGCGGATCAGAATATAAGCAAGGCTGATCATCTCGCGGCCAAATTCTTCTCCTCCAACTCGCCCTCGTACCAGGGAATCTTCAGTTTTCTGGGCGCGAATGCCAATGAAGCTCCCGGCTATGGCGGCGAGGTGGAGTTCCGCTACCGCCTGTTTTCGCTGGATGAGACGCACGTCTTCAGTCCTTCGTTGCTGAACGATGTGCGTTTGGGCTTCAGCCGCATCAAGGGTGTTTCGCTTCCCAGCGAACCGTTCACCAACGCGCAGTTTGGCATCTATAACTCGCTGGCCTCCAGTTACAAAGGACTGGCCACGATTGGCGAAACGGGTAACTTCACCATCGGCCCCGCGCCGCTCTCCGACCAGAAGAGCGTGACCGAAAGCTTCATGTTGACCGATACGGTCACCTGGAATCACGGCCGCCACAGCGTGCGCATGGGCGCTGACGGGCTGCGCCACCATGTCGATTTCTACTTCCACGCCTTCACGCGCGGCGAGGAGATCGTCGATAACTTCGGCGACTTCCTGGTGGGAGGTAACGAGGCCGATGCGGCCCTGGGCGGCTACCCCGGCAGCATCATCGGCCTGTTGGGCAACGGCGTCGAAGATCGCGGCATTCGCATGTGGGATAGCGACTACTTCGTCCAGGACGATTTCAAAGCAACCCCGCATCTGATGCTGAATGCCGGGGTGCGACTGAATCGCTTCGGCGGTCCGAGCGAAATTCGCGGACGCCTGGTGAACTTCCTGCCCAGCGTTTTTACCGCCAACAATTCCGCCGGATGCACGACTGCGACGGCTTCATGCACCGGCACGAGCGCTGGTTTCGTCGAGGGCGGCAACCCGCTCTACAACAACCAATTTGCCGCGGACCCGCGCGTGGGCTTTTCCTATCAGCCGCCGGTGAGCCACAATCTCACCGTGCGCGGCGGCTTCGGCGTTTACCATGACCGCGTTTCCAGCCGCATTGCCAATTTGCAGATCTTCAACTACCCCTATGACATTGTCGGTGTGGGCTTTGGCGATCTGGAAGCGCCCTTTCCTAACCTTGCCGGGTTGACCTTCCCGTTGACGGCCACAGTGCCGTCGGCGATTCCGCTCTACTATTACGGCGCGGCGCTGGCGGGGACATCCACGCCCATCAGCGGCTACTATGTCAATCCCAAGTTCGCCTCGCCTTATGCCTATCAGTACAGCCTGAGCATGCAGGTTGAGCCGGCCCACAACTGGCTGGCGGAAATCGGCTATGTGGGCGTAAAGGGCGTCAAGCTGCTGGACGTACTCACGCTGAATCAGTATCCCGGCGTAACGCCGTTTGGCGCGGCCTTCTCGGACGACAAGGCTTTCAACGGCCTGGAATATGTGGGCAACAACGCGAACAGCAAATACAACTCACTACAGGCGAGCCTGACCAAACGGATGGACAAGCATCTGCAGATGGTAGCCGCCTACACCTTCGGCAAGGCGGAGGACAACTATTCGGGCTCACCGGAAAACGAGTTGGCCGCGCAGCCCGGCAACCAGGACAATCCGGCCAGCCAGCGAGGGCTCTCCGATTACGACCGCAAGCAGCGCCTGGTGTTGAGCGGGCTGATCGAAGAGGGCAAGCTCTACAAGGGAGAGTCGAAGCTGGTGAAGGAAGCCGTGAACGAGTGGGAGGCGGCCAGCATCATGACCTTCCAGACCGGCACGCCCTATTCGGTGATCTGCGTGATCGGATCGACAGTGAACAGCCGCGCGGATTACGTCACCGGGACCATCGCGCCGAAGACCGCGGGGCAAGCCTTCAACCCCAATGCGTACGCGTGCGATGCGGCCTCCTTCGTTGCGCCTTACGGCAACACGCCCAGGAACTTCCTACGCGGGCCGGGACAGAAGAACGTCGATCTGAGCCTGTTCAAGAGCTTCCCGGTGACGGAGACCGGCGCGGTGCAGTTCCGGGCCGAGATCTTCAACATCGGCAACTGGGAAAACTTCAACAACCCCAATAACAATCTCGCGGTTCCCAGCACAGTGGCCACTACTCCGGCGCTTTCAGCCTCGGGTCCGCGCGTGATTCAGTTTGCGTTGAAGTTCAACTTCTAACCATCGCGGCCCGGCTGCGCGCTGGGCCGCAAATTTTTCAGTCAACAAGGAGAGAGCATGAGTCTTGAAAGCCTGCGCGGAAAACGTGTGCTTGTTACGGGAGCGGCGGCGGGAATTGGCAAGGCAACGGCGTTGCGCTTTGCCCGCGAGGGAGCCCGAGTGGCTGGATGGGATGTGAAGGCAGAGGCGGGACTGGCTTGGGAGGCGGAGTTGGCATCCCTGGGCGCGGAGGCTCGTTTTGCCGCAGTGGATGTAACCGACTCGGGCGCGGTGGAGAGCGCGGTGCGTGACATAGTAGCGGCCTGGGGCGGAGTTGATGTGCTGGTGAACAATGCGGGCATCACCCGCGATGCTCAGCTCGTGAAGGTGAAAGACGGCGAGCTGGCCGGCGTCATGACCGACGAGGCCTTCAACGAGGTTATATCAGTCAATCTGCGCGCCGTCTTCGCATGTACGCGGGCGGTTGTTCCTCATATGATTCGCGGCGGCGGCGGCGTCGTGCTGAATGCCTCCTCGGTGGTGGGTTTGTACGGAAACTTCGGCCAGACCAACTATGCGGCAACCAAGGCTGGCGTAATCTCCTTCACTCGCACGTGGGCACGCGAACTGGGCAAGTACAACATTCGCGTGAATGCCATTGCGCCAGGGTTCATCGCCACGGAGATGGTGCGGGCAATGCCTGAGAAAGTGTTGGAGGGAATGCGCGGCCACACGCCGCTGGGCAGGCTGGGAGAGCCAGCCGACATCGCCAACGCCTATGCCTGGCTGGCCAGCGACGAAGCCGCGTTCGTGCATGGAGCCGTGCTCTCGATCGATGGCGGGATTGTGCTGGGAACATAATGCGGTGCGTTGCCGGAACTCAGGGCGAGCCGTCAGCTTCCAGATGCTCGCTGGGAACTGTATCACAAAACCAGAGGAACTACGAGAGGAGACCCACTGATGCGATACGGAAACATCATTGGCACCGGAGCCTATCTTCCGGAGATCGAAGTCAGCAATGACATGCTGCGCGAGCAACTGGCGCACGTGCCCGGCTTCGTGGACAAGATGGAGGCCAGCACGGGAATTCGCAAGCGCTGGTACGCGCCGGCGGATTGGGCCACCTCCGACCTGGCGCTGAAGGCCGCGGAGAAAGCTCTGGCAGACGCCGGCCGAACGGCCGCTGATCTGGACCTCATCATTCTGGGCACCGACTCGCCCGATTACATTACTCCGGCAACTTCGGTGGTGTTGCAGTACAAACTGGGCGCCAAGCGCGCGGGAACCTTCGATGTGGGTTGTGCTTGTGCGTCGTTTCCCACCGGACTGGCCATCGCTTCGGGTTTGCTGGCGACAAACCGGAATCTGAAGACCATTCTCGTGGTGGGCGTCTACATGATGCACAAGCTGGCCGATCCAAAGGAGCAGAGCATCTTCTTTTACGGCGATGGCGCTGGCGCAGCGGTGCTGGAGCCCTCTGACAAGCCGGGCTTTGTCTCTTCGGCGTTCCTCGCCGATGGAGCTTACGCAAAACATTGGGGCATCTACGCGGGCGGAACGGCAGAGCCGGCCAGCGAAGAGGCTGTGCGGGCCGGGCGCACCCAGGTGCGTTTTATCGAGCGGTATCCTGCCGAAGTCAACGAAGAGGGCTGGCAAAAGCTGGTGCGCGAGGTGGCCGCGGCCGGCGGCTTTGAAGTGAGCGAGATCGGACACGTCCTCTTCACCCAGGTGCGAAAGCAAACCATCGATAAGGTGATGGAGGCGCTGGGGCTGCCGCGGGAACGCAGCCACTGCATCATGGAAGAACAAGGTTACACAGGATCGGCTTGCGTGGCCATGGCGCTCGACGAGGCGCGCAAGCTGGGCAAAATCGCGCCCGGCAGCCTGGTGGTCCTGGTGGGCTCGGGTGTGGGTTACAACCAGGCGGCGGTGGCCTTCCGATGGCAGAACTGAAATCCTACATGGTCGAATCCGAGGCCGGAGCGCAGCATTATCTAGCCGCTGGCTCCGGCACGCCGCTGGTGATGCTGCACGGCATGGGAGCGGTCGCGGCCACGTGGACCGCTGTTGCCGAAGCGTTCAGCGACGAGTACCGCGTGGTGATTCCGGACCTGGCGGGCCACGGCGCGAGCGCGCCGCTTCAGGGCGAACTCAACTTCGCATTGCAGATGGCGGGCCTGGAAGCGGTGAGGCGCGCGGAGTGCACGGAATCTCCGCAGCCGGCGATCCTGGTGGGGCACTCGCTGGGCGGATGGCTTGCCTGCCTGTTGACGTTTGCCCATCCTGAATCCGTTCGCCGCGTGGTGCTGGTGAATGGACCGCTGCTCATGCCGTGGCCGGAGGGGCTTTCACTGCAGCCACGCGACCACGCCGGCGCGGCAAAGCTGTTTGACGCTACACGCTCATCCACAAGCCCGCCCGTAAGCGACGCGGTTCTGGACGCGTACATCGCTTATGCAAACGCCGGGCCGATCAGCCGCTTTGTCTTCGATGTAGAGACATGGAAACCCTATTTTCTGAACGACCGTCTGCACGATTTTCCACGTCCGGTGGATCTCATCTGGGGCATGGAAGACAAGCTTGTGACCTTTGCCAATGCGGAGATCATGCTGGAACAACTGCCTCGCGCGCGGGCTACGCGCCTTGAGGGTTGCGGCCACCTGCCGCATTTCGATTGCCCGCAAATTTTTATCGCGGCACTGCGTGAGGTGCTCAGCCGGCCTGCTCCCGGAGAAGATGCGCCATGATCGCCGGTGACATTCTTGCCGAGCGAGCGCGGCTCTCACCGCGCGATGAGGCGCTGCTCACAGTCGCCGATGGCCGCCGCTTTTCTTATGGCGATCTGGACCACAGGGCAAGCAGTCTGGCGCAGCTTGTGCGCGCGCGGTTGGGTGTCGTCAAGGGCGACCGCGTGGGGATTCTGGCGGAAAACTGCTGTGCATTTCTCGATGCATTCTTTGCCGCCGGACGGAGCGGTTTCATTCTTGTTCCGCTCAACACACGATGGACGCCTGCCGAGCTTGCCCAGGTGGTGCGGGACTGCGGGATGAAGGCACTGCTCTACAGCGCGCGCTATGCGGCGGCGGCGGGAGAGTTATGTCGATTGGCGCCCGTTGATTGCAGCCTGACTCTCGATGAGGTTGCGCACACCGAGAGCGCACAGAGCTTTGAACGCGAAGCGTGCGCGCCGGAAGACTTGTATCTGCTGCTCTACACAAGCGGCACCACCGGCAGGCCCAAGGGAGTAATGATTCCCCACCGCATGGTCGCGTGGAACGCCTATAACACCGCGGCTTCGTGGCAACTGAGCGCGGCGGACGCAACCAGCATCTGCACGCCGCTTTATCACGCGGGCGGCCTGGGCGTTTCGCTGCCCGCGATCTTCCTGCTGGGCGGGCGCATCGTATTGCACGACGGCTTCGATGCGGGTGAGGTGTGGCGCTATGTGGAGAGCGAGCGTTGCACGTTTCTCTTCGCCGTTCCCACCATCTTTGAGATGCTCACGCGCGTGCCGGAGTGGAGCACGGCGGAGCTGGGCAGCCTGCGCTGGTGCATCAGCGGCGGCGCGCCGCTGCCCGCGCCGTTGGCCGCGCTCTATCGCCAGCGGGGGCTGGTGATGAAACAGGGATACGGGCTCACCGAGGCCGGCGTCAACTGCTTCGCGATGAGTTCGGAGGAAGCCGCGCGCAAGGTTGGCGCCATCGGCCGGCCAATGCTGTTTACCCAAGCCAGGCTTGAGCCCGCGGCCCAGGCAGGTGCGGAGGACGGCGTGGGTGAGTTGTGCCTGCGCGGGCCGCACATCGCCAAGGGCTACTGGAATCAGCCCGATGCCACGGCGGCGGCCTTCGATGCCGAGGGCTGGCTGCACACCGGTGATCTGGCCCGCGTGGATGAGGAGGGTTTCTACTCGATTGCCGGCCGGCTCAAGGAGATGTTGATCTCCGGCGGCGTGAACATCTACCCGGCGGAGATCGAGGCTGCGCTGCTCGATCATCCGGCCATTGCCGCCGCGGCCGTTGTCGCCATGGCCGACCCGCAATGGGGCGAGGTTCCCGCGGCCTTCGTGGTGGCGCGCTCGCCGGTGACAGCCGGAGAAATCACAACCTTTCTCGCCGCGCGACTGGCGCGCTACAAGCTGCCCAAGCGAATCGAGTTTCTGACGGATTTGCCGCGCACATCGTCCGGCAAAATCGCCAAGAAAGAACTGCTGGACAAGATGCCTCGTTCCAACGGCGCCTGACACTCTCGTTGAAGTGAGCCAGGCGCGGGTTGAGCGAAGACCAACACAACGGTTCAATCAAACCTCTGAGCAAAGGAGTTTCAAGCCCACATGAAAATCGTCATTGTTGCTGCGAAACGCACGGCCATCGGCACATTCATGGGAACCCTGAAGGATCTTTCCGCGGTCGATCTTGGGGTTGCCGTCGCAAAATCGGTGCTTGCCGGTTTGCCGCAGGAAGATATTGCGGATGTAATCGTTGCAAACGTGCTTCAGGCCGGCGGAGGCATGAATCCCGCGCGCCAGATTGCTATCCGGGCTGGCTTGCCCCCATCCGTTCCAGCCCAGACCATCAACCGGGTCTGCGGCAGCGGCCTCCAATCGGTAGTCAGCGCCGTGCAGGCGCTTAAATCCGGTGATGGCCGTCTCTATCTGGCCGGCGGCATCGAAAACATGTCGCGCGCTCCGTTCCTGTTGAAGGATGCGAGATCGGGCCATCGTCTGGGCAATGCCGAGCTTCTCGATAGCCTGCTCAGTGATGGCCTTACCGATGTCTTCGGAAACTGCCACATGGGGGTTACGGCTGAAACCGTGGCCACGCGCTGGGGCATCTCGCGCGCCGAGCAGGACGCCTTTGCTTGCGAAAGCCAGCGCCGCGCGGCAACGGCAATCGCGGAAGGATATTTCCGCGATGAAATCGTGCCGGTTGAAGTGCCGGCGCGCAAAGGATCAGTTACATTCCAGCAGGATGAGCATGTGCGCCCGGATACGACCCTGGAGGGACTTGCAAAACTCCGGCCGGCGTTCATGCCGGAGGGCGGAACCGTCACGGCAGGGAACTCGAGTGGCATCAACGATGGCGCGGCCATGGTGGCCCTGGCAGACGAAGAGTATGCCAAGGTTCACGGACTTTCCATCCTGGCCGAGGTTTTGGGTTACTCGATTGCTGGCGTGGAACCTGACGTGATGGGAGCCGCTCCGGCGATTGCGGTCCCGGCCGCTCTTCAGAAATCCGGGCTCGCGTTGTCAGATATCGATTTATTCGAATTGAGCGAAGCATTTGCTTCAACCGCTCTTGCCGTCAAACGCGATCTAGCGCTCGACCTTGAGAAGGTGAATGTAAGTGGAGGCGCAATTGCCCTGGGCCATCCAATCGGTGCCTCCGGCACGCGCCTTCTCGTGACCTTGATCCATGCCTTGCGCCGCACACAAAAGGAGTTGGGCATCGCCAGCCTTTGCATCGGGGGAGGGATGGGAATTGCGGTTGTCGTTCGCGCGCGTTAGAGCGAAACCAGAGGAGCGTGTGTCAGAGGAGGAGCAAGAGACGAGAGCGAAAGGAGCATCGACGAAGAACAGCAGGGGAGTGACCTGTCCCGTATTTCTCATCCAGCCATAACTGGAGATTTTCATTTATGGTAATGGGCCCAGTCTGCGCACGGATGGCATGTTGGCGCGGCAGAGCTAAGGAACCTCTGAATAAGTCGCTGTTTTGAAACACGACTACAGCGTGACGCAAAGGCCGCAGAATCAACGCGGGCTTTAGCTCCTGAGGGAAGGTGCTAAAGGGATTAGAACTTAAGCAGAGATTCCCTAAAGTTGCCGGATTGCGGTGAAGGTCATAATAGAGCAACTGCCGGGGTAGTAGCTAATTGCAAACTCCACGGGTACATCTTCAGTGGAATAGCTCTTACGATTAATAACCAGCAGTGGGCTCGCAATGTTGAGATTCAGTAGCTCCGCCTGCTCCCTGTTTGCCGAGGTGGCCCAGATTTCGGAAAAGCACCGCGAAAGCTTCACTCCGTAGGAATCCTCCATAACCTGATAAAGGGATTCCTTCCCCCATTGGAACTTGTCGATGCCAGGAAATAGTTTTTTAGGCAATTGAACAACCTCGATTGCTAACGGCAGCTCGTCGCTGAATCGCAGGCGTTTCATCTTATAAACAGGTTCCCCATCCGCAAGGCGGAAGAATTCCTGTGAGTCATGGCTTGCCGGACTTACGACGACACTGAGCACTTTGGAAGAAGGCTTGCCCCCGCGCGCCTTGACTTCCTCGCTGAAGCTCAGCATTTCAGGGATCTTCATTTCATTGCGCACGCCGAGAACGAAAGTCCCAACGCCGCGCCGAGCCTCGATGTAGCCCTTGCGTTCCAGCACGCCATACGCCTGCCGGAGAGTCATTTTACTTATGCCGATGTGCTCGCATATAACCTGTGCGGGAGGCAGCAGAGCGCCAGGTAAAATAGCTTTGTCCTTGATCGCAGATAGGATTCTATTCGCAATCTGCAGGTAAATTGGGAGTGGATCGCGCCTATCAATTCGAATAGAGAGTAGTTGTTCGCACAGAATATCCCCTTTGGCACAAGCCGGTGACACATCCTCCGGACAAACCACTACTCGCGAAGCTTCCTGGGCATCTGAATCCACGTCCAACATCATTTCTACAGCGTGCCTCATAGATAAGACCTGCTTCCGGGGGGACTGCGATCCGTGCTATCGCTGTTCCTCTTGCTTGCTGTATGCACAAGCCTTAACGACGAATGCAACGCGACATTTCAATATGCCGAAAACTGCAGTTGGAATCATAACGCGATAGGTTCATCGTAAGCAACCCTCGCTCAAGATGCTCGCTAACCATCGCAGAGAAGGGATGAACTCTCGACCTCAGTGAAACCCTGTTCACGCGCATCACTTGCAGAACAGCACTGCGGCCCGATCCGGTTTGAATTGCCGCAAATCTATCTCGCCATGCTTCGTAACGCCGCGCGGCGGAGCAGCCTCTTGAATCATGACTTCCATGAATCGTAGAGGCTGCTCTGCCCCGGAGTGCGGCTGGTGCAGCTTCCAAACCGGCTAGACCACTGCACCTGGCATCAAAGACAACATCTAGAACGAGAACCGCAGAGCGCCCTGGACTTCACGAGGCGTGCTGTTTGTGCGCGTGCTGGTAATCTTTCCAAAGGTTGCGGAGGGAAACGACGATGCAGGCAAGCTAAAGTTCGGAGTGTTTGTAAGGTTGAACACTTCGATTCTTGCCTGGAGATTCATACCGTGTTGAAATCCGAAAGTCTTGAAGACAGACGGGTCGAAGTGGCGATAGTGCGGCCCAAAGAGCATGTCCCTGCGCTCAGTTCCGACCGATCCAAGCGTTTGCGACTGAAAGGCCAAGGTATTGAACCATGCAGCGATAGTGGGTTTGGATAGCTCGGGGTTCGAAACTTCATTCGGGCGATCGCTCCCGACTCCCGTATTCGTGAGAGCGCTGGCGTTGGTAACTGAGAAGGGTTGCCCGGTCTCCCACACGTCAATGGCATTGAGCTGCCATCCCTTGACGAAGCCGGCTTTCACACCGTTGTATTTGTCGCCAAACGGCAAGTGATAATTCAGCATCAAGGCAAAGCGATTCTGAACGTCGAGCTCGCTCGGGCCATACTCCAGAGTTGCCATCTGCGACGGTACGGCGCTGGTATACAGCCCGCCCTGAGAGTATCCCTGAACATCGCTGAGTGCTTTGGCCCATGTGTAGTTGGCGTTCATGATAATTCCATGACCGGCGTTCTTTTGCACCGTGCCCTCGAATGAGTTGAAGTTCGAGAAGCCGTTGGATTCAAGGTGATAGATTGACGTGACGCCCGGGTACTGGGCATAGAACGGCCGGCGCGTTACATAGCTCACAGAGGAGGGCGTAGCCAAGTTCCTATCCGGGCTGGTGCGCAGTTTATGCCCCCATTCTCCGACATAGGCAGCGGTCACAACGTACGATCCAAATTGCCGCTCGATATTCAGGTTGGCTTGTTCGATGAATGAATTCCGATAGTCAAGCGCCATGCCTCTCAAGCCACCGGACAAAGCAGTGGTCGAGCTTTCTACGGGCAAGGGCAGACTGGTCAGGTTCGTCACCGAAAGGGCGTTCGGCGCATAGGAAGTGACAAAAGGAGGATTGGCGAACGGCACGGAAGGGCCGGTGTTGTCGCGGAAGAAGACCAGCCCGTATCCACCGCGAACGACGGTTCCGGGAGTGACGTTGTACGCGAAGCCGAAGCGAGGCGCAATCGAGTGATGATCTGTCTTGATTCCCCCCGTGGACGTAGTGTTTACGCCCGCGATCAGCAACTGTCCCGATCCAGGATCGAATTGAGCGATATTGTTTCCGCGGAAAGTGTCCGGCGTCATGATGTCGTATCTCAGGCCAAGGTTGAGCGTCAGCTTGGAAGTAAAACGCCAGTCGTCCTGCGCATAGAAGCTAGGCTCCCAGGTACGCGCGTAGCGCGGCCCAAATTGCATCGACCGGGAGGTGGTGTAGGGCTGGCCGAGCAGCAAGTTGATCAACGGAACAACACTGGTTGCGGTTGTTCCGGTTGTGTTTGGATTGGAGGTAAAGGAAAACGCTCCGTCGCCGCTGGTGGGTTCTTCATTGTAAATCTGACGGCGAATCAGAACGGCGCCATATTTCAGGGTGTGCTTGCCACGAACCTGTGTCAGGCTGCCGCCGTACTGGAAGATGTTGTCGCCATCGTGGAGAGGAAGGTAGCTGGTATCTCCGAGGGCGGCAAAGCCGGAGATGCTCATGGACGGAAGCGCTGAAGTAAATACGTTGAAATTGGAATTGGTGATGCCCATCGCATCTCCGTCGTTCGTTCCGTAATTCAACGGGAGGGAAGTGTTGTTGATATAGGTATAGCCGGCCTTCAGTTCCAGGCTTGTCCTCGCGGAAAAAATGCGAGTGTAGTTCAGAATGGCCCCGTCAGCCACATCGTCGGCCGTGCCAGGGTAAGAGACCGAGCCTCCAGGTTCAACTACGCCTACGTTCGGGATATTGACTGCGGGCAAACCGCTCGGAGTCCCCACCGTAATGTGGTTATAGGTATAGCGGGCAAAGAGCAGGTTGTTGTCGTTGAATCGATAGTCGACTCTTCCGTCGATGGTGGTGCTGAAGTACGTGACGTTGGGATTCGACTGGTAGCTGTTTGTCCCGACGTTTGGCGCCGGATACAACTTGAAGAAGTTCAAGCCAGGCGTGACCATGCTGGCAGAAACATTGGGTCCGCCCACATCGGTAAAATCGCCCGGATGCCCGACTTCATACGTCGTAGGCACGTTGTTTACTGTAGTCGTTCCCTGAACGATGCGCAGGCCTTCATAGTCACCGAAGAAGAACGCCTTGTTCCTCAGAATTGGACCGCCAACGCTGCCGCCGAACTGGTTTTGCCGCAGCTCCGGTTTTGCTCCGACGGTTGCAAAGAAATTCCGGCCGTCAACCGCATCGTTCCGGAGGAATTCATAGAGGGCGCCGTGGAGTGAATTGGTTCCGCCGCGCGTGATCAGGTTTACAACCGCGCCCGGAGTCTTGCCAACCTCTGCCGGGTACAAGTTCGTTTGCACGCGGAATTCAGCGATCGCGTCCACCGAGGGGCGCACGCCAATGGATCCAATTGTGCCTTCATTGTTATCAACGCCTTCAACCATTTCGTTGTTCTGCGCGTCCGTCTGTGCGTTCGCCACGATAGCCGAAGACTGCCGGCGGTCGTCTGGGCGGGTGCCATCGGCAAGCGCTACCGGGGTGCCTTCATTCGCACCAGCCGCCATGTCTGCAAGTAGAACGAAATCGCGGCCGTTCAATGGCAGGTCTTGCACTGCCTCCTGCGCAACGACCGTACTCATGACAGTGGAGTCTGTTTCCAATGCGGGAGGAGCGGAGGAGACAACAACCGTCTGGGAGACGCTACTCATGGTCAAACTGACGACGACGCGGCGGCGAGCGCCGGCTGCGAGGTCGATGTTGTCAACCCGATACGGCCGGAAACCAGCCGCGCTGACCTGCAGCGAATACTGTCCTGGAAGCAGCAGGGTGAAGACATACTCGCCTTGCTGGTCTGAATTGACCGCATGGCGCTCTTGGGTTTGAGTGTTGGTCAGAAGAATTTTGGCGCCTGGTAATGCGGCCCCGCTTGCGTCGGTGACATTGCCCAGGATGTCTCCTGTTGAGACCTGCGCATAGGTAACTGTCGGTGCGAGCGTGAGAAACGCCACACAGATTGAGAAAATCAGTAAAGAACCCACAAGACTGCATACTTTTGCTATGGATTCTCTCTGAATATTTTGGCGAATCATTCTCGCCTTACTGTCAGTGTTCATTCTTGCCTCCCTATATTCTCCAGAGACGAGGTTTCGACTTAACGGCAGACAAACAAAGCTGGAGCACAAGAAGTCCGCGAAACTGGAGAACACTAACATATATATCTAGACTTCTAGATTTGCAAGAGAATTATTCTTGCTGTCCCGATATGTGGATTGCTGGATGAAAATCAGTGGCAAAACCGTTTTCCACAACACAGGATTCGGGCTGCATCGCGCGCATTCTTCCTCTAAAATATTGATTCTATTGAGATATTACCTTCCCCGTTTTTCTCATCCAGCCATAACTGGAGTTTCCCGGTTTTGGTTTGCAAATGGATATAGCCAGTCGTAGCAGTAGTCAGGGCTGTGGGGATGTTGGGATGTGGAAAGCGTTCTTTGCTTTCCACATCTCCATAGCCCTGGGATGCCGCGAACTCCCGTGGCTTCTCGTAGCCCAGCAAGCTCCAACCGTTTTTTCGGATTACCGCTTTCAACGCCTCGCGGTCCAGGCTCAGGTCCGCCACCAACTGCTTCAACATCTCGATGATCTGCTCTTTCGTGGATTGGCTCTTCTTCGTCTTGCTCTCCCGCTCAGATTACGAGAGAACTCCAGTTTCAACTGGCAGAGTTTTCCGGGAGCAGGTCACATTTGCCTCTGTTGATGGATAGCTCAGGCCGATTAAGCATCTATGGCGATGCGCATCCAGCTTGGCGGGATCAGATCGGGGTAGGAAACGTCCGGATTTATATTGTGCCAGCTCATCGGGGCGCAGACTAGCTTCGCGGGATTGGGATTGAGCCAGGCGCCCCACCAGGAAAAGGTGCTGTTGGCGATGATGTTGTGGCTGCAGGCTGACATCAAGCGAAAATCTTCACATCCATTCGCCTCGTCGTTGTGATCCACATATACAATGTTGTCGCCCTTTGGCAGGTTTTCTCGCGCGAAGGCGATATCGTCGGAGAAGACAAAGAAGGTTGGGTTACTGAGCCTATCATTGATGGTTTGCATAGCTCGCAGGTGATAGCTAAGCGGCAAGACTTGCGGACCAGCGCCCCTAACTATATAGTCACCTAGCCGAACGTGCAGCGATACGGAATTCTCGGCAGCGTGGATTCGTTTCAATGTATCGAGGTTCTTGCCAAGCGCAGGACCGCGGAAGAGGAATTCCGTTCTTACGCGCTGTTCCACATCCTGCGCGAACTGGTACGCCTGAAAATTTCCTTCGAGGTAAACATCTCTCGTTAACCTCGGGATCGGAAGTTCACGAAGAAAAGTTCCGTCTGTAAGGTAGTGTTGCCGGTAGACCACAGTGCGGGATACGAAGCGAGCGGTGGCCGTCGCGGGCTTCTTGATCAGCGCAACTGAGCACATCAGGCGGTCCCGCGAGGTAAGTTCGCGGACCGGTACGGAGATACAGAAATTCGAAAGCAGAAAAGGCCTCGGGCGGCCGAAGGAGACGGCATGCTCGTCAGGCTCCAAGATGATTTCCAGAGTTGCCCCGTATTTCTTGGCAAAGAAGAGTCCGGCCGCGTATTGGAATAATTGATTGCCCAGGCCCCTCTTCAAAAGGAGAAGAATCTTCATGTCGAATGGGCTCCCAGGTAGTTGTCCAGGTACCCGTCGTCGAAAGTGGTCCGCGTGCTAGCAACCCGCGCTTTTCGCCGAAATTCAGACCGCCTGCGAATTGATTGTAGCAGTGACTTGCTGACCTGCCCTGAAAAAACTCTGCCAGTTGAAACTGGAGTTCTCTCGGATTCTCATAAAAAGTGCCGGCGAGCCTCTGATTGTTCAGGGCTATGCATAGAGCAGATGTGGCCGCACTCGAGAAACCCATCCGGCGCAATCGAGCAATTCCTGCATCGCAGGCGTAAATTGATCCGGGCGTTGCTCAAACAGAGATTCGGCGTTTTCAAACCCCAGCAGTTTGTCCAAATGCTTTTCCCCCGAAGGGTTGACGTGCGTCGGGTAGGGAGACCATTCAAAAAGCCCGGGATGGGAGTCTTTGACGAGTTTGATGAGCATCATGGCTGCCGATACAGGGTGAAAGCGCTTCCTATCCGCTACGTGAAGCATGATTGCATTGCAACTCTTGCCGCGATATTTCCCGCTCTCCGGGACAAACGTCACGGCTCTTGCAACCACACCGGGAACGCCCAGCCGGTTGTATTGCTCAGCCATTGCAATTGCATCCATCCAGGGCGCGCCTCCAACTCGAAACGCCAACGGAGTGCCGCGGCCCTCGCTCAGATTCGTGGCCTCCAAGAGGCATAGGCCTGGGTAAAGCAGGCACGCCTCGGCATTTGTGATTGCCGGAGAAGTCGGCACGAAGGAACTCGCCCCGTCGTGATAGAACATCTCCCGCGACCATCCACTGGCTTTGACCACTTGGAGATCCAGGTCCTTGAGGCGGCTGGCGTGCCAAAGAAGCGCCAGTTCTCCAAATGTACAGGAATGGCGGAGAGGGATATTCCATCTTCCGATAAAGGACGAGCATCTGCTCTCGTCCAAATCCGGCCCCTCGGCAAGGCTCAGAATTCCGGAAATCGGGTTGGGGCGATCCAGGACGATAAGCGTTTTTCCCAGCCGGGAACACGCTTCCATCACATGCGATAAAGTCCAGAGGTAGGTATAGCACCTGCAACCGACATCGGGCAGATCCAGGAGCACAGCATCGACATCGGCCAGAGAGCTTTCATCGGGTTCTAACTCGTCTCCATATAGACTATTGACAGGAAGAGCAGTTAGCGGATCGATTCCATCGGCCATTGGGCATCCATCGGGGCCAATGGCCTGCAAACCGTGCTCGGGCGAAAACAGCTTAACAACCTGATAACCATGCGAAAGCAGCGCCAGGCGGGAAGGAATATAAGACGCCGTGCAGGCACTATTGTTTGTAACCAAGGCAAACCGTATAGACCGCTGAAAGCGATCTTCTGTCATGAATCGATCAACACCCAGTTGAATGTTCATTTGCTCCTTCAGAATCTAAGTCGCCGGCCAGGAGAATTCGACTGCCTGGCTCCGGGCCGATTAGCGAGTTAGCCGCCGTGCCTGAAATAGTTGTTGCAGGGTGTTTCTTCAGCCTGCGAAGGCGCCAAGAATGATCTTGTTTGCCATTATACGGGCGACCGCGCGGCAAACATCTTCATGCAAAACGGGCTGGACGGCGCGGAACGCTTCAGGCCCGCTCAATCACTCCACCGTGAGCACCAGCTTGCCGAAGTGTGAGGCCTGTTCCATGCGCGTGAACACTTCGCGGGCCTGGGACCAGGGGAAGCTCTCGGCGATGGGGCGCAGCGCGGCCAGGGTGATGGCCTTGTTCATCTCCTCGAAATCCTTGCGCGAGCCCACGTAGATGCCCTGGATTCGGACCTGTTTGTGGAGGATGAGGGGTAGGGGCAGCGGGTCGGCTGGCCCGGTAAGCACTCCGATCTGGGCGATGACGCCGCCCATGCGGATGGCGCCGAGCGAGCGGGGCAGTGTACCCACGCCGCCCACTTCGACCACCAGATCCACGCCTTCGCCGCCGGTTTGGTCGAGCGCCCAGCGGTCCCAGTTGGGGGATTCGCGATAGTTGAGCGCCGCGTCCAGCCCGAGCGAGCGGGCTCGCTCCAGCTTGGCTGCGGAGCCGCTGATGCCCAGCACGCGCACGCCCATCAGCCGCGCCAATTGCAGGGCAAAGATCGAGACCCCGCCGGTTCCCAGCGTCAGCACCGTTGATCCAGGCTTCAAGTTGCCCGCGGCCAATGCGTTCCAGGCGGTGACGGCGGCGCAGGGCAGCGTGGCGGCCTCCTCGAAGCTCAGGTGCGCGGGCAGCCGGACCAGGCCGGTCTCCCTGAGGACGACGTACTCGGCCAACATGCCATCGATATCCCCGCCCAGAGCGCCTTTGGCCTTGGCCGGGGTAAGCGGGCCGTCCAGCCAGTTTTGCATGAAGGTGCCGGCCACGCGGTCGCCGGGTTTCCACCGGGTCACGCCCTCGCCCACGGCGGAAATTTCGCCTGCTCCGTCCGAACAGGGGATGCGCGGCAGCTTCAATTTGGGGTTGTAGAACCCCTTGACCATCAGCAAATCGCGATAGTTGATGGAAATCGCATGGACGCGGACCAGCACTTCGCCGGGGCCCGGCTGGGGGGTGGGGCGCTCCACAAACTCCAAAGAATCAACGCCAAACGATGAAATCTGCCAAGCGTGCATGGGGGAATCCTCCAGCGCATCGAGAGTGGCCAGGTCCATTTCGCGGGACGCAACGCCGCCGAAGCTCGTAGAATGGACTTAGGTCTAGTGGTTTAAGAAAATAGATCCTTGGAGGAACAGATGGCAAGTGCCTTGCAGCAACCGGAGGTCTACTCCGGCAACCCTGCCGAAAGCGAGGAGGCCAAACGCCTGGCCGAACAAGTGCGTACCAAGAAAGCACGTCAGAAACAGGCGCTCAGCTTGCAAAGAGAGAATATTCTTTCGCAAAGGACCTCTGCGCCGGCGCGCCGCGCCGCATTGGAGGCCGCCCTGGCACAAATTGAAGGGCAACTCGCGCGGCTTGGATAAGGTCCAGCCTTCCGCTCGACGGCTTCGTCCGGCCAGCTAAAGCAAGACCAGGGACGATCTACCTAGAGGCCAATGCAGCGAAGTCGACGCGACCCTCAGGGCGCGCCGACCATCACCGGTGATCATTGGGCACGGTTTCCCTGTTTCCGCTTCAGGCCTAGCGGTGAAAGAGCAGTGCATTGGCCTGTTGCACCGGAGTCAGCACTACCCGCGCAATGTTTACATGGTCGGGCCGCTTCACGGTCCAGACGATCACCTCGGCAATATCCTCCGCGACAAGCGGCTTGACGCCCTTGTAGACCTTGGCCGCGCGCTCGGCATCGCCGTGGAAGCGCACCAGGCTGAAGTCGGTCTCCACCATGCCGGGGTCCACGCTGGTCACACGGATCGGCGTTCCCAACACGTCCTCGCGCAGACCGTCGTTGATAGACCGCTCAGCGGCCTTGCTGGCGCAGTAGACCGCCCCGTTGGGGTAGGTCATCTCGCCGGCCACTGAACCCAGATTGACCACGTGGCCGCAGCCCCGCTCCACCATGCCCGGCACTACGGCGCGGGTCACGTAAAGCAGGCCCTTCACGTTGGTGTCGATCATCTCATCCCAGTCGTCAGGATTGCCCACATAGAGCTTTTCCAGGCCGCGGCTGAGGCCGGCGTTATTGACCAGCACGTCGATTGGCGCCCACTCCGCGGGCAGCGCGTCGATGGCCTGTTGGACGGCTTTGCGGTCGCGCACATCGAGGCTGATGGTATGCACAGCCTGGGCGCCGCTGTGGAGTGCGGCGGAGGCTACCTCGGAGAGCTTGTCGGCGCGGCGAGCCGCCAGCAGCAGGCGCGCTCCCTCGGCGGCAAAGGCCAATGCAGTGGCCGCGCCAATGCCCGACGAGGCCCCGGTAACGAAGACGATTTTTCCCTTGAGATTCATGGCTCTATTTTAACCAGATCCCACAGGCCCACTGTGTGTGCGTTTCTGTGAGGCAGTGGATTATAAGTGATTTAGTTTGAATATTTTAGGAGATGCCCCACGGTTTCACAGGTTTTATTGGTTATGTGTCTCTGTGTAGGCTGTATGTTTAAGTTATTGATAGTGAATAGGTTAGGTATGCCTCCACAGTTTCACCAGTAAAAACCGCCAAATTTATTTGGGTTTGGGGAATCGGCGGCTGGTACTGGTATGTGACTGGAGGGGTTGGGGTTAGGGATGGGAAAGCGCTGGCGAATGACAGCTTCTGGGCAGCGTTTTGATGAGATTGCAGACGTCCGCGGAGAGCGAAATGAAGCGTTTTGCTGCCCAAAACCGCGCATGGCGGTAGGCATCGCCGGGAATGGTTACGATGAGGTTGCGAATGGCTTCTCCGGTGGATGAGGGATTTCGCTCAGTTTTCATCTACCTATCAGTGTGCGCCAGCCGAGGGTAATTTTCGGCAAGTGGTGTGGGAGCGGGTCAGCGAGTCGGCAAGTCAGCGGGGGGTTGCGCCCCCGGAGCACCCCGGTGTTTTTGCCGTGGCGATGGTCAAGGGCTCCCACCCTTCCCGCAAAAAGAGACGAAAAGGATGGGGCACTTGGTGCCACCCGCCCGCTCATCGCGATAAAACTGCGATGAACGGGGCACAGCTTTCCATACCCATGGTAGTTCTTCACCGCTGATGAGCGGGCCACCTGCCGCAGGGCTTCTCCGGTGGAAGATGGATTTTGCTCAGTTTTCATCTACCTAACAGTGTGCGCCAGCGGGGGGATATTTTCGGCAAGTGTGGGTTCGGGAGCGAGTCAGCAAGTCAGCGAGTCAGCAAGTCGGCGGGAGTCTGCGGCCCGAGAGCACCCCGGTGTTTTGCTGGGGTGAGTCCTTGGTCTCCCACCCTTCCCGCAAAAAACGCGGGAAGGATGGGGCACCCGGCCGCCTTGTCCGTATTGTTCCCGTTTGTAACATCAATTAAATTTAATCAACGTCTTGGCTTTGAACTATACTGTCGCCCCTGGAGGGTGATATGAGCACTACGTTGCCTATCAACTGGAATACCGCGATTCAGTATGCCGTATTGGTTAAGATCGCCGAATCGGTCGCTCCAACTGGCAGCTACGGCGACGCTGAAATAGGTCAAATCAAGACTGCCGGCTACACCTTTCTTCAAACCATCTATGGGGACGATCTGGCAACCGATATTGATCCCCACCTTGGGGACGTGGTGACTTTCGGTTTCCTCGCGGTTTCCGCTACGAAGGAATTAGTCGCCGTCATTCGAGGCACGGACACGATCCTGGAATGGTTGCATGACGCAGAGTTTGTACCGGTCCCGATTCCGATAACGGGCGCCCATGGCCTCACCGAAGATGGTTTCACTGCTGTGTATCTGTCATTAAGAATTGGGCCAGCTCAGGGTTCCCTAACCGCAAAGGATTCCATCAAGAGCTACCTCGACGCTGGAGCGGCGGCAAGCGTAACGGTCTGCGGACACAGCTTGGGCGGCGCGCTGGCAACGTTGCTGACGCTCGATGTGGGGCTGAACACTTCATGCCACGCGCCGATAGCGTACACATTCGCGAGCCCGCGAACCGGCGACCATATTTTCGCAAGTTCATACAACGCTTCAATCGCTTCCAGCTACCGGATTGCAAATCGTCAGGATTTGGTGCCCAAGCTTCCGCCAATTCTGCCTATACCGTATGAGCATGTAAATACGGAATTCGAGTTGAATCCACCACCGAATGCGATTGATCCGACGATACTTTGCATGCACCATTTGACTACGTATTTGTGGTTGATGGGCCAGCTAGCGGGATCGAATCCGTACCCGCTCGACACAGGCTGCGCGGCAGCCGCAGCGGAAGCAGGAAACGCTCACATCTAAGGAATCTCTGAATAAGTCAATGGCGAACACTTGCAACCCATCCCTCAGGGGCTAAAGCCCGCGGTGTTTTTGCGGCATTTACGGCACGACTGAAGTCGTGCCCTGATACAAAGCGGGTTCTTGAAACATATTCCACAAGTTTTTCCGCAACCCGTGAAGTCGTGCCCTTTCAAAGCTACGAAAAGCAAATGCAGGTCCTTCGACTCGCTACGCTCGCTCCTGATGAACGGGGCTGACGATGTCGTGTTTCGCAGCGCCCCTACGAGGCGCAACATTTTTATGTGCCACATCCCAGGGCTGCGCTCCGCTTGCCCTGGGCTATTTTCACTGCCTCCCTCCGGGAGGCAATCATTAACGTACCTGAGTTCATTGTGGATGAGAACGGATGAAAGACAATGTACCAGAGTTATTTGTGGATGGAAACCGGTGAAAGACAATGTATCTGAGTTATTCGTTGTTACTCGTTGGCGGTGGAGGAGACTTCGTGGAGCCAGCCGGGGGCCTTCAGTAACTCGCGGGGGCGGGAGCCATCGGCGGGACCTACCAGGCCGTCGGACTCCATCAGGTCGATAAGATGGGCGGCGCGGCCGTAGCCGATTCTCAGACGGCGCTGGAGCAGCGAGGTGGATGCCTTGCCAAACTCGAAGACCAGACGGACGGCGTCGTCGAAGAGGGGGTCGTTTTCGTCGGGATCGGGGTTGGAGCCGTCCACCTGGGCGTGCTCGTCCTTGGGCGATTCGAGGAAGCCCTCGACGTATTCGGCCATGCCCTGCTCCTTCCAGAATTCGACCACCGCGGCGGTCTCCTTCTCGCTGACGTAAGGGGCGTGGAGGCGCATGAGGCGGCTGGTTCCGGGAGGCAGAAAGAGCATATCGCCACGGCCCAGAAGCGCCTCAGCGCCATTGCTGTCGAGGATGGTGCGCGAATCGACCTTGGTGGCCAGGCGGAAGCTGATGCGTGTGGAGATGTTGGCCTTGATGAGGCCGGTGATGATGTCCACGCTGGGGCGCTGGGT
>CAYQSI010000056.1:0-22272 GCA_964420185.1 uncultured Occallatibacter sp. | reverse complement strand
GGTTGATGCGGCTGTAGTAGTCGTGCGCCAGGTCGCCGTGGCCCAGCCGCGTTTCCCCGATCATGACCCAGGGATTGACGTGGCAGAAAACGCCGGCGTTCTCCTTGTATCCCGGCGGATAGGAGGAAATCTCGCCCAGGTTGAGGTAGTACCGGGAGTAGGCTGGCTGCTGCACCA
Organism: uncultured Occallatibacter sp.; assembly: GCA_964420185.1. GTDB lineage: Bacteria > Acidobacteriota > Terriglobia > Terriglobales > Acidobacteriaceae > Telmatobacter. Next base: position 22,095 of record CAYQSI010000056.1, on the reverse strand, counting down.
CGATGCCGTGCCGGGTGGCCAGATGCTTGCCGGTGGCGGCCAAGGCGCTGGCGGCCTTGCCGTCTTCCAGGCCGATGCCTGCCAGCGTGCAGAAGCCGTTGGACTCGATGAAGATTTTGCCTTCCTTGCATTCCTTCGAGCCGATCTTGGCGCCGAAGTCGTCATAGGCGCGCAGGAACCACTCGCCATCCCATCCGTGCTCGCAGACAACCTGCTCCATCTTCGCGGCCTCGGAAAGATACGATGAGGCGTCGGCATCCAGGCCGCGATGCTTCGCAATGGCGGCTAGTTCGCGGCCCGTGTACACAAAGAGGCCGGCGATGAAGACCGACTCGGCTACTTTGCCCTCCTTGTTGGTAGTGGTCTGGAAGCTCTGGCCAGGGGTATCGGAGAAACAGTTCAGGTTAAGGCAGTCGTTCCAGTCGGCGCGGCCGATCAAGGGCAGCCCATGCGGACCAAGCCGAGTCAATGTATAGCGGAAGCTGCGCCGCAGGTGATCGTAGAGCGGTTTTTCGGAGCCGGGTTCGTTGTCGTAGGCGACAGGCTCGTCCAGAATGCTCCAGTCGCCGGTTTCCTTCAGATAGGCTGAGAGGCCGACGATGAGCCAGTGCGGATCGTCGTTGAAACCGCTGCCGATGTCGTTGTTGCCGCGCTTGGTGAGCGGCTGATACTGGTGATAAGCGCCGCCGGTCGGCAGTTGTGTGGTGGCCAGGTCGAGAATGCGCTCGCGGGCGCGCGCCGGCGCCATGTGCACAAAGCCGAGCAGATCCTGGTTGGAGTCGCGGAAGCCCAGGCCGCGGCCGATGCCGGATTCATAGAAGGACGCGGAACGGGACATATTAAAGGTCACCATGCACTGGTAGGCGTTCCAGGTGTTGACCATGCGGTTGGTGTGGATGTCGGGCGTATTCACATGGAAGATGCCCAGCACGCTCTCCCAGTACTGGCGCAGGCGCTCGAAAGCAGCATCGGCCTGCTTGGGGTCGAGATACTTTGCAATGAGCGGCTTGACCGTTTTCTTGTTGATGGTCTGGGAGTCGGGCGGATCGAATTTCTGGTCGGCCGGGTTCTCGTGGTAGCCGAGCACAAAGACGATTTGCCGGGTCTCGCCGGGAGCCAACTCAAGCTTGGCCTGATGGGCGCCGATGGGCGACCAGCCGTGGGCAATGGAGTTGGTGAGCTGGCCGGTTTCCACGGTCGCGGGCTTATCCCAACTGCGGTAGCGGCCCAGGAAAGCCTCGCGCTGGGTGTCGAAGCCGTCGCCGGGCTGCGAGGTGGCAAAGTAGGCGAAGTGGTCGCGGCGCTCGCGGTACTCAGTCTTGTGATAGATGACGCCGTCTTCGACCTCGACCTCGCCGATATTAAAGTTGCGCTGGAAGTTGGTGGCATCGTCCTGGGCGTCCCACAGGCAAAATTCGATGCTGGCGAAGGCGGAGATGGAGGCCTTGGTGGCGCGCCGGTTGGTGACCGTGAGCTGCCAGATTTCCAGATTTTCGTCCAAGGGCACGAAGTAGCGGGTCTGTGCCTCGATGCCGCTGTATTTCGAGCCGATGATGGTGTAGCCCATGCCGTGGCGGCAGAAGTAGTCTTCGAGGTCGTGACGCGTCGGCTGCCAGGAGGGAGACCAGAACTCCTTGGATTCATCGTCGCGCAGATAAATATAGCGGCCGCCGAAGTCCATGGGCACATTGTTGTAACGATAGCGGGTGATGCGGCGCAGACGAGCATCGCGATAAAACGAGTAGCCTCCGGCGGTGTTGGAAATGATTCCGAAGTATGCCTGGCAGCCCAGGTAGTTGATCCACGGCAAGGGCGTATCCGGTCGCGTTATCACGTACTCGCGGCTGCAATCGTCAAAATGCCCGTACTTCATGGCGCTGCTCCCTCGAAGAAAGCGTGTGGGGAGTATAGTCCCCGCCCCAAATGCTAATCAAACGTTTTTTTAGCACATTCCGCGGCATTCTTGAAAGTAGGGGAGAATTTGCGCAACGCGGCGCGAATGTGAAAAGCTATCTGCGCCAGAGAAATGAGGCAATCGGCCGCGGTGTCGGAATTGTTGTCGGGATTCAGGAAAATGTAAGGCAAAATCTTCTTGTGCTTATCCTTGGGGCTTCCGCGAGGTGAAACTGCAAGCATGGCCAATTCTTTGTTCCTGCCCTTTATGAGTCCTCGATCCGGCCGGGAGTTGCTGCTGCCCGTTCTCCTTGCCGGTCTTCTCCTTTGCTCCGCCGCACGGGTTCATGGAACTGAAAGCATCGGGGATGAAAGCGCCTGCCTGGCCATTAAAGTGGACCAGGCGGGCTATCTGCTGAACGGCCCCAAGGTGGCGCTGGTCAGTTCTCCTGCCACGACCTTCGAAATCAGGCGCTCAAGTGACGGCGGGGTGGTTTTCCGTGGGAAACTGGCGCCTCCGCAGGGCGACCCAGACTCCGGCGATCAGGTGCAGGCCGCGGATTTTTCCGGATTGCGACAGGCTGGGAGCTTCTACCTGGTGGTTCCCGGCGTGGGGCGAAGCTGGAACTTCGCTGTGGGCAAGAATGTCTTCGAGCACACCTACTACCTGGCCATGCGCGCCTTCTACGGCCAGCGCTGCGGGACGGCGGTGGACCTGGGGCCCGAGTTCCCTGGGTACTCGCACGCCATCTGCCACCAGCATGGCGAATTCCACCCCAGTTCGGGGGCCAGCGGATCGCGGGACAACATTGGCGGCTGGCACGATGCGGGGGATTATGGCCGCTACATGGTCAACTCCGGCATCACCACCGGCACCTTGCTATGGGCATGGGAGATTTACGGGCGGAAGCTCAGGAACATCCCGCTCAGGATTCCCGAGTCGGGCAACGGGACGCCTGACATCCTGAATGAGGTGCGCTGGAACCTGGAGTGGATGCTGAAGATGCAGGACGGCGACGGAGGCGCCTGGCACAAGCAGACGAGTGAGCACTTTTCAGCCTTTGTTGCGCCAGAGGGCGACAAGCTGCCGAGCGAGGTGATCGGAACCGGCACGGCGCCCTACAAGAGCACCTGCGCAACTGCGGACTTGGCGGCCGTGGGCGCGATTGCCGCGCGGGTGTACAAGCCCTACGATGCGAAGTTTGCGGCGCAGGCGCTGGAGGCAGCGCGGCGAGCCTGGGCGTGGACCGAGAAGAACCCTGATGTTACCTTCAGGAATCCGCCGGGCGTGATGACTGGCGAGTACGGCGATGCCAGTTGCAAGGATGAGCGCCTGTGGGCGGCGGCAGAGCTGTGGCGCACCACGGGTGAGGCAGCATACAACGACTTCTTTCTGAAGCAGTATGCGCAGTTTCTTCCCAATCTGGATTCGCCGCCGGCAGAGAACTGGAGTTCGGTGGGATCAATGGCTCTGTGGACTTATGCGCTGTCCGCGCGCAGGGGCGCTGATACCAAAGCGGTTTCCGCGACCCGGGAGCGGACCCTCGAGGCGGCGCGCGCGGTGGTGGAGCGCACGCGCTCCAGTCCCTACCGCATGAGCATGCAGGCCAGGGATTATGTGTGGGGTTCGAACGGCGTTGCGGCTGGATATGGCATGTATCTGCTGATTGCCAACGAGCTTAAGCCGGACAACAGCTTTGTGGATGCGGCGCAGGACAATCTGCACTACCTGCTGGGGCGGAACACTTTTTCGCTGTCATGGATGACGCAGGTGGGTGAGCACCCGTTCCAGCACCCGCATCATCGGCCCAGCGGTTCAGGCAAGCAGCCTGGACCCTGGCCGGGGTTATTGTCGGGCGGGCCGAATGCACACCGTCAGGACGCGGTGCTGGCAGCGTTGCCCAGGGATTTGCCGCCGGCGAAAGTCTATGCCGATCAGTTGGCCTCGTACGCAAGCAATGAGATTGCGATCAACTGGCAGGCATCACTGGTGTTTTTGTTGGCTGGAGAGTTGCAGTAGGAAGTTTTTTCGAGCCGGATCAAGCTGAAGGCACGGGGGCGAAGTTCGATGCGCAAGCCGTCGCATTTTCGCTCCTCAACGCGGGGGTATATCCGACCATGATCGGCCAGAAAGCGGCATTGCAGTTCCCTGTGAAGTGTGAAGATGCGATGCCGGTGGCGGAAGTTGAGGGTTCCAAATGCACCTGCACATTCTGGATATCGTCATTATTGTGGCCTATCTGTTGAGCACAGTGCTCATCGGCTACTGGGTTTCGCACCGCGCTTCGCAAAACATGCAGGCCTATTTCCTGGGCGGCAACAAGATGCCCTGGTATGTGCTGGGCATCTCGAACGCATCCGGCATGTTCGACATCAGCGGCACCATGCTGCTTGTGTACTGGATGTTCATCTACGGCCTGAAGAGTGTGTGGATTCCCTGGCTCTGGCCGACCTTCAACCAGATCTTCCTGATGGTCTACCTTTCCGCATGGCTGCGGCGCTCCAAGGTGATGACCGGCGCGGAGTGGATCAAGACGCGCTTCGGCACCGGACGAGGCGCTCAGTTGTCGCACTTCATCGTGGTCGTCTACGCCTTCGTCAGCATCATCGGATTCTTCAGCTATGGTTTCAAAGGCATCGGCAAGTTTGCCGCCACGTTTCTTCCCTGGCATCTCTCGCCCAATGAGTACGCGCTGATTCTGATCGCCATCACGGCTGTTTATGTCATCAAGGGCGGCATGATCAGCGTCGTCATTACCGAGGTGGTGCAGTTCTGCATCCTGGCCATTGCTTCGTTTGCCGTGGGCATCATCGCCATGCTCAAGGTGGCGCCGGAGACGCTCCACCGGATGGTCCCCGCCGGGTGGGACAATATCTTCTTCGGATGGCATTTGGACCTGGATTGGTCAACGCTGCTTCCGGCGGCAAGCAGCAAGATTGCCCAGGACAGCTATGGCCTCTTCGGTTTCTTCGTCATGATGCTGTTCTTCAAGGGCGTACTGATCTCAGCGGCCGGGCCGGCTCCGAACTACGACATGCAGCGCGTGCTCTCCTCGAAGACTCCGCGCGAAGCGTCCATGATGAGCGCCTGGGTGAACATCGTGCTCACTTTTCCGCGCTATTTTCTGATCATCGGACTCACAGTGCTGGCTGCGGCTTTCTTCTCCGGCAACATTCGCGCCATGGGCGCCAACATGGACTTTGAACTGGTGCTGCCCATGGCACTCGGCCGGTTCGTTCCCGTCGGCCTGCTGGGCTTCCTGATCGCCGGTCTGCTGGCCGCCTTCATGTCCAACTTTGCGGCCACGGTGAACGCCGCGCCGCCGTATTTCGTCAACGACATTTACAAGCGATACATTCGCCCCGACGCACCGCCCAAGACCTATGTTCGCCTTAGCTACATCAGTTCGTTTGCCGTGGTGGTGATCGGCGTCCTCATCGGCTGGAACGTCACCTCCGTAAACTCGGTCGTGCTGTGGATCGTCTCCGGCCTGTGGGCTGGCTACACCTCCTCCAACGTCCTGAAGTGGTACTGGTGGCGCTTCAACGGCTACGGCTACTTCTGGGGCATGGTCACAGGCATCGTGTCCGCACTGGTGCTGGCGTGGCCAGATCTGCTGAACAATGTACCGGCAGTGCAGAGTCTGCTTGCCAGGTATTCCGTTAATCTTGATGTCTCAATCGTCTTCCCGCTGGTTCTGGCCATCTCACTGGCCGGCTGTCTTCTCGGCACGCTGCTGACCAAGCCAGAGGACGAAGAAGTGCTGAAGGACTTCTATCGCCGCGTGCGGCCGTGGGGCTTCTGGGGACCCGTGCTGAAGAAGGTTCTGGCCGAAGACCCCGGCTTCAAGCGCAACAAGGACTTCCTGCGCGATATGTTCAATATCGTTGTCGGCATCGTTTGGCAGATTGCCCTGGTGGCGCTGCCGCTCTACATCGTGATCCAGGAGTTCCACCGCGCTGCTATCACCCTGGCTATCGTCCTGGGAACCTCCGCGATTCTGAAGTTCACTTGGTTCGACCATCTGACCGAGCGTGAGGTTGAGACCGATCTGGCCGCAGCCGGAGACAAATAACTGAACTTGACCTGGTGACTGCATTCCCTTTAAGAACGGCATCCGCCAACTTACGCGGTTGCGCCGGACTTATACTGTTAAAACATCGATTGGATGAAACGGAACCAATGACTTCTCCTGCTCTACTTGTGCTGGCCGCCGGCATGGGCACCCGCTACGGCGGCTTGAAACAAATCGATCCGGTCGGTCCAGGGCGAGAAACGATCCTGGACTATTCAATCTACGACGCCCTGCGTGCCGGATTTGGAAAAGTCGTGTTTGTTATTCGCAAGGAGATAGAGCAGCCTTTCCGGCAGATCATTGGCGCGCGATTTGATAAGCGCATTGCGGTTGAATATGTTTTTCAGGAACTCTGCAATCTTCCCTCGGGATTCGCCGCGCCAATTGGCCGCACAAAGCCATGGGGCACGGCGCACGCAGTCCTGGCGGCATCGGGCGCAATCCACGAACCTTTTGTCGTAATTAATGCAGACGACTTCTATGGAGCCGAAAGCTATCGATTGCTGGCCCACCATTTGCAGTCGGGCACAGTGGATTATGCGATGGCCGGATTTGTTCTGCGCAATACGCTATCGGATTTTGGCGCGGTGGCTCGCGGCATCTGCCAGGTGAGCGGCGATAACTTCCTTCAGCGCGTTGTTGAATTGACAGGGATCGAACGCGACGGCGAGTGCGTCAAGAATACCGATGCTGCGGGCCATGTGACCCGGCTGACGGGCGACGAAGTGGTTTCGATGAACATGTGGGGCTTCACTCCCAGTGTGTTTGCTCAACTACAGGAATATTTTGAGAAGTTTCTTGAACAAAGCGGTTCGGATCTGCGCTTGGAATGTTATTTGCCGAGTGCGGTGAACGAATCGCTTCTGACGGGGCGGGCGCGGGTGAAGGTCTTGCACACAAAGGATGCCTGGTTTGGTGTTACTCATCGCGACGATCATCCCCGCGTGGTGAAGAGCATCAGACGCCTCATAGAGGGCGGCTATTATCCGGAAAGGCTTTGGTCATGAGCAAGGAACACAATGTGGCGGCGGTGGCGCGCCAATTTGAAATCAGCGGCGAATATCTCGGAGCTACTCCTTACGGCAGCGGCCACATCAATGACACTTACTGTGTCGTCTTTGATCAGGATGGCGTACCGGCGCGCTTTATCTTGCAGCGCATCAATCTCAACATCTTCAAGAATCCTTTTGCCCTGATGGAGAATATCCAGCGCGTGACGGCGCATCTGGCCGCGCAGGTGGCGCGTGAGCCGGACAGTAGCCGGCGCGTGCTCACACTCATTCCAGCGCGTGACGAGCGGGCTTTGTATGTGGATGCTAGTGGCAACTATTGGCGCATGTATCGCTTCATCGAGGGAAGCCGCACGTATGATGCCGTTGAGTCAATGGAACAGGCGTTTCAGGCGGCAAAGGCGTTTGGACGATTCCAGCAGATGCTCACCAATCTGCCCGCGCCGCGATTGCACGATACCATCCCGGACTTTCACCACACGCCGAAACGCTTCAGGGCATTGGAGCAGGCCATCACGGCGGATGTGGCTGGCCGCGCAATCCTGGCCAAGCCGGAGATCGACTTTGCCCTCACGCATCGAGCCATCGTCAGCGTTCTGCTAAATGCAAATCTTCCGGAGCGCGTTACGCATAACGACACCAAGTTCAATAATGTTCTGCTCGATGACACAACAGGTGAAGGCCTGTGTGTTGTAGACCTCGACACTGTCATGCCCGGATTGGCTCCCTACGATTTTGGCGACATGGTTCGTACAACCACAAGTCCGACGAATGAGGATGAACGGGATCTGTCGAAGGTAACTATGCAGTTTCCCTTGTTTGAGGCGCTTGTGCGAGGGTATCTCACTTCGGCTTCCGGTTTTCTGACAAAGGCGGAAAAGCAAAGCCTCGTCTTCGCCGGGAAACTTATCACTTTTGAGCAGGGCCTCAGATTTCTCGCGGACTATTTAATGGGCGACACGTATTACAAGGTGCATCGCGAAGGACACAATCTCGACCGCTGCCGTACACAGTTCAAACTGGTCGAGTCCATCGAGCGTCAGGAAGAAAGAATGAACCGGTTAGTGCAATCCATTGAACAGTGATCGGCCCTGGAATTCTGGTATGGCAGACCTGATAAAGAGTACAAGACTGACCAGGCTTGCGTATTGAAAAACGCCGCGCCCAGAATTCCAGGCTCGTTTCATTCCTGCTATCTGCTTTCTTCTCGAAATGTTGAATGCGACTATGAATCGAGCTTGTGTCAACACGCTCTTGGCTGTTGGGTAATAGCACTTAATAAGTGCTACTCAAGCCGCAACAGAACCCCTCCGCCTGGCGCAATCCAATTCTGCTCGCCGCTGAAAGGTTCCTCCTGGCCCGAGTATGGATTGATGCGCAAAACGTGGTTTACTTTCCGCGCAAACTCAATGTCGAAGCGGAAGGAATACGTCAGATCTTTGTTAACCACCATGAGGTACGTCGCCCCTTTTTCATCTTCGAATTCACCGATCAGAAAGCGTGCGGCGACGGAGGGTGGCACATAGCCATCTTCGTCCTTCACCATTCCGACCCATCGAACCAGACGGCTCTCGGAAAGAGGCCTGCCTTGTTCAGGCACATCGGGATAGTGGTAGACGCCGGTGCTGTGCAGCTTGGCAAGCGTTGGCGCAAGCGCGCTGATCTCATTGTTGACGCGGCGCAGAGCGTCCCAAGTCGCGGTTTTGTTACCGAACTGATCGATCGCTCCCATCCGGTAATTGCCCCTTTCGGGCGTAAAGTACGTAAAGTACTCGATGCCTCGTCCCCCGTAGGCCAGCGTGCTGTATACCTGCAAATGAAGGGTGGCGTCCGAGGGCACGAGATAGCCAAAATGCGCAACCGACTGGATGCAACTCCAGAAGGGAGTGTTACTTTCCAATCCTGTTTTGCGCACGATTTCAAGATTTGTAAAGAACTCGTCTCCCATTCCCGCATAAGACAACGAATAGTTATCGAAACTTAGGAAAGGTTGATGCGCGGTATCGACGAGTAATTTGGCATAGTCTTCATAGTTTGTGTACCATGCCACTTTGCCGTTGCGATAGGGGAATAGGTTCACATAGGTGAGCTTGTTGGGCATGGCCTCGCGCAGTAACGTGATTACGCGGCCGATTGCCGGCATCTGGGGCGTCTTTGGTTCATCGGTAAGGAAGAATCCCAGCACTGCAGGATTGCTGCCGAACTTACCCGCCAGTTCCGAGGCGTCCTTGCGCAACTGGTCCTCGGGTGGCAGTTTGTCCCAGTCGTAGCTGCTCAGCCGCGAATCCTCCAGGAAGCATGTGAGACCGGCGGCCTGAATGTGCTCAACGTCCTTTGCTTTGCAGAACCCGGCGATATTCATTCCTGCATCTTTCATTTCTTGCAGTAGCGCCGGGTCGGAAGGTGCGTTGTCCCACGCCATAATGGCAAAATCGTTCGGCGCCACGGGCTGTGGATGAGGAAACTGCTGAGCAAAGCTATGCTCCAGAAATGAGCATACCAACACAGATAGAGCCAATATAGGTTTCATCGCGCACCCTACGGTTAGTTGCGGTTCACAACCTGAGTTATGGAAAGCATAACTGCTGTATTGCCTTCCGGCTTCAGGGTGGGCCCCGCGCAGGCTCAGCGAAGAGCTGCGGGGGCCCATGGGAAGATCATTGTGAAGAAGCCCGCTAGAAGGCCAAGCTAGCTCCAAACTGCATGGTGCGGGCCGCGGCGGAGCTGGAAATTGTGCCGACAGCGCTGCCTGTCCCAATCGCCGCGTCTGGAAGCCCGAAGTTGGGGTGATTGAATAAATTCGAGGCTTCCGCCTTGAACTGCAGCTTTGACTTTTCACCAAGGCGTTTGATCGCGAAATTCTTGAGCAATGCTCCGTTCACGTTATTCCAGCGCGGGCCATACAAGATGTTTCTGCCGGAATTGCCGAAGGTATTCGCTGCCGGCACTTCAAACGCGCTTGGGTCGAACCATTCATTGATTGTTGGGTTAGACACCGTTCCTTTTGCGAGGCGGTTCGGACGCCAGGATCCAGCCAGAGCGCCGGAGTTGTTAGCCGTACCAACATAGGGCGTAAAAGCCATACCCGAGTGAAGTTGGAAGAGAGAAGAAATCTCCCATCCGCCGGCAACTGAGTTCAACCACTCATTCTTGATTGGGTAGCGCATGCCTTTTCCAAAAGGAAGCTCATAGACGAAGCTTCCATTAAAGAAATGCCGGAAGTCAGTGGTCGAAGGAGCATAGTTGGATCGCGGATCGTATTGGTTCTGCAAAGCGCCGCCATGTTCGGCGTGGCCGCCGCCGCCGCCGACGAAGCCGGAGTTTGTAATCTCGTCCATGGTCTTTGACCAGGTGTAATTGGCATTTAGCAACAGCCCGTGGGATAACTGTGCTTTCAGGCTGGTTTGGAGAGCATTGTAGTTGGAAATCCCGTCGAAATACGCGGCGTGGACGGCCAGATATTGGGGATATGGCTGATTCCCTGACCCTAACTCGTTCGCCGGTACTTGGTCGATATTCCGTGTATACGCAAGATGGATTCCACGGTTCCCTACATATCCAACGTCCGCAACGAGGCCTTTGAACTGGCGCTGGATGCTCAACTGATATTCCTCGGAGTAGCCGAGCGGACTGTGAAACAACGGATAATTAACACTCTGGCCGTTCAGCATGTCCGGAGTGAGCGTTTTAGAACTGGGATAGATGGCCGCGGGCGGGCCGTCGGACAACTTGAAAACAGGCGTAAGTCCATCGGTAGTGGTCAAACTGCCAATGGGCGCCCAACCCTGTCCAAATCCACCGGATGCGTAAGTGTTCCACCCTGCGATGACGTTGTATATCCCGAATCCACCGCGAATCGACATGTTAGGTCGCGGCGCCCAGGCAAATCCAAATCGAGGAGCGAAGAAATCGTAGATCGTGTCCGTTGGCGCGTTGTGTCCAAGCTGGCCGGCAAACCACAATGCGCCTGGCGTGTCCGTGGCGGGGTTCATGATGTTCGGCTGGAATCCGGATATCCTGTTCTGAGTTTCACTCCATCCGCTCTGAATGATGTAGCGCAGTCCCAGGGTCAAAGTGAGGTTGGGGGTGATTTTGTATTCGTCCTGCGCGAAGCTCTGCGCACTCCAATTGCGTGCCCCGATGACCGGCTGCGGATCGATGTACCAACTATCGGACAATCCCAGGAAGAAATCCGCATAGCCCGTTCCCTCGGACGGCGGATTATCGAGAAGTTGGTCTACCGGATTATCGGTAAAACTGGCGTAACCGCCGCCGAAATCAAAATTTCCCTCGTTGGCCGTCGGCCAGCCTGTATTAACTCGCCATCTCTCAAATTCGCCTCCGAATTTGAAGATATGATTACCCTTTACCCAAGTGAAGTTGTTGGAAGGCACGATCGTAGTTTCGGCATCGATTGCCGGACCGCCAAAATATGCTGCGTCAACACCTATCGTGGTGTAGAAGACACCGCCGATCATGATATCGGGAAAGAGATCGCCGGCAGGATTGTTCAGTTTAAGCTTGGCCGGATAACCTTTGCCCATGCTGGCATCGTCGGCGATAAAATGTTCGCGCGCCAGTGAAACCCGGAATTCGTTCACCTTCTGTGCGCTGATCGTCCACACATCGGTAATTTCCGCTTGTATATCGTGTTGCGGGGTGGTCAGGCAGTCGATGCTGCAGATGGGATCGGAGTAAGTGGTGTTTTGACGAACCATCATAAACGATCCTGTCAAACGGTTCGCCCTGGAAAGGTCGTAGTCCACTTTCCCCGTGAACCATTTTGTGCCGATCGGAACGGTGGAACTGGCATTGTAATTGTTATAGAGCGCGGTTGTCTGGGGCGTGGGGAAGTACTGTTGTATAGCCTTAGCTACGGAATCAAGCCTGCCGATAGGAATCTGATTATTTTGAAACGGCAGACGAGTTGAAATCTGGGTCTCGGGGTCCGTGACGGTGGTAGCGGGATCGTAAAGTTGAACGGCGGTGAGGCTCGATCCTGGCGGCGCGGGGATGCATACGCCGTTCGTATCGAATCCGGTTTGACACAGCGCCGAGAAATTACCTCCACGCATATCTTTGCTGGGGTAAGAGTAGTAGGTGTTGCTTGGAGAGCTTGTAGGGTTACCCTGAAAACTGCCGTAGAAGAAAGCTTTGTTGCGCTTGATCGGACCACCGAGCGTGAAGCCAAATTCGTTCCAGCGAAGAGCCGGTTTCGTCTGGGTAGGATCTTGAAAGTAATTCTCGGCGTCGAATTTGTCGTTCTCTACGTATTCGAATACTTTTCCATGGAACTTATTTGTACCGCTCTTGGTAGTTACGTTGAAGACGGACAAGCCGGTGCCACGTTCGGCGCCGAAGTTAGCCGTGCTGAGATCGACTTCTTCAATGGTGTCCAACGGGGGTTGCAGGATGTCGGGGTTCTGAGAGGCTCCGAGCATGGCAATTCCGCCGTCGATTTGCCAGTTGGACTGATAGGCTGTTTGGCCGTTTACGCCAACGCCTTGTCCGGTAGCGCTTGCACTGCCGCCGCCGTTCACGCCCGGGAGGGTTCCCAGCAATTCGTCCCAACTGCGCCCGACATTCGGAACGTCTTCGACCACCTGTGTCGACAGCGTTAGACCCCGCTCGGCATTTTCAGTCTGTACCAGGGGCTGGAGGGCTGTGACCGTCACGCTCTCAGTGATCGACCCTACTTTCAGCGTGGCATCGACCTTGATGGTTTCGACATGCAAGACGATTCCGTTGTGGACGTATGCCTTGAACCCCTCTTTTTCAAAGGAGATGGAGTACTCGCCGGGCTGCACAAAAGGTGCTTCGTAAACTCCTGTCGAATCCGTTGTGAGCTGCTGGACCACGCCAGTTTGTACGTTCGTGATGGCAACCTGCACACCTCCGAGAACCGCGCCGGATACGTCCGTGACCGTCCCGCGAATCTCTCCGGATTGCCTGCTTTGAGCGGAGGCTCGATAGGATGGCAGCAAAATGAGCAGGACCAGGACGCATACGCATTTCAATCCCTTGCCTGGAGACAGTGGGCAAAGCCGGCGTCGATTGAATTTCATTTACTTTCCCTCCTTTAAAGAGAAGCAAAAGCCGCGCGCTTTCGTCGTTTTTTGCGTCTGCGGGGGCTCTGGGGGGACTCTCCATCCTTACGATGCGGCAAGTCAAGGCGTGTAACCGTGTGTAACCGTCCGCATAACGGTTGAACGGAAACAGGCAGCACCTCGGAGAAGCACATTATTTTTAACAATATGCGCGCTTACAGCTCATTTGGGCAAGACACAGGCACTACCAATAATGGGAGGCAATCACCTGAGGAGAAGCCGGGGCATTGGCAATTACCCTCATGTGCAGCACAAGTTGCAGATTCTTTTTTTGCCATCCATCCGGGGCGTCATGAAGCGCCTCCGCCAGCAGCACCGGATTCGTGATCAATTCCGCTGCCGCATCCGTGCCGTACTGAGTGAAGCCGCTGACCAGAACGATCATTGTGTGGGTCTGGGAGTCAAATGAGCGGGAGAGAACCGCATAGTCTTCGTCTGTATGAAAATCCGGGGTTAGATGATGAGGGTGCCAATCGGTGGGTTTCCCATTATCTTCGATGGTGTCTTGATTGTGGTCGATGAAAAAGCGGAAGCCTTTGGTGACATCTTCCCAGTGAGTGCTGGAATAGCCAATCAAAATGGCGGGAGCGCTGCGCAGGTCCTCGAATGTCACCGCATTGCCGATCCGGATCGTGTAAGGATGACCCATGCGGCTCAGCATTCCAGAGAATCGGGCTGCGGCAAGCAGATCACCCCCGCCGACATACTGATCCGTTAGCAAGACGAAGTCATTCTTTTGTGGCGAATCGACTGTGCGCGGGGGGCCGAGGTAGCTGCTGGGATAGTAAACCGGCGCATACGACGTGGCCACAATGATGGGAACGTTGCTGCGCAAAACCGGCTCCCAGAACTGATCGAGCACGGTGCGTGGCCTGTTGGCTCTCCACAGGCCGACTGCAAGGACGGCAATCGCTGCCACTAATCCGAGGGTCCACGCGAGCTTCCACACAATGCCACGGACACGAAGCGCCCCGAAGAGGCGTTCTCTCCGGTTCATGCCCGCAGATTGCGCAATTGGGCTCTTCGTCAACGAAGGAGGATCCGCGCCGTGACCATTTCTTTGTGTCAGGGAAAATGTCGGAACATAGCTGCCAATCGGCAGCTCGATTTCAACCTCGTCCTGGCTGCCGGGACCGGCATAAAAAAGCCCGAGCCGTTTACGGACCTCTCCTGCCTTGATCCGGACTATTCCATCTTCATTTGTGTTGTAGGATGCATCGCGCCCAAATACCCCCGCTCCGACCGTACGTTCTTTCAGCGGGAGGCCAGCCAGCGTTTGCTCGACTACAAAGGCAAGAAAGTCCTGGCAGCGTTTGCTTGCACGAAATTCAGGACTCTCCAGAATCCGCCTCAACTCCAGCCGGACGGCCTTTTCCGGAACACTTCCAGACGACGATCCCGGTGGCGACGACCTGTTCGTCGCGGAAGCCTCATCATCGAGCATTGCACAGCAATTCTAGCACTGCGACAAATGTTGTATTGGCTATGTCAACGACGCATCGGCGCAGCTTGACGAATAGACTCCGAACGCCTTGATTCACTAGAGGCCATTCGGAATCTACAGCCTGTGAATTTCCAAGAGGGCTGGCGCCAATCAGCGCCCCCTCTGTGAACGCGAAAGCAGAAGACGCTTGATCTCGAACTCGGAGCGCGTCCTGAAGTATGCTCACTGTCCGGTGATGATCGTTCACTGACTTCGCGGATAGAATGTGAACCCTGGTCGAAGGCTCGCTACTCAGGAGTCAGTATCCAGGGGTGTTGGATATCAGGGCAATTGCATGAATGACATCTGTTGCTGGAGATGGTTCGGCCAGCCGCCGGTCCGGACAAGTGAAGTCCTCCTTCCCGGAGGGAAGACGTGAAAATAGCCCAGGCTGGAGCGCAGCGGAAGCCTGGGAAAGCATCCCCGTCATCCCGGCGCGCCCCGGAGGGTAGCGTCGAAGCTCTTCACCGGCGCTGAACCTCCTTCATGCAATTGCCCTGCGTTGGATACGGCTTCCTGATTCTGGGGCCACGGTCCACCAGGTTGGCTATATTGTTGATTTTATTGGTGGCGGGAGGCAGGATCGAACTGCCGACCTACGGGTTATGAATCCGTCGCTCTAACCATCTGAGCTACCCCGCCGGAAGGGATATGCATAAGGCGCGAGCTTCGAAGGCTCTGCCGGGGAGGGGGCGAACACAGAATTCGCGCACAACTCCCTCTTCTGATGATACGGGCGGCTGGATGAGAGGTCAAACTTGATGGGCAATGCGTTGGCGGCCAGTCATGTGCCGCGGATGAACTCCGCCGCCTCGCTCGTGTAAACTCGCCAGCATGAACACGTTTCGAATTGCCGGAGTCATTCCGGCCCGGCTCAGTTCCACGCGGCTCAGCCGCAAGGTGCTGCGCATGATTGCCGGCCGTCCCATGGTCGAGTGGGTTTGGCGCGCCGCCACGGCCAGCGGCCTGATGGACCCGGTCGTTGTGGCCACCGACTCGGACGAAGTGGCCGGCGTCTGCCGTCAGCGCGGCATTCCCGTGGTGATGACTTCGGCGGCCTGTCCCAGCGGCTCGGATCGGGTGAGGGAAGTGGCTCGCCAGATTGACGCCGACATCTATGTCAACATTCAGGGCGATGAGCCGACGCTGACACCGGAGTTTTTTTCGCCGCTGCTGGCGCTTTTTCGCCGGCCAGAGGTCGAGGCGGCCACACTGGCTGTCCGCTGCCCCCCAGAGGAGTTCGCCGACCCCAATGCCGTCAAGGTGGTCACGGCTCTCGATGGCCGCGCGCTCTACTTTTCCCGTGCGACCATTCCGTTTGACCGCGATGGGGCTGGCTTCAGCGATTACCGCAAGCACCTGGGGATATATGCCTATCGCAAGGCCGCTCTGGAGCGGTTCGCCGCGCTGCCGCCCTCGCCGCTGGAACTGGTCGAGCGGCTGGAGCAGTTGCGGCTACTGGAAAACGGCATTGTCCTTTACGTGGCCGAGGCTCCGGGCGACACCATCGGCGTAGACACTGAGGCGGATTTGCTGCGGGCCGAGGCGGCGTTGAAGCAACGCGCGGCGCGGAGTGGAGAGTAACTGCATCCAAAAATCCGAATTGCGCGCAAGAAGCGGGTAGCCTGCCGGGCCTACAATCGGTGACGATGGTTTCCGTGAACAGCAGACCCAATCTCGCGCACACCGGCTCAGCGCAGGCCATCGACCCCGAGGCGGCTTGGCAGCAGCTCGTCAGCCGCGACCCGGCGGCCACTTTTTTCTATGCGGTCACCACCACGGGCGTCTATTGCCGGCCCGGTTGCCCGAGCCGCCGTCCGCTGCGGGCGAATGTGCGCTTTTTTCGCACCGCGGAAGAGGCGCGCGCCGCCGGTTTTCGCCCCTGCAAGCGCTGCAAGCCTCCTGTGGAGGGCGGGCCTGTGGACAAGATTCGTAACGATGTGGACACGTTGCGGGGACACATTGAAGCCAACCACGACCGTCCCGTCCCGCTGGCCGAACTGGGCCGGCTCGTCCACCTCAGCCCCTTCACCGTGCAGCGGATCTTCAAACAATCGCTCGGCGTAAGCCCGCTCCAGTACCAACGGGCCCTGCGCGCGGGCTCACTGCGCACCGCGCTCAAGCAAGGAGAGACCGTGACCAACGCCATTTATAACGCAGGATTCGGTTCATCAAGCCGTGGCTACGACGGCGCGCAACTGGGCATGACGCCCGCCCGCTTTGCCGCCGGAGGCCGCGGCGAGCAGATTGGCTGGGCTTCCGGCCTCTCTCCTTTTGGTTGGGTGATTGTGGGAGCAACAGCGCGCGGGCTTTGCTGGCTGGCGCTCGGGGCCACGTCGGCTGAGGCCGAGGCCAGTCTGCGCGAGGAGTTTCCATTGGCCAAACTCAAGCTCGATACCTCACTGGCAATCATGGTTGAAGCCGCATTGCAATCTGTCAGTGGCCAGATAAACTCATCCAAAAAGTTGGCCCCACCGCAGGTGGCCGCACCGGAGGTGCCTCTGGACCTGCGCGGAACCGCCTTTCAGCTTCGCGTCTGGCAGGCGCTGCGCCAGATTCCGCGCGGCGAAACGCGCAGTTACAGCCAGTTGGCGCGGGAACTGGGCAATCCCAACGCCACCCGCGCCGTAGCCCGCGCCTGCGCCACCAATCGTGTAGCGATTGTCGTCCCCTGCCATCGCGTAGTGGGCGTCAGCGGCTCGCTCACCGGCTATCGCTGGGGCCTCGACCGCAAGCGTCAACTGCTGGAAGCCGAGGGCGTGAAGCGCTGACCGGGGCTGATCGCCCGTCTGCTCCGAATCCCACGGATGATATTCTCAAGGGGTCAGGAGCAATCACCCATTATGGCAACGTCAACACACGAAATTGCAGCAACGGACTACAAAATCGCCGACCTCAAGCTGGCTGACTGGGGCCGCAAGGAAATCATCATCGCCGAGCAGGAGATGCCGGGATTGGTGTCGATTCGCAACAAGTATGCGGCGGCCAAGCCGTTGGCCGGCGTGCGCATCACCGGCTCGCTGCACATGACCATTCAGACGGCAGTGCTGATTGAGACGCTGGTCAGCCTGGGCGCTGAAGTGCGCTGGGCAAGCTGCAACATCTTCTCCACGCAGGATCACGCCGCCGCGGCCATCGCTGCCAGCGGGGTTCCGGTCTTCGCCTGGAAGGGCGAGTCGCTGGAGGATTACTGGGAATGCACCTATAAAGCGCTCAGCCACAAAGGCGGCAAAGGGCCGCAGCTGGTGGTGGACGACGGCGGCGACGCAACCCTGCTGATCCACAAGGGCTATGAGCTGGAAGCGGGCGACACGTGGGTCAATGGGGCCGCGGAGAACCACGAAGAGAAGGTCATCAAGGATCTGCTGAAGAAGGTTTATGCCGAAGACCCGCAGCACTGGCACAAGGTGGTCAAGGAGTGGCGCGGCGTCTCGGAAGAGACCACGACAGGCGTGCACCGGCTCTACAAGATGATGGAGCAGGGCACGCTGCTGGTGCCGGCCATCAACGTAAACGATTCGGTGACGAAATCCAAATTTGACAACCTCTACGGCTGCCGCGAATCGCTGGCCGACGGCATCAAGCGCGCCACGGACGTGATGGTTGCCGGCAAAGTCGCAGTCATCTGCGGCTACGGCGATGTGGGCAAGGGCTGTTCACACTCGCTGCGAGGCATGGGCGCGCGGGTCATTGTCACGGAGGTCGATCCCATCAATGCGCTGCAGGCGGCGATGGAGGGCTTCGAGGTGACCACCGTTGAAGCGACGCTGGGCCGCGGCGACATCTACGTCACCTGCACGGGCAACGTGGACATCATCACCCTCGAGCACATGAAGCGGATGAAGGATCAGGCCATCGTCTGCAACATCGGCCACTTCGACAACGAAATCCAAATGGACCGGCTGAATGCCGAGCCGGGCGTCAGCAAACTCAACATCAAGCCGCAGGTGGACTTTTACACCTTCCCGGACGGGCACGGCATCTTCGTACTGGCTGAGGGGCGGCTGGTGAACCTGGGCTGCGCCACCGGACACCCCAGCTTCGTGATGAGCAACAGCTTCGCCAACCAGACGCTGGCGCAGTTGGACTTGTGGGAGAAGCGGGAGAGTTACAAGGTCGGCGTTTATGTGCTGCCCAAGAGGCTGGATGAAGAGGTAGCGCGGCTGCATCTGGAGAAGATCGGCGTAAAGCTGACCACGCTCTCCGCCAGGCAGGCCGACTATATCGGCGTGCCGGTCGAGGGACCTTACAAAGCTGAGAATTACCGCTACTGACGACAGCGAACAGTGGTCAGTTTGAATGCTGGCCACTGATCACTGACTCAATTTCACTTGCCGTGGACCAGCCGGTGGTAAAGCCGCCAGGTGGAGCTATGCAGCAGGTGGGTCTGTTCGGCTTTGAGGGCCGCATAGGAGCGCGCGACATAGACGTCGAACTCCGGCGGCCAGCCGATGGTCGAGCGGCGCTCGGCGTAGTCGCCCGCTGCCCACTTGGCCAGCACCGCCTTGTAGCCCACCACATGCGTCACAAAGTCGAGCAGGCACTGGGGCATCTGCTCTTCGATAATGAGGTTGGCCTTCTCGATGATGATGTTCTCGCGAATGTCGTTGAGGGGCATGAAGATGGTCGTCATCCACAGCATCCACTCCTTCATCTCGCCGTCGAGAATCGGAAAACTCTGCGTCTTGCCTTGCTTTTTGAGCAGCGACCGGTATGCGATGTTGCCCGCCTGTGAGGCGACGTAGAGCGGGCCGTAAAACTCGTTCAGGCGCCGGTTCACCAACTCCAGCTTGTCCTTGCGGCGGGCCAGCATTCTGGCGCTCCAGGACGTGGCCAGATAGCCGACAAACGCCAGAAGAATGGTCAGCGTCGTCGCGTTTTCCAAAAATTGCTCTAAAGAAGGCATGGGTAAGTCCCTGGCTCGTGCTGGCAACGAGTATACCGCCGCCGGGATGCTGGATCAGCGCGGACCTTCACAAAAAAGCCGGCTTACATCCCGCCGTGAAAGCGTCCGAATGTGCGCGCCAGCATCAGCGACATGAGCAGGATGCCCGCTCCGAGGACGAGCACATGTTGTGTCTTGCGCAGATTGAAGCTGCCGATGCGGCAGACGAGCAGGTAGCCGATGGCAAGGTTGAAGAACCCCCAGAGGGCATTCACCGTCGCGGAGGACAACCCTACGCCGGGAGGGGACGCAAATGGGCTCTGGAAGGCGCTTCCCGATACTCCATTGATCAAATGGGGCAGGCTGTTGGCGAGAAACGCGCCCCCGAAGAAGTATGCAATGTAGTGATACCAGCGCATGAGGTTTTCCTTCCGGCTTTTGAGCCGATGATAGCAGACCCTGGAAGCTATCCCATAAATCGGTTTTGAAAGGGCACGGCTTTAGCCGTGCCGCTAAATGTCCAATGAAACCAGGGGTTTTAACCCCCGAGGGATGCTTTGCGCGGACTGAATGGCATCGATGAGATCGCCCTTAGCTTGCTCCCAGGTAGATAAAGCGGATCAGAAACAGTGCGGCCAAGACATAGAGCAGCCAATCCTGCTTGCGGAGTCTGCCGGTGGTCAGGTGGAGCGCGGCCCAGGCGATGACGCCGAAGCCCAGCCCGTTGGCAATCGAATAGGTAAAGGGGATCAGCACCAGGGTGAGAAACGCGGGAACCGCGACCAGCGGATCTTTCCAGTGAATCTCGCTGATGGTGGAGAGCATCATGGAGCCCACCAGGATGAGCGCCGGGGCGGTGGCGGCTGAAGGCACGATGCCCACAAACGGAGCCGCGCCGATGGCGGCCAGAAAGAGCACTCCGGTCACGATGGCGGTGACGCCCGAGCGGCCTCCTGCCGCCACGCCTGCGGTGGACTCCACATAACTCGTCACGGTCGAGGTTCCGGTCAGCGAGCCGAAAATGGTGGCCGTGGCGTCGGTGAAGAGGATGCGATTCAGCCGCGGAATCGTGTGGTCGGCCTCGATCAGCCCTGCCCGCTTCGTGACGGCGACCAGTGTGCCGAGGTTGTCGAAGAGGTCCACAAAAAAGAAGACGAAGACAATCTCCAGCAGGCCTTTGTTCAGCGCGCCGCGAATGTCGAGTTGGAAGGCGGTAGCGGCCAGCGAGTGAAGGCCTCCGGCGGCGGGCACCCAGTGCGTCAGGCCCAGCGCCCAAGCCAGGCCGGTGATTGAGAGCACGCCAATCAGTATGGAGCCGCGCATCTTCCGCACTTCCAGAATCACCATGAGAAGCAGACCAAGAAGGGCCAGCCACGCGGTGGGGTTGCGGATGTTGCCCAGGCCGACCAGGGTATTCGCGTCGCTCACCACCAGGCCCGCGCTGCGAAAGCCGATCAGGGCGATGAAGAGGCCGATGCCGCTGGCCACGGCGGCGTAAAGCTCGTGAGGAATGGCGCGCAGAATCATCTGCCGGATGCCCCCGGCCGTGAGCACCAGAAAAATGACGCCGGAGAGGAAGACCGCGCCCAGAGCTGTCTGCCAGGGCACGTGCATCTTGATGCAGACGGCGTAGGCGAAGTAGGCGTTCAGGCCCATGCCGGGAGCCAGCGCAATCGGATAGCGCGCGACGACGCCCATGAGGATGGAGGCGAATCCGGCCGAGAGGCAGGTAGCCGCGGTGACGGCGGCCAGCGGCATTCCGGCGGCGGCCAGGATGGCCGGATTGACCAGCACGATGTAGGCCATCGTCAGGAAAGTGGTGACGCCGGCCAGTATTTCGGTGCGCCAGTTGGTTCCCAGGCGCGTGAATTCAAAGTAGCTTTCGAGCTTTTTAAGCATGATCAGGTGTCTCTAGAAGACCACACCCAGCCGCATCCGGCCAACCACCCGGCAGGTGGCCCTAGTCTCATACATCGTTTTATCAAGTTGAGGGTGCCCCCGGTCCCTCGCCTTTGGGGACCGGGGAGGAGGAGCCGAACTACCGGTTCGCAGGTGTCCCACCCTTAAACTAACCAATAAGCTGGGTGCCCCATCCATCCCGGCAGGTGGCCCACTCTTAAACAAACCAATAAGCTGGGTGCCCCATCCATTCCGCGTTTTTTTGCGGAATGGGTGGGATACCACGAACCCTGATTTATTCATTTTCAATTCCACACAAGGTGAACGAGAGAGAATGGCCGGGGTGCCCCACATCTCGATTTTGAGATGTGGGAAACCACAAACCCAATGAAACTTCTTCATCCGGTCTGAGATCTAGAAGACCACACCCAGCCGCATCCGGCCAAACACCCGCCGGGGCAGACAGCCTGCGGCGAGAAGACCGCGAAGTTCACAGCTTCACAGTTTCACGGTAAATAGGGGAAATAGTTCGCCCGGATCGCCCAGGTAGTTGTTAGAAAAACTCCGGTCTTGTATCAGGGCACGACTTCGCAGGACGCGGAAAAGCTCGTAGAACGTATTTCATAAAGCGGTCTTGTATCAGGGCACGACTTCAGTCGTGCCGTAAGTGCTGCAAAATCAAAGGGGCTTCAGTGTCTGCGTGAGAACTCGACGAAGCACTTGATATTCACAGGCAAAATGG
>CAYQSI010000055.1:0-23491 GCA_964420185.1 uncultured Occallatibacter sp. | reverse complement strand
CCACGCCGAAAAACTCCTCGAGCGCATTCCAGCACTGCACGGCGCTGATGGTCACGTTGGTCTGCTTCATCCATGCGTCGATAACCGCTCCCAGCTTGGCCATCTTGAGCAGCGCTTCGGCGGAAATGCCGGAGGTGCTGACGTAATTCTTGATCGCTGCCAGTTTGGCTTGCGCCGCGTCGTCGGTGTCCTTCATGCGGTTGATGCGGCCCAAAATTTCAGAAAGATCAACCGGCTCAATGGAGATGCCCGCAGTCTCAAGGATGCGCTCGGAATAGCGAACCGTGTTGAAGGCCGCCGGACGCGCGCCGATGGAGCCGATGCGCAGATTCTTGAGGCCCTTGACGATGCGGCAGACCGCGGAGAACCACTCCAGATCGGCCTTGAACTCCGGCGAGCCAAGGCTCTCGGTGTGCAGCGTGGTCAGCGAATAGGGGATGCCGTACTGCATCAGGTTATTGCAGCAGCTCATCTTTCCGCAGAAGCTGTCGCGACGGACGGCGATGGTCATGTCATCGGAGCGGTCAGGCGTGGCTTGCACCAGCACCGGGACCTTGAGCCCGGAGAGGCGGATGGCGTCCACAATGCCACGCTCCTCGCCGAAGTTGGGCAATGTAATGATGATGCCGTCAATCTCTTCGGCATGTTTCTTGAATAACCCGGCGCACCGCTCGGACTCGGCATAAGTTTCCACCGCGCCATGCTTGGACTCTTCCGGGCTCAACACCACGGCTCGTGCTCCCGCGGCCTCCAGGATCTTCATGATCTCTTCGCGGCCGGTCTTGGCCAAATGGCCTGGGAAAAAACCGCGGCTACCGACTATCACGCCAAACGTCATCGTGCGTTGCGTTGTCATATCTCCTGCTCCTTCAATCTCTGCCGCTTGCGCGGCTTGCGTGTCTTGCCTGGACCCGAGATGCCGTCCTGCATCCGGAACTCCAGCAACGGGAATCGTTTTTGAACTGCGCCTGGCACCAGGACGGCCTGATGCGCTCTTCTTCAACCAAACTCCGGAACTTGCTGCCGCGCTTACTTGGCGCGGGCCGGACGGAACTTGATGACGTAAAACATTCCCAGAGCCGCCAGCAGACCACCCCACCAGATTGGCGTGTGCAAATTGGTCAACTCAACCGCTGGCGGATAGCAACCCGTAGCCAACTCAATAACGCCGTAGCCGAGGATCATCGTCCCATAGACCAGCAAAAGCACTCCGATGAAAAACCAGATGGGGATTCCGGAACTGTGCATATCTTCAACCCTTTCCTTTTCTCTCTCGTTGAGAGAACGAAAGACTCGCTACCAAAACAAAATGTTGAGTACGGCAAAAATGAGAATCGCCAGAACTGCCCAAACCCACACGTTTTTGTAAAACGGAACCGGATCTTCCTTGGGCAGAATGGTCGCTCCATAGACCAGGCCGTTCAGCTCCTCGACGGGCTTGGGTTTGGTGAACAGGCTGACCACGAAGATCACAAGGACGCACGTGAGAAACGCCCACAGAGCGCGATAAAGATTCTCGGCCATTGGCTTGGCATCCGGCGAAAGTGCTACCGAAGCCAGCTCGGCTGGATTGAACTTGACCCACACAAACAAACTGACTGAGGTGACGATGCCGGCCAGCAGGCCCAGGAAGCCGGCCGGCGCGGTAGCCCGCTTCCAGAACATGCCCATCAGAATGGCACCCAGGAGAGGCGCGATAAAGAAACTGAATAGCGCCTGCACGTAGTCCATGATGCCGTGCGCGTGCATCACAAGGTACGCCGCTCCGATGGAGACCGCGACGCCTATCAGAATCGACAGCCGCCCCACCAGCACATAGTGGGCGTCCGTCCCGCTCTTCTTGATGAGCGGCTTGTAGATATCGTAGGTCCACACCGTCGAGAAGGCGCTCACGTTGCCAGCCATGCCGCTCATGAAGCCGGCAATCAGCGCGGTAATGCCCAAGCCCAGCAGGCCCGGCCCGCAATAGCGGACCATCATCAGCGGCAGCGCTTCGTTGTAACTGTGCAGCTCCGAGCCCGGAGCCGCGCTCAGGACGCTTTGCTGGTAGGCCGCAGGAAGTGTGGACTTCACCGCCATCGCCGTAGCGCAGCCGCCGGGATCTGAAATATGATCCCCGGAGGCGTTCACAGTGCAGGATTTAACCACATCCTCGCCGACCAACTGGCGGCGGCTGCCATCTGGATTCTGCAACAGCACGAGGCCCAGCAGGCCGGGCAGGATGACGATGAATGGAACCGCCATCTTGAAAAACGACCCGATGATTGGGGCCATCCGCGCCGCGCGCAGATTGTGGGCCGCCAGTACGCGCTGCACCACCAGGAAGTCCGTGGTCCAGTAGCCGAAGCTGATGACGAAGCCCAGACCCAGCACAATGCCCGTCCAGTGAACGCCCATCGGATTCGATGCAAAGTGCCCGGTGTCGCGCCACAGATGGAAGTAGCTGTCGGTGTGCATATTGGCGATGATCCTGGTCTTCAGCCCGCCAACTCCGCCGGCTTGAATCAAGCCCAAAATCGGCACCAACAGCGCGCCACCCCAGATGAGCACGAACTGCAAAACCTCGTTAAAGATTGCCGAGCGCAACCCGCCCAGGCCGACGTAAATCGCCACCGCGACCGAACTGACCAGGATGCTGAAGGTAATATCCCAGCCCAGCACAACCTTCATCACCACGGCCATGGCGAACATATTCACGCCGCTCATCAGCACCATCTCGGCTGCAAAGGAGATGGCGGCCAAGCTGCGGCTGGCCCCGCCGAAGCGCAGATTCAGGTAACCGGGAACCGAATGCGTCTTCGAAACGTAGTAGAAAGGCATCATCACCAGGCCGAGGAAGAGCATGGCGGGGATGGCGCCGATCCAGTACCAGTGGGTGGCCAGTATGCCGTACTGGTATGCCGAGCCGGCCCAGCCCATCAGCTCAAGCGAGCCGAGGTTGGCCGAGACGAAGCTCAAACCCGCGATCCAGGCGGTCATCTCACGCCCAGCCATGAAGAACTCTTCGCTGGTGTTCGACCTGCCTTTGAGGTAGAAACCGATCCAGATCACCATGCCGAAGTAGATGGCGATGACAGCGATGTCGAGCGGCCTCAGATGCGCCAAAGGTGCGGCGCTGAAAGCCAGAAGGGCCGGCGATACCGGCAATCCAAGGTGGTTCAAACAGTTCACAATCACGGATTCAAACCTCGACTTCCGCCCTTCGGCGACTCTTTCATTGCCAATGGCATGCGGCTGCCAGCCCGCTTGCCATTCAAGCGCAAATCTCTATTTCTGTCCATAGGTTGCATCCGCGCCGTGTTTGCGGAAGTAATGCCGATTCAGCAGTGCCTGGGAAACGCCTGTGCCCTCGGGAGATAGACGCACCGTATAAAAGGCCATGCGCGCCACAGTCTCCAGGATGACGGCGATGTGCGCGGCATCCATCGGGGTCTTGCCCCAGCAGAACGGCGCGTGTCCGGCAACCAGCACGGCCGGCATGGCCATTGGGTCAAGCCCGCTGAAGCAGCGCACAATGGCCTTGCCGGTATTCAGCACGTAGTCGCCTTGAATCTCTTCATCGCTCAACTCTTGAGTGGCCGGTACAGGACCATAAAAGGAGTCGGCATGGGTGGTGCCAAAGGCGGGAATGCTGCGGCCGGCTTGCGCCCATGCCGTGGCAAATTCGGAATGTGTGTGAACCACGCCGCCGATTGCGGGGAATGCCCGGTAAAGCTCCAGATGAGTGTCGAGATCGGAAGACGGTTTCAGCCGGCCTTCGATGATTTTTCCGCTTAGATCGCAGATGACCATATCCGCAGGGGTCATCTGTTCGTAGGGGACGCCGCTGGGTTTGATCGCCACCAGCCCGGTTTCCCGATCGATGCCGCTGGCATTGCCAAAGGTGTACAGCACCAGCCCGCGGCGGACGATCTCAAGATTGGCTTCAAGAACTTCGGTTTGCAAACGCAACAGTTGCATGAAGCTCCTCCCTGATGCGAAGACTTGATCGCCGCCCGGCCAAACACGTGGGGCTGCTCAATCGTCAGGCGGTTCCGGTAAACCTTTACTCGGACCGGAATCATGAAGATAATTTTTGTTCCCTCCGTCTGTCAAGTTCTCTGTGTCTGGCGTATTCTGTAAACGCATTCTTCGATGCGCCCCATGACCGATCTCAACCCTAAAGCCAAGCGCCGCTCTACACGAAATCCACCCCACATGGATATTCATAC
This sequence comes from uncultured Occallatibacter sp., assembly GCA_964420185.1. Classification (GTDB taxonomy): domain Bacteria; phylum Acidobacteriota; class Terriglobia; order Terriglobales; family Acidobacteriaceae; genus Telmatobacter. The sequence continues at coordinate 19,280 of CAYQSI010000055.1, read as the reverse complement.
GGTCGCGCGCCTCGCCAATGTTTCCATCGCCACGGTCTCGCGCACCATCAATCACATCCCTACCGTAAATCCAAAAATGGCCAGTCGGGTTTGGAAAGTGGTCAAAGAACTTGATTATTTTCCCAATACCCAGGCACGCGCCCTGGTCTCAGGACGCAGCCGCCTTCTCGGACTCATCGTCTCCGAGATTACCAACCCGTTCTTTCCCGAGTTGATTCAAGGATTTGAGGATGTAGCCGTCGAGCAAGGATATGAAATCCTGATAGGCTCGACCAACTACGACCCAGAGCGGATGAAGCGCTGCATTCGCCGCATGGTCGAACGCAAAGCTGAAGGCGTGGCAGTAATGACCTTCGGCATCGAGGAGCCACTGCTGGAACAGTTGGCGGACCGCAAGGTGCCTCTGGTCTTTGTGGATATAGGGCCGGAGCGGCCGGGCATCAGCCTGCTGCGCGTAGACTACTATCACGGAATCCGGCAGGGCGTGCAGCACCTGGCCGCGCTGGGGCACCGGGATATAGCGTTCGTGACCGGGCCGCTCCGGCTACATTCGGCGCATTCGCGCCTGGAGGCGTTTAGTCGCGCCTTGCAGGAGTGTGGCATCGCGGTGGATGCAAGCCGGATCGTAGAAGGCGACCACACCATGGAAGGGGGCATGGCCGCGGCGGAGAAACTGTTGACGGGCGCCAAACTGCCCACGGCGGTAATGTGCTCGAACGACGTGACGGCCATCGGAGTGCTGCATGAGGCATATCGCGTCGGGCTACGCGTGCCTGACGACCTCTCCGTCATCGGCTTTGACAATATTCATATCACGCAGATGACGATCCCCCCCTTGACCACCATCCAGATGTCCTGCTTCGAGTTGGCTCAGGCGGCGGTTATGGCGCTGAAAGCGCACGTGGAAGGGACGCCTGCGCCAAAGCGCAACTATCCCATCGAAACTCAGCTGGTGGTGCGCGAATCTACCGGATTTCCCAGAGGCACCATGCTCGATCTCCGGAAAGGCAAGAGAGCGGCGTCCCGGGCGCGCGGCAAATCAACTGTGATTCGATGACCTTCCAAGGTGACCCGCCTGGGTGTCGCACTGGCGCCGGCATTACTCCATCAACGACACCAGCGTTGCAGTGATAATCGGAGGCGCCTACGGTTGTATGGACCTCGATGCGCAGCATGATCGAAACATGGGGGAGAGCATGATGGGCCTGCATCAACAAGGGCGGCGTGTATGGAGTTTTACCAGGCTGCTCATCGTTGGTTCGGCCTGCGTCGTGACTGCTTCTTTGCTGCACTCCCAGCAGACCTCCCAACTGACCATCAACTGGGGCAAGACTATGGTGGTCTCAAGGTCGGTTCCTATGCTTCAGGTGGTAGTGAATCCACCCTTGCGCCCGGGCGGAGCGCTGAGTGCGCCCTCCTATAAGGCTGTGAAAGACTTGGGCGCCGACTATGTGCGCTATGTGCCGTGGCTGCCTTATCCCAAGCTGGCCGTTGCTGAGCTGGAGCCTCCTACGCCCCAGCACACCTCCTGGGACTTCAGCCTGATTGATCCCATGACCAAAGATTTTCTTGCTGCCACGGAAGGCCATCCTACGGTGATGAACTTCAGCACCATACCGGCCTGGATCTTCAAGACGGATAAACCCGTTCCCTACCCTGCCGAGCCCAACCAAGTCACATGGGATTACACACAGGGAACCGAATTACGCGATTCCTCCGGGAAGGAATTGGGCGACTACTACAGTCGCCTTGTCGGCTGGTATGTCAACGGAGGCTTTACTGATGAGAACGGCGTCCGTCATCAGTCCGGCTACCACTACAAATTTCCCGTCTGGGAAGTGCTGAACGAACCGGAGTTTGAACATGCAACCACTCCCGAGCAATACACCCAACGCTATGATGCCATCGTTGAAGGCGTTCGCCGGGTTAGTCCCGAGACCAAATTCATGGGAATGGCTCTGGCAATGCCTGCCCGTAATCCGCACTACTTTGAATACTTCCTAGATCCCGCTAATCATAAGCCGGGCATTCCAATCGACTACATTTCTTACCACTTCTATGCCGTTCCCACTCGCCAGCAGACCATCGAAGACTGGCAATATACTTATTTCGATCAGGCCGATGGATTCCTTACCGCAGTTCGTTATATTGAGAGTATCCGCAAGCATCTCTCCGCAAATACCAAGACCGATGCCGACGAGTTGGGCGTGATCTGCGCGAACGATCCAGGCCCCGGAGAACCCGGCCAGGTAAAGCATCCCATTCCACCTGCGTACTGGAATCTTGCCGGATCGCTCTATGCATATCTCTATATCGAACTCTCGCGTTTACAGATAGATATCATCGGTGAGTCACAACTAGTGGGCTATCCCACACAGTTTCCGAGCGTGAGCATGATGAACTGGACCAATAATATGCCCAACGCCCGCTTCTGGGTGTTGAAGCTGATCAAGGACGCCTTCCACCCTGGCGACACTCTTGTGGAGACGGCACTCGGTGGCGCCCATGCCGAAGACGTGGCGGCTCAGGCATTCATCACGCCTTCCGGCCACAAGCTGCTGTTGGTCAACAAGCGAGATCACACCATCGAGATTGCGCTGCCTGATGTCGACAAGGCAAGTGCGATGACTGTGGATGAGGAAACCGGAGATGGCCCTGCCCGCAACGTCAAGACCACAAATGGCTCGATCAGCCTGGAACCATTTGCAGTAACCGTGGTGAGCTGGTAAACACTGACTGGACGGCTGTCTCCCTGCCACGCGGACCTGCCAGGTTTGAATGCCATTTTATCCAGCAGCATTGAAGAAAAAACTCCAGGATAGCTGGGGGCGTTCCCCAGGACCAGGATGCCACAGCGAGGGCAATAGGGCTTAGTCTTGTCTGGTCCTTAACGTCATCATGCCGGTTGGATGCGTCGATTGCGGAGACGCATGTTGAAAGCACCGCTGGTCAGTCCATCCAGGGCCATGGTAAGCGTGCAAGCCGACATGCCCAAGCCGGTTACTCCCAGCGGCGCACCGCTCAGTGAGTCGTAACGTTCAGAGATACCAACTTTTAGAGCATTCGTCAGAGTTGCGTCCGCGATGGCCGCTGCGGCGGCGTGGTATCCGTATGTGGCCAGCCCGCTGGCGACCTGGTAGTTCGGCGCCGGCCAAACGTCGCCGCGCCAGAATTCTCCCGGCGCAAACTGCGCGTCTGTGCGCGCCACAGTCGGAATCGGCAAGGGAGTCGCCCATGCCGGAGTAGCGAGCATCGCCGCCATCCGCGCGGCCTGCATCCTGGTCGGCACGCGTGCCATCAGCGGCATAAATCCGCCCACTGTTGCCGTAGTGATTCTCTCCAGGTTCCCTGTTCGAACGGCCAGAAAGCATCCGGCACGCTCATCCCACATATGCTGGCGCATCGCCGTGGCGCCGCGGTCATAGCGAGCGCGCCGGCGAGCGACCATGGCATGATCGCCCAGAAGGCTCGCCATCCTTGCGAGGGACTGCTCAGCGAGCAGCAGATACGCAGTGTTGGCTGGGATGGCAATGTCTCCGTACCACGCGTGGTTTTCCGCGCCGGCGGAGCGGCCAGGATGTGAAATCATCTTCAAGGTATCAAGGTCGACCTCGCGGTCATAAGTCTCATAGCGAGCATGCTGCGGATCGCCACTATAGGCTCCAACGCCGATGAGCCCTTGATCCCTGATGTCGCGCTCACGCCAGTACCACTCGTGGAAACTCTCCAGGGGAGTAAGACCGGCAAGCAGCAGTTCTTTGTCCTGGTTGCGAAGGTAGACACGCTCCATGCCCCAGGCCAGGAGCGGCGCCTGCGAGTATGCGGGGAAGTTGCGCCACTCCTTGCCGTCGCGCGAGCCCGGCGCGTCGAAGGGCGCCATGAAGTTAGCCACCATGCCGTGCATAAATTGCGGCGTTGCGGCGTTCCATCGCTGTTGAAACTCCCAGTAATTCTGGAAGACTCCGCGGATCAACTCCTTCTGCCCAGGCAGGAGTGAGAGCAGGTCGACGACAAACATCGTATCCCAAAGCCACTGCGCGTAATAGCCGCCGCCCGGCACAATCCATGCGTGCGCAAGCGGAGGATCTGCCGCGCGAACCTTGCCTAACACACAACTCTCGTAAACCCTGGTGGCAAAATCGTAAAGCTCCGGCGAGTCGGAAACGAGCAACTCGCGCAGGAGCGCGCAAAGCTCTTTGCGATTCGGCTGCGAAGCGGCAGCCTGCGCATTGAGGGCCGGGCAACAGCAGACGGCTGTGGCTGCGGCTGCCCATGCCAGAAACGAGCGGCGCTGCATTGTGGGCAGCGCCGCTTCAGGAGCATATAGGTGCTTGGTCATCGATGCTGCCCTAGAATGTGAGACGTCCGGCGAACTGCATCACGCGTGGCGAATATCCGCCGGTAATCTCCCCGAATTGCTTGCCGGCGGCCATATTGCCGATGGGGTTGTCGTAATGGGCCGTATTGAGCATGTTGAAAGACTCAATTCGGATCTGGAACTTCATCGCCCGCGGCAGGGTGAAAACCTTGAAGAGCGACAGATCCTCATTGGTGTAGCCGGGACCAAAGAGCGGGTTGCGGGGGGCGTTGCCAACGATGAGTGTCTTTCCCGCGCCTGTTGACGCGGCCTGCCCTGCGGGAACTACGAAAGCCTTGGTGTTGAACCACTCGGCGGTTGACTGGGGCACCACGGAGATGCTGCTGACGAGATTCGGCCGCAATCCTGGATAATTCGGGTTGGTGCCATTGCTGACCACGTTGAACGGCTTGCCGGTTTGCAGCGTGGTGATGCTATTCAACTGCCAGCCACCAATGAACGACTGCGCCAAACCACTCGCCTCAGAAAGGAAGCGCTTTCCGTGCCCAAATGGTAGCTCGATGATCTGGCTGGCTACAAAATGATGGCGCAGGTCGGTGTCTGAGTTCGCATACTCGGCTCCCAGGTTGAACGGGTTTTGCGGATAGTTTCCGCCCTTTCCCAGGTCGAACGGGGCAGGCCCGTTATCCCGCCCATGAGCGTAGGTATACGAAGCCAGAAGGCTGTACCCATGGGTGAAGCTGCGGTTGATCTTCGCCTGGAGCGAATCGTAGTTGCTCAGGCCTGTCGGCAGCAGGGTCTGCACCTTGCCGATATTCGCGGATAGGTGGTTGTTGACGTTGTAGTTGCCCACCGAGTCGGACAGATTCCGCGTGTTCGCACCAACATAGCCGACCTCAACTGAAGTGGCATTGCCCAACTGTTTCTCCAAGGTCAGGTTGTAGTTACGCGAGTATGCGGTGGGAAAGTCTGCGGGCTCGGAATACACGGTTTGCGTATTGCCGCCCGGAACATTAGCCATATTGATTGTGGATGCGCCGCTGGGAATCGCGATCGATGTGGAGCGAGCTACGCCTGCGTCGAGGTTGTAGGGGAGATCGAAACAGTAACAATCACTATCGAAGTAGTTGACGAACTGCTGCTGGGTAAAGAACGGGTAGTTCTTGGTTAGAATGTCCTCGCGGGCATCGTTCTCAGGCGAGTAGAACATGCCAAAGCCGCCGTGAATCACCCAGGCTGGCTTCAGTTGATAGCTGAAGCCAACTCTAGGCATGAAGTCGGCCTTGTTTGAGTTGACCAGCGATTGCGAATTCCCTCCACGGCCTGCGAGATCAATCAACAAGGTTGTTGTGCTGAAATTCGCTTCATTGTTGTTCGCCTCTACATATGGCTGCTGGAATTCATAACGGACTCCAAAGGTGAGGTTCAGCCGCGGTGTGACCTGCCAATAGTCTTGCACGTAAGCGGTATGCTCATTCGCTAACGTACTTGCGGTGGTGAGTTGCAGGCCCTGATCGACGACGTAAGGCAATCCAAGGAGCAGGTCGGCTATCTCGCTGCCGCCGTTGTAATAGTAGGAACTTGAATCGTAGAACGAGTAGGTCGGATCGCTGGTGAGCGCTTCTCCCGCGCCGCCGATGTACTCATAAGGCACCGGGAACAACGAGAAATTCGGATGCGAGTTGAGATGCCGGTACTCATAGCCAAACTTCGCGTTGTGCCGGCTGTGCGTCCAGGTCAACCCTTCGACGATGCTGATGTTCTTGTCGCGGAAGGTGAGGGGCTTGTATGTGGATCCTCCGACAGTCGGTCCGCTCTGAAACTGAATCTGAGGAATGTTTTCCGTAGACGGGAAACCCGGGATCACGACGTTCTGGATGCCCCAGGTGGTTGCAAGCTTAGAGCCTGCGAGGGGACTGTTCTGCGATACCGTGGACAGAAAGTAGCTGCCGCCCACTTCGTTGAGCAGTGTAGACGAGAAAACATGGTCGTATTTTACTGAGATCACATTGTTCTCAAAGCTGGTCAGATCGCCGCTGTCGCCGCTGCCGCCGCCGGGAACGGGGATGTGTCCGGCGTAGGGATCGCCGGTAGCCGTGTCGCCCTGCTCGGCGTCGTAGGTGAGGTAGACGCGGTTGTTTTGCGAGAAAGTGTAGTCCGCGCGCAAATTGGCTACATTGTTGTTGTCAATGTAGGACTGCTGGATGGCAAAGTTGGTGAAGAAACTGGTGTTCTCGGGCGTCGGGAACAGATTCTGCAGAATCTTTCTGCCCGCCGGGCTGACCCTGGCCGCCGGAATGATGTTTCCAGTGAACTGCTGAGAGTAGTAGTTATAGTTGAAGAAAACAGGGTCGAAGATCGGGACCTGGTTGCCGGAGTAGGGGTCAGTCAACTTCGAGAGATCGGCGTTGCCGGTGCTGTCAAAGCTCACTTGGTTGACGGGAGGGGTGTTGCCGAGCCACGAGTAGGAGTTCTGCAGACGGTTGCCTTCGTAGGCAAGGAACAGGAATGCCTTGTCTTTCTTGATGGGACCGCCAATGGTGACGCCGTATATCTTTTGCTGGAGCGTTGGCGAAGTCCCGGCCGCCGAAAACGGATTGTTTGCGGCAGTGGCTGTCGGGCGATAGAAGAAATAGGTGCTGCCGTGGTAATTGTTGGAACCTGACTTGGTTTGGATCAAGACCGATCCGCCCGAGGCTCGCCCGAACTCCGGCGCGTAGGTCGAGGTCACCATCTTGAATTCCTGCAGCGCGTCAGGGCTTGGAATGACATTGGTATCGTTGTTGCGGTTGCCGGTTACTTCAACGCCATTCACCTGAACCGAGTTCGAGAATTCGCGCTGACCATTGACCGAAAGGTTCAGATTGTTGCCCCCGCCGCCGTCCCCCACGCCTGGCGCCAGCTTCATCAGGCTCGCGAACTTGCGGCCCTCCAGCGGAAGATCCGTGATCTCACGGCTACCGATCACTTGGCCGGTCTCAGCGCCTTGCAACTGCAGAACAGGGGCGGACTCGGCGACGATGATGTTCGACGTAACAGCACCGACCTTCAGTTGAATATTGAAACGCGCCTTCTGATCGATGTTCAGCTCAAATGCCGGAACCGTCGCGGAAGTAAAGCCAGTAGATTCGACGGTGAGGGTGTAGTGCCCCGGCGGCAACGCCGTTTCGGTGAATTCGCCTAAGCCATTCGTCGTCGCCGTTGTGACAATGCCTTTGTCCACATCGCGGATGGATATCCGTGCTCCCTGAACGACATTGTCGAGCGGATCAACAACGCGGGCCGATATCGAGCCGGTGGTGGCTTGGCCGAAACCGTTGATGGCAAGGAGAGACGAAGCGAGAAGGAAAAGCGCAAGCGCTTTGAGGCTCACGGAGAAGCGTATTTTCGTCATTGCGGACTGGCCCTTCGGTTGAAATTTCGAAGCTGAGAAAACGCTTACTGAATAACCCAGAAAATGATACGGATAACCCTCCCCGTTGTCAACTGCTAACCTTGGTCCACTCTCCTAGAACGTCTAGAAGCCGGGAGAGAGCCTTCAGGACACAGCGTGCTGAGTCTGTCACGATCATCGGCCTTATCTCCCCTAACGATTGATTCTAAAAGCAATTCGTCGCCATCCTATCCAAATATTGATCTGCCTGTCTAGCCTCTGACCGGATGAAACTGCCGGAGTTCGACGGCATCTTGCGCGCCATCCAGGGTCAGTCGCATCGCCCGAATCAACCCGGGGAGCCCCCATGAACGTGATCCGCGGCGCAATACCGGCTTTATTCTGTCTGGTTTACGATTCGACGCCACCGGCAACCCAGATTTGCCGCGCAGCCAGCGAACCGTCTACTATTACTTCGTTACTGCGGCCGGCAGCGTCCGGCGGACTTTGGGGAAGCCTTTTCTCCCTGGGATCTGGACCACAACCTCACCGCCGGTCAGGGCTTCCTTGATATCGACTCTTCGCTGGCAAAGGATTGCGCGCTTGAAACCCGATGGAAGATCAGGTGCGCGTGGATGCTTTCAACATCTTCAACGCCGTGCATTGCGCCAATCCAGTGAGCAACTTCAACCCGGGAAGATTCAGACAGATTGCCGGCGTCAGAAGAAATCCCAACCGCTTGCCGCCATTTTTGGGGAGTTTGTTGACATGATTCATTTCTTGCCCGGCTTCGGTCTGCGTATACCGGCAGGATTGTTTAGGCGTACATGGGCTGCCGCTTTCGTCCTGTCTCTTTCGCTGCTCACTTTTGTCAATTCTTTTGCACAGAATGGTTCTTCCGCGCCGTCTCACTCGTTTTTTATCGATTGTTCGGCCGGCAATGCCGGAGATGGCTCCAGCGCCACCCCGTGGAACAACCTGTCCTTGGCCCAGGCTCATCCCTTTGTTGCCGGGGATCGCATCGCGTTTATGCGCGGCACTGTATGCCATGGCAGCTTTTCTCCGCAAGGCTCGGGCACGGCAGGCCACCCAATTCGCCTGACGGCTTACGGCCAAGGCCCGCGCCCGCGGATTGTTGCCACCGCAAGAGATCGGCAGGTGCTGGGCCTGTTCAATCAAGAGCATTGGCAGATCGACTCGCTCGACCTCTCCGGCGCCAACACTTATGGCGTTTTTGTGAGCGGAGACCAGGGCACCCTGCACCACATCTATCTCAAGAATCTCTCCGTCCACGATGTCCAGGGCGGCGCGATGAAAAACAAGGACAACGGCTTGGTGGTGGTGGGCCCGAGCAGCGCCCACGCGGTCTTCAGCGACATTCTGCTGGATGGAGTGGATGCCGCGCACACCAATCAGTGGGCCGGCATCCTCATCGGCGGGGGATCGTATAACTATCCGCCTGATATTCCACTCAACAGCCACATTACGGTGCGTAACTCCAGCGTGCAGGATGTTTTTGGCGACGGAATCATCCTCTTCCGCGACTCCGATGGGCTCATCGAAACGAGCACCGCATGGGAGACCGGAATGCAGCCCACCGAGACCATCGGCACGCCTAACGCTATCTGGACCTGGACATGCACTGATTGCACCGTGCGGGATAACGAGGCTTTCCTTACCGATAGCCCCGGAGTGGACGGCGGCGCGTATGACATTGACTGGGCCAATACGCGCAACACCGTCGAGCGCAACTATGCCCATGACACCCAGGGCTACTGCATTGCAGTCTTTGCGGCCGGCTGTGTGACCAGCCAGAGCATAGTGCGCGACAACCTATGCATCGACAACGACCTGAGCCCGCGACTCGCGGCCCAGCAAGGCGCAATCACCCTATTCACATGGAACGGTGGCGTCATCCGCGGCCTGCGCATGGAGCACAATACAATTCTCTGGAATCCTCCTGTTGCTGCTGCCGCAGCGATTGTGAATGATGCAACAATTGATGGCGCTCCGGCGGTGTTTACCGGCAATAGGATCGAGTCCTCCGCGCCGCTTTTCTATCGCAGCAACGCACAATTTGCGCCCTCCGCCAACACCTACCGTTACACCGGCCCCGGCAATGCGCGGTTTACGCTTGGCGATTGGCACAAAGTTACGCTCGCCGCTCTTCAGGCCGCCCGTATCGAGTCGGGCAGCACGCTGGAACCCAAGCTGTATCAAAGAGCAGCGCCGGCGCAGAGCGCAACTCCTTTGCGTCTGGATGCCATTGTCGATTTCACTCTCGACGCCGACGGCCTGCTTGCGCCTGGCCCACGCGCCCAATTGATGGTGCTGCGCAGCCTGGCCGCGCAATACGGTTCCGCCGCGCTTGCCGTAACCGTGCATCTTCACACCGCAGCAAACTCCTCCGCGGAAGAACTTGCTGCGCAAGCCAATGCTCTCATCGACCTAAACGCCGCCTCGATCCGATTCGATCGCGACGGCAAACAATCTGGCGTCCTCCGCCTGCTGGCGGCTGATGGGCATCTACATGAACAATGGCGCGGCTTCCAGAACGCCGCAACCCTGGGTGGAGCGGTACGCGCCCTGCTCGGCACCCCACACTTCGCCGCCATGCAATCAACATCAGCCTCCGGGGGAAAACAATGATCCTGCAATGGATTGGGCAACGGACGGCGGAAGAATTAGGAGCGCGATGATGACACGTCCGATGGCACAGAAACGATGGATTACATTAACTTGCTTGTGCGCTCTCGCGCTGGCCGCCTGCACCACAACGGCACACTGCCAACAGTTTGCCCTGAAGGACGGCGACACCGTGGTGTTTTACGGTGACAGCATCACGGCGCAGCGGCTATACACAAAATATGCAGAGGAGTTCTTGCTTACGCGCTACCCGGCGCTGCACCTACGCTTTGTGAACGCGGGCGTTCCAGGGGATACGGTGCAAGGCGGCTACGCGGGAACGATGGCAGAGCGCGTTCAACGCGATGTTATGTCGTTTCAGCCGGCCATGATCACCGTGATGCTGGGCATGAACGACGGGGGATGGGGACAGGGATCTCCGCAGATCGATGCGGCCTTCCAAAAAGGATATCGCGCGTTACTGGATGCGCTTCACAAAGCCGCTCCTGGCGCGGCTCTCACGCTGATCTACCCCACGCCGTACGACGAGATTACGCATGGTACGGAGTTTCCCGGCTACTCGCGCGTGATCGACCAGTTTGCGGACGATGTCTCCCGGATGGGCGCCGAGTTGCAAGCGTCGGGGGACAAGACGGTCTTGCTGGCGGATTTCCATCGTCCGCTGACAGACTCGCTGGAGCGCGCGAAGACGCAGTTTCCACAGCTTGCTCCGCTTATCATCCCGGACCGCATTCACCCCTCCGAAACCGGCCACTGGATCATGGCTGCGGCGCTGATGTCCGCATGGCATATGAACCCGGTAGTGAGCCGTCTGGCGCTGGACGCGGGCAGCGACGAAGTAATAGATAAAGAGAGGACCACAGTTAAGAATCTGGAGAGGTCGGTGGGCGGCCTCAAGTGGACGCAGCTCGACGATGCGCTTCCTCTTCCGCTCGACTTCAACAATGCCATGACCCCCATGCTGCTGAAGATTTCAGACATCGCACAGTTCGATCAGATGATTCTGCGCATCGAATCACTCAAACCAGGGCAGTATGAGCTTTCCATTGACGGCAAGGCCGTGGCCAGCTTCTCGCGCGAAGAGTTGCAACACGGGGTCAATTTAGCGCTCTTCAAGACGCCGATGCTCGACCAGGCGCGTGGAATCGATTCGCAGGAAGATCAGCACGTCACACTTGATCAGGCGCGCTTTATCCTCAGCGTGAGGGAAGAGGTAAGTTCAACCTCGGCCATTGCGGAGGCCACGCTGCGACAGGCGCAGGACGAACTGGCCGCGACGGTCCGCAAAGACCTCGACCCAAAGCCGCACCACTTCGAGCTACGGCGACAGTAAATTGCTGTACCATGACCATCCTCGAGTGGGCGATGAATAGGAAAGGAAACCTCCATGCAGCCGTTTTGTAAACGTCTTCTGGGCCTTCTGGCAATTGCGCTTCTGGCTGGGAGTGCCGCGGCCGGCGCCCAGGAAAACGCAGCGGCCACACTCTCTCCATCCGTAGGCGCGGTTCCCGACTTCCCCACCGTCCTCTACGGTGCTGCCTACTATCACGAGTACATGCCCTACGAGCGACTGGACAAGGACGTCGCCCTGATGAAGGCCGCCGGCTTCAACGTGGTGCGCATGGGCGAGTCCACATGGAGCCTGTGGGAGCCCGAGGACGGCCAATTCGAGTACTCGTGGATGGACCGCGTCGTCGATGCCATGGGCAAGGCTGGCATCAAGGTGATCCTGGGCACACCTACATATTCCATTCCCGCATGGATGGCCCACCAACACCCAGAAATCCTGGCCCGGCGCCTGAACGGCAGCGTGTTTGGCGGACCTACTATCGAAAGCGTCTACGGCATGCGCTGTAACATGGATACCGATTCCCCCGCCTACCGCTTCTATGCCGAGCGCCTGATCCGCCACATCGTCACGCACTATAAAGACAACCCCACCGTTATCGGCTGGCAGCTCGACAACGAAACCTCCAGTAACGACGCCGCCAACCCCGATGTCTTCATCGGATTCCAGCATTACCTGGAAAAGAAATTTGGCACTCCTGAGGCCCTCAGCAAGGCCTGGTTCCTCAACTACTGGGGCGAGAACCTGCACACATGGGAAGACTTGCCCACCCGCGACGGCGCACAAAGCACCGGCTACAAGTTGGAATGGACCCGTTGGAGCCAGATGCGCGTCACCGACTTCCTTCACTGGCAGGCCGAGCTGGTTCGCGAGTCGGCATCGCAGCGGCAGTTCGTCACCACCGACTACGGTAGCATGATGCACCACGACGTCAATGAGGAAGCTGTCGCCGAAGCTCTCGATATTCCCGCCGTCAACATCTATCACGGCACACAAGAGCACTTCGACGGTTCATCACAGTCCATTCAGGGGGACTTCAGCCGCGCCCTCAAGCACTCCAACTACCTGGTCACCGAAACCAACGCGCAGACCACGGATTGGACTTCGGCCTTCCAATATCCGCCCTACGACGGCCAGTTGCGCGAGGACGTTTACACTCATCTCTCCAACGGCGCCAACATGGTCGAGTATTGGCATTGGGCATCGATCTCCGCCAACCAGGAGACTTTTTGGAAGGGCGTTCTCTCGCACGATCTCGAACCGAACCGCGCCTACGCCGAGGTGAGCCGGACGGCTCACGAACTCGGAAAGATTGGCCCCCACCTCGTCGGCCTCAAGATTCACAACCAGGTTGCCATCCTTTGGAGCCGCGACTCGGCCAACGCCATTGGCTTCATGCCCTTCACCGCCGCCGGACCGCAATGGAGCTTCGCCGCGCCCATTGCGGACTATGACTCACTGGTCCAGCAGATGCACCGCTCCCTATATGACCTCAATGTCGGTTCGGACTTCGTCTTTCCCACCACCCAGGATTTCTCCGCCTACAAGCTGCTCATCGTTCCCGCGCTTTACATCGCGGACGACGTCCTGCTCCAGCGCATCTCCGATTATGTGAAGAATGGAGGGCATGTCGTGATGACCTTCAAGAGCGGCTTCGCCAACGAGAACTCCGCGGTCCGCTGGGTACGCGCGCCCGGCCCGCTCCGCGAAGCTGCCGGCTTTAGCTATCAGGAGTTTTCTAATCTGGAACACCCGCTGATGCTCAAAGACGATCCTTTCCACGTCGGCACTGAAAATCAAGTTCAGTATTGGGCTGAATTCCTCGTGCCCGAACACGCGAAAGCAATTGCCTACTACGACCACCCCTTCTTCGGAAGATGGCCGGCCATCACTGAAAACGAGTTTGGCGCCGGAACCCTGCTCTACGAGGGAACTTATCTCTCCGGCAAGCTGCAAACTGCGGTGCTCAAAAGCGCCCTCGAAAAGGCCGGCCTCGCCGGACCGGACCAGCAACTCCCCGCCGCGGTTCATGTGCAGCACGGCGTCAACCGCCTGAGCAAGCGCCTCCACTACTACTTCAACTACTCAAGCGCTGAAGTCAAAGTTAGCTATGCCTACGGCGCGGGAATCAATCTGCTCGACGGCAAGCCAGTCGCCAAGGCCGAGCGGTTGACGCTGGCGCCATGGGACTTGGCGATCATTGAGGAGAGTGTCGCGGGCGCACCGGCACTTTCCCGGCAAAACTAGGGCATCTTCTCCATCAGGTTGGCCCGGTCGAGGACCGCCAGGAGCGCGTAGTAGTTATCCAACAGAAATCCCTCATACCCGTGTGCTCCGCCCTGCCAATCCATCCAGCCGCAGGACATGCCGCTCGGCGCGCGGACGGAAAAACCCTGCTCGTAGCTGTGAGCTCGGTCCGGGCTATTTACAGCGCCTTACCCATTTCATACGCTTGTTTCATGGCGCGGCTTGTCAGGATGTCACCTATCTCCCATGCGCCTGCGCCATACACGATGCCCTTTTCTTTTGCCCCTGGCAGACAGGAAGTGAATCCCCGGAAACCCTCGATGGTTCGCTCCAGGGCTGCCTTGTTGCTGTCTGCGGCAGTCACGATGAAATAGAAATCCTTGTTGGTGATCTTCGTATACCGTGCAACGGTCCGGTCAATCACGGTCTTCATCTGGGCACACATCGTATAGAAGTAGACAGGCGTTGCCAGAACGATCACGTCAGCGGCTATCATGCTGTCGAGGATCTGCGCCATATCATCCTTCTGCGCGCATCGCCCAGTATCCTTGCAGGCATAACAACCCGTGCAGTACTTGATTTTCTTCTCCGTGAGCCGGATCTTATCGACTTGATGACTGGCCTCCAATGCGCCTTTCATAAACTGATCACAGAGTGTGTCCGAGTTTCCACCCTTTCTCGGGCTCGAAGATAGTATCAAAACGCGTTTGCTCATGGAGCCTCCTCCAATAAGGCCGATGAATAGGATTGAAAGTAGTCCGTTATTGGTTTACTTTTCGGCACCCGGCGCAGCGGTCTCCCGTCAACGCCGGATGCCGGTTTCTTTCAGAGCTTGATCAGTTCGTACTGATCATTGCCCATATGCAAAGCCTTCATGTATTCAAGCTGGTGCAGTCCGCTTCGTGACTCAATGCGCTCCACCATGTCGTGTCGTTGCTGTTCAGGCTGCGAGTAGACCAGGTCGGTGGAAGCCTTGTCGATAGCCAGGATATCCCGTGATCCGAGAATACCGATATCGTTGCAAGTGGGTTTGACTCCATGCGCATCGCAATCGCAGTCCACGGAGATATTCTTCAGGACGTTGATATACGTGATATGCGAGCCAAAATGCGCGGTGATTCCTTTTCCCGATTCGACCATGCGCTCCAGAAAGAGCGGTCCTTTGGGCCAACCCTCGCCGTGAATCTGCAGCTTGCCCACTTTTCCTGAGGCACAACCGATCGCGATGTTCTTGAGCGATCCGCCAAAGCCGCCCATCATGTGGCCCTTGAAGTGTGTGTAGACGAAGAGAGAATCGTAGTTCAACAGATTCTTGCCTACGGCAATTTCCGTCAGATGGTCTCCGGGGGTGTGAGGGTGCGTGGGAGATGAGGGCGCGTCAAGATACTCGCGCATGCCTGGAATGGGAAGCATTGCATCGCCGTCGGCGTCCATGATGTCGACCGGACAGAAACTGAATCCATTCGTTTTCAGTGTCTCCCGATGAGTTGCCGTCTGTTGCCTTGGGCTGGGATAAAGGACATTGCATTCCACGATGGTGCTGTTCGGAATATGCGGCTGCAAGCCTTGAATGAGCTCAATCGGCAACAGGTTCGGCCCATGCGGTTCGCCGGTATGCAACTTGATGCCGATTTTGCCGGTCATTCCTCGATTGATTTTGGAGTAGATTTTCAGCAATCCGTTGACGCTGATATCCCTTGTAAAAAACACTCGCGATTTGCTTTGTGAGGTTGTGGCGCTGGCCATGCTGTCCAAATCGCAGACGGCAACACCACCCAGAGCGATCGCACCATTCTTCAGAAAGGTGCGACGCAACATTTTCCCCTCCATTTTTGCCTCCTTTCAGTGAGAGACGATTCCGAAAACGTAAATGTTGCTCAGCGGCCGGTAATCTTCTCAAGGCTTTCCGGGTACCGGGCGCCTTGCACTTTGATCTTCGCCGCGGCGTTTTCGATCTTGCGCAGGTCGTCGACCGTCAATTCAATCGCCGCGGCTCCGATGTTCTCTTCCAGGCGATGAAGTTTTGTTGTCCCCGGAATGGGCACGATCCACGGCTTCTGTGCCAGCAGCCAGGCCAGCGCAATCTGCGCAGTGGTCGCCGCCTTTTGCTTTGCGATGGAGCTGAGCAAAGCAACGAGTTCCAGATTCGCCTTCCGGACTTCCGGCGCAAAGCGCGGTAGAGTGCTGCGGAAGTCGGTGGAGTCGAACTTGGTATTCTCGTCCATCTTTCCCGTCAGGAAGCCCCTGCCGAGCGGGCTGTAGGGAACAAGGCCGATGCCCAGTTCCTCCAGGGTCGAAAGCACTTCAGCTTCCGGGTTTCTGGTCCACAACGAGTATTCGCTCTGCAAGACCGTCACCGGCTGCACCGCGTGGGCGCGGCGGATGGTCTTCGGAGCCGCTTCAGAGAGGCCGAAGTGCTTCACCTTGCCCTCCTGAATCAGCTCCTTCACCGCGCCGGCTACGTCTTCGATGGGCACATCCAGGTCAACGCGATGCTGATAGAAGAGATCGATGGCGTCAATTTTCAAGCGCTTGAGCGAGGCTTCCGCAACCTGCTTGATGTGCTCCGGCCGGCTGTTGAGCCCCGCCCCCCGGCTCCCGTCGGGATGGATATCGAAGCCGAATTTGGTGGCGATGACGACTTGTCCGCGGAAGGGGGAGAGAGCCTCGCCCAGAAGTTCTTCGTTCTTGAATGGACCGTAGGCCTCCGCCGTGTCAAAGAATGTGACGCCGCGCTCAACGGCTGCACGGAGAAGAGTGATCATTTCCTGCTTGTCCGGGATCGGGTCGTAGGAAAAGCTCATGCCCATGCAACCGAGTCCAAGTGCCGATACTTCCAGATTGCTTTTTCCCAATTTGCGCTTCTGCATTGTGTCTCCTTCTCTTTGCTGATTGTTGTAGGCGAAGCCATCGCGATGTAAACGAATGGGCAGCGCTCAGCGACCGGTCATGGCCTCAAGTTTATCGGGGTAGCGAGCACCCTGCACTGTGAACGTTGAGGTAACGCCGTCAATCTCCCGAAGATCCTCCGGGGTAAGCTCCAAGGTCGCTGCTCCGATATTCTCTTCGAGGCGCTCCAGTTTGGTCGTGCCTGGAATGGGCACGATCCAGGGTTTCTTTGCAAGCAGCCAGGCGAGCGCGATCTGAGCATTCGTCGCCTTCTTCCGCGCAGCTATAGCGCCAATCAGATCAATCAGAGCCCGATTCGCCTTGCGGGCCTCGGGTGTGAAGCGCGGGAAGCTGCCGCGGTTGTCCTCTTGGTCGAACTGCGTGTTTTCAGTAATCGTCCCGGTAAGAAATCCCCTGCCCAGAGGGCTGTACGGAACGAAGCCAATTCCGAGTTCCTCAAGCGTCGGCAGAATTTCTTCTTCCGGACGCTTCCACCAGAGCGAGTATTCACTTTGAAGCGCCGTTACCGGCTGAACGGCGTGTGCACGGCGGATCGTCCGTGCTCCTGCTTCTGATAGCCCGAAGTGCTTTACCTTGCCTTGCTGAATGAGATCCTTCACCGCGCCTGCGACGTCTTCGATCGGTACTTCAGGGTCAACGCGGTGCTGATAGAGCAGGTCGATGGTATCGACGCGGAGTCTCTTCAGCGAAGCCTCCACGGTCTGTTTGATGTACTCCGGCCGGCTGTTCAAACCTGTTGGATGTGGATCCCCATCGGGCTCGAATTTGAACCCGAACTTGGTGGCGATTACCACCTGATCCCGGAAAGGAGCGAGAGCTTCACCCACAAGCTCTTCGTTTACAAATGGACCATAGACCTGGGCCGTATCTAAGAGCGTAATGCCGCGTTCGACCGCTCCACGGATGACCGCGATCATCTCCTGCCTGGTCCCTGCCACCGGGCCGTGGCCAGCGCTCATCCTCATGCAGCCGAGGCCAATCGCTGAGACTTCCAGGTTGCTGTTTCCAAGTTTGCGCTTCTGCATTACGGCTCCTAACTCTTGTTCAGAACTGTTGTTGGGCAGAACACAGGATTTGCTTCGATCTTCTTTCGGTTCAGCGGCTACTGGTTGTCTTCTTCGAAGATTTTCTTTGCAACAGTAACTGCGGACATGGCGCTCGGCCATCCAGTGTAGAAGGCCATGTGCGTAATAAGCTCCACGATTTCTGCTTGCGTCAGGCCATTTTTGATACCTTCCTTCAGGTGGAACGGAAGCTGCTCTGACGCGCGGAGAGTAATCAAAGCCGTGATGGTGGCCAGACTGCGATCACGCTTGGAAAGAGCGCTTCTCTCCCAGACATCCCCAAACAGGACATCGTCGGTCAGGCTCACAAGCTTGGGAGAAAAACTGCCGATGGCTTTCTCTGCCCCGGTCGGATGGATTCTGTCTGTCATATTTTGCTCCTTTTGATCTCCGGGCGAACTGGCGGCGCCGGCTCCTGTTTCTTCAACTCGCCGCGCGCCACCAGCCGCACAAATACTTGCCTGTTTATTCGGATTTGAGTGAAGCCATATCGATGGAGAAGCGATATTTCACATCAGACTTCACCATTCTCTCGTAGGCTTCGTTGACCTTCTGGATGGGAATGACCTCGACGTCGGCGGTGATGTTGTGCTGACCGCAGAAATCAAGCATCTCCTGAGTTTCGGCGATGCCGCCAATGGGCGATCCGGAGAGGCTGCGCCTACCCACGATCAAGCCAAAAGCCCCAACCGGAAGAGGCTTCTCCGGTGCGCCGACCAGCGTGATGTTACCGTCGATACCCAACAGGTTGATGTAGGCGTTAATGTCGTGATCGGCGGCGACTGCGTCAAGGATGAAGTCGAAGCTGCCGGCGTGTTTCTGCATCTCATCGGCATTGCGGGAAAGGACAACTTCATCCGCGCCGAGGCGAAGTGCGTCTTCCTTCTTGCTGGCTGAGGTGGTGAAGACAACGACGTGAGCGCCGAGCGCATGAGCAAACTTCACGCCCATGTGGCCCAGTCCGCCCAGACCGGCCACGCCAACTTTCTTGCCCTTGGTGACGCCCCAGTGGCGCATGGGCGAGTAGGTCGTGATTCCGGCACAAAGCAAAGGAGCAGCCCCGGCGAGGTTGAGATTCATCGGCACGTGGAGGACGAATCTGTGGTCGACGACGATGCTGTCAGAGTAGCCGCCGTAGGTGACCCCTCCCAGATGCTTGTCGGGGAAGTTGTAGGTGTAGGTCGCCTTCCGGCAGAACTGTTCGAGCCCGGCCCGGCACGCGGGGCAGGTCCCGTCGGAGTCTACCATGCAGCCAACCCCGGCAAGGTCGCCGGGCTTGAACCTGGAGACAGCGGAACCAACCTTGGTGACGCGGCCGACGATCTCATGGCCGGGAATGCAGGGATAGACGGTGGGCATAAAGTCGCTCCACTC
>CAYQSI010000054.1:0-23517 GCA_964420185.1 uncultured Occallatibacter sp. | reverse complement strand
CGCGTTCAGATCGAATGGACAACCTCCTGAAACTTCACAAATAGGGAACAGGGAACCAAGCTCCGTGCCCTACCCTCCCGCTCTAAAGCTTCTCTTCTGCTGTGGTTGCCGTGGCCTCGGCAGCCGTTCCCGGCTCGTCGAGCCACAGCCACACAATCCACCACACCAGGGCAACCACGTACACCGCCTTGTTGGCATTCAGCAGCTTGCCGATCAGACCGAGGACGCGCTCATACTCTTCCCGGCTCTGGGGATGCGCCGTTCTGACGATGGACTGCACCACTGCCTGCATCGTCACCCAGGCAATGGCCGCCGTCGAGAGTCCAATGGAGATCATCTGCGTGTGGCTCCGCCAGCCAGCCTTGAAATGGCGGCCAAACAGCACCACCATCAGCCCTAACTCCACCGTCAGCAGGTTCACCAGCATATTGCACTTCAGCGCCGCCAGTTGCATCAGGTGTAGCCTGCCGAGCGTCGAGTCCAGGGCCAGATCCTTCGATGCCGGCCACGCCCCCCAGAATGCCATTACAAAACCGGCCACCACGACAAGCCCCGCAGCATTCACGATCCACAGGGAGCGCTGAACCCCGGCAAAGGCCCTCCGCGCCACCTCCACCACCACCAGCAGGGCTACGATCGCCCCAAAATCGGCCAGCGTAAGAAGGATTTCCTGCAAGGGGATCATCGCCATCCGGCCCGACAGCAGAACCTCGGCCATCAGTTGCAGGGCAAACAGCACAATGCCTGCGGTAAACCACGGATAGCGCCGCGCGCGGTCGCGGCCCAGCAAAACCACCAGCAGAACCAGTTGCGCGGCAAAGGTCAGCGTCCAGAGAATCTGACGCGCGGAAAAATCAAAATGAAAGTGCATTTAAACCTTGTCCGGGCCACGTGTGGAGTGCTTCGCCGGCCCCTTCCCAGTCTGTCATGGTCCCCCATTTCCCCTGGATTGTGAGCGTAAAAGCGGACGGTGCGGGGAAATGGATCGATAAGGATGTATGGTGCGCCCGGAGAGATTCGAACTCCCGACCTAACGCTCCGGAGGCGTTCGCTCTATCCAGCTGAGCTACGGGCGCGCATATTCAGCATACCGCACTTCGGATTCCTCCGGGCGAAATCTCCCCCTGCGCCCAGGGCCGGCGCCTCAGAATCTCTTGAAGGGCAGGGCTTTAGCTGGCCCCCGAGGGGGTGTATTTTTACAGCGCGATCAGCGGCCGGGGCAGGCGGGGCCTTGCACGGTCCAGGAAGAGCCTCATGCGCAGAGCCTCAGCCCGCTGCAGGGCCACCAGCCGCATATGCCTGCGGATATGGTCGCCATCCTCCAACAGCGCCACCTGCGCCTCGTCGAAGGCGGCATCCTTCTCCAGCCGCGCAATCCGCTCTTCGACGGTGCGGCGAAACCGGGGACTGATCTCAAAACCTTCGTTGGCTGCGCAGTCGGTCATCATGGCAGGCTCCTGGGGGAGAAAATCCCCGCGCCCCGCAAATAATTTTCTGCAAGGGCTAAAGTATTTTTAATCTTTGCCGATACTAATGAGGAATTTTGTAGAGCGCCAGATTACCGCGTGAAGGCACGGAGGTAATTTTCTGTCCAGAAACAGGACATTCGAACTCTTTTTCTAAAGGTTTTTCACAATCCGTCCCGCCAACCCAAAGGGCGAGGTATTTTCTTCTACCTCCACATCCAGAAAAACCGGATTGCTGTTGCTGGGAAGCAGTTCCTTCTAACCCCTGATTTCTGATCTCCGGTTCGCTAGTTTTGCGGCGCGGTGGCGAAATAGCCTTTGCGAACCTGCACCTTCATGCCGTCCCCGCGGCACTCGACGGAGAGCTTGCGGAAGCTGCCGTCCAGCTTGGCGTTGCTGGGCGTGTAGGTGGCCACGTACTGGGTGCGCAGCTCGTCTTCGATTTGCTGGAAGGCGGCCTCAAGCTTTTTGCCGTTGTTGCCCACGTCGATAAGCCGCCCACCGGTTTCCTCGGTCATTTTCTTCATCGCCGAGTACCCGCTGTAGCCAAAGGCCGCGTAGACGCCCCGGTCGGCGATCAGAATCGTATAAATAATGACGTTGAATCTCTGTGCCGTGGCGATGGCCTCGTCGATCCTGGTGCGGCTGCCCTGATCCTCGCCGTCGGTGAGCAGAATCATCGCCTTGCGGCCCGTCTCCTGGTTCATCTTCTGTGTGGCGGCCAGAAAGACCGCGTCGTAGAGCAGGGTTCCCTTGGGCTTTCCGATGGTGGGAACGGTTCCGCCGCCAGCGCCGGGAAGGCCCGCCGCGCGACTGCCTCCGGCGCTGTTGATCTCCGCCTTGCTCATAGCCCGCGCCAATTGGCGGGGGTTATTGGTGAAGTCCTGCAACAGATCCACGGCTACGTCGAAGGAGAGCAGAAAGGCTTCGTCCTTCTGCTTGAGCACACGCTCCAGAAACTGGCTGCCTGCATCCTGCTCCATGGACAGCACGCGCTCCTGGCTGCCCGAGGTGTCCAGCAGAATCCCCAGGGTCAGCGGCTGGTGCGTTTCAGCCACAAAGCTCGTGAGCTTCTGCGGCTGCTTGTCTTCCGAAACGGTGCAATCATCCCCGGTCAGGTGGGGAACCAGATTGCCGGCCTTGTCCTTGACGGTGAACAAGAGATCCACCAGGTTGACATTCACCTTGATGGTCGCCACCGGCTTGTCCTGGGGCGCGGTAGCCGGCGCGATGCCGACCGGGGGCGCATCCGGCGAGGGAGCCAGTTGGGCCCATGCCGCCGGAAGCAGCGCCGGCAGACCAAGCAGCAAAACGGCAACTCCCCATCCTGGTCGCATCCTGGTCATTTTAGACGTAATTGGGACTCTCTGGGGAGCATGTTCGAAGAGTTTCCCCTCGGGTGCAACCAGCGCGGCCCTCGCGCGTCTGATACTCTGACGAGTGCAGCCCTGTCTGCTGGTTCCCGGCTGGCGTGGTGTGCATCCGCAGCCCGTTTATCGGGTTTAAGCTGTCAACTGTCAACTGTTAGCTGTCAGCTAACGGCGGTGTTTTTGAGAGGACTAAATACCTGTGAAGCTAGGTTTAACGGCAATCGCGCTGGCTGCGCTCCTGAGTTCGAGCCCGAATTCTCGCCTGAGTTTGAGTCCGGTGGTTCTGGCCCAACAGCAGCAACCCACTGTGCCCGACGCCCCTGTGCCCCAGGCGCCCAAGCCATTGGCGTCGGACGTGAACGGCCCGATTACTCCCGGCAAGGGTGCCGGGGACATTCCGTCTGGGCCCACTTCGTCTTCCAACCCTCCGGCTCAGCAGCAGCCCGCGCCCAGCAGCCAGACGCCCTCCAGTCAGAGCAAGGACCAGATCCAGACCGCGCCGCCAGAGATGCCAGCCGCCGGCGAGGGCGTTGACAAGGCAGCCACCATCATCCGCCTGCATGTGAACTTTGTCGAGGTTCCAGTCACCGTCAAGGACTCGAAGGGGAAGCTGGTACCCGGCCTCACCTACCGCGACTTCAAGGTCTTCGAGAACGACACCCGCGAGCCATTGGCCTTTTTCACCACGGATTCGTTCCCGTTGTCGATCGCCTTCGTCATCGACCAGAGCTTGACCTCCGACGTGATGGCCAAGGTCAACAATTCCCTGGGCGCCATCCAGGGCGCGCTTACGCCCTATGACGAAGTGGCTGTCTTCTCCTATAACAACGGTGCGCAGAACCGCTCCGGGGGCTTTACCGGCGCGCAGAGCGCCCGGGTCCCCTACGTGCTCTCCATGACCAAGGCCGCCGGCGAAGAGATGCTGGTGCCAGTCAACAGCGGTCCGCTGGCCGGTTGCAACGTCCGCCAGAATGGCAATTGCGTCGATCCCAACCTGCAGCCGGGACGCTCAGCCGGCGGCAGCACGTTCATGACCATCCCCAAGGAGATTCACACCCTCAACGACGCTATTCTGGCCGCGGCCAAGGAACTCTCGACGCGCCCCAAGGGCCGCCGCCGCATCATCTACGTCATCTCCGACGGCAAGGAGTACGGTTCCAAGGCCACCTATAAAGAGGTTCTGCGCTACCTGGAGACCAACAAGACCGCCGTCTACGGCACGCTGGTGGGCGACTCGGCCCGCTGGGGCGAGGGCTACGTGAGCCGCGTCCACCTGCCCTTTACCATGTACGACAACATTCTGGCCAAGTACATTCTTGCTACCGGCGGCACGCCGGACTTCGAGCGCGGCCTGGACGGCATTGAGAAGAGCTACGCCGAGATCGCCAAGGAGGCACGCAACCAGTACACGCTGGGCTACTACAGCCACCAGCCGGTGATCGACGGCAAGTTCCGCAAGATCGAGGTGCGCCTCGAACGGTCCGGCATGGAGATCATCGCCAAGCAAGGCTATTACCCCTCGGCGGAGGATTCCCACTAGGGACTGGCTGGCCTGCTCAACCGGTATAGACACGAAAGGCCTGTGCTCTCGCACAGGCCTTTCTTTTTGAACCAATCAATTTACGCGGCACGGGCCAAAGGAAATCGGCTGGACTGGAATCCCCGCCACAGAGATCCTGGCGGTGCGCGATGCCTTACTTGGGCTCGACCGGAGTAGAGGGCGGAGGAGCAGGAGCCACATTCTGCTGCACGGTTGGCGCCGGAGGCGTAGGCTCGGTCCCGCCCTTGAGGCCTTCCCTGAAGCCCTTCAATCCCTCGCCCAATCCCTTGCCCAACTCAGGCAACCGCTTGCCGCCAAACAGGAGCAATGCAACAATGGCGACCACCAATATGTGCCACGGCTGAAGCTCGCCCATACCCTCACCTCCGAGCGCCGCAGTGACCGGCGCACATTCTCAAGAATTATTGTCGCACAAAGCCGCATGCCGCGTAGGGGCCTAGTTCACCTGCGCCGGCTTGCCCAGCCGCTCGGTCACCATGGTGTAAAAAGCGCGCAGGTCTTCCTCATCGCCCAGAGTTAGCCGACGGTAGACCTTCATCAGCGGAAACAGTCTTGAGGCGCGCACCTCGATGGCTGGAACCGCCACCATGCCGCCAGGATACTGGGTCATCTCCCATGTGCCGGCATAGCGGCGCCGCAGAACCTCGCCCAGGTAGCTGCCCCACAGCCGCACCTCGAAGTCCAGATCGAGTTCCGGGCTCTCGCCCACCATGACCAGAATCTCGTCCAGCCCGTCAATTGATTCCGAGGTAAAGTCCAGCTTCTGGTGGAACTCGCTCCCGCCCAGCTCCGCCGCCGCCCGCGCATAGCCCTCCATCATCGTCCCCAGGTCAGGGAAGACCGACGACTCCAGCCGTTTGCGCAGATCGGGAGGGTTTCTCATCCAGCCAGAAGAGTATATGCCCCCGCGCGCCGCCGTGGGAGCAGGTAGAGCGGCGCCGGGCAGAAAAATGGCGCTGCATCCCAGGTTTGTGGCAGACTGAAAGTAGATGTGGAGGGTTTCCCAATGAAGTCCATCAAGTTTTTTGTTCTTGCCGCAGCGCTAGCGCTGACCGCCTGCAAGGCCCCTCCCACCACCGCCCAAACGACCACCCATGTCAGCCGCGACATCTATCCCGCCGCGGAGCAGGCCAAAGCCGACCTGGCTGCCGCTCTCAAGACCGCTGCCAGCACCCACAAGCGCATCCTGCTCGTTTTTGGCGGCAACTGGTGCGCCGATTGCAAGGTGCTGGACATCTACTTCCATGACCAGGCCAACCGGCCCCTCCTGGAGGCGAATTTCGTGCTGGTCCACGTGAACATCGGCAGGATGGACGCCAACCTGGACATCGCTCAGAAGTACGGGGTGCCGCTGGAAAAGGGCGTACCCGCCCTCGCCGTCCTAAGCCAGGACGGCAGCCTGCTCTACAGCCAGAAAAGCGGCCAGTTTGAAGATATGCGCAGCATGGCGTCGTCTGAAGTGACCAAGTTCCTGATGCAATGGCAGCCCGAGCAGCCCTGCTCGACGGCGATGGTGAACTGCTGAGGGGAAGCGTGGACTACAGTCCACGAAGAAATTTGTGGAAGCTGGCGGCATGGGGTGAGGCATCCTCGACTTTTTTGGGGTCGATCAAGGCCAGTAGGGCAAACCCGTGTCGCGTCTTGTGGTACTCGCCCTTGGTCTTTGTTTGCCTCGACGCTTGCTTCAGCCTGGATTCCAGATCTTCCTTGAGAACAGCTTCAATATTTGTCGGGCTTCCCGGAAGGCTCTTCGCTAGAAATCCGTCATCGTAAAACTCAGCCAGCGCTTCACGGTCAGCCAGAAACCAAGCCTCCATGGCTTGAACCATCAGAAAGACTTGATGATTCTGTATCGGAGGAAAATTCCATTTGTCGCGGCCGGATAGGTAATCCATAGGAGTTTTCGTTCCCACTGGCCCCTCGGAGTCGACCAAAAGTACACAGAGATCGTCCGCTTTGCTGGATTGAACCGCAGTCTTGAACTTGTCGAAAGTCTGGTCTCTTCCACCGCACGGAATGACTCTTGGGCGGCGCTTTGCTGGGGCAACATTTGTGCAATAAGCCGCGAACCCCTGCCTGCATCGTGTGATTGTGTCTTCCTGATCCCCGCCACCTTCGACGTATATCTTGACGTTCACCAGCGATTTCCCCCGATCTCGCCGCTCATCCAAAGCTGGCCCAGCGAATACTTCTCCAGCCAAACCTTCAGTCGATCCGCTTCCAGCCGCTTAATCTCCGTAGCACCGTCAAACTTCTCGCAGACGCAGACGCTCTCCGGATCGTCGGAGAAACACTCAACCAGTGCCCGTGAATGAGTGGTGAGGATCAATTGAGTGCGCGTGGAAGCATCGCGCAACAAATCGGCGAGCGTGGGAATCATATCCGGATGAAGTCCGAGTTCGGGTTCTTCAATACAGATAACAGGCGGAGGCACTGGATCAAGTAAAACAATGAGTAACATCAGCCAACGCAAAGTTCCATCCGACAGGCGCGTGGCGGGAGTTCGAGAACTCAATCCGTCCTCCTTCACCATGATGCGCAAAGAATTCCCGAGCAATTCCACATCGACATCTTTCACCGGTTCATAGAACTTGCGCAATAGGAGAACAAGTTGGTCAAAGACTGCCTGTTCACCGCGGTCTCGCCAAGCTTTCAGAACGTGCGCTAGATTTCTCGTATCCTCTGCAAGATGAGTACTTTCCAGCCCGACAGGTTGCGTATCACGAGCGTTTGCATCTACCCCAAAGATCCAATCTCGATAAAGCGAGATCTTTGACAACTTTTGTCCAAAATAAAATAACTCCGGATAATTAAATACATCAACAAGCTGAGCGAGGATAGACAAGCGTAGATCCAATTGCGCGGCCTTCGATACTGTGAAGCTTGATACTTTTGACCTTACAAAGGCTGAATCCGGTGAAGCCAGTGTTCTATTTACAAAAAAAGCCACACGTCGATTTGTCGCAGAATCGATCTGTCCTAGAGCCTCAGAAAGAACATTAAAAGAGTAAGTTGGAATATGTTTGGTGAAGTGGAGTTCGTAATAATTCAGCGGCTGCCCAGCTTCGAGCGGGTGGAACTTCACCGCGATGGCCGAATGGAGTGCCCGTGATTCGGTCTGAATCGGACCTTTCCATACCCATTCATCAATACCGCCTGTTTCTAAGACAGTGGACCATGGATCCTTGTTCGGCAATTCCTTGAGAAGACCCATGATCTCAATAAAATTCGATTTGCCTGATCCGTTCGGCCCAATGAGAATGTTCAGCGGACGAAGCTCAATCTCTTCTGTATTGGGTCCGAAGGAGAGCAGGTTAACCGGGCGGATCGACTTCAAAAACGGTTGCTGGGGCATAGCTCCGCCTCCTTGCTTTTGGAAAATGTCTGCACGGTATCACTTTACCTCAACCGAATGGGAGAACAGAGTTTCTGGCCTGGCGAAGTGCCGGGAACGGCAACAGTGTTCCGCAGACAGCCGTTGGGGCTATCCCGTCAACTTCGCGGGGCCAGGTTCTTGGTGTTCTGGTAGGTGTAGACGATGCGGTGGGTGACGGTGATGGTGGAGAGCACAGCCAGAACCCAGAGCACCGGGGCCATCGCGCCCCAGTGGTTGAACAAGGCGCCCAGAATGACCAGCACGATGCGCTCCGGCCGTTCCATGAAACCCACCTTGCATTGGCCGATGAGGGCTTCAGCGCGGGCGCGCGTGTAGCTGACCATCAGCGAAGTGACCATCACAAAGGCCACCAGCACCACGTATCTGAATCGATTGATGCGGCCGTAGTAGACCAGCAATCCGAAGAAGAGCACCACGTCGGAGTAGCGGTCGATCACCGAGTCAAAAAACGAGCCGAAGACGGTAACCTGGTTGTTGCGCCGCGCCACCCGGCCGTCCACCATATCGAAGAGGCCTGCGCCGAAGATCACCATGCCCGCATAAAAGAACATCCAGTCGGCATTGACGGCGTTGGCGTGCCCAAAGAGAAATGCGGCCACAATGTTGATGACCAAACCGATGAAAGTGAGGATGTTGGGCGAGATGCGGGTCAGCGCAAGGCCATGCACGATCTTGTCAAGAAGCCATCCGCAGGCGCGGCCGAAAGCGCTGGTCCATGTCGTTGCCATTGTTTCTACTTCCGCTCCAAATTCTTCTCAGGGCCGGCCACGGCTTCAGCTTCGGCGGCGGCTTCATCGTGGATGGTGGTCAGTTTCAGGATTTCCAGCTCGCGCTTGCCGTTGGGAGTGACGATGGTGGCGATGTCGCCCACCCGCTTGCCCACCAGGCCACGGCCAATGGGCGAGGTGGTCGAGATCAGCCCCTTCGATACGTCGGACTCTTCGCTGGTCACCAGCCGGTAGACGATCTCCTCTTCCTTGGTCGAGTCGAAGACCACCACTGTCGAGCCAAAGCCGGTCTTGTCCCTGGGAATGTTGGTCAGATTGACCAGGGAGAGCTCGGCCATGCGCCTCTTGAGTTGGCCCAGACGCGCATCCACGAAAGTCTGGCGCTGCTTCGCCATGTGATACTCGGCGTTTTCCGACAGGTCGCCCATGGCCACCGCCTTCTTGATTTCGGCGGGAAGCTCATGGTTGAGTTCGTGTTCAAGGATTGCGATTTCTGCTAAAAGCTTCTTTTTGATGTGCTCGGGCATCCGAATTCCATGGCGGCAAGCGAGGTTGCTCAATCCGCGAAAGATAAAAGAACTTAACTTCCCATTATACGCGGGAGGAAGAGAGACAGGGATCAGGAGCCAAGGGGCAAGCAGGGCAATTGCATGAAGGAGGTTCAGCGCCAGTGAAGAGCTTCGACGCGGCCCTTCGGGGCGCGTCGGGATGACGGGGATGCTTTCCCAGGTTTCCGCGGCGTTCCAGCCTGGGCTATTTTTGCGTCTTCCCTCCGGGAAGGAAGACTTCGCTTGTCCGGACCGGCGGCTGACCGAACCATCTCCAGCAACAGATGTCATTCAGGCAATTGCCCTGAGGGACAAGAAAGCGCGGCGCGCGGATTAAGCGAGGAATCCCGGTCCCAAACGCGAAGCCGGAGCACAAGGCGCCCGGCCGGACGGGGTAGTTTCCCTAACCTTTAAACCCTGCTCCCTGTTCCTCCAGAAATGATTGCAGGATGAGTGTGGCGGCCACTTGATCGACGACTCTTCGGTGCTCCTGCCGGGCGTGGCCGGCTTCGTAGAGAATCCGGTGGGCTTCGCGAGTGGTCAGCCGCTCATCCCACATGTGGATGGGCAGACCGGTCAGTTCCCCCAGTTCGGCGGCAAAGGCCTGCGTTTTGGCGGCCTGGGAGCTTATGTCACCGGAGAGATGCAGGGGATTGCCCACCACGATGCCCACCACCCCAAAGCGCCGACAGAGCCGCGCCAGCGAACGCAAGTCCTCGCGCCGGTTGTGACGCCGTTCCAGCGTGAGCACCGGCTGAGCGGTCAGGCCCAGCTCGTCTGACACCGCTACGCCGATGCGGCGGTTGCCAACGTCGAGGCCAAGATAACGGGGATGAGAAACAGCTTCCAGCTTCAAGCTCCTGGCTTTCAGCTTAAAGCCCGGCACCCAAAGGAAGAAATGCCCGCTGCGGGCCAGATGCCCGGTACAATCAAAGGTAGCGAGTCCTAAGAGGGGTTTTCCGCGTCTTTTAGTTAGAGAAGGGTTGACAGCAAAGAATGGCACGCCGCAGACGAACGAGTAGAAGAAAAAGGGGTTCTGGCGCGGCGACAGTCTTTCGGGCGTTTTTTCTCCTCTTACTGTTAGCGTCAGGCGCAGCAGCATGGCTGGTTTTTGCGCCCTTCGGGCCGGAGAAGGAGACGTTTGTCGAGCTGGCGCCGGGTTCCTCCACGTTGCGGATGGGCCGGCAACTGGAAGCAGCGGGTGTGGTGCGCAGCCAGTTTGCTTTCGACTTGGTGCGCTGGTGGAAACGGGGAACGCTCAAGGCCGGCGAGTACCGGTTCGACCACCCGGCCGCGGTGACCGAGGTCTATGCGCGCATCAGTCGCGGCGATGTTTTTACCAGGACGGTCACCATTCCGGAGGGCGCAAGCATTTTTGAGATTGCTGCCCGTGTGGAGCAGGCAGGGCTTGGCGATCGGCAGGATTTTCTGGATGCGGCCATCAAGCAGGCAGGTCTGGTGGCTGATCTTGACCCCGGAGCAGTGAGCCTCGAGGGCTATCTGTTTCCCGATACGTATCATTTTCCCCGCAAATTCGGCCCGGCGCAGATTTGCGCGGCGATGGTGCGGCGTTTCCGTGTAGTGGCCAGCCAGTTGGGATTGAAAGGGAATGTGCATCGAGTGGTGACTATGGCTTCGCTGGTGGAACGGGAGACGGCCGTGGACGCAGAGCGTCCGCTGGTGGCCAGCGTCTTTGAAAACCGCCTGGCCAAAAAGATGCCGCTCATGACCGATCCGTCTGTAATCTACGGCCTCGAACTCAATGGACGCTGGCGGGGCGAAATCCACGAGAGCGACCTGAAACTCGACACCCCTTACAACACTTATCTGCACGGCGGTCTGCCGCCGGGCCCCGTAGCCAATCCGGGCCTGCGGTCGTTGCGCGCGGCCATGGAGCCGGCGAAGACGGACTATCTCTACTTTGTAGCCGCTGGGGCCAATCCCCAGGGAAGGTCGCTGTTTTCCAGCACCATCGAAGAGCATGCACATGACGTGGCCGGCTACCGGCACGCCGTGAAGAAGGCAGGTGGCCTGTGAGAACAAGCCTTCGCCGTGTCACCTCCGCGGCCCTCGCCTTTCCGCTCCTTCTGCTCTCCGGGTGCCTCTTCACCACCCGCAAGCTGCCCATTCCCAAGCCGCCTTTGGTCACCCAAACAGTCACGCCGGATGAGTTGGTGGCGCGGCTCAACCAACGCTGGGCCGCACTTGATAGCCTCAACGCCACCGTTGAGATCCAGGCCAGTGTGCTCAAGACCAAGGAAGGCGTGGCCAGGGACTACACCACCTTCCGCGGACACATCCTGATGCGCAAGCCGGAGCTGCTGCGGGTTCTGGGGCAGGTTCCCGTGCTGGGTACTCGCATGTTCGACATGGCCAGCGACGGAAAGAATTTCTCGTTGTTTATTCCCTCGAAGAATCTGGCCGTGAAGGGCCTGGACGCAGTGAAGAAGAAGTCGGCCAACCAGTTGGAGAACCTGCGGCCAGGGTTTTTCCTGGACGCGATGGTGGTGCGGGGGCTGGAGCCAGACGACCTGTACTCGGTAGTGACGGACTCGGAAACGGTGGAGGACGAGGCCAGGAAGCACTTGTTCACCGTCCCGGAATACGTTCTCAGCATCAACCGCCGCAACCCAGGCAGCAACCAGTTGACGCCCGTGCGCGTCATCACCTTCAGTCGCGATAATCTGATGCCTTCTCAACAAGATATATACGACAGCGCCGGCAACCTGGAGACCGTGGTCGACTATACGAACTATCGGGATTTCGATTCCGTCAGCTACCCCTCGACGATCACCATCAAGCGCCCGCTTGAAGAGTACCAGCTCGTTCTGACGGTCGAGAATGTGAAGCAAAACATGACACTCACTGACGATCAGTTCCAGATCAAAATCCCCGAGGGAACCAAGATTCAGAACCTGGAGTAGCGGGCCGGCGTTCGGCCAGAGGCGTGACGCGTTCTGCGCGTTCCATCAGCCGCCGAAACAGATGAAGCGCCCGATTTGTGCAGCGGTTCACTCGCCGCACAGATTGGGCGCTTCCTTGTCTCCAATTCTCACGGCAGAACCGATTCCGGCTGTGTTAGTATCCCGGCAAACGCTAACACTGCATTTCAGAGGAGCCTAACATGGAAAGCAACCTCCGCCCGCTCACTCTCGGTGAGATTCTGGATCGCACCGCCCAGCTCTACCGCACAAATTTTCTTCTCTTTGCCGGCATCTTTGCCGTGTATGCCGGTGTGTTGCTGGTCCTGAACCTGCTGCAAATCGGCCTGGTCGCGTTGCTGAAAGCTCAGCACATCGTCGGGGCTTTGGTATGGGTGACCGGGATCAGCTCATGCGTAGAATTGCTGGCCATGTTTCTTCTCTTTGGAGCGGCCATCGCCGCCATCAGCCGCGCCGTGGCCTGGGTCCACTTGGGCGAACCGGCCACCATCCGCGGCGCCTATCTGAGCATTTTGCCCCGCCTGGGCCGCTATCTCTGGCTGATGACCATCACCGCCTTCAAGGTCTGGACGCCTCTCGTGTTGATCTACGCCGGCTTTCTCGGAACAATTTTCTTTTACAGCCCCAAAGGCGTTGGAGCCCACGCAGGCGCAGCCGCCCAACAGGCCGCCGCAGCCAACCCGCAGGCAACGGCGGCCGTTCTTGCGGCTTCAGCGATCTTTTTCCTGCTACTGATTCCCGTCGGCATCTACACCATTCTCATGAGCCTGCGCTACTCGCTGGCGGTTCCTGCTTGTGTGGTGGAGAACATGAAGGCCCGCAAGGCGATCCGCCGCAGCATTGAACTGGCCAAAGGCTCGTGGGGACGTATCTTCCTCCTGGGGCTGCTGGTCGGAGTCATCAAGCTGGCGCTGGTTGGCGTCACCCAGGCCTTTGTTTTTGTGGCCGCCTTCAAGCACCCTGGGCAGCAGTTGGGACTGGGGCTCTCCGCCATCTCGCAGATCATCAGCTTCTTTACCACCAGCTTCCTGGGGCCGATCTGGGCCGCTGGCATCACCCTCTTCTACTACGACCAGCGCATCCGCAAAGAGGGCTACGACATCGAGTGGATGATGCAGGCCGCCGGATTGACCGTGCCGGAGCCCGCGGGTAATCTGTCAGCCGCTGAACCGGCGACCATCGACGAGCAGGCCCCATCCGCCGGAGAGCTGGCTGCGCCTGCCGAGGCTGAGGAGGGCCAGGCCTGACGATTCGGACTCAACTCGCCGGGGCAGCGATGGCTGCGGCTCTTGCCGCAGTCCTCTGCGCATCACCGGGTCGCGGCCAAGCTCCCGCCGCTCAGCCCACGGACCGCTGGCGCGAGAGTTCGCTGGCCGAGTACCGCCAACACCTGGTTGAGTTGAATACCGTGGTGGAGGCGTGCGCCAAGGCGCGGGACACGAAGACCTGCGATCCCATGCTGGCGGGGCAGGACGACCATGTGCCGCTGAGCAACGCACCCAACGCGGAACGGCGGTTGGTGCGCTACGGCTGGCTGCGCGTGCTGCTCGCGCGGGCTCAGGTCAAGGACGCGACTCAAGACAAGAGCCAGACCAAGACCCAGAACAAGCCGGCCGCTGGCGCCCAGGAGCCTCCAGCCGAGGAGGCGACGCGACCGCCGAGGCCGACCACCAGCCGTCTGTTGCAGGACGCCGAGTCGCGCCTGACCCAGGACCTGGCCCAGGCGGACGCAGCGGCGGCAGCTCCGCCCACAGCCACTGCCGATCACGCCCGCGAGCGCAACACCATGAAGCAGGTGCTGGCTGGCCGCGACTTCCGCAACCTGGAGGAGCCCACGGCGCGCGATTCGGCTCTGGAAAAGCTGAGATCCTGGCTCAACTGGCTCTTTGAAAGCGCCGCGAAACTGCGCGCACGCTCGGCGTGGGTGGGGCGTGCGGTTGTGTGGGGCTTTATTCTGGCCGTCTGCGTTGGGTTGGCATGGGGGCTGATGCAACTGGAACGCCGTTGGCGCATCCGGCTGGTGCCGCAGAGCGACGGACCGGCTGCCGGAGCCGCCTCAGCCCGCGACTGGCAACTGTGGCTCGCAGACGCGCGCCGCGCCGCTGCCGCCGGCCTTTGGCGGGAAGCGATTCATTTCGTCTACTGGGCGGCGATTTCAAGGCTCGAATCGAGGCGGCTCTGGCCGGCTGACCGGGCGCGCACTCCGCGCGAATACCTGGCGGCGGTGGCTCCGGAAGACCCGCGCCGAGCCGGACTGGCCTCACTCACGGGCAGCTTTGAGCAGACCTGGTACGGAGGCAGAGCGGCGGACGAGAGCGACTATCTGAAAGCCGAAGCTCTGGCGGAAGGGCTGATTTCAGGGAACAGTGCGGCAGGCGTTGGAGCCCACAAAGGAGGGACGCGATGAAGTTCCTCTCCTCGCTCGACGCAAAAGATCGCCGCTTGCTGCTCTGGTGCGTGGGGATTGCGGTCGCGCTCGCGGTTGCCACCGCTTTTCTGCTGCCCAACGGGAACAACAACGACAATCCGCTGCCCTCGACCTATCTAGCCGACCAGCACGGCGCCCGTGCAGCTTATGAGACGCTGCTCCGCTCCGGTTACTCTCTGGAACGCTGGGAACGGCCCCTGGGCGAGTTGGCGGCCACGGCTGGCCCGGAGACGGTGGTCATCTTCGCCCAGCCGTTCACCCGCGAGCCGGACGACATCAAGGCGGTGCGCAAAATTGTCGAGCGCGGTGGCCGCGTGTTGTCCACAGGTTATATGGGAGGATTTATCCTGCCCGGCGGAAACACCGACACGTCCAAGGAGTTCAGTTTTGCCGCCTGCAAGCTGGAGCCCGAAGGGCTGGATGCGCTTGCCGGGTCGGGCGAGGCGTGGATGGTTCCAGAGGCCACTTGGCGGGTGGGCAACCCGTCGCAGCGCGTGGAGTACGCTTGCGACGGCAATCCGTCGGTAGTCGAGTACAACTGGGGCAAGGGGCACATCGTCTGGTGGGCCAGCTCGACTCCTCTCGAAAACGGTTCCCTCAGCCGCGCCCACAACCTCGACCTTCTTTTGGCTTCGCTTGGGCCGAGCGCGGGCCATCGCTTCTACTGGGATGAGTCGCTGCACGGCGAGATTCGCTCCACCTGGAGTTATGCCGCCGGGCCGTCGCTCACCCTGCTGTGGATTGGTCTGGCGGGGTTGGGGCTGCTGGTGGTTTTCAGCTTCAGCCGGCGCAGCGGGCCAGTGCGCGACCTGCCTCCGCCGGCGCGGGCCACGCCCATCGAGTTTCTTGAGGCGCTTGGGGGCCTCTACCGCAACGCCGGAGCCGCATCCACGGCCGTTTCGGTTGCCTGGGAACGCTTTCGGCGGTACAGTTTGCGGCTTTGCGGGCAGAGGGTGAGCAAGATGGGCGCGGCCGAACTGGCTGCGGTGATTCGCCAGCGTTTTCCCCAAGCCGACGCCAGCCTGGGGGGCGATCTGGCCGCTTGCGAGGATGCTGCGTGGGGCGAGACAATCAATCCCCGCCAGGCGCTCAAGCTGGTCCAAACGCTCGATGGGCACTACGAAAAGTTGATGGAAGCAGCCAGACCAAACTGCCAGAGGGGCATTCAGCTTACGCAATCTGAGAAGATTCAATCCAAACCGCAGGAAAGGGCTTTATGAGCCAGGAGATGCAGCAAGAACCGATGCAAGAACCAGTTCAAGAGGCGAGCCGGAGTGCAGCGCTGCAACCGCAGACGCTCAACGCCACCAGCCAGCTTATCGCTCACTCCCGCAGAGAGTTGGGCAGGGTGATCTCCGGCCAGGACGAGGCGATTGAGGAAGTGCTGATCGCCGTTCTCTGCCAGGGTCATGCGCTGCTGGAAGGCGTGCCGGGCATTGCCAAAACGCTGATGGTGAAGGCGCTGGGACGGCTCCTGGGCCTGGGCTTCCAGCGCGTGCAGGCCACGCCCGACCTGATGCCAGCCGACATTCTGGGCACCACGATTTTGCGCCCCGGCTCCGCAGATTTCGCCTTTCACGCCGGGCCGGTCTTCACTGACCTGCTGCTGGTGGACGAGATCAACCGTATGCCGCCGCGCACTCAGGCTGCCTTGCTCGAATGCATGGAAGAGCGGCAGGTGACCACCGACGGCACGCGCCGTACGCTGCCAGCCTGGTTCACCGTATTTGCCACGCAGAATCCGGTCGATTTCGAAGGCACGTACCCGCTGCCCGAGGCACAACTGGACAGGTTTTTGCTCAAGATTCGCGTGAGTTATCCCAGCGAACAGGAGGAGCGCCAGATTCTGGAGCGGCACCACGGCGGCTCGGGCGCGGGGCTGCTGGAAGACGCCTCCATTGTGCCCATTCCAGATGGATTGTTGGCCGCCGCTTGCGCCGAAGTGCGCGCCATCCGCATTGAGCCGGAGCTAACCACCTACATTCTGGCGCTGGCGCGGAGCACTCGCGAGTGGCCCACTCTGCTGTTGGGCGCGAGCCCCCGCGCCGCCGTGTGCCTGATGCGCGTGGCCCAGGCGGCGGCTGCTTTCGATGGTCGTGACTACCTGCTCCCGGACGACGTGAAGAGGGCTGTGCTGCCGGCACTGCGCCATCGGGTGATGCTGAAGCCCGAGGCGGAACTGGAGGGCTTTGACGCCGACCGCGTACTGACCGACGTGATTGCGGCTGTGCCGGTGCCGCGGCAATGATTGCTCCCAGCCTCCATCCCGCGCCGGTGAGTGCCGTCTGCGAACGGAGACGCCGGTGGGGCTTCGGCCTCACGCCGCGGAGCATTGTTCTGCTTCTGGTGGGCTTTGTCTGGCTGATTCCGGGCTTCTGGGACGGGCGGCTGGCTTACGCCATGCTGGCCTGGGACATACTGGTGCTGCTGGCCGCGCTGCTCGATGGCCTGCGCCTGCCCGCTGTGGCCGAGCTGACCGCCAGTCGCTCCTGGTCGAATGCTCCCGCCCTCGACAGCGAGACGGAGATCGAACTGACCGTCGAAAATCGCGGCCGGATGGTCATCGAGTGCCGGTTGGTTGACGATCTTCCGCCAGCACTGGTCGAGGAACCGGAAACGCTGCGGCTGACCGTCTTTCCTCGCGTGCCGGCCTCGCTTCGCTACCGCGTGGAACCCAAAGAGCGCGGCGACTGGCAGACGGGTTGGCTCTACGTGCGCTACCGCTCGGGGCTGGGACTTGCTGAACGCTGGGCCAAAGCGCCACTCATGCAGAAGGTCCGCGTTTACCCGGCCCTGCGCACCGGCGAGGAGCAGCAGATTTTTCTGGCACGCAGCCGGCAGATCGAACTGCAACTGCGCCAAGCGCGGCTGCGGGGTCTGGGCCGCGACTTCGAAAGCCTGCGCGAGTACCGCGAGGGCGACGACCTGCGCGACATCTGCTGGACGGCTACCGCACGGCGCGGCAGCCCCATTACCCGCCAATACCAGACCGAGCGCAGCCAGCCGGTTTGGATTGTGCTCGACTGCGGCCGGCTGATGCGGGCGCGGGTAGCCGCGGCTGCGCCTGGCAAATCGGCCCTGCCAGCCGTCCAACCGGGGGCGCGGGAGCATTCAAAGCTCGACCACGCCTGCACCACGGCTGTCGCGCTGGCCCAACTGGCGCTCTACTCCGGTGACCGGGTGGGCCTTCTGGCATACGGCCAGGGGATTCAGCAGCGGCTTTTGCCCGGCCGCGGCGCGGCCCACCTGCGGCAGCTTATCGAGTCGCTGGCCCAGGTGCGCGCCGAATCCGGCGAGGCCGACCATCTGCGCGCAACGGCCACTCTGAACCGCCTGCAACCCCGCCGAGCTTTGATTTTGTGGGTGACGGATTTGGCCGAGACCGCCATGCGCCCCGAGGTCATCGACGGCGCGCTACAACTGCTGCGCCGTCACGTGCTCCTGTTTGTAGCCATGGCCCAGCCGGAGGTCGAACTGATCGCTCAGGCCCGGCCAATGAACGTAGACGAGATGTTCCGCGCCGCCGCCGCGCAGGAGATGGTTGGGCGCCGCGAGTTAATGCTCGCGCGCCTGCACGAGCAGGGCGCACTCACCCTCGATCTCAACCCCGAAGCTCTTACCTCGTCGGTGCTGAACCAATATTTAACGGTGAAGGAACGGGCGATGGTGTAGGTGCGGGGTTCTCCGGCATTGAGTGAATCAACGCGAAGTCTTGACTCGTGATGCGCTCTGAAGAACCGCGAAGGCAGTGCTGTCTGAAACACACGTCCGCCTCTCGGCGAACCGAGAGGCGGACGTGAGCGTGGGGTTGAGTAGAGCTACTCGGCTGCGGGTGCTTCCGCTTGGGGCTCGGTTGCGGCAACGGGCTCGGCTGCGGCCGCTTCAGCGGCGGCTTCTTCAGGCGCCTCTTCCGTGGCTTCGGCCAGGACGTTCACCTTCACGTGGGCGGTAACTTCGCGGTACAGCTTGATGGCCACGCTGAAGTCGCCGACGGTCTTGAGAGGCTCGTCCAACTGAATCTTGCGGCGATCGATCTCAAAGCCCTTGGCTTCCAGTGCGGTGGCGATGTCGGCTGAGGTGACGGAGCCGAAGAGGTGGCCGGCCTCGCCCGACTTGCGGGTGAAGTCGAGCACGACGGGCTCAAGCTTGATGACCAGTGCCTCGGCCAGGGCCTTCTCCGTGGCAGCGCGGCGAGCGGCGGCATTCTTCATCTGCTCGACGACAGCCTTGTTGGTCTCGGTAGCCTGCAGCGCCAGCTTGCGGGGCAGCAAAAAGTTGCGGCCGTAGCCGTCGGCCACTTTGACCAGATCGCCGCGATGGCCCAGGTTGACTATGTCTTCCTTCAGAATGACTTCCATTTGAAACTCTCCAGTGTTACTGGCGGTCGCCGGCGTCTTGGGCGCTATTGCCTTTTGGACAAGAGCGCCTGCCATCCGGCAGGACCGCACTCGGTTCTACATCGGCATCCGGAAGATTGCCGTCTGCCAGAATCGGTTCAAACAGCGCCACTCCCGATTACGAAAGAGTGAACGCAAGCCGACAGGCGGCAGCCGGAGGCTAGTGCCGCGTGGCAAACGGCAGCAGGGCGATGTTCCGGGCCTGCTTGATGGCGCGGGTAAGGCGGCGCTGGTGCGTGGTGCAAACACCGGTGAGCCGGCGAGGCACGATCTTGCCGCGCTCGGCCACAAAGCCTTGCAGAAGCCTCACATCGCGGTAAGGAATCGCATCGATCTTCTCGGTGCAGAACTTGCAGACCTTCTTGCGGCGGAAGAACTTGCCGCGGCCGCCGGGGCCGGAGGGCCGTCCGCCAGGCCGTCCACCGGAGCGGGCCGGGGCTGAACCCGAGCCTGAACCCGAAACCGGACCTGAATTTGAACTTGGGCCGGAATCTGAACCGGATACGGCTTGGGGAGCTGCAGGTGCGCTCGTCTCGGGCGCCTTTGCTTGAGTCTCTTCAGACATGCTGTTTCCTCTTCACTCTCTTGGGTTCCGAAACGCGCCCATCAGGCGCAGGCCGGAACGCTGGATCAGGCCGCAGCCGACATCCCGAAAAA
Source organism: uncultured Occallatibacter sp. (assembly GCA_964420185.1). GTDB lineage: Bacteria > Acidobacteriota > Terriglobia > Terriglobales > Acidobacteriaceae > Telmatobacter. Next base: position 4,023 of record CAYQSI010000054.1, on the reverse strand, counting down.
CGGGGACGGCGGCGGCAATTCACGACAAGCCGTGCTAAACGGCCTGAACGGGCTCGGCGGCTACTGCCACCACAGGAGTCGGTTCAGCGACAGAAACTGGCGCTGCAACAGGAGCTGGCGCTGCGACGGGGGTGGGCGCGGCAACCGAGGCCGGGGCCGCGTGCTCAACATTCGCACTCCGGCGAACGCCTCGCAGGGCCTTGACCTTGGCCAGGCGCTTTTCTTCCTCGTCGATGCGCACGGTGATGAACTTGATCACCGGCTCGGTGACGCGCAACCGGCGCTCCAACTCCAGCACTACCGCGCCGTTGGCCTCGATGGTGAGCAGAACGTAATTGCCGTCGTTGAACTTGCGCACCGTGTAGGCGAGCTTGCGCCGGCCCATCTTCTCGACGGTCTTGACCACCCCGCCGCCGTTGGTGATGTTGGCGGAAAAGCCGGCGATCAACTTATCAACATCCTCTTCGACCGCATCGGGCCGAACAATGAACATAACCTCATACAAACGGGACATCCGGTTTCCTTTTCCGCTGAAAGATCAGGGTCCAGCCCCGATTTCCAGCCTTGCTCTCTATCCTTGCCCGCGGGCTGTCGCCTTGGCGGCTTACTGTTTTCTGTCATTCCTCCGCCGGGCTGTTTCGCTCGCGGCGGTTGAACTCGTTCATAGCGGCTGCCGGTCCCAGTTCGAGGATGCGCCGCGTAGCGGTAGCCACCCGGTCCAGCACCTCGTCCAGCACCGTTAAATCCGCCTTGCGCATCGGCGACAGCAGGTAATCCTTGCCGAGACGCCCGCCGCCTGCCGCAATGGCCTCTGGCGGCAAATCTGGCCTCATGCCAATGCGCAGGCGCAACCACTCCTGATTACCCAGGGCGCCGGTCACGCTGCGGGCTCCGTTGTGCCCGGCTGGCGATCCGCGCTCCCTGATCTTGAAGGTGCCCAGCTTCAGGTCCAGTTCGTCGTGAATGACGAGCAGGTCCTGGGCCGGGTCAGCCTCAAACTCCCGAACCAGCGCGGCCACTGCTTCTCCGCTCCGGTTCATAAACGTCTCCGGCTTGGCTAAAACCACCTCGCGCCCCGCTATGCGGCAGGTTGCGGTAGCGGCCTTGCAGCGCCGGTTCTGGACCACAACGCCCTCTTGCTGGGCGATGCGGTCGATGGCCATGAACCCCGCGTTGTGCGGGGTCCACAGATACTCCAAACCGGGATTGCCCAGCCCCACCACCAAATAGGGGCCGCGTAAGGGACCAACCCGGCTGCCGGACTCTGTTGCCTCGGCCAAGGGTTACTTCTTCGCCCCAGAGCCAGCGTCTGCCTTCTTGGCTCCTGCCTCCGCCTCGGGCTTGCCCTTCTTGGCAACCTCTGGCTCGGCTGTTGTAACTTCTGCTGCCGCCGCAGCCGCTGCTGCTGCCTCAACCTCGGCAGGAGTCGGCGCTTCTTCGCGGATGGAGACAACGTGAGCTACGGTCGCATCCTCGTCGTTCAGGTACTTGATCTTCTCGGAGTGAGGCAGCTCGCTGACGCGCAGTACACCGTACATCTCCAGGTGGCTGACGTCCGCATCGATGTGGCTCGGAATGTTGGCCGGCAGGCACTCGATCTCGACCTCGCGCAATACCTGGTCGAGGATGCCGCCTTCGGTCTTGACTCCCACCGGAATTCCCAGCAGCTTGACGCGCACGCTGACGCGCAGTGTCTTGTCCAGGGCGATGCGTTTCATGTCGATGTGGATCAAGTTGTCATTGATCGGCTCGCGCTGCAAGTCAACAATCATGGCCTTGGTTGCTGCCTGGCCGGCGACTTCGACATCAAAGATCGTGTTGTGGCCGGTCTCGGAGAAAAGAATCCTGGAAATCTGCTTGGGGTCCACCTCGATGGCCACCGGATTGTGCCCCGGGCCATACAGTACGGCAGGAATCTTGCCCGCAACGCGCACACGGCGAGCGGCATTCTTGTTGAACTTGCCCTCACGGGGCTTGGCTACGACTACTTCTGACATTCGGTCTCTCGTTTCCTGATTTCGGGCACGAACGGTTGAGGCTCGCTCCCTTTGTGAAAAGCAGAGGTCAGTGAACAGTGGTCAGTGGTCAGTAAAATTGCCGCTTACCGATCACTCACATCTGACTACTGGCGACTAGCTAATGGTTAATCGTCCTGATCACTGATCACTGACCACTGATCACTCAATTGAACAGCGTACTCACGCTGGTTTCCATGTGGATGCTCTCGATAGCCGCGCCCAGCAGGCCGGCGATGGAAAGCACCTTGATCTTGGGCAGCTTCTGGGCCGCCTCGCGCAAGGGAATGCTGTTGGTAACCACCAGTTGTTCCAGCCGCGATGCGCCGATGCGCTCGATGGCCGGGCCGGAAAGCACGGCGTGGCTGGCGGCGGCGTAGACGGCAGCCGCGCCATTGGCGTAGAGGGCATCCACGGTCTTCACCAGTGTGCCGGCGGTGTCGATGATGTCGTCGATGATGAGACAGGTCTTGCCCGTCACATCGCCGATGACGTGCATCACTTCGGTAACATTCATGTCGGTGCGGCGCTTGTCCACGATGGCCAGCGGGGCTCCGACTTTCTGCGCGAAGAAGCGGGCCCGCTCCACGCCACCGGCGTCAGGCGAAACCACCGTCAGGTTGGGCAGCGCAAGCTCGCGGAAGTAACTTACCAGCACCGGGCTGGCGTAAAGGTGATCGACGGGAATGTTGAAGAAGCCCTGAATTTGCGCCGCGTGCAGGTCGACGAAAAGGGCGCGGTTGGCGCCCGCTGTGGTGAGCAAATCGGCAACCAGTTTAGCGCTGATCGCCACGCGGGGACGGTCTTTGCGATCCTGGCGGGCGTAGCCGTAATAGGGCACTACTACCGTGATTCTGGCCGCCGAGGCCCGCTTGAGCGCGTCGATCATCACCAGCAGCTCGACCAGATTCTGGTCAACCGGGTAGCAGGTGGGTTGGACCACAAACACGTCCACGCCGCGCACGTTCTCCAGCAACTGGAAGTAGACTTCGCCGTCGGCAAAGCGCTGAATCTTGACTTCGCCCACAGGTACGCCGATGTGGCGTCCGATTTCCTCGGTCAGTGGCCGGTTGGCCGTGCCGCTGAAAAGCTTGAACCGCTTGTCTTCACTCAGGTTGCGGCTCCGCTTACGCTCGAGAACCGGTTTGGCATCCTTGGCCTTTGCGGCCGCATCCAGGACCGCGGCTTGCAGCGGCTCCTTGAGTACGGCTTCCTTTACCACGCCGTCGCCCGGCGTCTTCGACACACTCTCCTGCTGCTTATCTTCGGTCATCACCGTCCGTGTTTCCGCTTCCATCTCCGAATTCCCTCCAAGCTGGTTGGCTTTGGCTGTTTCCGGGTTACACGTTGAAAGAACTGGCTGGGCGACCAGGATTCGAACCTGGACAAATGCCTCCAAAGGGCATTGTCCTACCATTAGACGATCGCCCAACATGGCAGCCGTTGCCGAATCTATCTTGCTCAACGGCTGACAGTCAACTTGCTCAGGGCAGAAGCATTTCGCGCCAGTAAGCCTCGCGCGGCAGGGTGCGGGTCAGATGACTCACCACTCCAGCCATGCGCAGGCGCTCGCGCGCCGCTTCCGCATCTCCGCGGGTACGGTACAACCCGAAGAGCGCCGAACCGGACCCGGACAGCGAGGCATGGAGGGCTGCCTCCGGTGTGCCGAAGCCCAAAAGAATACGCTTGATGTCTGCAAGGGGGGGATGCTGGGCAAAGACGACGCGTTCAAAGTCGTTCTGGATCCAGCTACTGATCCCGGTGCGGACAAGCGCGGACCCTACGGGTCCGGCCAGGTCCCCTTCATTCGAGGGAACACCGGAGGAGCCAACTCCCTGCCGTCCTCCCGGGATTGCTCCCACAAAGGCGCTGGCATAGGCGCGGCTCAACCTATTCAGTTTATCCGCACTGGCTTCGGCGGTCAAACCCTCGGCCAGGCAGAGAGCGTCCCAGTCGCGAAAAGCCTGCGGGGTGGAGACGCCAACCTCCGGCGTGGCCACCACGCACC
>CAYQSI010000053.1:0-23913 GCA_964420185.1 uncultured Occallatibacter sp. | reverse complement strand
GATCTTCCGGCGGGGTCAGTGCACGGCCTTAGCCGTCCCATTCGGACGCTGACACATATACTCTGCGCTTGTACGCTCTGTGTGTCAAGCGTTATTTTCGCGCAGGCGCGAGAAGTCGATTATATTCATATACTTAGGTAAGTATTATGCTCCGGGAACGGCCTACGGGCAGGCAAAAAGTGAATCGACAGTCAAGGGCCTCATCTTCGCGGCTTTTTTCTGTGCGAGGACGGAAAAATTGATTTTCAACTGGCAGCCTAGCGCGCGATGAAAAACATCAGCCAACTGAGTACAATCGCCGCGGCGACGAAGAGCACAAAGCAATAGATTCCGTAACGGATCATCCGCCGGGGCGTCTCGCGCTGGGTGACGCCGAAGACGACAGACGCAAACAAGGCGAAGAGCACAACCGCCGCAAAGTGGGTCATGACTTCCTCCCCGTGCGCAGATTGTGCGCATCCACGGCGGCAATCACGTTCAACAGGCCGGCCACCACGATGAAGCGCGTGCCGTAATCGGCGGTGGTCACCTGCACCTGCTCCGCGCCCAGACCCAGAGCCCGGCTGACAATGTAAAGCAACCCGTTGCCCAGGTCGCCAGCCAGTCCCAGAATGTCCAGAATGTCGTGCGCGTTGGCGTAGAGCTTGCCCTGCATGGCCAGCCCCATCACGAACATTCCCAGGATCGACGCCGAAAGCAGCGCCCCGCGTCCCCACTTGCGCAGCAGAAAATGCCCCGCGCCGGGCACCAGCCATCCAGCGATCAGGGGAAGGTAGACAAACCCCTGTTGCGATACCGTTTGCGAACCGGCCTCTGCCGCACCGTTCTTGTTTTCTTCAGTTGCCATTCCTTTTTGACTATACCGTACCAGGGCAGGAATCCGGAGCCGGGGCAGACGGCCCGATCAGTTTCCCGTGGGAACGATTCCCGCATTCTCGACCATCAGGGCCACAGTCCGCCGGGGAGCGCGCGTGCGGTGCACCACGGTCCTTGGAACCACAAAACCCTGCCCCGGCTCAAGCTCCACGCTCCGGCCCTCGAGATCGATCAGCAGCTTGCCCTCCACGACATAGAAGAACTCGTCGTCCTCATCGTGCTTGTGCCAGTGGTACTCGCCCTCGAACACGCCCATGCGGACGACCGATGCGTTCACCTTGCAGAGCGTTTGATTGAACCACTTGTATTCGCAGGCATCCGCAAGGGCCTTCACGCCAATGACCTCCAGCGGCCCATGCAGGATGTTGAGGCGGGTTTCATAGGGAAAAGCTCCGGTTTCTGTCATGGCAATACTCCTTCGCACGGCTTATTGCTCCGTGCCCCATTCTTTCGCCATTTTTCTGGCGAAAGAGTGGGACACCTCGAACCTGAAGTTACGAAATCATGCGTTCAGAGACCTCTTCAGCTCAGATCCGCACCAACTCCCGCTGAATCCGCCCCGTAACCCAGGCCTTGCCGGGCGCGGTCAGCATATCCACCTCGCTGCGCACGCCGAACTCCGGCAGATAGATGCCCGGCTCAACCGAGAAGCAGGTGTTGGGCAGCAGAAGCCGCACGTCGTGGGTTTCCAGATTATCCAGATTCGCGCCCACGCCATGCACCTCCTGGCCAATATTGTGCCCGGTGCGATGCGTATAGAACTCGCCAAAGCCGGCCGTCTGAATCACCGCACGGGCCGCGTCGTCGGCCTCGAAGCCACAAATCGGCCGTCCCGCCGCGAAGGCGTTCTCGACAACGTGAATAGCCGCGTCGCGGGCGTTTACGACCGTCTCGAAGACCAGTTGTTCGCGCGCACTTGGCTCGCGCCCCACCACTCCGGTCCAGGTAATGTCGTAGTAGACGCTGTCAGGCTTGTTTACCCGCGCCCAGATGTCGATCAGCAGAAAATCGCCTTCCCGAATAGGCGCGGAAAGCGCGGCGGTCGGCTCATAGTGTGAGTCGGAGCAGTTGGCGTTAACGCTCACGTTTGGCCCGTCGTCCCAAACCAGGCCTTCGCGGCGCATCGCCTCGCAAAGCCATAGCACGTGATCGAATTCGGAGTAGGCGCCCGCCTTTCCGGCGCCCGGACGCAGGCGGCGGCCAATCTCCTTCCAGCCCTCAGCCAGAAGGCCGTCGATGGCCCGCTGCGCAACGGCGTGGCTGGCCATCTGCTCTTCGTTCAGCACCGCTTCAAACTGGCTCACCAGGTCGGCTGAGCTGACAATCTGCTTGCCCAGTCCGCGCAGAAATTCCACCGTCCCCGCGTCCGCCATCGATACGGTCATGATGGCGTTGTCAGGCGAGTACTGCATAGCCACGGTGCGCGCTCCGGCTAGCATCAATTCGATTCCGGCGGCCAGCTCCTGCCAGCTCGAATACATCGCCTTGGCGCCGGGCAGTTCGTCCAGCCGCTTCTGCTCGATGCGGTGCACCAGCTTGCGCGCCTCGCCCGTGGCGGGCACAAAGTAATACCAGCGGCGGCTGACGTGCGCCTTTTCGTCCATGCCCAGGATGCGCCCGGCGATGGGGTCGCGGTGATGATGGTCATAAAACAGCCAGCCGTCAAAGCCGGCCTCGCGGATTGCCGTTTGAATCGCCTCAATATTCATACCCGCCATGATACGCGCACAAGGAGGCGAACTGGCCAGCCGGGGCGGTCGCATTTTTGGCGAGTCTTCAGCCCTGGGCCATTTGCCGAATGTCCCTGGTCTCCAGAATCCGCTTCTCATAACCGTGCCGCGAGACGGCCAACATGGCCTGGCCAATGTCGCGCGTCGAAAGTGCCAGGTTTGGCAGTGCCCAGCGGAGCAGCGGCAGCAGAGGCTTGGCTATCTTGTACAGAATGCGATAGGCGCGCGTCTTCGACTGAATCCCGTCGAGCGGCTCAATCAGGCCGGGGCGGAAGATGAATGCTTTGAGCGGCAGACGCAGCAGGGCATTCTCCGTCCGTCCCTTGATGCGCGCCCACATCACGCGTCCCCGTTCAGAGCTTTCGGTTCCAGCGCCTGAGACATAGATAAAGGTCATCCCCGGATTCAGCCGGCTGAGCGTCTCCGCTGCCGCCAGGGTGAGCCCGTAGGTAATGCGCTCATAATCGGCTTCCTTCATGCCGCTCGACGAGACGCCCAGCGAGAAGAAGCAAGTGTCGAAGCCTGCCAGTTCATCCTCAACCGCTGCAAGGTTGCCCATCTCCGCATGGACAATCTCGCGCAGCTTCGGGTTGCACGCCCCAAACGCGCTGCGGCCGATGGCCGTCACCACTTCCACATCCGGGGCGCGCAGGCATTCGCGCAGAACCCCTTGTCCCACCATGCCCGTAGCACCAAAGATCAGCACCCTCATCGCAAACCTCTCTCCTGCTTCCCCATGCTGAGAGCAAGCATAAACCGTCTGTGATGCCGCGAGGTTCTCGTCAGGGTCCGGACTTCCTGCCGTTCGATCTGGAAAGGGTCAGGGGCCGAAATAAGGCCAATCATGACTTCATGGCCATTGCAAAGGCCCTGCCGTGGATGCCTGGGGTTTTGGGCCTGAAACAAGTACGGAAATGATCGTGAACGGCGACAACTGGTGCTATAGTGCCTCGTAGCCCTGGAAGCAAAATGGAAATCTCCGGCAAGATGCCCCTGGGGTTGAAGGTGAAGGGCTCTATGCCTGACGAAGACGCCATCGACTACAAATCCCTTGTGGAAAACAGCGTTGATGTCATCTGCTGCTCCGGCTTCGATCGGGTAGTCCAATACATCTCCCCCTCTTGTTTCGATCTGCTTGGCTTCAAGCCGGAGGAGTTGGTAGGCAAGGGGCCAGAGGCCTATATCCTGGCTGAAGATTTGCCTCTTCTTCTTCCTGCCCGTGTCAGAATTCTCGCTTCAGAAGATCAAGCCGACGTCACGACCGTGCGGATGAAAAAGAAGGATGGGGCGATCCTGTGGGTGGAGATCAACGTCCGCCTGGTGCGCGATCCCGTCACCGGGGAGCCCAAAGAACACATCATGGTCATGCGCGACATCACGGAGCGCAAAAGGGCTGAAGAAGACGCGCTCAACTTCCAATTCCTCGCGGAGAATAGCGCCGATATTATCTGCCGCGCTGGAGTGGATCGGGTGATCCGGTATATTTCTCCCTCCTCCTTCCAGCTTCTGGGCTGGAAACCGGAAGAGAGGATAGGCGGGATGGTCGATGACCTCATTCTTGCTGAAGACTACCCTGTCTTTGCCGCCGCCTACGCCCGCCTTCTCACGCCAGGCGCTCGGGCCGTATCCGCGTCGGTCCGGATGCGAAAAAAAGATGGTTCCGTCGCGTGGATGGAGGCAAACGCCCACTTGGTGCGTGATCCCGCCACAGGAGAGCCCCAGGAGGCCGTTATCGTCATGCGCGACGTCACGGAGCGTGTCAGGTTGGAGGAAAGACTCTCTGCATTGGCGCTCACCGACGGCCTGACAGGGCTCTTGAATCGCCGCGCCTTTGACGAAGTGCTGGCGTGGGAGTGGAAGCGCACCGTGCGTTATGGTTCGCAAATTTCTTTGCTGCTTCTCGATCTCGATCATTTCAAGCTGTTCAACGACCAGTACGGACACCTGGAGGGAGACGACTGCCTGCGTGCGGTTGCTGTTGCCGTGAGCGGCGCGGTGCGCGATACGGATCGTGTTGCCCGCTACGGCGGAGAGGAGATCGCCGTCATTCTTCCCTCTACCCTAGCCGCCGGCGCGGCCGCGGCAGCCGAAAAGGTGCGGTCGGCCGTCGAGGCTTTGCAGATTATTCATGAGGGCAATCCGAAATGCGGAGGCCGGGTTACAGTGAGTATCGGCGTAGCTACCGCCTTCGTTCGACAAAGTGAGATCGTGGAAAGGATGCCGGAGTGCCTGATTCACGCGGCCGACAACGCCATGTACAAAGCAAAGCGGGAAGGGCGAAATCGCGTGGTGACGGCCCTGGTCATTGTTCCCTCGGCCGACTGACAAAGGGCGGCGATTTGCGGTTGCAACGTATATTCAATCGGATATAATGCTGCCATGAAGTCGGTCCGGTTTCTCGGCGATTCTCGAAGGGCATTGCGAGAGTTTCCAACAGATGCTCGCCAAGAGGCTGGGCACCAGTTAGAACGGGTGCAAATGGGGCTTCCGGCGGAGGATTTCAAGCCGATGCCATCCATTGGTAGAGGCGTCGAGGAAATCCGCGTTTGGGAGGAGTCAGGTACGTACCGCGTGGTGTACACCGCTCGATTGACGGAGGCGGTGTATGTGATCCATGCCTTCCAAAAGAAGGCCAGGGCCACTTCCCAGCGGGATATTGAAATTGCACGTGAGCGGTTCCAACAATTGATGCGAGGTCGATGATGAAAAAACTGGAGATAGAAGAATTCGACAATGTTTGGGATGCGCTTGCCGACACGCCGGAAGAGGCGGCAAACCTGAGTCTGCGCTCGGAACTTATGATTAAGATCGAGACTATCGTCAAGGAGGGCGGGTGGACTCAGGCAGAGGCTGCGAAGCGGTGTGGGGTAACGCAGCCGCGCATCAACGACCTGCTCCGCGGGCGCATTGCGCGCTTCTCCCTCGATGCGCTGGTCAACATCGCCTCAGCCCTCGGCCGCCGGGTTACGGTCAGCCTCGACGATGCAGCCTGAGTTGGGTCTTTCCTTGATCTGCCCCGCTGCGGCAATCGAAACTACCGCTACAACAATTCCGCCCAGCAGGTCGATGCCATAGTGCCATCCCGTGGTGATCGTCGAGATACAAATCAGCACGGTTAGCACCCACGCCCAAACTCGCAAGCGGCGAAATGAACCGAAGGCCACGGCAGTGAGAATAGCCAGCGCAACATGAAACGATGGGAATGAAACGATTGCGGCATCCTTCAAGTCCACCTCGACCGGCACGCTGGATTTCAGGCGCATCAAGTAGGCAGTTACCCCAGCCTGTTCTTTCGTTATCCCGATGTTTTCTGTAGTCCACGGTCCAGCCGCGGGCCAGAGCGCGAAGATTGCCGACGTCAGGATCACGGCCAAGGTGGTTCCCAAAATATAACGGCGCGCTGCATCGGCGTGCCCGAAAACGGGAAGCGCCAGGATCGCAATGATGACCAGCGGACCAAGCACAGGATAAGTGAAAGCCAGCGCGACTCTAAGCACCGGCGCTTGTGCGGCGAGATGGACAATGAATTCAGTCGAAAAATGCATTCCTCCGTCGATCACGCATAAGCTGTGATCGATCAGCGGGCGGGGACTTCTGCCCGCAATCAGAATCAAAGGCGAGAGCACATTGTTCAGCAGCACAGCCCAGATGATTAATTCAACGGATTCGATCAGTCGCGGCAGCGGACGCAGGATGCAATAGCATAGGCAGCCAATAAGTAGCAGAACTCCAGACCAGATCTCCAGGAATACTGACAATCCGGTAAGATGCACTGTTCTTGAAAGCACGACATCGGCAACGATCAGCACCGCCAGGATGAGGCCCATCGCAAGGTTGAATGGGGTGGCAAACTGCTTCCGCGCCAGGCGAGAGAGGATAGACTTCGCTGAAGACGGCATCGTCAGGGTTTTCATGGAAATCTGGGACTCATCATAACAGCGCGGCCGTCTCTGCCTGAGCCAAGTTCAGATGCTTGCTCCCGGCCTGGGGATCAGCCAGCAGCCTGGCCCACATTCTTCAAAGGGGACGGCTATACCGTCAGCTTCCCGTCCCACCCACCGTCATCTTATCCAGCTTGATCGTCGGCATTCCCACGCCCACCGGCACCGATTGCCCGTCTTTGCCGCAGGTGCCGATGCCTTGGTCGAGCTTCAGGTCATGCCCAACCATCGACACGTGCTTCAGCGCCTCGGGCCCGCTGCCAATCAGGGTGGCATCGCGCACTGGAGCGGTAATTTTTCCGTCTTCGATGAGGTAAGCCTCCGACGCCGAGAAGACGAATTTGCCGTTCGTAATGTCCACCTGCCCGCCGCCAAAGTTGACCGCGTAAAGCCCGCGCTTGACCGAGCGCAGAATATCTTCCGGCTCGTCGTCGCCTGCCAGCATATAAGTGTTGGTCATGCGCGGCATGGGGATGGATTGATAGCTTTCGCGGCGGCCCGAACCCGTGCTGGCCGTGCCCATCAGCCGTGCGGAGAGCTTGTCGGTCATATAGCCGCGCAGTACTCCGCCCTCGATGAGCACCGTTTCCTGGGTCGCCGAGCCCTCGTCGTCCACATTCAGCGAGCCGCGCCGCCCGGCTATGGTGCCGTTGTCCACCACGGTGACCTTCGAACTGGCCACCTCCTGCCCGATCAGCCCGGCAAAAGCCGAAGTCTTCTTGCGGTTGAAGTCGGCTTCCAGGCCGTGGCCCACCGCCTCGTGGAGCAGGATTCCCGGCCATCCGGGGCCGAGAACCACTTCCATTTCGCCGGCCGGAGCGGGCACGGCGCCGAGCTGCAAGATCGCGCCTCGTGCCGCCTCGCGTGCCAGGTTTTCCGGGCTCTTGGACTCCGTGAATTGGTCGAGCCCCGCTCTTCCGCCGCCGCCCGCGGAGCCCTTCGTAGTATTCGTGTCCTCTTTGGCGATGACGAAGACGTTCAGCCGGCAGAGGGGCTGGGTGTCGCTGGCAAAGGCGCCGTCGGATGCGGCGATGAGGATGCGGCGCAGTTCCTCGGAGTAGCTTGCCCGAACCTGCACAATGCGCGGATCAAAAGCCCGAGCGGCTCGGTCGGCGCGGAGAATCAACTCCAGGCGCGCGGTCAGATCCAGATCGAATCCGCCCAGCGGGACGGGATAGAGATCAGCCACGGGCGCTTCGACGAATCCCTGCACAGGCTGCTTGGCAGGCCCGGAGGCGATCAGCGCCGCAGTGCGCGCCGCGTGGAGCAGGCGATCCGGGCTGAGGTTGTCGGTATAAGCGTAGCCGGTGCGCTCGCCGCTCAGCACGCGAATGCCGCAGCCTGCGCTCACTCCCTGGCTGGCAGATTTGACGATCTGCTCATCCACGCCCAGCGCGGTGGCCGTCACCGATTCGAAGTAGAGGTCGGCATAGTCGCCGCCAGCCGAGAGCGCCTCGCCCAGGCAGCGTTCCAGCAGCCGGTCGGTGATGCCGAATTTCTCAAAAAAGTAGCGCTGATGACTGGGAGGTGGGGAAGCGGCCGGTATGTTCATCGTATTTTTCAGTTTACGCCCATCTCCACTCCGGCCAGAGCGCCCTTTGCCCCCGTTCCTCTCTTGGTGCGGGGCCATCCCGACCCTACCGCTGGCGCTGTCAGCGTGGTACATTTTTTGCATGAAGAAATTTCTCGCTGCCGTCCTGCTCCTGATGGTGTTTGCCAGTCCGGCCTTCGCTGCCTCCTCGCATCATCATCATCACCAAAACCACCCCCACCACCATCATCTCCATCACCATCACGCGTAGAACGGACCCCGGTCCCGCAGCGGCATCATCGCCGGGGCCGGATTGCTCCACGCTGTTTCATCCTCGCGAGAAGATGTGGTAAGGTGCGTGGTATGACAGAACTGGACGACCTCAAGTACCCGATCGGCCGCTTCGCCCCACCGGCCAGCAGCCTGCCCGGTATCCGCGCGGCGAATATTCAGACGCTGCGCCTGCTGCCTGTGCGTCTGCGCGCTGCTGTTGCAGGATTGAACGATACGCAGCTTAACACGCCCTACCGCGACGGCGGCTGGACCGTGCGCCAAGTGGTGCATCATCTGGGCGACAGCCACGCCAACGCCTACATCCGCTTCAAGCTGGCTCTCACTGAGGATTGGCCAGCCATCAAGCCTTACGACGAGGCCGTCTGGGCCAAACTGCCTGACACTCTGCCCCTCGATGCCTCTCTTGCGTTCGTTGATGCGCTGCATGCCCGCTGGGTGGCGCTGCTCGATGCGCTCACCGACGAGGACTTCCGCAAGGGGTACACCCACCCCGTGCATGGCCGTCAGGATCTTGCCAGGGCGCTGGCAATGTACGACTGGCACTCGCGCCACCACACCGCGCACATCACCAGCCTGCGCACGCGCATGGGCTGGTAGTTTATCCATGGCCGCTGGCGCTGAGGCTGCGTCTCCCCAGCGGCTGACTCAGGCAATTGAAGAATATCTGGCGGAGCATCCGGCAGCGGCGCTGCTTGAGGATGGCCGTGTGCTCTTCGATATGCGCGCCGCTCGCTACTCAGTGAGCGAGCAGCATGGGCGCTGTCTCTTGCAACTGTGGAGCGAGGAGCGCAATCTGATCCGCACCGTGGTCGAGGTTCAAGAGCGCGCGCAATGCCTGCGCCTCGCCACACGCCGCATGGGCGCGGCCAAGCCGCAGACCCTGGAGCTGGTTCCCACCAGCGACCGCCGCACACCCACCGCTCGCGATGCCGCCCGCCGCAACTATCAGCGGCTGCTGGAGCGCGTGCTGACCCGCCACTTCATCGGCTCCAAGGTAGATGGCCTGCGCTCGGCAATGGATCTGGAGCACAGCTTCGGGCCAGCCTATGTGCGTGGGCGCCTCTTGCACGGCACTGCGGCCGAGGCGGTCATCGGCGTCGGCGAAGCAGAGTCGGGCGCGATCGTGGACGGCATTCTGACACTGGGAATTCTTTGGCTCGACCACTGCCGCCAGCACGGCGACGGCCGGCGGCACTTTGGCGGCCTTAAGGTCGTCGTGCCGGCCGGGGCGTGGCGAACGACGGCCGAGCGCATGGCCTGGATGAATCACGCAGCAGCCGATTTCCAGCTTTTCACGCTCGACGAGCGCAGCGAAGAGCTTACCGAAGTGGATTTTCGCGACACCGGCAACCTCGATTCGCGCCTGGTCCACGCATTTTCACCCGCAGCGGCCATCGAGCGCAATCAGGCTGGCATCGACCGGCTGCTTTCGCTGGTCCCGCCCGCAGCCAGGGCCCGGGTCGAGGTCCGGCACACTTCGCCCACCCAGGTGGGTCTGCTGCTGCATGGGCTAGAATTTGCGCGGGTGCGGCAGGGCTTTGCCGCCAACACGTTCGCCCACGAGGACGAGATCAGCTTCGGCGCGGGAGCCAACGAGACCCCGCTCACGCAGGAAAATGAGCCGCTCTGCCGCGATCTGCTCTCACGGCTTTTTTTGAGTCGCCACGGCGACGGCGCGCACACCGACCCGCTCTTTCGCCTGCAACCGGAGCGCTGGCTTGAGGCCCGGCTCCGCGGCGAGATTGCCGAGCTGCTGCCCGGTTTGCGCGGCGACCTGCTCTACTCGCAGGTTCCGGCGCTCTCCACCGGCGACCGAGGCTTGCTGGACCTGTTGACGCTGGACCGCGACGGGCGGCTGGTGGTGATCGAGTTGAAGGCTGACGAGGACTTGCACCTTCCCATGCAGGCGCTGGACTACTGGATTCGCGTGCGCGCGCTGAACGCCGACCGGCAGCCCGCGGCCGGTAACGAGGGCGGCAGGCCGCTCTCGGCCTTCGAGCGCCAGGGCTACTTCACCGGCGCGGAGGTTTCGCCGCTCGCCCCGCGTCTGCTGCTGGCCGCCCCGGCTCTGCGCATTCACCCCGCCAACGAGCCGGTGCTCCGCTACTTTTCCCCGCAGGTCGAGTGGGAACTGATCGCGCTCACCGAGCATTGGCGGCGCGATCTGAAGGTAGTCTTCCGCAAGCGCAGCAGTGACAAGTGAGGTTAAGGGCCATTCCTGTCCAAAGACCCGCAGAGGATTTTCTTGTTGTTCGATTGAACGCAACAATTTCGTTGTTTTCTTTGGCAGATACAGGTGTATACTCTGGCCGATAGGTTGGGCTGATGACACTTCGCGTTTATCGTCGAGATTTGGACAGTGTGTTCTGTCTTCTTGGCGATTCCGAGAATGCGATCACAAAGAGCATCGCCTGGACGCTGAGCCGATGTCCAACTTTTCTCTCTACACTTCTCGGGAAGATTGCACCTAAAGCCAATCTAGGCGATGTTCAAATTGCGACACAAACCTGCGGTGACGACCGAGGCTTCACCGATATCGAGATTTATGAGAATGGAGTCCTTCACGTAATCGTGGAGGCAAAAAGGGGCTGGTGGCTACCCCAGGAAAGCCAGTTCGAGCGGTATTTGCCGAGATTTCGCAAAACTCTGGCTCCTTTGCATGCACGATTTCTGATCTCAATGAGCGAGGCCAGCGAACTATATGCTGGTCTACGCCTTCCGAAATCTATAAAGTCAGTTCCACTCAAACATATGAGTTGGCGCCAAGTTCTACGCATTGTGCGGAACAGCCAGAGAATGACAAAATCTCTCGATGAAAAGCGCTGGCTCGGTCAGCTATCCCTATTTCTCGGAGGTATCACAACTATGCAGAAGCAAAGTTCGAATGAGGTCTACGTTGTTTCTCTGAGTCCAAAAGAGATTCTACCGAAGTCGAAGTATACCTGGATTGATGTCGTGGAAAAGGACAGTAAGTACTTCCACCCTGCGAGAAAACGCGGATACCCAGCAGAACCGCCCAATTACGTAGGATTTAGATATAAAGGTGCTCTTCAATCTATACATCATGTGGACAAATATGAGGTGGTCCAAAACCTTCAGAAGCGAAACAAAAAATGGCCTAAAACGGATGAGCCGCATTTTGTTTATACCCTCGGCCTGCCAATGAGGCCAGCCAAGCGCATCGGAGCAGGAAGACTCTATCGGAATATGCCGATAAGGTGTTTGATTGACACTTTGCTATCTGGGGAATTCGAAACTATATCGGATGCTCATAATGCATCAAAACGTAGGCTTGAACTGCCGGAAGAGTAACCTTAAGATCAAGAAGTTAGCGTAGGTTATTATTGCCGACAATGTAGGTGGATTGACGGTAAGGTGGTAAGCCGCAAACGGAGCTAGCACTTTTCACAGAAAGAGAAGGGTTCTTGGTACGCAGAAAGAGGCTGCAAGGAGCATCAATTCGCCAATCTGCTGTCTTCTTTCCCAAAAATAATCCTGTTCCTCTTGTTTACGAGTGGTACTCAAGTTTGCCGTGCAGAATATAACCTTTGATTCGCGCACAATAGCAATAGCACATAGAGGCGGCGAAGCAAATCCGCCTTAACCGTCTACCGGAAAAAGCCTACCCTCCCCTACCCCCCCTAAAATATTCTCCAAACCTTGCAGATAATTTTCGGTTTCTGTCGAAAATATCTTCATCGTAAGCATAAATAACGCTGAATCAGTAACTTACAAAAACTAGTTTCCCATGAACCTCAATCGGTTGTGTCCTTGAGGGGCGCGGAGCAGACGTAGCGCAAACAGCGAAAAGCTTTGGCCTTCAGGACAATTCGATTCCGACGATCTCGGCTTCCAAGCCGCCATACTCGGGGTGCTCGTTTTCGCGGATGCGGTAGGCCAGGTCGATGAGGCTTCCCTGTGCGAGGCCGAGTGAGGCCGAACGCGCGGCCAGGTTCCAGCCGACGGCGCGCAGAGCGCCGCTGGAGCCGGGCAAAGGCTGCGGCTGGACGGAATCCTGCGCCAATTCCAATCTCAGGTGGCGCTCTTTCATCAAGCGTGGCGGGCTGAGCAGCCGTGCCTTGCGAGCGACAAAGACCGGCTCGGGATTGCCGTGGCCGAAGGGCTCCAGCTTGCGCAGCCAACCAGCCAGCACGGGGCTGATGCGGTCCAGCGGCAGCTCGGCGTGGATGCGCAGCAGTTGCTCGGGCTCGCTGTCGGGCAGGTGCTCCTCGGCGTAGAGACGAAGGCGGCTCTTGAGCTCAGGCAGCGCGGCGGCGGGCAGGGCAAATCCCACTGCGAAAGCGTGGCCGCCAAAGCGAGTGAAAAGGTCGGCGCAGCTCTCGATGGCGTTGAGCAGTTGGAAGCCGTCCACCGAGCGGCCGGAACCGTAGGCCACGCCGTCCTCCACGCTGACCACGATGGCCGGCTTGGCGGTGCGCTCGACGACGCGCGAGGCCAGAATCCCGATGACGCCGCGATGCCATCCGTCGCCGTCGACGAGCAGCAGGCGGTCGTTCGCCAGTTCAGCGTCCGTCGCCAGGCGGGCTTCGATGGCCGTAAGGGCAACGGACTCGGTTTCGCGGCGTTCGCGGTTGAGCCGTTCCAGCTTGGCGGCCAGTTCGGCGGCGCGGACCGCGTCGCGCGTGGTGAACAACTCAATGACCTCCGAGGCCACATCCATGCGGCCGGCGGCGTTGATGCGTGGGGCCAGGCGGAAGGCCACGTCGAAGCTGCTGATCGGCTTGGCAGCCGGATCGAGAGCCGCGGCGGCGAACAGGGCGCGCAGTCCGGCGCCGACGGGCCGGCGCAGTTCACGCAGGCCGAGCGCGGCGATGACGCGGTTTTCGCCCTTCAGCGGCACTGCATCTGCAATGGTGGCGATGGCCGCCATCTTCAAAAAGCTGGGCAGAGTTTTTTCGCGGGTGCGGGCCTGGTTGCGGCGCTCCAGCACAGCCTGCGCCAATTTCAGCGCGATGGCCGCGCCGCAAAGGAATTTCTCCGGATAAGCGCAGGCGGGCTGGTTGGGATTCAGGATGGCGAGAGCGTGTGGGACGGCTTCGCTCGCCTCCAGCAAGTGGTGGTCGGTGATGATCAGGTCCAGGCCCAGGCGGCGTGCGGTTTCAGCTTGGTCAAAGGCTCTCATGCCGGTGTCCACCGTGATCACCAGGCGGACGCCCTCGGCGTAAGCAGCTTCCAGCACGCTCGATTGCAGGCCGTAGCCCTCCAGAAGCCGATGAGGCACATGGAAGCGGGCGACTCCGCCGAGCATCTCGATGGCCGTCTTGAGCAGGACGACGGCGGTTGTGCCGTCCACATCGTAGTCGCCGTAAAGCAGCACCGGCTCGCGGCTGGCGATGGCCCGCTCCAGCCGCTCGACTGCGGCGTTCATGCCCATCATGAGGAAGGGATCGTGGAGGTGGGAGGCCTCAGGGTTGAGGAATGCAAAGGCCTCCGAGGGTTGGACGACGCCGCGGGCCACCAGCAATTCTGCCAGCACCTGCGGAAGGCGCGCGGCCTTGGCCAGCGCGGCAGCCTCGGCCGGATGCGGCTCGGCAAACTTCCATCGCTGGCGGGGCAAATTCCGCGTCAGGCTCCGCGGCGCAACACTCCCGTTGCCTTCGGCGTCTACAGAGCCCACCAGGGTTACTCGCCCTCGTCTTCGTGCTCGTGATCGTGCTCGCCGATGACGAGCTCATTGAAGGTTTCGATGTCTTCCAGAAGCGCCTGGAAGCGCTCATACCACTCGGTGGTGGTCTCGTGCAGGAAGACCAGGCCCTGGTAGACGAAGCCCAACTGGATATAGCCGAGATTGCCGGCGTACTTGCGCAGCCATTGCGCCTCCACCAGTTCCGTGGCCTCTTCGTCGGGGAAGTTCATCTCCCCGGCTTCCTCGATCAGCTCGTCCAGTTCCTCGGGCTCCAGCGTCATCTCGCTGAAGGTGACAAAGGGAGCGCCAACGTGCTTGGCCATCTCCACAAAGTCTTTCCATGCGTCGGGGTTGTCCTGGCCCTCCCATACGATGGAGGGGATGTCCTCGGTGATGTAGCCGGGAAGGCGCTTCAGGCCGTGGCCCTCGATAAAGGCCACCATGTCGTCTTTCAGAGAGAGAAGGTTGTCCATGCTCATAGTCAAGCTCCTATTTTCGCAGACGCGGGCGGGGGTGCGCGGCGCGATTGTGGAAACTTCGCTGCGAACGGCTATAGACAGGGTCAGGCGTTAGTCTGAATACAGCATTGAACCCTGGGCCGGATTCCCGCACAAATCTTCCGTGCCCCATTCTTTTCGCTTCTTTTCGCGGAAAGGGCGGGGAACTACGAGCCCCGGGAGGAGGATCACCGCTTGCCCGCATTTGAGCGCCACGTCTTTGTCTGCTGCAACGCACGGCCCGAGGGAGCGCCGCGTCCATCCTGTACGTCCAATAGGACCAGCGACCTGCACGCCGAACTGCAACAACGGGTCAGGGCCGCCGGCCTGGGCGGCAAGGTGCGCATCAACAAGTCCGGCTGCCTGGACCAGTGCGAGCACGGCCCGATGGTGGTGGTCTACCCCGAGGCGGTCTGGTACGGCAACGTCCAACCCCGGGACGCGGCGGCGATTGTGGACGAGCACCTGGTTGCCGGACGGCCGGTCGAGCGGCTGCGTATCGCCGAGGAGTGCCTGAACAGCAAAAGCTGCCCGCATCGGGGGTAAGTCACCGGATGGTCATGATTTGAAAGGCTCAGAGAATTCTTCTCGGGCTAAAGCGCGCTGCCACGATCCAGGTGTATCCTGCTCCTGTCTGGATCAGACAGAAGAATTGAGCGGCAAAGCACCTAGTACGTTCAATAGGAGATTCCCCAAATGAAACAAGCCAGCGTTATCAGTGCAACGGTTCTGTCTTTGCTCTTCGGAGCCGCATCCATTGCCATCGCCCAGCACGATCAGCAGGGAAATAACCAGGGCAAATCGAAACCGGCGTCGCAATCTCAACAAGCGCGCCCCGCGCAGCAAACGCATCAGCAGCCGGCTGCCAGACCGGCGCAAAATCAGGCAAGACCGCAGCAGACCTATGGCGGCGCCTATCACGGCGGCGTGCAGTCGAACGGCCCCACGTATGGCGGCGTCCACCATAGCGGCGTTCCGCAACAGCAGGGGCAGGTGCGCAATGGCTTTGTTCAGTCTCGCGCCGGCTCGTGGAATAACGAACATCAAACCTGGGCTCAGCGCGGTGGCTATAACGGCTACCGGATTCCCGACGCCCGTTTCAGGCTCTACTTTGGCCGGGATCACTTCTTCCGCATCTATGGCCTTCCGCTGGTCTTTGTCGGTGGACAGCCGCGCTTCCAGTACGACGGATATTGGGTCACGATCGTCGATCCGTGGCCGGAATCCTGGGGCCCAAACTGGTACGAAACCGACGATGTGTATCTTGACAACACCGGCGATGGGTACTATCTGTATGACCGCAATTACCCTGGCTTCCCAATTGCCGTCACAGTCTCGTTTTAACTGAGACGGAGGTTCGGAAACAGCGGTAAATCCAGCATCTATGCAGACCGAGCCCACCGGGTTTTCTGGTGGGCTCAGTTTTTTCAATAGCTTAGGCGTCCGGACTCTCTTGCTGAAAATCGATTCGATTTGAAGTCGATTTGGCTTACTTTCGTCACCCCTCACTCCTCATTTTTCCATCCAGACCGCCGATAAACGCACCATGGAGGCTCCCATGGCGCGGGTTCGCATTCCCTTGCTACTTTGCGTTGCGTTACTGGCCCCGGTGGCCGCGTCGGCTGCGGGCGGTCCGGAACTGCGCTCCACCTCAACGACGGTGAGCGGAGTTTACTCGGTCACCTTCAATCTGAGCATTGCTTCAAGACTGCCGGCGGGAACCACGATCTCCTGCCGGGCGCAGCTCGTGCCGTCTTCGGGGGGGCTGACCCTCCTGAATCCACGCCTTGGCGCGTTTCCCGCGGAGAAGGCAACAGGGCTGGCTGCGGTGAACGGTTCCACAGCCACTTGCGCGACGGAAATTCCGTTTTGCTGGACGGCGGCGAGTGCGCAGGGCGGGGTTGTGCTGAGCTACGAGATCGATGCGGTGAGCAACTCGGGGTCTGCGCCGATGCTGCTCAGGAGCAGTGCGCAGCAGAACCTTGGCGTGGCGTTTCCGGCTTCAGGCGGGAACGCGAGCCTCAGCCTCAACCTGACCTTCTGAAGGACTCTCCAGCGCGCATCGGAGGCCGAAGGTGTACAGGATGTGAACCGATGCGCTATCCTAAGCCTTAGCCTATGATCTTCTCGCGCGATTACATCGGGTACCTGGCCCGCCGGACTGTCAAGCATCTCATCGATGTCAAGATGATCACCACCAGTGACTTGAAGGTGACCGAAGCGCGCGTTCATGACGGGCTGATCGAGGAATTGTCGCTTGAAGACCGCATCAACGAGGAGGTGCGCGTGATTTTGGACACGTACTCCGAGGAGATGCGCAAGACTGGCGCGCAATACGCCGAGATGTTCAAAAAAGTGAAGACCGAGCTGTCGAAGAAATACAAGGCGGTGCTATGAGAATCAGCCCCGACAAGCTCAACAAGCTGGCCCACACCGTGGCAGACACCCTGGCCGAGATCGACGAGGTCGGCTTCCTTGAGGATCGCAACACCATCCGCCAGGAGGCCCGCAAGGCGCTCACGGCCCTGCTCACCCAGGAGGCCGCAATCGACGAAGCCGCCCGCAAGAAGATCGCCTCCCAGCGCAAGATCATCCTCGAAGGCTCCCAGGAGTGGGAGATCCTCTACCGCAAGTACTACAACGACGAAGTCCGCAAGCTGGGAATCTGAAGATGCGGCGCCCGGCTCCGGGCTGCCTTTGGCAGCAAGCCGGATTTTTGTTAGAGTAAGTGAGTGGCCGGTGACGGCTGCCCCTCCAAGTGTGTGGCGCTATCGTCTAGGGGTTAGGACGTGAGATTCTCAATCTTAAAACCCGGGTTCAATTCCCGGTAGCGCTACCAAAATTCTTCCTTTTCTTTCCGGAAATCCCTTTCTAGCGGTCTTTACTGCTTCACGGTTTGCGTGCCCCTGTGTAGCGAGGCTGTGTAAATTATTTATATTGCGTAGGTTAGGCAAGGGCCTACAGCTTCACTAAAAAAAGCACTTTTTTGGCCTGCCGGATTGCTGTCGGATGCCGGAGCTTCGCTGATGGAAGCTGTGATCTTTCGCATGGCTTCTCCGGTCGATAAGGGGTTTGGGAGAGGGTTTCGCGCCCTTGTTTTCTATCTGCCAATGTGCGCCAACAGAGGATTATTCTCGGCAGACTCCCTCTGGTCGGGTGGATGGCTTCGACGGGAAGGCAGACGCCTTCGGCACCCAACTCCCGCAGGGCTTTCATTTCACGCTAACAGCCTGTTTAACTCCCCCGCGCGACTGGAAACGCATTGAGATCGGATGAGGTCAGAGATGATTGGTCTCCCGCAATTCAGCGCGGACGCCTGATCAGCCCTGCGCAGCAACTTCAAGTAAGATGTTCAGAACCGTGCCTCCAGGGTCCGGATCAAGCATCTGCAGCGCCTTCTCGTGCGCGCGTTGTCCAATGGCGCCCCACTCGGGGCGCGCAGACCATGCTCGCTCAAGCGCGGACTGGAAACTCTCGATGTCGATCCCTTCCGAAATAAACCCCGTCTCAGGCTCATTTATCCATTCGCGAACTCCACCCACATCGTTGGTCACACTTGGTCTGCCGCACAACATCGCTTCAGTAAGAACGAGAGGAGCGCTTTCGTTGCGGGAGGGAAGCGCGAGGAGGTGGTTTTCCGCCCATATTGCGCGAACGTCGTGCGAATACCCCTTAAACTCGACTCGTTGCGTTATCTGATAGTGCTCCGCAAGGAGCTTGAGGTGCGACAGGTGCGGGCCGTCGCCATATATTGATAACTGCCAGTCCCGATCTCTAAATTGCGACGATCCTAACGCAGCTAGCAAAATGTCCTGGCCCTTCGTGGGCAGAGCCAATCTTCCTACTGATGCGATTCGAACCGTAGATCCTGTAGGCATTGATATGGGGCTGGTGCCGCTCATGTTAACTGGATTTCGAACGAATATAACGTGCGCCAACTTAGCTGCCAATAAATGCTCAGTCTCTCTGTAGGTGCGCTCAACTGCAAAGAGCACACGCCGCGCCCCTTGATAATAGCGAGCTGCTATTTCCCGAGCTTGTCTTTTGGCAAGTCGTCCAAATAAAAAACTGTTATGGCAGATGAGGACATAGGGAACCGCCAGAACGCCGGATCGTCTTAAGTTGTTGAGAAACTCAGGTTCTGGCAGCGCTTCTCCGACGGTTAAAACTATTACATCTGGCGCGAATTTGTGAATCCTCAAAAATGATGGAAACCAAGGCGCCATGATAGACCCCAGCTTCCAACTGACTCGCCTCCTCACGCCATCCACGACTCTGGAGCTTATGTTTGGCAGAATCAACTCTAGCCCCAACTCCTGGAGTTGCTGAATCTTTTGAGGCGCAATTGTCTCTCGACTTTGGAAAAACGCAACTTTATGGCCGTCCTGCAAGGCTCTTTTGGCTGTAGCAGCCCATAACTCCTCACACCCAGCCCAACTACATCCGGAAAGATCTGAAATGATAGCGATGCGCATAAGATTGCCTCCAGCAGAGTGTGAAGGTTTGATCAACCAGATGTCAATGGCGGCGTAATGTGGTCTATTATTCATCCGGCGCTCATAAGCCAGGAAGGATTTCGCCAAACTCCCCCTTGCCTCGCTGTATCAGGTCTCTGACCGGATGGTTTCGTACCATTGAATCCGTGATTCCCAGGTCTCAAAATCGAGACCTTGAACCGCGAATCTTAATGATCCGGGTGTCGGGTTTTTATTGTCGGGACAAACTTAGGGAACCGCTGAACAAGTTCTTACTTTGAGGTCGCATTCCCTCAGGGGCTAGAGCCGTGGCCTTTCAAAACGACGAGTTTTTCCGCAACCTGTGAGGATGCTCCCTTTCAAAACACCGGCTTGTTCAGAGATTCCTTAACTCGCTGCCTTGCCTGTTTCTTGGCTTGCTACTCGTACCGCAGCGCCTCGATGGGGTCCAGGTTGGCGGCGCGGATGGCGGGAATCATTCCGCTGACGAGGCCGGTGACGGCGAGGATGATGGTAGCCACGATCACCGAAGTGGGCGAGATGATGAGACGGATGTCCGCGCTCTCGGCGTTCTTGGCCACGGCGCTATAAAACGGGATGCGGCCCACCAGTATCGAAACCAGGTAGGCCAGCGCAATGCCGCTCACGCCGCCCACGCCGGTAATGGCCAAAGCCTCGGCCAGAAATTGCGTGAGGATGTGGTGCTTGCGGGCGCCCAGCGCCTTTTCAATGCCGATCTCCCGGGTGCGCTGCTGCACGGCCACCAGCATGATGTTCATCAGGCCGATGCCGGCAATGCCCAGCGTCAGCGCACCCACCATGGAGAGCAGAATCTGCAGGGCGATCGAAAGCATCTGAAACTGCTTGAGCTGGGTGAGGATGTTGGCCACAAAGATGGCGCGGTGGTCCGAGGGGCGGAAGTGGTGCGCCGCGCCCAGGGTTTCGCGCAGGCTCTTTTCGACCAGTTCATTGTTACCGCGATAGTTGAACCAGATGCCATCCAGATACATCGTGTCCTTCAGGTCGCCCATGGTGTTGAAGGGTACATAGATGGTCCGGTTGCGGTCGTCGTCGCCCTCCTGCATCTTGGGGCTGAGCACGCCCACGATGGTAAACATGACACCGTCGAGGCGGACGGTCTCGCCCAGCGCCCAGCCGCCGCTGAAGAGCTTGGTCTTGGCCTCCGAGCCGATGACGCAAACGTGGGCGCGCTGCTGGTCTTCGGCTCCGTTGAAGAAGCGGCCCTGGTCCAGGTCCAGCTTCCAAATATCCTGAAAGACGGGGCGGACTCCGACGACTCCCCAAGTGTAGGTGTGCAGTTCGTTCTGCACGGGAACTGACTTGTCAACCTCCGGCGAGATATGGAAGATGCCTGGAACGCTGTTGGAGACGCGGTCCACATCCTCCAGGGTGAAGCGCACTTTGACGCCCGCCTTGTCTCCGCCGGCCTGCTCGCTGGTGCGTCCGGGGAAGGCCCCAATCATGTTGGTTCCCCACTGTGCAAAGATGTTCTCGATGGCGCGGCTGAAGCCGGCTCCATAGGCCAGCAGCAGTACCACCGTGGCAATGCCCCAGGCCATGCCAATCATGGTGATGGCCGTGCGGCGGCGGTTATAGAGCATCGCCTCCCACGCCTGACCGAGTATGTCCTTGAACATGGCCGCATCCTTCAAGTGAATAACTGACAGTTAATAGCTGACAGTGAACAGCAGGGAGTTCCATACAACTGTTCGCTGCCATTTGCGTGGCTACTCTCTTCGCAACGCCTCGACGGGGTCCATTTGCGCGGCCTTGCTGGCTGGATAGAGCCCGCCGGCCACGCCGCTGACGATCAGCGATCCCACGGCCAATGCGACCGACCACGGCACCAGCCGCGGCGGGTCCCATCCGGGCAACTTGCCGGTAAGCACCTGCTGCAACAGCCACATGAACCCTGCCGATGCAGCAACTCCGATCAGCCCGCTGATGCCGGTCAGCAGCAATCCCTCCCAGAAGAACTGCGCCAGGATGCTGCGTTTGGTGGCTCCCAACGCCTTCAAGAGGCCAATCTCGTTGGTTCTTTCCGTTACTGACACCAGCATGATGTTGATAATGCCCACAGCGCCGAGGCCCAGCGTGACCACCCCCACGCCACCCAGAAAGATGTCCATGGCATTGAAGATGGCCCCGATCATCTTTTCTTCCTCAATGGTGTCCCACTCATTGAAAGCGTCTTTGAGCGCGGGATCGAAGCCGTGCCGCTCGCCGACGACCCGATGCACCGCGGCCACCGCGGGCACCGCATCGCCCTTGTTTGCAGGCTGGTACTGGAGAGACGACAATGCGTCGCGGGCAATGTTGTCGCCCTTCATGGCAAAAAGTTCCTGCATGATGGTGAGCGGAACGTAGACTTTCTGGTTGTCGCTGTCGTTGTTGCCGTGGCTGATGGATTCCACGCGGCCCACCACGGTGAAGCGGACGTCGTTGATGGTGATGGTTTCGCCCAGCATCGGCCGGCCGGGAAAGAGGAGCGTTGCGCTCTTCGACCCCAGGACGACGACGCGGCGGCGTTCAACTAGATCGGCGTCGTCCAGGAAGCGGCCTTCGGCGATGGGCACAAAGCGAACTTGGGAAAAGTTGGGCTCGACGCCCATCACCTGGCCAGAGCTATTGGCCCAGGCGCTTACCTCGTAAAGGTCGTTGCGGCTCAGGATGCCGGTGACCGAACGCACCTGCGGCAAGGCACGCAACGCGGCCTCATCGCCCAGCGTGAACTGGTAGGGGCGCATGCCGGTGTGCTGATTGGCAAGAGCGGGGATGGTGCCGTTCCACATCATCACCACATCGTTGCCGAAGGTAGCCAATTGGCGACGCTGGCCGCTGCGGAAGCCCTCGCCGAGGCCGACGAGCACCAGCAGCGAGCCGACGCCCCAGGCAATCCCGAACATGGTCAGGAAGGAGCGCAGCTTGTTAGCCATGATGGCGCGAAAGACCTGGCCAAAAGTGTCAGAAAGACTCTGCATGACGGTTTGACCCCCAGGGGAGGGCGCACAGAGAATCATACGCGGCGGATGGCCTCTCGGTTCCCAAGAAGATTTCGAAACGCTGGAACCAACGGGCGGCCCTTTGCGTAAGATGTAGCGTTGGATGACAGCGTCGCGCTGCCGCCGTCTGATTTACAGTTCTAGTGTCGATCATTTACTTGCATCAGAGATAGATGTGGCTTTCTTCACTTCTTGAGAGGATTTTATGGCGGCGTCACGAAAACGCAAACATTTCTGGATCTGGTTGGGCATCGGGGCGGCCGTGGTTGTGCTTGGGTCGGGAGTTGCGCTGGTGGGGCTGGCGAAGGGTTCGGCCATCGATCCCAACAAACTGGGCAAAGTCGCGCGCGGTGACGTAGCGCGGTCGGTGGTGGCCACCGGGAAGATTCAGCCCATCACCAAGGTCGAGGTCAAGAGCAAGGCCTCGGGCATTGTGGAAAAGCTCTACGTGGACATCAACAACGAGGTGAAGAAGGGCCAGCAGTTGGCGCAACTGGACCAGCAGGAGATTGTCGCGCAGGTGGATGCGCAGCGCGCGCAACTGGCCGCCGCCGAGGCCAATGTGGCCACTTACCAGGCCAATATCGAGCAGGACAAGGTGAACGCCGCCGCTCCCGATCTGCCCATGTACAAGGCCACGCTGGATCGCAACCTGGCCATGCAGAAGGAAGGCATCGTGAGCCGGCAGGCGCTGGACGATGCGAACAAGGACTACCTGGCCGCGCTCACCCGCCGCGATTCGTCCAAGGCGCAGATCGGCGTGGATGGTGCCAAGCTGAAGCAGGCGCGGGCCCAGGTGCAGCAGGCCCAGGCCAGCCTCAAGCAGCTTGAAGAGCAGTTGAGTTACACAACGATTGTGGCGCCCATGGATGGGGTCATCCTATCGCGGGACGTGGAGATCGGCGACGCGGTCAGCTCGATTCTCGTGCTGGGCTCCACGGCCACGCTGGTGATGACCGAGGGCGACACCAGCGAGGTTTATGTGCAGGGCAAGGTGGACGAGGCTGACATTGCCCACGTTTACATGGGCCAGCCCGCGCGCATCAAGGTGGAGAGCTTCCGCGATCGCCTGTTCAATGGAAAGGTGACCAAGATCGCGCCCATGGGCGTGGAGAAGGACAACGTAACCACATTCGAGGTGCGGGTTTCCATCAACAATTCCGGTGGTGAACTGAAAGCCAACATGACGGCCAATGCGGAGATTATGCTCGACGAGCACAAGGGCGTGCTGACGGTGCCGGAAAACGCGGTGATCTACGACAATCAAAAAAATGCTTCGGTCGAGATTCCGGATAAAAGACAGAAGGGTGGCGTGCGCAAGGTTGCGGTGAAGGTGGGGCTTTCCAATGGCTCGGTGACCGAGATTCTCAGTGGGCTGAAGGAAGGCGACCAAGTGGTCTTGCAGCAGTGAGGAAGAATCGGAGCTTGGGAGTCGAGATCTGCCGTCAGGAACAGGACGATCCAAACCGCTATTTTCATTTCCCTCGGCGGCTAAAGCCACGCTCTTTTAAAACGCCGGCTGATTCAGAGATTCCATAGCTCCATCAACCCAACCAGATGCGGCAAGGGCGCAGCCCGAAGGCTGCACCCTTGCTGTTTGAGCCGTTGTATTGGCTTATGCGTTGGAGTGCATGGGCCCGGTCAGCTTCTCCTCGAGGGCCGCTTGCGCAGCCGCCAGCCTTGCCGTCAGCAGACGGAAGGGCGAGCAGGAGACGTAGTTGAGGCCGATTCTGTGGCAGAACTTGACGGACTCTGGATCGCCGCCATGCTCACCGCAGATGCCGAGATGGAGGTCGGGCCGGGTGTTGCGTCCCTTGGCCGTGGCTATCTTCAGCAGTTGGCCCACGCCCGCCTGATCGAGGGTGGCGAAGGGATCCTGCTTGAAGATGCCCGCCTTCA
>CAYQSI010000052.1:0-24240 GCA_964420185.1 uncultured Occallatibacter sp. | reverse complement strand
TTCAATTGGCAATCGCCGAACTTGAACCCAAGGTTGCCGCGTTGTCTCAGATCATTGGAGACGCAATCAAGTGAGTACTGCCATGCAGATTCAAAACGACAGCGCGTATGTTCCAGACGAGAACCCCGCCGCATTGCTGGCTGGAGCGGAGAGCGAGGCCGCGGCCCTCTATCGCTGTCTCAAGATCGTCCGTCTTTGGAAGCAATCGAGCGCCATGCCTCGTTCCCGGCACGACGAGATGATCGAGGAAGGACAGAGGTTGGCCAACCTCTACGCGGCCACGCTCTTTGAAATTGGCTGCGCATTTGGCATCGAGACAGCCGACGAACTCAAGGCCAGCATCGAGGCCGCTTGCATTCTCAACCCTTGGGAATGCCCGCCCGCAGAACAGGAACTCCTATTTTCCATCCCCAGCGATGCGGCCGCAGCAGCCAACCCAGCCACGGCAAGAAAGTGAGTGCCCACCATGGAAACCATCCGCGAAGTCGATCCGGCCCGCCTCGCTTGGGGAACCTTCGACCACGAGCAGAACGATTATGTGAATGAGGGAGACATTCCGGCCAGCTATAGTGGCGACTCAATCGCCATGAGGCAGCCAATCCGCAAGCCCTTCCGGATGCACGGAGAGATGTGGGTGGCCATCGGGCTTAGCAACCATGGTGCACAAGCATACCGCCTGTGCCCGCTGCGAATCTTCACAGGCACTCCGACCACCTACCGCGACAAGACTGGCACCGCCGAGGGTGCGGAGGCAGCTCGCAACGATCCCAATGGCTTTTACGACCGCATGACCGTCAAGCACGGCGGACAAGAGTTCGTTCTCTGCGGTCCCGAAGTCCAGATCGTTGCCGGCCAACAGCAGGATGTTCCAGTTCCTCAGGTCCAGCTTGCCCTCTTTTGACCAGTACCAACCCGGACACGAAAACACGGAGACACATCATGCTAGGACGCAGACTCAACCCAACCATTCACCGCTATGAAGACGTGGAACTCATCGAGGTTCACTCCGAGTATCTGGAGTGCAGCTTCTTGGTCGCCAAGGACGAATGGGAGACCGGCAAGATCCTGCTCAACCTCTTCAGCCCGCTCGACGGCAATGTGCTGGGTTTCCCGCACTATCGCCTCCACCGCGACAACATCTCCGCCGCCGGACCCAAGTTGCCCGACGGCACAACCGCCCAACCCGGCATCGCCGAAGCCATCGAACTCCAGCGCCAGGCCGGACACGCACTCTATGCCGATCATCTCTCCGCCATGCTCTACGGAGCTGGCCCCAACCCCGCGCGATCCTGAGACGCGCAACACGAAAGGGACTTTATGGAAATCACAGTTTGGAGTGTGGCAGCGGACGACGACAACGGCACCTATGCCAGCGTCCATGAAACGGAATTAGCCGCGTATCGGCGCTTGATTGAGTTGACCGTCGATAGCAACGACAAGGACCAGGTAGCGAAGGCCGAGGCATTTATCGAGGCCGAGGACCTCGACGGGCTGGACAAATGGATTCACGCCGAAGTGATCGAACCCCTGAATACCTACAGCGTGGAACAGCACAAGCTGGACGTTCCGGCCGCTTCCGATCCTGCACCGGCAGTAGAAAACAAGCACATCACGCGCCGCGAACTCGCCAGCGTGCTCCACGGCTTGCGCCTCATGCAGGAACAATGGGAGCCGCAAATGCGCGGCTGCACTTCCATCGGCCTTCACGACCCGCTGGAATTGAGCGAACCCAACTCCTGCGACCACTTCTGTGACGAGGAAGACTCTCCGCTCAGCGCCACCGAGATCGACGAGCTTTGCGACAGGCTCAACATGGGGTTCTGCAACTAACCGGCTCCAGAGACAGGGCGAGAGAGCGAAGGGTTCCCATCCATTTCCACGGACCAGCTACTCGCCCGAAGCCGGTGCGGATGATTCCTTTGCGCTCCGGACTGCGTGCTGCATGATCCGTCCCGTGGCGTCCTGTCCAATCAGAGCATTGACGAAGAGGCAGAATTGCGTGGCTCTCAGTGTCAGAGGTTCCACCACTTTCTTGAGATCCTCTTCGGACAGAGTGCGAACATCGGCAATCGCATTCTCGGTGTCAAGGTCGCAAAAAGCCCACTTCAGAGCGGAGATCACGCGCCATACGTACCGCTCTTCAAGCGGCAGCGCGGCCAATGCGGCCAAATACGGTTCGGTATCCTCCCCCGACATCTGCGCCTTCAAGAAGGCTAGGTATGGCTTCATCCTTTCAGACCGGACAAGGTCCTGGGCTCCTTCTTCGGAATGAATCTCGCTGATGGGGACACTGCTGATCTTGCCGTCCGTCATACTTCCTCCAGGTTAAAGATCCCTTGTCCGCGGTCGCGCAAACACTGAGGCGATTCGGTTACACTCCAAGGCTACTCTACGCGACTGCTCGCGCCTCCAGAAGGTATTGGTGCAGTTTAAAGCTCCAGAGTTGGCCCTGAAGCCGGCACACACCCTTGCGCCTCTTCTCCAGAGCCTGACATCATGAATGGAACAATATGCCGGAACTCGTACAGATCGGTTTTCAGCCGTCGAAGCCTGCCATCGCTGGTGCTCCCAAACCGCGCGCTTCATCGCTTTGGATACAGGGTGTCACGCTGGTATGGATGTTTGTGGAATTCGGCATCTCTGCATTTGCGGCTGTAACGGCTCACAGCCCTGCGATGTTGGCCTTTGGCTCCGACAGCTTGGTAGAGCTACTGTCCGCAACTGTGGTGCTCTTGCAGTGGATTCCGAGCATGTCGATCTCGGAACGGAGGGCAAGCCGAATAGCCGGAGCTCTGCTTTTTGTGCTCGCCTTCGTGGTTGCAGCGATTGCTGTTGCGTCATTGGCTCTGCGGTTGCGGCCTGCAACGAGTTACGCGGGCATAGCAATCACCATCGCGGCGCTGATCGCAATGCCTGTTCTAGCCTTCCTCAAGCGCCGTGAGGCTCGTCGCAGTAAGAATGCAGCCTTGGCCGCCGATGCAGTGCAATCCGCTACTTGCGCGTATCTTGCGCTCATCGCGCTGGCTGGCCTCGCTATCAATGCAGGATTTCATGTCCCATGGTTCGATTCGGTTGCCGCTTTGGTCGCTGTTCCCGTCCTCGTGAAGGAGGGCCGATCGGCCTGGCAAGGTCATGCCTGCGGATGTTGCTGAAAGCCTGCCTTCCTCAAGCGCCGGGTTCGGGAATACAATGTGAGTCATTGAATTCCCAGAAGATGATCGACTTGCAATCTCAACAGAAATTGCCACGCTAATGTCGAACCCAGGTCCGCGTTGACGAACCGCCGAGCATTTCCTGGCGATAACCATGGTTCTCGGAGAACAGCGACCTAACCCAAGAACCGCTTGAACCCGCCCGCCCAGAAGGGATGAAAGATGCCTAGCGCGACGCCATTTGTCCTACTCGGACGGAAGAAGCTCCCGCCCGAAAGTGCTCCGTCCTCCGAACAGTTCTATGACGAAGAGCAACAGGTGTGGGTGGACCGAATTTCAGGATTGCCTCTCGTGTCGTGCATGCGAACCCATTCGCAAGCGTCCACCTATGGTGAGACAACAATGACGGAAACACGGGAAGGGGTTGACCAGACGGAGGGTACGGTACTTCAGGCATCCCCATATGGTGAAACCACGGTCACAAAGACCCGCGAAGGCACCGATCTTACGGAAGCCGTTGCCGAGTTCCAGGCGTCTCAATTTGGCGAAACATCGCATACGGCGACCAGAGAAGGCGTGGATCGGCCAGAGATCACCGTTCTTCAAGCGTCTCAGTTTGGCGAAACCGTTGAGACACGGACACGGGAAGGCACAGACCAGACCGAAATAACCACGTACGAGAATTCTCAGTTCGACGAAACGACGATGACAATCAAGCAAGAAAGGGTGGATCGGACCGAAAGGACCGCGCCGCTGATATTCAATGCTGCTCATTCTCACTTCTGAAAGTGACTTAACCGCTGATTTTCTCATCGTCGAGCTCATCAAGCGCGGGCTACCCTACTTCCGGCTCAATGCTGAGGAGTTGGCGGCAGCTGACTTTACCTTTGCTTTGGACCAAGACGGGAACAAGCGGGAAGTTTCCACTGCTTCCGGAGCATTGAATCTTCGGGAAGTTACGGCAGTCTGGTATCGGCGAGCAATCCAGCCCAATCCAACCACTGACCTGCCGCTTGCGGAAAGGATCTTCGTTGCTGGAGAACTCCGCCATCTAGCCATGGGACTGGTATTAAATCCAGAAGTCCTCTGGGTCAACCCGATTGCTGAAGTGTCTGTTGCCGAACACAAGATCTACCAGCTTCAAATCGCGCAGCAACTAGGCTTTCGAATCCCTCGCACACTTGTCTCCAGAAATCCCGTTGCGTTGCGGCATTTCATCAAAGAGAACACGTCTGGAACTATCTGCAAACCGATCTATCATGGTTTGTTCGTCGATGAGATGGCATCCTACTCGGTCTATACAAGGCAGGTAACTGAGGATTCGATTGACACAGAAAGCGTCAGGGCGTGCCCTGTTTTGCTCCAAGAAGAAATACCGAGGATCGCTGATGTGCGGGCGACCTTCATCGGACCCAAATGCTTTGTGGCCGACATCAAGGCGGATATTCCTATTGTCGATTGGCGAGATCCAGACATCCTGGTCAAGTATTCCCCGACCACCTTGGGCACCGATGAAGAAGCGAAATGCAGAGCCATGTTGGCAAAGCTCGGATTGAAATATGGGGCATTCGATTTTGTGAGAACTCCTGACGGAGAACTCGTATTCCTGGAAGTCAACCCAACTGGAGAGTGGGCGTGGCTCGAAGACCGCCTTGGTTTCCCGATGCGAGATGCCTTCATTCAGCTCTTCTTTGGAGGCAGCGATGCGCGCTGATTTCATAGCCAATCCCCCACTTCCCGTGAAGTGGCGTTTTCTTCCGCGGCATCTCTGGCTCCTTGTCCGGAGGGCTGGCTGGACAGTATGGCAGATTGTCGTCTCGTTCAGGTTCCGGCCTGAACCAATATCCTCTTTTCCTGCCCCGGACCCACTAGTCACAATCGAAGAATCGCAGGTTGAGCAATGCCAGTGGATATTTGACCGTGTGGAGGAAAGGAGAGCTCACCTCGAGCAGAAGGCGCAATCGACTTTCAGCCTGATGGTGTTTCTTGTTCCCCTCCTTTCAGCACTGTTCGTGTTTGTCGTTAGTAAAGGGATCGCGTCAGGCACTCGTACCGCCACTTTGGCGTTGGTTTGTATTTCAGGGCTGCTTCTCCTTCTTGGGTTCATTTCGGCGATCCGCGCGATAGGGGTGAAAGAAAGCCAGACACTAATGCTGGATTCGGTGCTGCATGAAGATGGAAAGTTCCGAAGGTATAGCGCAGCCTTTCGTGCACAAGGGCTCCTGTATTGCTCGTCCATGAATACAGCAATGAATGATCACCTCGCACAATTTGTGAAGGGTGCACATACAATGACTGCGGGTGCCGTTGTCTTCTTACTTCTCGCCGCTATACCGGCCAGTTTGGCTTTCCTCCGGCTACCGTCCTCGCCTGGACAGACTCAAATTGTGGGTCCCGTTACTGTTTATTCTCCGGCTTTATCCGAGATCCAGAGAGAGGTTTCGAACCTCAGAGGCGACGTTAAGGCACTCTCCAAGGACGGCGCATCACCAGGTGAGCTTAAGGCTCTTGAGAAGAGAATAGACGCCCTGGATGAGTCAATTCGCGATTTGCGACAAGTAACCCGAGCAGCCAAATCTGCCAATGCACAGCGCCAGTCACAGACTCCCCGTTAGAGCTTCACCGCTCTTCCAGTGCTCCGATCGCCGAGATCTACTATGAGGACATAGTGATGGCAAACGGCAAGATGCAATATCCATGGAAAAGGTTTTGGTTAGAGCGTGGCGGCGTCATGTCATTTCTTGACCAGGGATTTCTGTACGACCCCGATGGAGAGGCGGGACAACATGTCAATCCAGGTCTGGCGCCTCTATGTATCAGACCTGACAAATCCTGCACGATACTCTTAGGTGAACCGGGAATGGGGAAGTCAAGCGAGATGAATCTGCTGATATCGCAGGTTCCTCCCACAGATGCTGTTCTCTCCGTCAATTTACGGAGCTTCGGGGATGAAGGACGTTTCGTGAGTGCCGTTTTCGGCCCCCGAAAAGTCCTAGAGTGGAAAGAAGGGCACGAAACCTTGCACCTCTTTCTCGATAGCCTCGATGAGTGTCTGCTTCGAATCGACACCGTTGCAGCGATCATTGCAGATGAACTTGAACAGCTATCTCCCCACAAGAGCCGTCTGCGCCTTTATATCGCATGTCGAACGGCACCGTGGCCGGGCTTCTTGGAGACGAGGATACTGGACCTCTTTGGGAAGGACCATGTTCGGCTTCTTGAAATCGCTCCTCTCCGGAGAGAGGATGTCCGAATTGCGGCTGAACAAGAAGGAATCGCCGACTCTGAAGACTTTGTACGCGGAGTCGTCAACGGCGGAGTGGTGGCATTTGCCATGAAGCCCGTTACGTTGAGATTCCTCATTGGAAGCTGGCGACTACACGGCTCGTTTCCAACAAATCTCCTGGACCTCTACCGCGAAGGGTGCCGGCGGCTTTGCGAGGAGGACAATCCCTCACGTCGCGCCTCCCCTCGACTTCACACCGACTCGAATGCCCGATTTGCGATTGCTAGTCGGGTTGCGGCGCTGACCCAAATCGGAAACCGGTTTGCCATCTGGACAGGTCGCCCGTCTGACGACCTTCCAGATGAGGATGTGCCCTTGCATGAACTCGCAGGAGGAGATAAACAGGGCATACGAGTCACAGAAGATGCAGTACGCGATACCTTGGATACAGGGCTCTTCTCAGCGCGAGGGAGTGAACGAATAGGCTGGGCTCATTTGACATATGCGGAGTTCCTGGCGGGTTATTTCTGCAATGCACAGCATCTGCCTTTGAGCCAGCTGCGTACATTCTTCTTCCATCCGAGTGGCACCGGATTGGTCCCCCAACTTGCCGAAGTAGCCGCGTGGGCGGCGCTTGGCAATGCTAAATTACTAGCCGAAATTGCGAAAGAGGACCCAGAGGCGCTGTTGAATGCCGGTCTCGAAGGCATCACTGATTTACAAAAGCAATCCGTCGTGGAAGGGCTCTTGGCCCAGTGCCGAATAGGTAAATATCTCCACTTCAACTGGAGCCGCGCCGCAGTCTATTCGAAGCTTAAGTATCCCCGACTCATCGAGCAACTACGGGCCGAACTTTCGCGCCCTGACAGCACTGTTCAGGCCCGTTATATGGCGATGAGCCTGGGGCAAGCTTGCGAAGAGAAGGGTCTTTGCGGCTACGCGGTTCATATTGCGCTAGATGAGGCGGAGGATTTGGGGCTCCGCCAGCTCTCTGTACTGACGATCTCGGACCTGGGTTCGATTGATGAGCGCAAAGCGCTTGAACCGTTGCTTGGTCGAGGCACCCCCAAAACACAACTGAAGGCTTATGTCCTTAGCGCGCTATGGCCTTCTGTAATGAAAACCGAGCAAGTCTTCGCTCTGCTGCCCGGTTGGGATGGCCATCTAAACACACTGAGCTCGTTTCTTCATGGTCGCTTTCGCCAAGGACTCAGGAAAGATGATCTAAAACCTGCCCTTCATTGGGCTCAACAGAGTAATGATACACAAGGAATTCACGGGTCTCTTGTCAGCGAAATCTTGCGGATGGCATGGGAACACATCGAAGATCCCGAGATCGGAACGCTTTTTGCCGACACAGTCGCTCTTAAACTGGGCATATACGGGTGGTTCGCGACAAGTGCACATGGGAGCGACTTCCAAAAGCTCATCGACAGCGATAACAGCCGACGTCGGATACTTGCGCGAGCGCTTCTTTCTCGTCTAAAAAGCGAAGACTTCGCTTCACTCCACTATCCCATTCGGCTTGCAGATCGCCGCGATGCTCTGTGGCTGTTAGAACAATTCAATTCCTTGAATCAAGCAGAGCAGGGCGTCGCGGTCAATTTTGTCAGACTCGCGCTAGACATACGAAACTCCGAACAGATGACGGCTCTCTGGTACGGTTGCCAGTCCTTTCCAATCCTGGCGGAACATTGCGGCGTTTTCCTGCAAGCTGTGCCGCTGGATGCCGAATGGGCGAAATATGAGCGTCAGTCACTAGAACGAAAGCAGAGCCCGAAGGAAGCCGTGCTAAACCCTCCTCCTGCGCAGCGCTTGTCCGATGCTCTGAATAGATCAGAGGGCGGAGAAGTCGATGCATGGCTAGTCATTGTGCAGGAGATGACGCTGAAAGAAAACAGTACAGATTACGGAGATTACAACCAAGCCTCGGTACTGACCATGCCGGGATGGATGACCTCTGACGAGGTCACGCAAAGGCGGATCGTCGATTCATCAAAGCGCTATTTGGAATTCTCCACATTTTTCGACCTCGTCTGGCCTGCGGAAGGTGGCGTGCCTTTAGGTGCATTTGCTGCCGTGCAGGCGCTTTGGATTTGCGTACAAACAGACTCCGCTTTCATCAGGAACAGACCGGATCTGGCTACCAAATGTGCATACAGCGTCGTGCGGTTTCATGCATCGAGCAAAGAATCGACCGACGTCAAGCAGGAGTTGCTTCGACAGCTTGCGATATTCAACGAAAGCATCATTCGCAGTGCCCTTGTAGAGGAGATTTGCCGGGATAACGACCGCCATGGGTACTATCTGGCACGTGAATCGGTCGCTGCAGCGTGGAACTCTGATCTTGGACGGGATCTGATCGCTTTACTACGGGCAGGTCGGTTCAAACCATCAGTCACTGCGCCCTTATTAGCTCACCTTTTTGAACTTTCTCCAGAGCCTGCGCGAGAGTTCGCAAGTTCCACGTTTTTCGCTCCCGCTACAAGTCTGCTGGATGACGAGCGCGTGAGGGCTATTGGTCTCGCATGGATAAAGGGTGATCCAAAATCCGGGTGGGATATTATATGGCCATTGATGAAGACCGATAAAGACTTCGGAGATTACATGGTTGCCCAACTTGGCGGCTCTCTTCATGAGCAGCCAAGATTCCTGAATGTCATCGAGGTGACTTCACTCGCAGATTTCTACATCTGGATGGTGAGCCGCTATCCTTATCCAGGGGAAGGCCACGAGGAAGGTTCAGGCCCGAGGCCGGTCGTATATCAGCACTATCTTAGAGACAACGCGTTGGAGCATATAAAGCAGAGACGATCATTTGCCTCAGTGGCCGCAATTCAGCGCGTAATGGATGAACTCCCTCAATACACCTGGCTACACTTTCATCTCGATCAAGCTGATCTTCTCGCGAGAGCAGGTACATGGAAGCCCTTTACGATCGAAGAGCTGCGGCGTGTTCTAGCTGATTCCAGCCGGCGACTTGTGGGAAGTGAACGGGATTTACTCGCAGTTCTCCGCGAGTCGCTGCAACGACTCCAGCAGCAGCTTCGAGGTGAGACGCCGACCGTGCGTTTTTTATGGAACATGATTGATCCCGTGCTAAGACCAAAAGGCGAAGAGGATCTGTCGGATTTTATGACGGCTCATTTCCGGTCCGATATCGGAACTCACGGATTGGTTGTGAATCGGGAAGTGCAGATTCGTAGATCGAACCCAGATGGCGTTCCTGGCCAGAGAACCGATATTCATGTCAGTGCGACTCTCTCTGTAGGTTCTACCGCGCGACCGGTGTCGGTAATCATCGAAGTGAAAGGGTGTTGGAATCCAGAGCTGCTGAGTGCTATGAAGACGCAATTGCGCGATCGATACTTGAAGGAAAATGCCACTCGTACTGGCCTCTACGTCGTAGGGTGGTATGCTGCTCCGGCATGGGATACCACAGACGCGCGCAAGCAGGATTGCGGGAGGCTAGGACTCAATGAACTGCGCGCCACACTAGAGCAACAGGCAAGCGAATTGAGCGAGGGTGTTCAATTAGAGGCGGTAGTCCTGGACTGTTCTCTGGAGTGAAGCAGCTCGATGAGGCGTTACTATTGACCTCGTGGACCCAGTCGCAGTTTGCACCTCTCCGTTGGACGTGGGCGGCTTCGTTTGCCGGGCTTCGTCTTGCGCGATGCCAGCATGGCGCAGCAAACTGCCAATGATAGGAACTGGGGGTATCTTGTGGGCCAAAGTGATCAATCGAGAGGTGTCGTGCAACAATTGCTCCGATTAGAAGCCTATAGGACCCTCTTGACTAAATTCTATCGCCTTGCGATCACTCAACATGAGCCTTCGGTTCGTCTGATTCTGCTTTTTGCCTCAATCCTAAAGCTACAGCAGATGGCAGGAGCTATACATCTCTTAGCCGGAGAAACCTTGGCGGAGGAAATCCGCGCACTAAGCCGAACGATGGCTGAAGTTACGATCAACGCCGCATATCTGCAAGATACTGAGGATGAAGAAGTTGACAGGTTTCAACACTTCGATACACAGTCGGCGTTCCGACTTGCTAATCGATTACGTCCGCATACTACGACCAGAGTCAACCCAGAAGAACAAAAGAAGATCGAGGCCGCGGCCGACAATGCCCGAGCACTTACCGGGCGTAAAGATAGTGATCCGTCATGGAGCAAGAGAACTCTCTTCCAGAGAGCCGAATATTGTGATGGCATTACACGACTGGACCTGATGGTGAAACTGGCATTGACGTCGTACGCATACGGTCACTGCGCCATTCACGGTACATTCGATGCTCTTGAATCTTTCACTTCTGCTGTTGTGAGTGGTGAGATCCAAGTATCTTCTGATGAAGAAAGGCAAGAAGCATTATTCCTCGCACTATTCAGCGCCAACTTTACGCTCAGCATTATGTGCTTCTATGTAAATAGTCTCTTTCATCTCGGCGCCGAAAGTGCAATTACTGACGCCGGCATGTTAACCCCAGGAGACGAGCGATAATCAAGACTGTCCAAGAGCCCATTCGCCGTTCCTGAATTCGCGCCCTCATCAGGCGTGAAGTGGGCGGTCAAGAACCAATGTTGGTTAGGGCTCACGCGGCACTGCGGATATGCACGCACAATGGGTAGTGTCCAGGTAGTGTCAAGATTCTTTCGCACTTTCGATCTTCCTTGTTACGCAGGAAGGTTGTTGGGTTGAGGTTGTTTGCCACTGGCCCCCATGGGGGCCAGTGGCAAAACCGGCTCAGGCGATGGCCCGAACTTCGGCCAGTCGGTTCATCTGCAGGTAGCGTTTCGTTCCCCACCGGGTTGCGGCTACATGCCGCAGTCGCGCAGCAACCAGCATCAGCGCTGAGCGGCCATCGGGAAACGCTCCCACGACGCGCGTTCGTCGGCGGATCTCGCGGTTCAGGCGTTCCAACGGGTTGTTAGTCCGGATGCAGCGCCAATGTTCCGGCGGCATGCTGTAGTAGCTCAGCGTTTCGCCGATGCCGTTCTCGACGATCTCCGCAGCCTTGGCCAACCGCATGGCGCGCAGCTTTTCCACTACCTGGAGAGCTTTTTCTTTAGCGGCCTTGGCATCTTCCTGGGCATGAATGGCCTTCAGCATGGCAGCTACTTCCTTGACCTTGCCGGTGGGCACCGCGGTCCACACGTTGCGGTAGAAATGCACCACGCAGCGCTGCCACAGGGCGTCGGGATAGAAATCCGCCAGGTTCTCCACCAGACCAAGGCACTTGTCGGAAACGAACAACGCGACGCCCTTCAGGCCGCGATCCTTGAGCTCACGCAGAAACGCTGTCCAACTGGCCGTGTCTTCCTTGGCCCCTTCGCTTACCGCCAAAATCTCCCGGTAGCCGCTCTGCGCCACGCCAATGGCCACCAGCACCGAGACGTTCTTTACCTCGCCGCCCCAACTCCGCTTCAACCAAATGCCGTCGAGGAAAACATAGGGAAAGTCGCCTACCAGCGGGCGCTCGCGCCACTCGTCGATCTTGCCGTAGATCTTCTGGTTCAGATCGCTGACGGTGCTTGCGCTAACCCGCGTGCCCCACAACGCCTGGGTGATGTCTTCCACGCGCCGCACACTCACCCCCGCCAGATACATCTCGATCAGTGCTTCTTCCACCGACGACTCCCGCCGCCGATAACGCTCGATGATCGCCGTCTCGAAGGGCAGGTTGCGCAGCTTGGGAATCGTCAGCGTTACATCCCCAGCCTTGGTCTGCAGATGCCGGTCGTAGCTGCCCGCTCGCGTATCCTTGCGGCCCTCGGTTCGCTCGTACTTCCTGGCGCCGCACAGGTGATCCGCTTCGGCGTCCAGAAGCGCGTTTAAAGTCTCCTCGACCGTCGACCTTACCACTTCGTCCAGATGTTCCCGAATGCGTCCTTCGTCGATCTTTACCACCGGCCCTAACGGCGCTCTAGCCTCGCCGACCGGCTCCACTCCCACGTCCATGGTTGGCTCCATCGTCCTCGCCTCAGAGGTCTCGCTCCTCCTGCTTGTACCAACCTCCCAAGCATAAAACTCCAATCAAATGTGCGAAAAATATCGTACGTTATCCGTAGATCGTCCTTCAAACCTTGCTACCGTAGGCTGCGTAGTGGCGATATGGAAGCTTCGACTTGTAATCGATCGTTTTGTTGAAATGGTATATGCCGGTACATTTCCATTGGAGGTCAGGACTCGAAAGAGCGTCCTGAATCTCGCCGAGCGAATCTCCACCAACTGGACTACAGCACGGATTGTCGCACCAATGATTCAGCGGTACTCTGGCGTCACTGTCTGGAGCTACCGTAAAGGCGAGGCTCGTCAGAGCCTTCAGTCGAGAACGGTCTGCAGGCATCTCTGCAATACGCGTCTGCCCGCA
Source organism: uncultured Occallatibacter sp. (assembly GCA_964420185.1). Classification (GTDB taxonomy): domain Bacteria; phylum Acidobacteriota; class Terriglobia; order Terriglobales; family Acidobacteriaceae; genus Telmatobacter. Next base: position 11,492 of record CAYQSI010000052.1, on the reverse strand, counting down.
ACCTATGCACACGAATTCGCGATAAGGCAAGCCCATTTGCCTCTGAATGTTAAGGAATTCGTTCAACTCTCGCGGTATCCCGCTGACATATCGATCAAGGAAGCCCGAATAGGAATCCGGGTATAGCAGCGAGTGACGATTGTGACCGAGCGTGATTTCGGCACCGCATTCAGTCTTGCCCTGGAGATCATCCACGCCGAAGAAATGCATCGTGTACCCGCATAATGGGCAATAGGTTCTCCAAAGATCGACTTTGGCCTTCACTCCCGTCATCGCTCCGGACTGGGAATACCGCAGTTTCTTTGTCAGCAGTTCGTGCACGAACCGTTTCAGGGACCAGATTGCGCCGTTCACCTCAATCGTGAGCGGGGTTGCGGCTTGATCCCGGTAATTCAATCTGAACATGGGAGTTGCATGCTGGGAAAGCAGTGTGAGTTTTTCATGGCTGAGTGCTTGACGCTCGGGTACCGAGGCGAAGAGCCAGCAACAACGGATGTTGTCCTTCTTGTAGGCTTGCTGCCTCCGGATCGTCTCTTCGAAGGACTGCGGACTTACCTGAACCTCAAACGCTGCCTTCCATTTCGGATGCCTAACCAAAACGTCCGCGCGCCAGCCATCTCCCACGTATTCAGGAATCGCTTGGAGTTCGAGTTCCCGGCACGCCCTAACGATCTCCAACTTGGCCAACAGATGTATTTCCGATTCGGACTGTTCACATCCGATATCTGTACAATGAACAAAATGCTGGGTGCCGGCTGAGCTGAGGCGCATGTAGGCTTGACCCTTACAGCAAGGCATGATCAGTTCGATGTCCTTGGAACGAAGCCGCTGCTGGAGATCATCCCACTCAGCGTCTTCGAGAGGCAGAACAACGTCCTTACCGTCGAGCAAAGCACGGAGATTCATGGCGTATCGATGGTTCAAACAATCTTATCAGTTGCACCTTCACTTCGGTGGACGAAGTCATTCTGTATCATGGCAACAGGTTTGATGGGGCATACACGGTGCGACAAGAAGTGTGCAGTCTTCTGAACCGGGCTCGCAGATTAATGCTTAAAGACTTTGGCCCCGGAGAGCCAGTCAATGTTCAGTCGCACATTGCAGTGATCGATCAGGCCTTCGGTACCTACTCCGCAAACCGGAAGAGAGCACCACAAACGTGGCTACATAATGGAGGAATCCATGAATCGGGCAATGTGTCATGAGGCCGGACATGCTGTTGTTGGCCTCCATTTTGGTTTCGACATTGCTGGGATCGCGGTGACCGACCGCCTGCCGCACACATCCGTATCTGACCTTGATTCACCGGACAGAACGCCGGAACAGCGCTATATGTTCCTCACCGGCGGGATTGCTAGCGAGTCTGTCTCATTCGGGGATTACGATCAGCTGGCTATGGGACACGACCAAAGGCTCATATCTGAGAGGGGCGGGGTCATCATTACGGATTATTTGCCCGATGCGGTGGAGGTTTTACGCCAAAATGAGAGTCGCCTAAAACGAATTAAGGATCAATTGGCTCTGAAGTGGATAACCGCTCGTGCCGAGGCGCAATTTAGCTCCGATCCGGATTCTTATGAACTGCTGTCGCGGCAAGAACTCGACGCGATTTGGCGGAAAGGCTGACGCTTTTAATGGCGACCGTAACTGTCCGCTTAGGAGGCAGTCGCGATATTCGGCTCTTTGTGCCGAAGCGCCGTCTCACCTCTACTTCTATGTCTGGCGAGACTGTTACAGGCAATGTCAGCAGCCCATGGTCGCGAAGCCAGGCGAAGCGATGTCGACCGTCGCTGAATACGATGTAACCCTCGTCAGTGAGTCCGACGTGGGGCATCCATATCTTGTGCCCCTCGACAAACCAGTCGCCGAATTTCTTATACCTTGAAGGATCTCCGGTTCCCGGACCGATTGCGCGCTTCCCGACGTAATAGGGTGCGTCATGCCTCCAGGAGGCGTCCAGCTTTACGACGCTGATCCAGACGATGGGATCCGGATACATCGGAGTCCATTCGATGATGCGCTTTTTTGTCATTGATAAGCCTTACGTTAACAGAAGCCCCGGTCGGCATTGCGCCCATTGCCAAATGGTCGCTCATGCAGATTCATAACCCCATCTCTGCTAAAAATGGTGACGGTCTATTTCTGCGATCCGCCGTGTCGCTAAAAAACATGATGATGCGTTTTGCTCGCGTGGTAGCGACATAGACGACGCGGCGGCTCTCATCGTATTGGGCTTCTCGTTCGGCATCGTCAGTTATCCTGGAGATTGAGAAATGAGGAAATCGACCGTCATGTGCCTCTATGACGGCAACCGCTTCGAATTCCCGGCCCTTGGCTTTGTGCACCGTAAGCAACTGAAGGCAGTGTTTGGGACGCGCGAAAATGCCCAGATCTTCGATGGTGAGCGCGTCCCCACTCTCTCGGCCCGAGATATCTTCCACCATCTGGGCTGCAGATTCTCTCAAAACGGCCGCGTCTACAGCCGATAACATCTCTGCATCAACAAGAATTCTGGCGAAACGCTCGGTCGCGTCAACGATCCAATCGATCGCGTAGGCGGAAGTGTCCCTCGCCGCCGCCGCCTCGCCGAGAAGTTTGCAAACTGCGACGCGCCCCCTAAAATCGAATACAGAATACGAGGCTTGGTCGGTTAAATTGGCGATGAGCACAAAAAGGGCGCGCTGCACAGCTAGCGCGCTTTCGGATTCCGGGCTTTCTAAGTAGGCGCCGATGGGCTCCACCAATTGCGCGATCAGATGGCTTCGCTTGTAGGGCCGCGCACCAGGACCAACGACTGGTATGTTTTGTCGGCGAAGCTCCCGTGCGAGGTTGAAGAGCGAAACCCACCAGGAAGCCATGATGGCCACCTTGCCCAGCGGCACGCCCAGCTCTCTCACCGCGGGAAGGAAGTAATCGAAGATGCCGGCTGCCGGGTTGGCTACTGTGTGATGGGCTGGAATGATTGAGCAATCTGCATGCTCCCCGACTGCACGCATCGGCGGATCGGATGCGCACAATCGCTCGGCATGGGCACAGATGCTGGTCGAGGACCGGAAGTTTCCCGTCAGGCGATGGTCTGTATTTGCGTTAATGTGGCCTGCGAATTCCATGAGAAGTTCAGGCGATGCCCCGGCAAATCGATAGATGGACTGGTTTGGATCTCCGACGCAGAAAAATGTTGTTCGAGCATATTTGTGAATCTCCATCAGGATCAGAATTTGGCCGGGAGACGAGTCCTGGAACTCATCCACAAGAATCCAGGCGAAGCGGCTTGCAAGTGCGCTCGATATATGAGCATGGGCGCTGGCAAGACGCCCTGCGTGATAGACGATTTCATTTAGGGTAACGTAGGCGTTTTCATCGAGCCACTCGCACCATTCGCGCTGAAGATCTAGGGGTAGTGTTTCCACCTGTGAAGGATTTCCGTCAGGCGCACGCTGAACCCGTTCGAATTCCTCAAAAGCGAATCCCTTGAGCTGGTATTGCTGCATCAACTCTTTGACCTTGTCCGAGTATGCTTGCATATCCGGTGTGAGTATCGTGAACCCGTTTTGCAGTTCGGGAAGAAGGTGGTGAAACGGTCGCAGTATGTTCTGAAGTGCAAATCCGTGGATGGTAGAGATTTCGTAGTAGAGATCGTCATCGCTAAAACAGTTCTCACGAAGCCGGGAATCAATCTCATCGGCTGCGGCGTTGGTGTGGGTGATGCAAGCAATGCGTCTAGTGGTATCTCTTGCAGATTCGATGCAGCGCAGCAGTTTGGCTATAATGACGCGAGTCTTTCCGCTTCCCGGACAGGAAACAAGGCATACATGGCCGGGTTCCGCAACAGCGTTGCGCTGCTCATCCGTTAACTGCATTTGTGCCTAGCCATTCCACTGCACTGCGTATGTAGTCCGGTATCGCTTTCGCCTTTGTGACATGCTTGGAGACGACCTGAGCATATCGTGCCTTGCCAAACCTCTTTGCTGTTCGCAGGACACGGTTCTTCGCGGCGGAGAGATCAGACTGATTACCTGCATCAGATTCCTCCTTTAGCCGCTTAAGCGTAGCGGCGAGTCGCGGAGCGCCGATCTCCTGGGTGGCTGCTTCAAGCATTCCAAGAGTCCCGTGAAGCGTTAACTCTCGCTCGAACGTGCTTTCGCAGGTGAAGATTTCGACATAGGGTCCGCGCAACGAGTCCAGATCTTGACGCGATGGCGTCGGGTCGTCCTCCCCCTCTTCCGCGGCGATGCTCGGATCGGCATCAGAGGGTGACAAATCGCCATCGGTAAGGACGGCACATTTCTTCTGGATGCCTCCCGGCCCGAAGAGCTTCGCATAGGAAGCGAAATGAGTGCCGAAGATGGGGACGACAGCAATGCCCTCTTCATCCAGATCGATGCCCATGACCGTTTTCACCAGGCCAGGTATCACGAATTGCTCTGCAGGCCCTTCGACTAGAAGGACTTTACGGGCGTAAAGGAGAGTGGAGCGAGTCGCATCGAGATACCGTTCAAGGTCAGAAACATCTTTCGGGACGAGCGCAGGGATGGCGGAGGGTTTTGCGAAGGTCGAGACGGCTCCTCCGTTCGACGTCAGCACGACATGCGCGGATAGTGGCACACCGGATGTGATATGGGTGCTGTGCGTCGTGATGAAAACCTGAACATTCCTCTCTTGCAAGGCAATCAGGAGAACCCGCTGGAGTTGGGGATGAAGGTGCGCCTCAGGCTCTTCCACAAGAAGTATCTGACCAGCGGTCTTTTTCTCGGCAACGCGGCGTTCAAAGTAATATTGGAGCATGCTGATATAGAGGACATTGTTCAGACCGAGTCCATTTCTGCTTGGGTCGAGGTCTGTGAGGCCGTAGCCAGAAAGCAGGACTTTCAACCCGCGCGAAATATCAGCAAAAGACGGCTCTCCAAGGCCCAGAGATACGCCCATCGCAAAGGACTTACCTGCCGCCGCCTTGAATGAGTCGCTAAGCTGAGTGCTAAGGTCGCCGACAGTCGCACTCGCGTTAATGTTGCTGTTCGCCGTTTGAAGAAACCCGACAAGCGCAGTTTGCTCTGCCTCCGGTATCTTTCGCTGCTCCACGATTTGCTGGAGAGGCGAAGTGCGCGGAGCAGCGAGACGGCCCTCGACATCCCGCAATGCCTCCATTAGAACCACCAAATAGCCCTGTTGAAGATTGTCAGTGCTGAAGCGTGTTCCGAAAGAATCGCTCCACGTGACGGCATTTAGATCAATGTCGTCACCGCCAGCGGCAATTTCCCAAGCATAGTCATCAATACCGAGCCGCGGTACGGGATCACCCTCAGACAATTGTTCAATGGTCTCGCGCACCGTAACCTTTGGCCTGAAGCGATAGGAAATGCGTGCTTTTCCGTTCTTAAGAACCGCAGTGAAGGGCAATGCCTCCTCGTTCGGCTTCCCAGTAAAGTCAGAGAATTCTACCGAGATCAGAACGTGATCCGGGGCTGTGAAGGTGAGCCCGACGGAGAGATCTTCTGGTTGCAATCGACGCCGCTGCGCGCTGATATTTCCGTCCAGTACCAGCCGCAGTGCTTGAAAGATGTTGGTCTTACCGGAGTTGTTTTCTCCAATAAAACATGTCACGCCAGGGCCGATCTCGACATCAAAGTGTCGCAGATTTCGAAAATTCTTAATGAACAGACGGCTAATGAACATTGTGACGCCTTCATTTCTGACAAGTCAGCGGCAAGAGGTTCTGCCGACTAGAAAACGGTCTTCCCACATCGGGCCAGCTTCGCATTTACGGACGCACTGGCATATGAGCTATGTCGATCCTGCGATGAATCAGTGAAACTACGGACAATAAATCTTCGGCGTCCCTCTGCTCCATTGTCCAATGGATGCGGGGAGCGTGGGCGGTCGGGTTCCGGAACATACCAAAGACTCCCTTTACGAGATTGGCAAATCCGCGCTGCTCGCTCCACTCGCTCTCGGTCCGGAGAGGATTGATTGCCAATAGGGGACTATCTCCAGCCAGGACCTTGTCTACAAGCAAGCCTCCATCATCGGTTAGCCCCGTGCGGGTCCTGAGCTTGTCCGCAATACTCTTCGTCGCTTCGAGGACGGCGTGGAAATAGTCGTCTGCCAACAGCTCCTCACGGCAAAAGATAAGGATGTCAGGGTGAACGTCCCGGGCCGTGAGGTCTGCCCGGAGTTCTTGAGCACGTCGTTGAGCATCGCTAAGTGTTCTTACTTGATCGGTCGCGACGAGGGTTCCGGTAACGTCAACGGCTAAGCCAACAAAGGCAAGCGCGCGGTTGAGGTTTGCCCGCATCGGCTCGAACCGTCCGGTCTCTCGGGCGTAGCGTTCGGGCTTCATCGCCTCACGGATGAATTGCAGAATCGCCCGCCGGTTGCCGCTGAAGTTTTGCCGCTCGACAAAAGCGTTATGCAATCGCTTCCATTTGGTCATGGCTGGCGTTGGGTCGATCATTTTCAGCGAGGCAAGGATGTGGCCAATTTCCGACCCGGTCAACCCACTCGATGTGTCGGCTAGGGCTTGGGCAATGGCCTCAAGTTCGCTCTGGGTAAAGGTCCTTTCCATTGCTGCATCCCGCTTTCTCAACACTTCGTCACCAGTTCGTCCATGTCCCTGATCTGGATAAATTGTGGTGCATGGCTTCTCTCCGAACCAATCCCATTTTTCTATTACGATTCATAACTTAGGTATCGAGGGACTCTTCCCATTCGGCACCCATCACCCAAGCAAGGGATGATAACTTGCCACTGAGCAGGCCCCACTCGAAGTCATCCCATCCGAGGTTCTTACGGCCATACTTTCGCTCTATTCGTCGAGCTGCCTTCTTGGCTTGCTCCAGAATCGGCTTCTGCGCTTCGGTTAATGGCTCTTTCCCAGACTTGATTCTGTAGAGCCAGTTTTGGTGGCGATTCCACCATACCTTATCCCAGAACTCCTGTTGGGCCGAAAGGATCGCCTTATCATTCCGTCGAAGAATCATCGGCCATTCCTTGCCAGGAATTTCTTCGTCCGGAAGCCATTCCACTTTATCTCCCTCCTTGGTGTAGCCGACTCTATGGCCATTTGGTCCCACCTCTCCCGGCTCTACCGGGTCAGTGGTTTCGGCAGTTGAACGCCGCCTTGGTCCCAAAAGCTCTTCGCGATAAGCCCGGAACTCCTCGGGCGTTATCTTGTTCCGCCGATGGGTGAGAATCAGTTGAGTGATCTTGGAGGCCTGATCGAGTTTCGCGCTACGGGGGGAGGTCCCGCTCGGTTTCAATTCCCGGACCTGACTCATCAGGTCGCGCAGAAGTGTCCGCCGTAGTTCATCGACACTGCTGAACCCGCCTGTGAGCGCCTTCTTGTAAGTTGCATCCTTGAATCTTTTCAGCTTCTTGTGCTGCGTCAGGTCGATTTTGTTCGGGTCGATGGGGCGGCTAGAGAAGTACAGCAATGCAGGTTTTCCGGAAGCGACAAACTGATCGATTTCCTCGACGGCGCCCGACTCTGCAACCCCGGTGCTGGTGCCAATCTTCGTCCAAAACATGCCAACGAGAATGTCACAATCACGGACGAGTTGGCGATTGATTGCCTCTTGTGGCCTCACCCCAGCCTGAGGCTTGGCGTGTGTCTCCCACTTGACTGGCAGCAACACCACAGACTCGGCGACGGCGTGCTGAGCGTTCCAATCGTTGACCGCCTCCGTCGCCGTTTGCCGCTCCTCGGCTAGGTCCGACGGGGATGCGATCAGCACACGGAACGTTTGTGATTTGAAAGACATAGCCAGCCCTCCTAATCCGTCTCGAAGCCGCTATTGCCCGCGAACTTCACCCCCGGACACTATATTCGCATCTGGCCAGATTTGCATTCTCGAGTTCCTTGGTATCAAGACAGGGGCCTTCATTGGCGGGCTGCTCGCAGCGGTAACCCTAGTTCAACGGAATTGTCCGAAATCTGTCGTCTTGAAGAGCGTTTCCCAGCCCTGATCGAAAGAGAACGTCGCCCTGTTGCTCTCGAACGAGGATAACCAAAACAGCATACATGAATATACATAATACAGCAAACGTGTATTATAGTGGCGTGTACCCTCACTACCACGAGGTGGAAATGCCCCAAGTTCGGCCTTTTCAACAGTCCCTATTCCCGGAGCTGTCCGGCGCGTTCCAGGAATCCGAATCTTTCACTACACTGAACCATGAGGCAAGACATGACTCCCAGCAACGCATCCAGCACCATTCCCATCAACCCCGACTCCATTTCGGAGCTGATGAAGCTCCCGGCCTTCCAGAACCTGCTCGCCAAGGTGGAGACGAACTTTTACCGGAACCGCCCGAAGGAAGCGGCAGATCTGGAACTGGAGGGAACGATTCGATTCACACTTCAGGAACGGGCGGCCCAAGCGTGGGAGATCCTCGCCAAGGCGCGCTTGACGGGCCTTCCGCTGAACCAGGCGGAGGAGTTGGCGGCCGAACTGATCTACCCGCCGCTGGAATCAGACGACAACTGACGCTCGAAAGCGATGCCAAAGCCCCCGAGTTGGACTTTGGTACTGACTCAGACAACCCCGCCGGGACCGCGCCAGCCAAGCCGCCTCTCCCTCCCGATCCCCTCCGTAACAGCCGGAATTTCCGCCTCAACGACGATGTCGCCTCCCATATCGCCGAGGGCGGGCCAAAAGCGCGCATACAGCACAACCTCGACATCCTTGGGCTGCTCAAGACCATCCAGGGCGAACAGCGCACCGCAACTCCCGAGGAACAGAACCAGATTGCGCAGTACATCGACTTCGGCGGATTGCGCGAACTCTGGGATCAGGGCTATCGCTACTACGAGGAGCGCAACCGCCTGGCCGAAATCCTCTCCGAGGAAGAAATCGAGGCGGTCAAGGAAACATCTCTCAATACCCACTACACAGCCATTGAGATCGTAGACCGGATGTGGGCGGCGGCGAACCGGCTCGGGTTCGCCGGCGGGCGCATTCTCGAACCGGGTATGGGAGTTGGCAACTTCTTCGCCCGCATTCCCGACCAGTTCCTCCACGAATCCGAACTTTTCGGGGTCGAAAAGAACCCCCTTAGCGGAGCGCTCGCTTCCTTGCTCTACCCGGACGCCAAAATTCTCGTCCAGCCCTTTGAAGACACCCGGCTCCCGAACAACTCCTTTGACCTGGTCATCGGCAATCCTCCATTCGCCGACATCAAGATTGCCGATCTCGAGTACTCGGAGCCCAAGCTCTCCCTCCACAATTACTTCCTCGTCAAATCCCTCGACAAGCTCAAGCCGGGCGGGGTCGCCGTCTGCATCAGCTCCCACTACACACTCGATTCCCTCGACGTGCGTCCGCGGCGGGCGCTGGCCGCCAGGGCAGACCTGATCGCGGCAATTCGGCTTCCCGAAGACGCCTTTCAGAAAAACGCCAACACTTCGGTTACCACCGACATACTGTTCTTCCGCAAGCGCCTTCCCAACGAGCCCCAGCCGGAACACCCGGTCTGGATCGACAGCGTTCCGCACAATGTGCCGGGGTATGGCGACCCTGCGACGGTCAACTACAACGCCTACTTCGATGAACATCCTGAGATGGTCCTTGGAGTTCACAGCGCGGAAAGCCGCATGTATGGGCGGAAGGACTACACGCTCAAGCCCTTTGAAGGCGACACAAGGCTAGTCGAGCGGCTTCAGAGAGCTATCGAAATCCTGCCGGAGAATGTCGTCACGCCCTATGATCCGGCTTTGTCGCAAGGTTCACGGACCAACCGAAGCGCCTCTTCGCTCGTTCCAGCGCCGAACACCATCAAGAATCATTCGTACTTCCTCGACGAAGGCGCCGTCTGGTTCAACGACAACGGCGCCAGGACACCGCTTCCACGTACATTGTCGAGTGGGCGCATTCTCTTTCAACTGAAATCCCTGATTGCGCTCCGGGACACGTTGAAGGAGGTCATCCGGCTTCAACTTCAACCCTCGGACGAGGGTCAGCTTGCGGAGTGCCAGGAGCAGCTTCTACAGCACTACGAGAGCTATCGCGCGAACTTCGGCCCGCTCAACAATATCAGCACGGCGAAACTCTTCGAGGACGATCCCGAATATCCACTCCTGACGGCTCTCGAAAACATCGACCCGGAGACTTCGAGAATCTCGCTCGCCGACATCTTCACCAAGCGCACGATCCGGCCCTACGAACCACTGCGGGAACTTCCGAGCGACCCGAAAGCCGCCATGCTTCAGGTGCTGGCCGAGTGTGGCCGTTTAGACACTGGCCTGATGTCACGTCTTCTCGACAAACCTGAGGCAGACGTTATTGGCCAGCTTATCGCCGCCGACCTGATCTACAAGGAGCCAAACTCTCAGCAATACCAGACCGCCGATGAGTACCTTTCCGGCAATGTGCGCCAGAAACTGAAAGACGCGCAAGGCGCCACACTGCTCGACCCCGGCTATGAACGGAACGTCAAGGCGCTCGAATCTGTCCAGCCGGAAATCGTTCCATTCATCGACATCGACGTGCGTCTAGGCCAGACCTGGGTTCCCACCGAGGTGTACGCTGCGTTCCTCAACCGGCACCTAGCCGAACAACGCCCAGCCTCCGGCGACCGCGCGCCCTATATCACCAGAGACCTCAATGGCCGCTGGAGCGTCGATCTGCCTTCCTGCTACAACACGTTTGAGCTGACTCACAAATGGGCGGGCGGAGGAATGTCGGGACACAAGCTGCTCGAATACGGCCTCAACCTCCAGGAGCCGACGCTTTACGAGAACAACGCCGATGGAAAGCCAGTCATCGACACGGTACGAACTATCGCGGCACGCGCCAAACTGCGCGAAATCAAAGACGCCTTTTCCGAATGGGTCAAAGACGACAAACAGGCCGACATTCATCCGCAGATCCAGCGCATCTACAACGAGACCTTCAACGCCACCCGCCTGCGTGTGTACGACGGCGGCCACCTGACCTTCCCAGGGCTGAATCCCAACATCGTTCCACGCCCATATCAAATGCGGGGTGCATGGCGCGTCATGGTCGAAGGCCGCGCCCTCCTCGACCACTTTGTAGGCTCCGGGAAATCCCTCTCTGTGATTATTGCCGGCATGGAGTCGCGGCGGATCGGAATCTCGCGCAAGAATCTCTACGTCGTCCCGAACAACATGATTCAACAATGGCGCGAGGAGTTCAAGAAAGCCTATCCTTCCGCCAACGTCCTCGCCGTAACCGAACGGGACTTCGATTCTCCGCTCAGCCGGAAGCGACTTTTCAGTAGAGTCGCCACCAACGAATGGGACGCCGTCATCGTTCCCCATTCCCAGTTCGATATGCTCCCCATCTCGCCCGAGCGGGAAGCGAAGACTGTCACCGCTCAAATCCAAGAGATGAAAGACCTACTGCGTGAGGGTGCGGAAAGCATTCGCACCAAGACCAGAGCGGAAAAGCGGACGACGCGCCAAATCGAGAACAAGATTCAAAAGTACAAGGAGAAGCTGAAAGAGCTTTCCCAGGGCCGGAAGGACGACACCATCT
>CAYQSI010000051.1:0-24629 GCA_964420185.1 uncultured Occallatibacter sp. | reverse complement strand
GTGGCCGTCGAGCAGCGACCGGACTGCGTCCACCAGCGGGTCCTGCTGATCGTCGCCTTCCATCAGCACGGTATAAAAAGCGGTAATCGAGCCGACCCGGAACTGCCCCGCACGTTCAATCAGCCGGGCCAGGCGATTAAAAACCGAAGGCGTGTAACCCTTGTTCGTGGGCGGCTCTCCGGCAGCCAGGCCAATCTCCCGGGCGGCCATGGCGAAGCGGGTCAGCGAGTCCAGCACCAGCAGCACGTGCTTGCCCTGGCCGGCAAAGTACTCGGCGATGGTGGTGGCGGCCAAGGCCGCCCTCATGCGCATCAGCGGCGACTGATCGGAGGTTGAGACCACCACCACAGAACGGGCGCGTCCCTCGCCGCCCAGCGAATTCTCAAGGAACTCGCCCACCTCGCGGCCCCGTTCGCCCACCAGCCCTACTACCGTGACATCCGCCTCGGTGTTGCGGGTCATCATGCCGATTAATGTGCTCTTGCCCACGCCCGAGCCGCCGAAGATGCCTACGCGCTGTCCACGGCCCACCGTCAGCAATGCGTCGATGACGCGAATTCCGGTGCCCAGCGGAGTGCGAATCGATACCCGGTCAAGCGGCGGCCGCACAACTCCCTCCAGCGGCAGCGCTCGAGAGACGGCCGGAGGGCGACCGTCATCGATCGGCGCGCCCAGCGCATTCAAGACCCTGCCCATGAGCGCTGGCCCCACTTCGATCTCGGGATTGATGCCCAAGGCTGTCACAGGGTTCCCAAAACGAATGCCCTCGGTGCTTTCAACCGGCATCGACAGCACATTTGAGCCGCGAAAACCGATCACCTCAGCCAGGTGCGCGCGGCCAAACTGGTCCTGAATCTCGCAGCACTCGCCGACCGAGGCAAGGGGCCCCGCCGACTCAATCGTCTGGCCTACCGACTCGAGCACCTGCCCGCGCCAGCGCCAGGGCTGGCCGCGCTCGAGACGGCCAAAGTAGCGCTCCAGCATCTGCGTCATGGGAGACTCTCCTGGCTGGCGCCGCAAGTGGCCACAACCGGCTCGACAGCATCGGTTCTGGCACTGACGGCTCTGGAACCGCCAGCGCGGTCGAAGAATCCCCGCTCAATCTCTCCCAGTTGCGCGCGAATCCCAAGATCTACCGAACCCAGCTCAGTCTCGATCGCGCAATCGCCCAGACGCATCCCTTCGCCCGCAACCACGACCGGCTTCACTGCCAGGTTGGGCACAAGGGCGATGGCCTCGGTCCACAGGCCGAACTCGGCCTCAGGCACGCGCAGCCGCACCTGGGTTGATCCGGAGAGTTGTCCCAACGCCACACGGACCGCCCCGGTCAGCAGCAGCGGGTCCATCTGCGCCTCGCGGCGAAGAATGCGCGCCGAGACGGCCAACGCCAACTTCACCACCTCGTGCTCAACTGACTGTAGATAGCGGTCCCGCTCCTGAGTAAAACTCTCGATAAGTTCGGCGGCTTGTTGCGTCCGCTGTCGCTCGGTCGCAGCCTGGGAGCCGGCCTGGGCCTGGCGGCTCTCCTGGCGGCCTTGCTCCCGGCCGGCCTCGAAGCTCCGGCGCGTCTCCTCGGCCAGCCGCAGATCGAACTCGGCGCGCAGCCGAGTTTCGATGGCCCCGCCTCTGGCGTCGCGCACCGTCACCGCCGGAGCTTTGCCCGTCGGCTCCTCTGCATCCGCCCATCCATTCCATGCCGGCAACGAAGGCGCGTCGGGGCCGGCCGCGTATTCGAAGACCTCGATGCGCCCGCATGCGACCTTGCTCATTGCCGATCCCGTCCGATGCAAAAATTCCCTTTCCGTAACTATCCGTAGTCAGTTACCAAGGGTTCGATGTTGACGACGAGGCGCGGAACTGACCACTGTTCACTGATCACTGACCACTGTCTTCACGCCAGCATCTCGTCGCCGGTTTCCAACTTGAGCACCACCTTGCCCTCGGCTTCAAGCCGACGAGCCAGATTGAGAATTTCCTGCTGAGCTTGGGCCACTTCGCGCGAGCGCACCGGGCCCAGGACCTCCATGTCTTCCTTGAGCATTTCCACGGCCCGCGAACTCATGGATTTGAAGATCTGGGCGCGCAGGTCGTCTTTTGCGCCGCGCAAGGCCAGCGCCAATTGCCGTTTGTCCACGCCGGAGACAATCTCGCGGATCGTAGTCGGCGGCACCGTCACCAGATCCTCAAACGTGAACATCAGGTTGCGGATCGACAGGGCCAACTCCGGCTGGCCTTCCTCGATGGTTTCCAATATTTTTTTCGACTCCTCCGCATTGAGCCGGTTCAGCAGGTCAGCCACCGCCTTGAAGCCGGAGTAGCTTTTGCGCGCCGTGTCGCCTACGCTTTCCAGACGCCGGTGCAGAATGTGGGCCACCTTCTGCGCCATCTCCGGCGAGAACTGGCGCATCTCTGCCAGCCGCTGGATCGAGAGCACTTTGTGGTCCTCGCTCAGGTTGTCCAGCACCATCGAGGCCCGCCGCGGATCGAGGTGAGCCAGGACCAGAGCGATGGTCTGCGGATGCTCGGAATCCAGCAGCTTGCCCAACTGCTGGGGATCGGTTCGCTGCAGCTTGCCCAGATTGCCTTGGGCAGCTTCCTGGGATTGGCGCACCAGCGCCAACAGGTCGTCGGCGCGCTCCTTGCCGAAGGTCTCCATCAGCAAACGGCTGGCGTAGTCCAGCCCGCCGTGGGTCATGAAATTCTGGGTCTCCAGAAGCTGCCAGAACTCCTCCAGGATCGCGGCAGACATCTCCGGCGTGATGCCGCGCAGATCGGCCAGCTCCTCGGTGAGCCGTTGCACGTCCACCTCTGGCAGGGCGCGCAGAATCTCCTTGGCCGACTCCTCGCCTACAGCCACCAATAAGACAGCCGCCTTGCGCACCCCGCTCATGTTCGCTGACATTTGGCGTCGCGCTGCCGCGTTCTGGTTTCCCTGTTCGGACAAGATCCCGGTCCTTCCTTGTGCTATGCCCTGGCTTTACCGCTCCTGCATTCGCTCGTCTTGCTGCTCCAGCCTTTAAAGCTCCGGCGACATATCCGGATTCCCTTTCCTTTGTCGCCTCCCATTCACGTCGCTTTCCAAATTAGTCGGAGTGAATCCAACTCTGTAGCAGCCGGGAACTTTGCGTGGGCTCGCGTTTGAGGTGGCCGGTCACTTCTTCGAAGATCTCCTGTGCCCTGAGCCGTTCGGGGTCGCGCTCGACCGGCTCGGGTGGTCTCAAGGCTCGCGGTTCCGCGGCCTCGGCCTGACCGGGCAGTTCCCTTACCACTCCCTTGACCGCTGGCGCCGCCGTGAAGCGTGCGTGGCGCAGGGCGGGACGCACCCCAAAGGCCACCACGACGAACAGACCCGTCAAAAGAGCTGCGTACTTGACCAGAACCGGCGAGCTTTCGACTGTGGCCAGCCACTGGCCCATCAGCGTCACCGGCGGTTGCAAACGGTTTTCCTCGAAGGCCAGGTCCTCAACCTGCAGCACGTCGCCGCGCGCCGCATCGAAGCCTACCGCGGCCTGTGCCAGCGCTGTCAGGTTGCGGATCTCGTCGGGCGAGCGAGGCTGCCATTGCGCCGCCCTGCCCTGCGAGGCGGGCTGAGCCAGCCGGTCGTTCACCACAATGGCCGCGGTCAGCCGGCGCACTTTCCCCGGTCCTTCGATCACATGCCGCATTGTCTTTGAGGCCGCGTAGGTTCCGGACTCGCTCTTGGCCGTCTGCGGCGCGGTGCTCTGTTGCGGGTAGACGGGCAAGGACTGCGAGTTGGGCGCATTCGAGGCGGTGCCGGGAACGCCGGTGGAGACCTGCTGTGGCCCGGAGGATTGCTCAGTGCGCTGCATCGAAAGAGTCACCGTCTGATCCGGGTCGTAGCTCTCCTGGGTTTCCTCCGTGGCTGCTGGATCGTAGTCCAGGGTAACCGAGGCGCGCACATTACCCGGGCCGGTCACCGGCTCCAGCGTTGTGACCAGCTTTTGTTCCAAAGCTTCTTCGGCGCTCAAACGCAGGGCGTCGGCTGTCTTCGGTCCCAACGGCAGGTGTCCGGCCGCGTCAACCAGCACGACACGATCCGGAGTAAGACCGTCCACGGCAGAGGCTACCAGGTTGCGAATTGCCTCCGGCTCTCCGTCAGCCAGCGAACGATGGCGCAGCTTGAGCACCACTGAGGCCTTGGCCGGCCGCTCCGCCTCGCGGAAGAGCGAATCGTGAGGCAACACCAGATGAACCCGCGCCGACTCGACGTCGGAGAGCGAGCCAACAGTGTGTTCCAGTTCGCCTTCCAGAGCACGCTGGTAATTGACCTGTTCGTCGAACTCCGATCCAACCCAGTTGGGCTTGTCGAAGATCTCGAAGCCCAGCCGCCCGCTCTTCAGTCCCTTTGCAGCGGTCACCAACCGCGCCTTGTCCAGTTGCGTTGCGGGAACCATGATGCCCGTTCCGTCGGAGGTGGGTTTGAAGGGAATCTGCGCCTGAACAAGAACTTGTCCAGCTTGACGCGCATCCTCCGGGTCCATATCCGCATAGAGAGTGCGCCAGTCCGTGCGCATGCCGTACCAGAACAGGCCTCCAATCAGCGCCGCCAGCAGCAAAGCCACCGCCAGCGCCCAGCCGCGCTGCGCCGGTTGCATCGCGGCCCAGCGGACCTTGGACCGGCCCCAAAGACCAGCCAGCCGGTCGGTCAACTGGGGTTGGCCGGGCATCGCCTGCGCGCTTTTCTGCATCTGTGTTCCGGTAGCCATGGTTTCCGTGTTCCGCGGCCCTGCAGCCGTTCCGTTCTTTCCGCTCACTCAAGCCCGCCAATAGCCGAGCCGCTAAAACTGCATTCCGATGACCTGCTGGTAGGCCTGGACGGCCTTGTTGCGTACCGCCAACGCCAACTCAAAGGCCATGCTCGCCTTTTGTGTGGCGATCATCGCCTGATGCACGTCCACGCCGGAGCCACTCATCAGGCCGGCCACGGCGGCGTGGGCCTGATTTTCGAGCTGATCCACCTGGCCGACTGCATCGGTCAACAGATCGGAAAACGGGGTGGGCGAGCCGCTCGCGCCGCCGGTCGAAGTTGCGGCGGTTTCAGCACCTGTGCCGGAGAGGCTTGGTAATGCCTGCGCTGCGGCGATCATGGGATTCATTGCGGGTATCATCGGTTCTCCCCTTGCTGCTTCAGTTCACGGCTTCAGTTCTTCGTGAGGCCGCTTCCGCCGAAGCTGCCAAACCGCAGCCCTGCGGCTAGGATTTAGCTATTTCCAGGGCCGAGGTGATCATTCCTTTCTCGGCTTGTACGGCGGAGCTATTCAGACCATATGCACGTGTAGCCCCCATCAGATCCACCATCTCTGTGAGGGGATTAATGTCCGGATAAGAGACATATCCGTCCGGTCCGGCATCCGGATTGCCAGGGTCATAGCGTTTGAGCGCGGGCGAGGTGTCTTGGACCACTGCCGCAATATGCACGCCCGGCGCCACCGCCCCGGAGCCGTTCATGGAAGCGTTCAGATTGAGAGGAAGCAAAGACGCCGAAGCAGTCCCCTGAGCATCATTCCCGGAAGCTGCACTCAAAGTGTTAGCAAACTCCGAATCGCCGGCATTGGCGGCAAAAACGACGTGCTGGCGATGGTATGCGCCGCCCGTGGCTGTGCGCGTCGTTTCCGCGTTGGCCATGTTGGCCGCCACCACCTCGGCGCGCATCCGCTCGGCCTGCATGGCGCCGCCCGAGGTCTCCATCATCGCAAATAGATTCATCTGCCCCGCCTTCTTCGGAGGGGTACCTGCACGTTCCGGTCCAATCTACTTGCCGTCAGCATGGATAGCGTCCAAGACTCGCTGGTACTCCTGGTGGAGCAGCGCCACGCCAGTCTTGAATCTCAGTTGCGCCTCAGCCAGGTTCAGGCCTTCGCGGTCCATGGAAACGTTGTTTCCGTCTGGCCGCGATATCAGCCCGTCCACTGCCTTGACGCGCACCGGGCGCGCCGCGCGTCCCTTGTCCACACCGGTCATGGCTTCCCGCATCTCGGCCTCGAAGTCCATGCCCACGGCCCGGTAACCGGGGGTATCGATATTCGCCATGTTGGCCGCGGTCAGCTTGGCCTCGCTGGTGGCCAGATCCATATACCGGGCAATCTGGTCGCTGAGCTTGGTTTCAACCTGCATCTCCATCTCATCCTCCGTAGCCGCTTCCATCTGAATTGAGCGGTCAACACACGCGCTTCGCCGGGCGGTTCAGTTTATCGCCAGCCCGAAATCGATCTCGCGCGCGGTCAGAACGGCCTCATCACCAGCCAGGATGGCGCCGCGCTCCAGCACGTGCTCCAGCTCGCGGACGTTGCCCGGCCAGTCGTGAAGAGCCAATTTGGCCAGCGCCTCCTGGTCAACGCGCTTGACCGGCGCTTCGCGGCCCATTTGCGCCATGAAATGATTGATCAGCAGCGGCAGGTCCTCAGAGTGCTGGGCCAGCGACGGAGTGCGGATAAGGAAGACGGCCAGCCGATAGTAAAGGTCTGCGCGGAAGCCGCCGTCCTGGACCTGCTGAGCGAGCGCCTGATGCGTGGCGGCCACAATGCGCACGTCCGCCTTCGCGGTGTCGTTGTCGCCCACCCGCTGCAGTTCGCCGCACTCGACAAAGCGCAGCAGCTTGGATTGCAGTGCCAGCGGCATCTCCCCAATCTCGTCCAAAAACAGCGTGCCTCCGTCGGCGGCTTCAATCCTCCCGACGCGCCCCTGCACGGCGCCGGTGAAGGCCCCGCGGGTGTGGCCAAAGAGTTCGGCTTCGAGCAGCGCCTCGGGAATCGCAGCGCAGTTGATGGCGACAAACGGCTTGCGGCTTCGGGGCGACAGCCGGTGCAATGCTTCGGCCACAAGCTCTTTGCCTGAGCCGGTAGGTCCTTCGATCAGCACCGGGGTCGAACGCGGGGCCACCAGGCGGACGCGGCGGCTGACTTCGAGCATGCAGGGGGCGTAGCCAATCAGCTCCGGCAGCCGCTCGCTGGATGCCAGCTCGATCTTCGGAATGGACAGAGCCATTCCCCCGGGCAATGCCCGAGCAGGAGCAGGCTGGGGATGCGCCGCGGCGGGCGTGGCGTTGTTCAGCGACGAAGCTGGCGGCACTGCGGCGGGATGAGCCACAACCGGCCACGGAGTGGCGTGCATGGAGTCGAGCGGCGGGTTCTGCTTGTCGAGCGCGGGAGCCACATTCGAGATTGCAGTATCTGTGTCCTGCGAGCGGCGCAGAGCATACAGCAATTCCTGCCGGTAGGGCCCGCGCGGGCTCTCCTGCGCGATGGAGCCATTCGTTGTCACCAGATCCACATCGGGAAAGAATGCACGAAAATCCTTGAGAAACTCAGCCAGATCGAGATCGGGCAGCCATGAATCGACGATAACGGCCTCAGGCGGGGCCGCTTCCGCCTTCGCCCATGCCTGCGCGCCGCCTTCGGCCTCTCGTACCTGCCAGCGCAGGCCGGTAAGAGTCTCGGAGAGCCGCTGGCGGAAACTGCGATCGGCGCTAGCCACCAGCGCGGTGCGCGTGCGGATACGGCTGGCGAGAGGAAGAGTGGAAACGGGAACAACGCTTGCCATGAAGATTCTCCTGAAGATCGATTGGGTTGGATTGAGCCTGAAGATTAGTGCGCTTCAAGAACCGGAGCGGCCACGAACGGCAGAACCGCGGGCGTGGAAAGCGCGGCCAGGACGGGAAGCGCAAGGCCGGTCTCCGGCGGCACCATGTAGCCTTGCCCGCGCACCGTGCGAATCAATTCCCCGGGAGGCGGATCTTTGAGCTTGCGGCGCAGATAGTTGATGTAAACGTCCACAATGTTCGTGGTCTGCGTCGGCTCCAGGTTCCAGACTGAATCCAGCAGCTCCACTCGCGAGACACACTGGCCGCGATTGAGCATCAGGTGTTCGAGTAAGGAAAATTCCTTGTTGGTGAGGATGATGGACCGGCCCCCGCGGCGCGCAGTGTGGTCCATACGGTCCAGTTCCAGATCCCCGGCGCGCAACAGCAGGCGCACCTCGCGCTTGCGGCGCAACAGGGCTCGGCATCGAGCTCTCAGTTCATGCAAGCTGAAGGGCTTGATCATCAGATCGTCGGCCCCACGGTCCAGGCAGCGGACGCGCGTATCCACCTCCTGCCGCGCGGTCAACACCAGCACCGGGAGATCCGCGTCCAGCAAGCGCACCTCTTCAAGCACCTGCTCGCCATCCTTGATCGGCATATTCAGATCCAGGATGGTCAGGTCGGGCATCTCCTGTCGAAATGCCTCCACTGCGGCGGCTCCATCGTAAGCCAGGCGGACACGGTGCCCGTCAGCCTCCAAGCCGCGGCTCAGAAACAATCCCAGCGCCTTGTCGTCTTCGGCGATCAATAACCTCATGGCAGCCTTTCTCTTTGAGCGGCGTACTTGACCCGCAACGCCTGTCTGCTCCACGTTCTCAGCCGGCCAGCTTAGCGTGCGCTAAGGGACGGTTCCCTCTTACCTTCCCGCGTAGAGGGATGGAACTCAATAGTTGGAAGAAAAAAAGAGGAGGGAGCAATTCCAGGAACGGCACTGAGGCCGAGAGGATTCCCGAAATGGCGAGAGCGCGTTGGCGTGCGAAACCGCGGGCCGGCTCATCTCTCCGGCCTGCTCTGCAACAAGCGCTGGCACTCCCGACCTGTTGCCGTGCTATCTCATCCGATTGTTCTTGTTCGTCCGCGATGCCGCTTTATCGCGATACATCTCGGCGTCTGCGCGCTCCACAAGCTCCTTCATCGGCTCGCCAGCCAGCCTTTCCGCAAGGCCGATGGAGGCGTCCACTCGCAGCTTCCTGGGAACGGAACTCGTCTGAACCGTATAGCTCCCACACACCCACTTCTGTAACCGGTCAATCTGCGCCCGGGCCTCCGCGATGCCGCAATTCAGCATGAGAATGAACTCATCGCCACCCCAGCGCCCGAGGATGTCCGTAGAGCGGCACACGGATCGCAACTCCATTGCGAACTGCTTCAGCAACTCATCTCCGACCAGGTGGCCATGCTCGTCATTCACCCGTTTGAACTCGTCGATGTCGAGGATGGCAACGCAAAACACAGCCTCGGCATGAAGGGATTGCTCAATCTGGCCTTCCACCCACAGGCGGCTCCGAAGCCCGGTAAGCGCATCGCGCGAGGCCACTTCTTCGGCTTCTTCCAGTTTGGTCTGATAGGTCGAGACTTGAGTCCGAAGCTGATCGATGGCGGCCTTGCCTTCCGCCTCCATCCTGTCGATCGAGCTCTTCAGATCGGTAGCGCTCTTCTTGATTGACTCCCGGATTTCCGTCAGGTCCTCCAGGTTGGCGATGCCCGTGAGCCGCGTCGTGACTTCGTTGATCTGCTGGGCGCAGCGCTGGTCTCGTTCGCCGACTGACTCAGCAGCGCGAGCCATCACCAGCAGCAGTTCCTTCACTTCGCTGGTCTGTTGCCGGTAGTGCATGGCCGTGCGCCGTCCCCAGCCCTGCAGTTGCTCCCGCACACCGATTTCCGTCTCTTCGACCGTCTCGCAGGAGAGTTCCCTGGAAAGTTTTTCTCCGAGCTTGCCCAAGCCCTGCTTCAGTTCCTTGCTCAGAGCCGGGCAGGCATCCTGTCCGCTGTTGCCCATCTCCACCAATGCCGACCGATACGCGGCAATGGTCAACGGCAGAAGAGCCTTCGGCTTCCGCTCACCTTCTCCGCTGGACACCGTTTGCGTCTGGTCAAGGTACTGTTTTATCGAGATCATTTGTCCTCGGCGGCGAGCTCTCCGCGCAGAGAATGAGCACGGAGAGGTCGCTCTCAGCATATCGGCAGATTTCTGGATTCTCTTTAACTTTGGCTGAATGAGGACGCCGCAGGAATCTGCGTCAAGAAAGTTGATTTCTTCCTGGAGTATTCGATCTCGAAGACGGCGAAGGCGTTCTTCCACCCTCGTGCGGAAGCGCCTGGATCACGTGAAAATGGCCTTCAGAAGCCAATTTGTGCGGTGACCGAAAAAAAGACGAAAAAGAGTTGACGCGGTTCGCCGTTTATTCGCTATAATTCGCGCATGGCTGTCACCCGAAGGCAAAAAGAGATTCTCGACTTCCTGGAGTCGTTTGTAACGCGCAACGGCTACTCCCCGTCGTTTGAGGAGATTGCGCGCGGCATGGGGCTGAAGAGCCTGGCAACCGTGCATAAGCACATCACAAACCTTGAGAAAAAGGGATTGCTGGACCGCGTTCATAACCGCAGCCGCTCCATCGACGTGCTGCCGCCGGGAGCGCGGACCCGGTCGAGCGACCGGTTGCCCCTGGCGGGGCGCATCGCGGCGGGGATGCCGGTCGAGGCGATGGAGACTGAGGAGAGCATCTCGCTGCACGACGTGGTGGGAAACCGCGACGTCTTTGCCCTCGAGGTGCGCGGAGACTCCATGCGCGATGAACACATCATCAATGGCGATTATGTGCTGGTGGAGCGCACGCGGACAGCGCGGCAGGGCGAGATTGTGGTGGCCCTGGTGCATGGCTCTGAGACCACGCTCAAGCGCTTTTATGCCGAGGGGAACAAGGTGCGCCTGCAACCGGCCAACGTGGAGATGGACCCCATCTACGTTCCCGCCGCGCAGGTTGCCATTCAGGGCCGTGTGCTGGGCGTACTGCGCAAGTACAGATAACCCGCACTCTCAGTTCGTCCGCCTTTGGAGACACGAAGGGCCCGGCGCGCTCGCCGGGCCCTTCTGCGCTGCCAATCGGCAGCACGCAACTGAGTAGCTCTTATGCCAGTAGACGCTGGATCTTCTCTTCGATCACGTCCTGGGGAACAAAGCCGACGATCTGGTCGGCCACTTTGCCGTCTTTGAAAAACAACAGAGCCGGAATGCCGCGAATGTTGTAGCGCGACGGTGTAGCGACGTTCTGGTCAACATTCACTTTGGCGACCTTCAGCTTGCCGGCAAAGGTTGTTGCCACGCCATCTACAATCGGCCCAAGGGCCTTGCAGGGGCCGCACCATACGGCCCAGAAATCAACCAGCACCGGTTGCTCGCTTTTGAGCACCTCCTGGTCGAATGTTGCATCGCTCACTTCCAGAACTCCCAATCCAGCCATGATCCTCCTTGCGGTAACCGCGTACATCCAGTGTAACGGCATCCGAACTTTTATGAGATGCGGCAGCAGGCTGCAAAGTCGCAAACCACTCCCTGGCCGTCTGCTGAAGACGAAATCGGGCAAAAATATAAATGGCTGTAGAATCCCATAATCCGCTGCAAATAAAGGACATTATGCATATGAAAAACAATTAAAAGCGCCCGGATCCTGAAAAGGACCACGGGCGCTAGAGCAGCCCTCCCCCAGAACTGCCCACGGTGCGAATTTAGGTGTTTCAGGGGCGATTAGCAAGCAATCTTGAGTAATAAAATTAGTAACACGCTAATGTGGATCGAATAACAAAAAGGTAACACGTAGGCAAAGGAACGCGCAGAAGCGATAGTGCACTCGTAGCATGCGTGATAGCCATCACAAAGATCAAAGATTCCGCTGAAAGACATGTGAGTTTGCGCGGTCAGGATCTGAATTCAGGCTAGGCGTTCGCCTCATAGGATCGGTTTGCTCCCGCAGGCTCAAACCGGCAGACCTTGAACTCAGGCTCCATCATTCCTTCAATCGCCTTGCGGATTGCGGCCTTCGCGCCGGGCACGCTCTTCTCGCTGCCGACCACCACCAGGACGGACGGCCCGGCCCCGCTCAACGCCGCTCCAAGAATGTCATGCTCTCCGGCCAGGGGCAGGATGCGAGGCAGCAACGGACAGATGGGTGCGCGATAGGGCTGGTGAATGCGGTCCCGCATAGCGATCCGCAGCAGATCGCCCCGCGCCTGGGCAAAGGCCAGCCCCAGCAGTGCCGCCGACTGAATGTTGACCACTGCGTCGCTGCGGGAATAACTGGCGGGTAACACGGCGCGCGCTGTGCTGGTCGGCAACGGCTCGCTGGGAAGGACGACAATGGCACGCCATTCGGCCGAAGGAACCACGCGAGCCACGTGTACAGTTTGATTCTCGCAAGCCACAGTTACAAAACCGCCCAGCCAGCAAGCAGCGGCGTTGTCCGGATGGCCCTCCAGAGCCGAAGCCTCCTCCAGAATGCGTTCCGGGCTCCAACCCAGCCCGCCAAAATGAACCGCAAGGACGATGGCCGCCAGCCGTCCCGCCGCTGACGAGCCGCATCCCATCCCAAGTGGAATGTCGTTGCCCATGCGAATGGCCAACGGAATCGCCGGTCGCCCGTTGCTCGCAAGCAGGTCCTTGTAAATTCCCAGAATGAGATTGTCCTCAAGCAGCGAACAGCGCTCAGGGTCGCGTCCGGTTGCGGCAATTGAGAACTCCGCGGCCGGCTCGGCATCAATCTCCAGAAAAAAGTCGAGGGCCACGGCCGCCGCGTCGAAGCCGGAACCAAGGTTGGCAGAAGTGGCCGGCAAGCGCAGCCGTATTCTTCCGGGATTTGCGTTCAAGCCCCTGCTCATCGCACGCTGCCTTTCAGCGCGGCCAACACCGCGGCTGGCGTGGCGTCAACGGCCACCGCGTTGCGCCGCAGACCGGCAAGCTCCGCTTCCAGGCCCGCACTCTCGTCTTCCTTCAGCAGCGTTCCTCGATGGAAGTCGATGGTGTAGTCAGCGTCCTTGAGCGTGTGGCCTGTCAGCACCAGAACCACCGTCTCGCCGGAGGCAACTTTGCCTTGGGAGCGCAGTTTTTTCAGCCCCGCCAGCGTGACCGCGGAAGCCGGCTCGCAACCCAGCCCTTCTCTACCGATCTCAGCCTTGGCGATGGCGATCTCGGCTTCAGTCACATCCAGGCACCAGCCGCCCGTATCCTGAATAACGCGCACGGCCTTGCGCCACGAAGCCGGATTGCCAATGCGAATCGCTGTGGCGCGGGTGTGCGCCTCCACCGGCTCCAGCGCGGTGGCTTGATGCTCCTGGAAGCTGCGGACCAGCGGATTGGCTCCCGCAGCCTGGATCACGCTGATGCGCGGCATCCGCGCCACAAGTCCCAGGTCATGCAGCTCACGAAAGCCTTTGCCCAGCGCTGAACTGTTGCCCAGGTTACCGCCGGGCACGATCAGGTGGTCCGGAACCTTCCAGCCGAAGGCCTCGGCAATCTCGAAGGCGGGCGTCTTCTGCCCCTCCAAACGGTAGGGATTGACCGAGTTGAGCAGGTAGATGGGCGCCTCTTTCACAATCTGCATCAGCAAGCGGAGGCAGCCGTCGAAATCGGTCTGCATCTGGCAGGTGACGGCGCCGTAATCCATGGCCTGCGAGAGCTTGCCCCAGGCGATCTTGCCCTCGGGAATCAGCACTAGGCTGCGCAGCCCGGCGCGTGCGGCATAAGCGGCCATCGCGGCCGAAGTATTGCCGGTGGACGCGCAGGCCACCCACTCAAAGCCGCGCTCCTTGGCCACGCTCATTGCCGCGGTCATGCCCGTGTCCTTGAAAGAGCCCGTGGGGTTCATTCCCTGGTGCTTGGCATAAAGCTGGTCAATCCCCAGGGCCCTGGAGGCGCGCTTCAGATGGTAGAGCGGCGTATTGCCCTCGCGCAGGGTCACCACGTTGCCAAAGCTCTCCAGAATGGGCAACAGCTCACGGAAACGCCAGACGCCGGAGCGGTCCACCGGCTCGGAAGAACAGCGCCGCTCCCGCCAGAGCCATTTGAGTGCGCCCGGATTGGGACGGTCATGGCCCTCGCGCTTGCCCCATCCGGGGTATTCCACTTCAAACAGCTCTCCGCACTCAACGCAACGGAAATCCGGTTGGGCTTCAGCGCTTGCGATTCGCGCCCCGCATCCAAAACAGCGCAACTGGTGCAAAGTGTCGTTCATGGTTATTGTTAGCCTACCAGCGCGCGGCGGTTTTTGCCCTCCGAGGAGATATGGAAAGCGAGTTATCTACAGACTCCGAGAAAGTATCCCAAGTCAAACGATTGCTCGAACCGAGCTTACTTTGGCGTTGATGCCGCAGGCTGGCCCGGTGAGGTGTCAGGTGCTTTCACAAGCGCCGGATCTTTCAACGCGTTGCGCGCCTGCTTGCCATGCGGACCGTCCGGATCGTAGTCCAGAAGCTTCAGATAATGCGCTTTTGCATCGGCAAAATCGCCCAGGTGATGCTCCGCTTCGGCCAAGCCCCAGTAAACTTCTGGATTTTCCGGGTCCAGCACCAATGCGGACTCAAAGCGCGAAAGAGCCGCCTTCCAGTTTCTGGTCTGCAAATAGTAGTCGCCCACTTCGATGTCTTTCGATGAGGCCTCCTGGTGGGTGGGCTCCTTGACGAAGAGCTTTTTCTTCTTATCAGGCTGATCGTCCTCCGGCAGGGGCAGCAGCCTCTCCATGCCTTTGAGGCTGGAGCTTGAATCCTCCCCTTGCTCGCTCGTTGCGGCTGGCGCTGGGTCGTCCGGGCTGCGCACCGGGTCAAGATCACCGCCAGGCAAAGGAACTGGCGTGCTATCCTCTCCACGAAAGGTTCCCTCGGGCAGTGCAGGCGTCCCCTTCGAAGGCATCAGCGGAACCGTACTCGTATCCTCGGGAAAGGGATTGGTGCTGGACGGAGCGGGCGTTGCAGGCTTCTGGCTCGCGTCTGGCTGCTTGCTCTGCCCCGTTGCCGCCTTATCGCCGGCAGCCGGCGCCTGCGCCAGCAGCCGCGGCGCAGCCGTCAGGCAGACCGCCAGAGAGCCCATCACGGCCAGCGCAACTCGAAAAAACCGCTTCATTTGTCTATCCTCATACTGGACCTCATGCCCGCAATGGTAGGATGCGGTCCATACAGAGCTCCAAAGAAAGCATCGCACATTCGCATGGGACTCATCATCCGCGCCTCCGCCATTCACGCTGTCGGCTGCTACACGACAACCGCCATCCGCAAAGGCTCCCGCGTCGCTGAGTACACAGGCCCCCGCCTCACACGGGCCGAGGCCGACGCCACCTACAAGGGCTCACGCATCACCTATCTCTTTGGACTCGGCGACGGCTCAGTCGTCATCGACGGCCACTGCACGGCCATGTACATCAACCACAGTTGCGACCCCAACTGCGAGAGCATCGAGGAAGACGGCCACATCTGGATCACGGCCATCCGCAAGATCGCCCCCGGCGAGGAGATCACATACGACTACGGCCTCTACGACGGCGAGGAAGGCGACGAGGCCCGGTGCAATTGCGGCGCAGCCAAATGCCGCGGCACCATGTACTCGAAGGAAGAGATTCGCCGCCGGAAGGCCGTCGCCAAGAAAGCCCTCAAGAAGGCCCCCGAAGCGACGTAGCGGTGGCTGGCTCAGGGAATCGGTCAATTCCCTGAGCGACGAAGCACGCGGCCTTCCGTCAAATTTTGCCTAGAGCCGGATCGTTATGGGTTAGACGGCGCGATTTGCGTCGGCAAGAGGTCGGGCTTGATGTAAGCCGGATCGAGCAGAGCGCGTGCGGCGTGGTCGAAGGCGGAAAAGAGGCAAGGTTGGCTGGCGCGGCAGCCGGGAGGCGTGAGATCTACCTTGGCGGGCGGGCTAGCCAGCGTGAGAGCCTGGCCGGAGCGCAACTGATCGTAGGTCTGCGCGCGATAGAAGAGGCGCACTGTATATTGCTTCGACTTCGAGTTTTGCCATAGCTCGAAGACGATCTGCGAGTCTGGGGGAGTGTCGTCGGTAACGCCTTCGACGGTCCAGTGCAGATTGAACAAGCCTCCGATGCGGCTCAGATCGCTGTCGTGACCGCCAAGGTAAACCAGGCGGGTGCCAACGGGACCGAAGGCTCCGGGAACCGGTACGGCGGGTTGAGTTTGCGCAGGCTGCGCGGCCTGTTCGAGCGTGTCTAGGATGTGTGCCACCAGGTTGGAGCTTCGCGTGCGAGCCGTCAAGGACGGGCGCGTCACCAGGCCAAATCCCTTGACATAGAGAGGCATGAGACGGCGGAGAGTGGGCTCGTCAACGCGCCCCCAACCAACTTCCGGCAACGGTTTACCGTCAACATATTCGAGCAAAAAGTCCTCGATCAGCGGGGACGCCACGGCGAGGGGCCGGGGATCGTAGAGGATGGGCTTTGCGGCGGGATGCGCGGGGTCCGGCACGAGGATACCGGCGAGTTCTTTCAGCTCAGGGTTTCCGGCAAGTGAAAAGAAGGCGGCCGGGTCGTTGCCCAATGCGGCCTGCCGGTCGGCCTCGATCGCTTCCGCGGATGGTAACGGAAAAGTGCCAGGGACAGGTGAGAAGACCGGATCGTCAACGCCGGGGGCCGTAACGATGGTATGGACGGGCGGCAGATCGCAACCCGGCTCCAGGCCGGCGAAGGTGTTGCGCGTGCTCATGATCGTGCGCTGCTGGGTATCGGCGTAAAGATAGATTTCGCCGCTGCCGGGGCAGCCGGTGGCGGGAAACAGACCCTTGTGCGCAAGGTCAAGGCGCATATATGCGCCCATCTGGCGAATCGCCGCGGCGCCGTGCGGCGTCAGGAAGCCAAGCGGAACCTCCCATTCAGGCCAGGCGCTGGAAGAGCGAAGGCCAAGAACTGAAGCGGCGGTAAGAGGCGGACGGACGCCGTGGCGAGACAAAACCACCGTGAAACGGAGCTTGTCCTGACTCTGGTTCTTGGATGCCTGGGCTTGTACCGGGACGACAGTAGCCGCAAGCAGGAGGGCCGCAACAATCAGCTTTCGCATATTGAAATATTGTAAAGGTTCCCCAGGCGGGTCTGGCCAGCGCCGCCGGTCCCCCAGACGGGGAAAGAACCAGAGTCGGGTAGCCCTCAATATCGAGACCTGGAGCAACCCCCTCTGTGCAAACATGTGTGAGACAAGTAGCCCCTCAACAAAGCGAGACCTGGGGCACCCTGCATTGGTACAACTTCAAGCGGTCAGGGAACCTAGTGCGCGCCGTTTGCTGACATTGTTTTTTGCAGGGCAAGACGGCTGATGGTCTCATTCTCCTTGACCATCTCCATCACCGAGAGACCCTTTTCCGCAATTGCTCCCGTGGGACATGCCTGGACGCACTTGCCGCAGCCGGTGCAGTTGCGCGCCTCGCCCCAGACGTCTTTCAGGTCGCTGACGATGTGCGAGTGAATGCCGCGCGAGGCCACCTCCCACACATGCGCTCCTTCCAACTCCGCGCAGACCCGGACGCAGCGCGTGCAGAGGATGCAGCGATTCTGGTCGAGAACGAAGCGTGGGTGCGTCATATCGACGGACAAGCGCGGATTGTTGTAGGAGTAGCGCACGTGGGTAATGCCCAGTTCACGCGCCAGCGACTGGAGTTCGCAATGGCTGTTGGAGACGCAGGCCGCGCAGATGTGGTTGCGCTCCACGAGGAGCAGCTCAACAGCCATCCTCCGGTAGAGTGTCAACTTGGCCGAGGCGGTCTGGATCGACATACCCTCCTGAATGGGCGTGGTGCAGGACGGCAGCAGACGGTCAGTTCCGGCAAGCTCGACCATGCAAACACGGCAGGCGCCCACCGCGCTGAGCCCCTTCAAGTAGCAAAGGGTTGGAATATGCTTCCCGTTGGCGCGGGCTGCTTCCAGAATGGTCTGGCCTTCGTTTGCGGTCACCAACTCGCCATCAATTCGGACGGAGATTTTTTTGTTCGGCACGGCGGCGCTCCTCTCTCTCAACATTTCAATTGGCGTTAGCAGTGGCGCGTAAATCGCAGCGCAGGCAGCGGCGTGACTCCTCCAGCGCCTCGTTTGCATCCAGACCGGCGACCACTTCCTCCTGTGAATGAACGCGGAGGGTGGCAGAGATGGCCTTGGCCGCATGACGGCGGCTGAGGCTCGGCTCTCCCGGCGCTGTACGGCTGTATTCGAAGTCTGGGAAGAGCCGCTCCCAGCGATCCTCGCCCATGAGGCGCTCGTCCATCTTCTGCGCCGCTTGCTTGCCGCAGCTCATGGCATTGGAGACGTTGGATGCGCCTGTGATCACATCGCCACCGGCGTAGAAGTTGGGGCGGCTGGTCTCGTAGGAGAAGCGATCGACGATAATCGTTCCTTCTTCCTTGAGTTCCAGGCCGGAGGCGCGGCAGAAGTCCTGATCGAAGGTCTCGCCCACGGCCAGGATCACGCTGTCGCACGCGAAGCGCTGTACCTCGTCGGTGGGAACCGGCTTTCTGCGCCCCGATTTGTCGTATTCGCCGAGTGTCGTCTTGACGATTTCGATGGCCTTGACGTGGCCCTCCGCATCGCCCAGAATGCGGTGCGGCGCGGCGAGGAAGACAAAGCGCACGCCCTCGTCCTCGGCGGCCTGAATCTCCTCGTCGATGGCGGGCATATCCTTGCGCTCGCGTCGATAAAGAATGGTGGCGCTGGCGCCCATGCGCATGACGGTGCGGGCCGAGTCGATGGCCGCATTGCCGCCGCCGATGATCGCGACCCTGGCGCCCATGGACACCTTCTCCTGCCGGGCTATGGACTCCAGGAAGGGCAACGCGGGATGAACGTTGATCAATTCTGTTCCGGGGAGATAGAGCCAGGATTCCTTCCAGGTTCCGATGGAGAGGAAGACCGCATCGAACTGGCTGGCCAAGTCATTCAACGGAACGTCAAAGCCGATCCTGGTGTTGAAGACCATCTTCACGCCGACGCCTTCAATCAGATCCAGCTCGCGGCGCAGCACAGACTTGGGTAGCCGGTACTCTGGAATGGCGAAGCGCAACATGCCGCCCGCCTCGCTGCGTTCCTCAAAGATGGTTACATCGTGGCCGAGCATGGCCAGGTAGAACGCAGCCGTCAACCCGGTGGGACCGGAGCCGGCCACGGCCACCTTGCGGCCGGTGGGCGCGAGTTTGCGAGCTTGAATCCGCTTGAGCATCGGCTCAAAAAGGTCGGACTGATAGATTGCGTCGGCCAGGAAGCGGTGCACCTCGCGCATATTTACCACTTCATCGAAGGACTGGCGGCGGCAGCGATTGTCGCAAGGATGTTGGCAGACCCTCCCGGTGGAGGCGGGCAAGGGATTGTCGAGAATGACGGACTCGAATGCGTCTTCAAGCCGGCCCTCCTGATAAAGCTCAAGAAAGCGCGGGATGTTCATGCGCAGCGGGCAACTGTTTTCGCACGGCGAAAGAGCGAGTTCCTGGCAGACGCCCGCCCGGCAGCGATGGGCAACGATGTGGTCTTCGTACTCCTCGCGGAAGTGGCGAATGGTGGTGAGGACGGGATTCGGCGCGGACTGCCCCAAGCCGCAGAGCGAACACTCGCGGACCATCCGTCCCAACTCATCCAATAGAACCAGATGTTCCGAGGTTCCATTGCCCTTGGTGATCGAGTTGAGGATGCTGAGCGCCTTGTTCAGCCCTACCCTGCACGGGACGCACTTACCGCAGGATTCTGAATGCGTGAACTCAATGAAGTAACGGGCCACATCGACCATGCAGTTGTCTTCGTCAAGGACCACCATGCCTCCGGAACCCATGATGGAGCCAATCTGCGCCAGATTCTCGTAGTCGACGGGAGTATCGAGCATCTCGACGGGAATGCAGCCGCCGGAGGGTCCGCCGGTCTGCACGGCTTTGACGCGGCGGCCGGTGACGGCGCCTTCGCCGATGTCGTAGATGAAGCTTTTCAGCGGAGTGCCCAGCGGCATCTCCACCAGCCCGGTGTTCTGAATCTTGCCCACCAGCGAAAAGACCTTGGTTCCCGGGCTCTTGACGCTACCGGTCTCAGCAAACCATGCGGGGCCGCGGGTGATGATGGGGGCAATGTTGCACCAGGTCTCGACGTTGTTGATGTTGGTCGGCTTGCCCCACAAGCCCTTCTGCGCGGGGAACGGCGGGCGTGGATGCGGCCGGCCGGCCTGGCCTTCGAGGGATGCGATCAGCGCGGTTTCTTCGCCGCAGACAAAGGCGCCAGCGCCCTGCACCATCTGGATATTGAAGTTGAAGCCGCGGTCAAGGATGTTCGCGCCCAGCAGCCCGTATTCGCGCGCCTGTTCGATGGCCCTATTCAGGCGGCTGACAGCCAGCGGATACTCGGCGCGCACATAGACGATGCCCTCGGTGGCGCCCGTCGCGTAAGCGCCGATAATCATGCCTTCCAGCAGCGAATGGGGATCGCCCTCGATCTCATTGCGATTCATGTAAGCGCCGGGGTCGCCCTCATCGGCGTTGCAGATGATGTACTTCGAATCGGACTTGGCTTTGGCCAGAAAATCCCATTTGTTGCCGGTGAGGAAGCCGGCGCCGCCGCGTCCGCGGAGCCGGGCGGCCTTGATCTGTTCAATGACGCTTTCCGAGCGCCCATCGATCAATACCTTATAGAGAGCCTGGTATCCGCCTACCGCGATGTACTCCTCGATGTCAGAGGGATTGATGAGCCCGCAGTTCCGCAGAACAATCTTCTTTTGCCCCTTGAAGAAGGGGATTTCTTTCCAGGAGGGAATTTCAGAGTAACCCTGTCCGTACTTCAGGTGCGCGGTGATGTGGTCCCATTCCTCGATCTTGCAGTAGATAAGATCGGCCGGCATCTTCTGCGTGGCGATGCCTTCCAGGATGCGCGCGGCATCGCTGGCCTGCACGCGATGCATCACCAGCATCGGATTTCCAGGCATGCGAAGGCAGACCAGCGGCTCCTGAAAGCAAGAGCCGAAGCAGCCCACGCCGGCCAGCATCACTTCCAGGCCGCTGCGTTGAATGGCCTCATTCAGGGCGTGAAAGACCTCCTCGGCGCCATTGCCGCGGCCACAAGTTCCCATCCCCACCGTCAGGCGCGGAATGGCGGGCATCAGCTTGGAAAGTCCAGATTCACGAACCGCGTTGAACGCACCAATATCCTGAATTCGCGGCATTATTTCCTCCCCTGTGTCAACGCCTTGATTTCCCGCTGCAACGTGCGCTCATTCACGTGGCTGAGAATGTGGTGGTTCACCTCGACGACCGGGGCCAGCGCGCACTGGCCGAAGCAGGCGACGGTGCGAACAGTGAAGCGGCGGTCGGCCGTGGTGAGAGCAATTTTGTCGGCCTCGTTGGTGTCGCTCTCTTCGTGCTCACTCAGCCCCAGGTCGAGGCAGACCTTTTCCAGCAGGCCGCGCGAGCCGCGCGTGTGGCAGGCCGTCCCGCGGCAGACGCAGACCACGTTGTCGCCCTGCGGGTCGAGGTTGAAGAGCGCGTAAAAGGTCGCGGCACTGTAGATGGTGGCCGGAGGAATGCCAGCCTCCTCGGCGATGTAGCGCAAGGCTTCCATCGACAGATATTTATGGGCGTTGGCGGCCTGGACCGCTTCCAGGATTCCCAGCAGCGCTCCGGGGTGACCGTCGTGGGCTGCAATCGCCTGATCGATCAGCAGCTTTTCATGAGTATTCAGCACTCCATTAGCGACACTCTGCATGATTCCTCCGCTTCTGAGCTGACCAGACCGGCAACCTGGCCGGCGGGCCCGGTGATCGGCTTCCGTTGCCCCTGCATGGTTTCGAACGCGGTATTCACGGGTCGCAACTCCGTGAGCGCCGCTTGATGATCGGCACACACCTGCTGCATACACACTGTAAAGTGACGGGATGGAGAGGGAGACATGGTCAGACCCTGCTCACTTCTGGACCATATCCGGGGAGTAAAAGGAGATAAAAAATAGCGGTCACCCAGGAACCCCCGCAAAACCCCGTAGAAGAGGCGACCGCGCTCGAATATTGGGCGCGATCTGCGAAGATTTCACCCCAAAATCTGTCCGGAAGGGACATTTACACCGCGATGGCACCTTGGGCTGTGCCTTGGATCACAGTGGATTGTGATGACCGTCCATGTTCGTAGTGAGAGAAGCCCAAATCGCAGCAAACAAAGAGCGGCTTCGCATTCAGAGAGCGAAGCCGCTGTGCGCTCCAGGCGTTTGGACTCCCGAAAGCTAGACTGGATCAGCCGGAGGGGCTGCCGGAGGTTCGATCCCCTGCTCTGCCTTGGATACAGCAGCCAATTCCGCAACGGAATCTCCCTCGGCAGCGGTCTCAGTGGCAGCCGGAGTCAGCAGCAGATCCACGCGATAGCCGGCGGCCTCGGCATTTGCCAGGGCCTCTTCGATGTTCCTGCTCATCGCCAGAACCGCCGCCCGGTTGGGCGCTACGCGGCTGGGCGCAGAGTCGCCAGCAAGGCGCAACAGCGACGGTATGAAAAGCCACCAGAGCAACTCCTCGTAACGCTCGCGAACGAGGTAGGCTTGGCCCTCTGCTTCATGTACCTCAGTCAGCCAGCGCACATCCGGGTCAAGCCACAAGGAGGGCCAAAGCACAACACGCTCGACCGTGGCCGCGGGTTTTTCTAGCGGCTTGCCGACGCCAGCCCCGATGAGCAGTCCAACTTTGACGCGGGCGGCAACACGCCACGCTTCCTCGCCCTCGAATCCGAGCGCAGCGAAGGCCTGAGCGAACGGCTCGCGCAGACGCAGACGGTCAAAGAGGTCCAGCGCAACGCGCTCCGGATTCTCTACGTCGATGGATTCGGCCAGCAACTGCAGGACGCACCAGCCAAGCACAGGCCCCCACATGGCCGTAGCGGTAAGCTGCGGGCTGGGGCTGGGCAACATACGCCGGGCGGCTACGGTCCAGGGAGCCGGGAAAAGCGCTTCGACTGCGGGGATGCGCATGGCGGCGCGGAGGCGCTCGCGGAAGGCCGCGCCCAGCAGGCCGGGATTGGTTGGCATGGGGATGGCGGGCTGGACAGGCTGGACGCCGCCCGCCTCATTTCCGGCGCGTGCGAGATAGGCTTTCTGCGCCAAACGCAGGAAGTTCTCACAGAGTACCCCGGCCCGCGAGAAGAACTCCGTGCGCTCAGCTTCAATCTGCTTGTTGACACCAGTAACAAGGGTGCGCGGATGCTCGGCCAGGTCGGCGAAGAGGCGCACGAGGGAGCGGTCCAATTGCGCGCGCAGCGCGTCATGCACCGGCTCTAGCTCCAGATTCACCAGCGCATCGTCGAGGTTGGCGACGCCGCGGCCGTTGAGTTGGTCGCAAAGCCGGTCCCAGGGCTGCTCCGCCGTCGAGTAGAGCTCACGCCAATCGACAAAGACGTGACACTGATAGGCGTGCAAGTCGAACGTGAGCCCGCGCTCTGACAAATCACTGGCCCGGCGCAGATAGGCGAGGCCGGTGAGTGAATCGCGGCAGGCCAGGATGACACTGGGGTTGTCGCTGAAGCCCAGTCCTCCGCAGATTCGCTGTTGGCGTAGTTGGCCGGAGCTTTTGTCTGCGTAGGCGGCCGAAAAGTCAATCGTCCCGTGAGTTTCACCGTAGCGATTGTTGTAGATGACCAGAGCGCGCTCGCCCCCTTTGCGGTTCGAGTAGGCAAAGACGTTTTCGTCTACCGATCCGTTTTCGCGATAGAAGTCGTAGAGCCGGAAGTTGCTGCTTTCCGCGAAGAGCCAGCGACGCTGCAGCAGAGGCGCAATCTCGCGCTCATGGCGCTCAACCGCCCAATGATCGGGAGTCTCGTCATAGCGGGGCCGCTGGTACTCCATGCCATATTTTTCGGTGAATCCCTCAATCTGGCCATGGCCGAACATGGGCAAGCCGGGCAAGGTAGCCATCATCGCGGCCACGCCAAAGCACTTGTCCCCTTTGCCAAATTGATCGATAGCGGTGCGCTCGTCTGGATTGCTCATGAAGTTTACGTAGCGCTTCATGATGTCCGGGTCGAACTCCAGCGTATTTTTGATGACCGAGCGGTATTTGGCATTGTCCTCGTCGCGCAGCATGACCATGAAGGCGCTGTTGTAAACGCGGTGCATGCCGAGTGTGCGGACGAAGTAACCCTCCATGAGCCAGAAAGCCTCGGCCAGCAGGAGCGTGCCGGGGACCTCGGCGGCGACGCGATCGACGACCTCGCGCCAGAACTCATGCGGCATGCAACGGTCAAATTCGGCCTGGCTCATGCCGAATTCGGCGCGGGAGGGAATGGCGCCGCTCGATCCTGGGCCCGGAAACCAGAGCCGGTGGAAGTGGCGCTTGGCCAGGGTCATGGCAGCATCGAAGCGAATGACGGGAAACAATCGCGCCACGTGCAAAATGGTCTGGATGACCTGCTCGCGCACTGCCGCATTCAGGTAGTCGAGCTGAGCCGTGTCGTTCCAGGGAAAGCTGGTTCCGTCGTTGCCGTGGTAGATATAGCGCGTCTCGCCGCTCTGGCGGTCGCGGCGGCGGAAGACAACCGCTGCGTCGGACTGCTCAAAGTAGTGGTCTTCAATCTTGATCTCGACGCGCCCGTCCTGGGAGAGATCGGGGCCGTTAAAGCTGTAGGCGGGAAACGGCGCGTCCGGGCGGGAGATGAACCAATCCGGATGCTCGACGACCCAGGGCGAATCGATGCCCATGTGGTTGGGCACCATGTCGCTGGCGAGACGGATGCCGTGCCGGTAGGCGCGGTCCCGCAGGCTGACATAAGCCGCTTCGCCGCCCAGATCTTCGGCAATTTTGTAGTCGAAGAGTGAATAAGCTGAAGCCACGGCATCCGAGTTGCCGCAAAGCTGCTTGATGGTCTTCGAGGCGCGGCTGCGCTCCCAAATGCCGATCAACCAGAGCGAATTGAGCCCGCGGCGGGCCAGGGTTGCGAGTTCCTCGTCGGGAATCTCGTCGAGGCGCGCAATCCTGCGGCCATATTGCCTGCTCATCTGCGCCAGCCATACATAGGTGCTCTTGGCAATGAGCACGGCGGTGGGCATCCAGGCGGTGTCAGGCG
>CAYQSI010000050.1:0-25608 GCA_964420185.1 uncultured Occallatibacter sp. | reverse complement strand
GGCGAGCGCAACCGCTACGCGCTGGCGCGGATTCTGGTTTCGCCGTCGAATTTTCTTCTTCTCGACGAACCCACCAACCACCTGGATATGCGCGCCAAGGATGTGCTGCTGGAAGCGCTGGCGGCCTTCAGCGGCACGGTGGTCTTTGTCTCCCACGACCGCGATTTTATTGATAGGCTGGCCACGCGCGTGTTGGAAGTGGAAAACGGCACGGTCACCAGTCACGAAGGCAACTACGAAGACTATCTGCGCTGGAAAGGGATTGCATCCAGCGGCACTTTTTCCGAGAGCGTTGTAAAGGACAAGCCGCATGAGTCTGCCGGCAATGGCAGCGAAAGCCTTGACGCCGAGGCCGACGCCGCAAAGGACCGCCCGCGCCGCCTGAATCCGATCAAGCAGAAGCAGATGGAAGAGCGCTGCGCGTTTCTGGAAGAGGAAGTCCCGCGCATTGAGGCCTCCATTGCCCACACCGAGGAGCTGTTGGGCGTCTATGTCAGTGCGGACGAGACGCAGCGGTTGACCGCGCTGGCCGAGGAGTTGCGCGAGCAGTTAGCCGAGTTTACCGCCGAGTGGGAAGAGTTGATGATGCAACTCGACGGACAGGCAACGCTCTCCTGATTTTGGGATTTCCCTGAGCTTCCGCTTGCAGCGAACGCCGGCTTCGTACTATGCTCAACTTATGCGTCGATGTCGCTAACACCGCCCTGGTGCCAATTGCGATACCGATGTGCGTCTTGTTCGCGCACCCGCATTCCCGCTTAACAGCTCGACCATTACCCCACAAAACAGAACCGTCTGGGATTGTATCCCGGAAAGAGGAGATCATCATGGCGCAGATTGCCGCGAATGTAACTGAACTCATTGGCAAGACCCCGCTGGTGCGGCTGAACCGCGTGGCGGCTGGCCTGCCCGCAACTGTTGTGGTCAAGCTGGAGAGCCAGAACCCGGTTTCGAGCGTGAAAGATCGCATTGGGTTGGCGCTGATCGAGGCCGCCGAGAAGGCCGGCAAGATCAAGCCCGGCAAAACCGTGCTGATTGAGCCCACGAGCGGCAACACCGGCATTGCGCTGGCCTTTGTGGCCGCGGTCAAGGGCTACCGGCTGATCCTCACCCTGCCGGAGACAATGAGCCTGGAGCGCCGCGTTCTGCTGCTGGCCTTTGGCGCGGAGATTGTGCTCACCCCCGGTCCCAACGGCATGAAAGGCGCCATCGTCAAGGCTGAGGAGATTCTGGCCAAGACGCCCAACGGTTACATTCTTCAGCAGTTTGACAACCCCGCCAATCCGGCGATTCACTATGCCACCACCGGCCCGGAAATCTGGAACGATACCGATGGCAAAGTGGACATTCTCATTAGTGGCGTGGGCACCGGCGGCACGCTCACCGGCGTGGCCAAGTACATCAAGGAGCGCAAGCCAGGCTTCAAGGCTATCGCCGTGGAGCCGACCGACAGTCCAGTCCTTTCCGGCGGCAAGCCGGGGCCGCACAAGATTCAGGGCATCGGGGCGGGCTTTGTGCCGAGCGTGCTGGACACGAAACTCGTCGACGAAGTCATTCAGGTGACCAACGACGACGCCATCAACACCGCGCGCGAACTGCCGCTGAAGGAGGGCTTGTTTGTGGGCATCAGCTCAGGAGCGGCGGTGGCGGCTGCGCTGAAGGTGGCCGCACGGCCTGAGAATGCTGGCAAGCTGATTGTTGCCATTCTGCCCGACTTCGGCGAGCGCTATTTGTCCAGCGCGCTCTTCGAGTCGTTGCGCCAGCAGGCATTGGGTCTGGTGACGCAGCAGGTTACTCTGTAGGTGGTCGTTCGGCGTGAAGGGGATGGGCTTCAACAGGCTGCGGAAAAACTCATTCCGGAGGGAGGCGGGGGTTTCAACCCCCGCATAAAGCCAATAGAATCAAAGCTGGCTTTAGCCACGGAAGATCACTTTCCGCCAATTTCGCCCAAATCTGGAGTTTTTCCGCAGCCTATTCAGCCCGTCCCTTCATCGCAACGAGCGTTATTGAATCCAGGAGTTTTGCCCGACTGCCATGGCCCTCATTGCCCACATCCGCGAAGACATTGACTCCGTGCTGGAGCGCGACCCGGCCGCGCGCTCCCGGCTGGAAGTCTTTCTCTGCTATCCGGGGTTGTGGGCGGTGTGGATTCACCGCATCTCCCACAAGCTCTGGCGCTCGCGCTTGCGGCTTCTGGCAAGGCTGCTCTCCCAGGTCGCCCGCTTTATTACCGGCGTTGATATTCACCCCGGCGCGTTGCTGGGCAGGCGGCTCTTCATCGACCATGCAACCGGAGTGGTGATTGGCGAAACCGCCATTGTGGGTAGCGACGTAACCATGTACCAGGGCGTGACCCTGGGCGGCACCGGCAAGGGCCACGGCAAGCGCCATCCCACGATCTGCGACGGCGTCTTCATCGGCAACAACGCCAACCTGCTGGGCAATATCACCATCGGCGAAAACTCGCGTGTGGGCGCGGGCTCTGTGGTGCTCTCCGATGTGCCGCCGGATTCAACTGTAGTCGGCGTTCCGGCGCACATTGTCTATCGCAACGGCGAGCGCGTGCTGATTACCGATCCGCACGAGATCAAGGACCCGCTTTCGGATTCGCTGATCGCGCTTTCAGCCCGCGTCGAGGAGTTGGAAAAGCAGCTTGGTGGACAGGGGCAGCCGGCGGAGCAGTTTACCGCCGAGGCCGCCGAACGCGAAGCCTATCGCGAGAAAATGGATCGGCTGCGGCAGTATGTTTCCATGGGCGAGGGCATTTAGGGCTGCGTCCCCGGTGCTACAGTGGTTTCGTTATCACTTTCTTGCTGGAGTCTGTCTTCTTGCCAGGTTTTCGTTCGCTTCTCGTGGCTCTTCTCGCGCTTCCTCTTGCCGCCCACGCGGCTGCCCGCGTTCAGGCCGCGCCCGTTCCGCCGGAGATGCGCTCAACGGCCTTCACCGTCCGCGTGAACGGCCAGCCTGTGGATGTGGCCCACGCCGCGGCAAGTTACGAATATGTCAGCTTCGATGGAACAGGCGCGATGAACGTGGAGATTACCGCCGCCGAGCCGGGCTTCTGGGATAAAGGAGTGGACATTCAGCCCTGGCGGCTTGGGTTGCGTCCCACGCGCCAAGGCCAGACCATCCGTTTCCGGCTCGTTGGGCCGGCCAAGCTTTCCATCTCCCGCCCTGGCGACTTCCTCAACCACGCGCATATGCTCTTCCTCTTTGCCGGCACGCCCCTGCCTCCTCAGCCGCGCGACCCTAAAATCCACGTCTATCAACCGGGGGGCTACCACCAGAGCCTGAACCCCAAGAGCGGCGAGACCTATTACCTGGCGCCCGGCTCCTACTTCTTCGGCAGCCTGAATCTGTGGAAGGTGGAAAACGTAAAGATTCTGGGCCGCGGAACCATCGTCTATGAAGGACCCCAGGACCCCAACGGCGACGACGGCTGGATGCAAAAGCCGGACTGGCACTGCATCGGCGCGCTTGAGGCCCACAACGTCGAGATCAGCGGGCTGACCTGCATTGTCCGCTCGCGGACCTGGTCGATCCAGATGAAGGATTCAACCGGGATGACCTACGACGATCTGCGCGTCATCGGCGGCAACCCCGCCAACGCCAATCAGGACGGCATGGATTGGCTGGGCGGCGGCGACTCCGTGGTGCGCAATGCTTTCATCCGCTCGTCAGATGACGATTTTGCCATGGAAGGTAACTGGGACGGCTACAAAGACGAGGATATGCTGCGCCCCGGCCACGACGTCGCGAATATTCTCATAGTGAACAGTGTTCTCTCTACCAGCATCTCCAACATTGTGCGCGCCGGCTGGCCGCGAAAGATCTTCAACTCGCGCAACTTTACCCTGCGCGACTCCGACATTCTCCACGGCGGCATCGGGGCTTGCGGCCAGACCTTCGGCCTGCTCGGCTTTTGGGGCGCGCAAGAGGCCAAGGGGGTCCACTCGCAGTTTACTTTCGAGAATCTCTTCCTGGACAACTGGTACTCGCTGGTGCAATTGGAGCAGAAACAACCAGGGTTGCATGGGTTCACTTTTCACAACATCTGGGCGCTGGACCAGCCGCCGCTGGCCGACTCAACAATGATCGGCGACGTAGCAGGCGTGACCTTTGACAATGTGAAGTACGGCCAGAACCGCGTGGTCGCAAATGCCGATCTGCCGCTGGTGACAGGCGACGGCGCGCAGGCTGCTCATTTTGTGGCTCCGCACGCCCCGGTGGCGGCGTTCACCGTCTCTCCGCCGGTCTTCGCACCGGGAGAGGAAGTCACCTTCACCGCGCAACCCACGCCCAAAGCGCACTACACTTGGCTTTTCGGCGATGGAACGCAAGCCAGCGGCCGCCGCGTGCGTCATCGCTTTCCAGACGCCGAGGGCACTCAGCTCGATGGTTCGGGCCGCTTCCGGGTTCTGCTCCATGTGGAGGATCGCGATGGCGGCGTGGACTGGGCGGCGCAGGGAGTGGTGGCCGTGGGCCACTGGCACGACGCCGTTCCCGTTGCTGGCCCCACGCTCGCCGGCCTCGCCTGGCAGATCTACCCCGGCGCGTGGACTGAGTTGCCCAACCTGACCGCCGAACGCGCGGTCTTCGCCGGCGAAGGGCCTAATCTGCGCGCGAATGCCCAAGGCTTTACGCATTACGCTGCCGCATGGGACGGCTTGATCGACATTCCCGCCGACGGCGGCTACACCTTTCATCTGCTGGCCCGCGATGGCGCTCGCCTGGTGATTGACGGCGTGGAAGTGGCCCGGACCGGACCGGCCTTTGCTCAAGTCTGCGGCTCGCCGGGCAACGCCATGCGCTATGATCGCGGCTCGCTGGGCCTGCGCGCCGGCAAGCACGCGTTTCATCTGGAAGGCTTGCATTCGGCCAGTCAGGGCTCTCCCCGCCTGCTGTGGGAAGGCCCCGCGCTGCCCCTCACCGACGTGCCCCCGGCGGCTTATAGCCATCCAGTGCAGGATGCGGTCAAGCCAGCAAACAAGGAATAGAAAATCGGGAATAGAGCGTTTTAGCTTTTGCTATAAACTTTTGTGCCCCATCCGCTTCCGCGTTTTTCTGCGGAATGGGTGGGATACCGAAAAATTTCGGTCTACACTTTTTCCGAATAAGCGTTAGAATCGACAATCCTCGCTGCCGCTGATAGAGCAGTTCTCCAATAGATGTAGCCCTTTTGAGAGTGTGCAAGGTGGCTTTTTTTGAGGAAAAAGCCACTCGGCCGCAGTGGCTTCGGTATACAGCAATTGGAGAACTGCTGTAGCCTGTGGTGAACTAAAAAGTTCTCTTCAGGGGCATGCGAACCGATGAAGATACGTTGGTTTTCCTGTGGCATGGTAGCGACCTGTGTGCTTTCGTTTGCGCTGGCTCAGGGCCAGGAGCCAGCCGCATTGCGCGCGTCAACGCAAATTCTCGTGGTAACCACCCCCGACTGGAATGTAGTCGCGGGCACGTTGCAGCCCTATGAGCGAAAACAGGCGCACAAAAAATGGAAGGCGGTTGGCGCTCCAATTCCCGTCGTGATCGGCAAAAACGGTCTCGGATGGGGTGTGGGGTTGGTCTCCGATGCTGGAGCGCGCGAAGCGCTCGATCCAGTCAAGCAGGAAGGCGATAATAAATCGCCAGCCGGGATCTTCCGCCTGAGCACTGCTTTTGGTTATGCCGCCCAGGAGCAGGCGGGATGGAAAATGCCCTACGTGAGTCTCACGCCCTCAGTGGAATGTGTGGATGACGTACATTCAAAGTTCTACAACCGGGTCGTGGACCGCGCGACGGTTTCGCCCGACTGGAACAGTTCCGAGCATATGTTGCGCACCGATGGCGTGTACCGATGGGGACTGGTGGTCGATCACAACGCGGAGCTGAAGACCCCTGGTACAGGATCGTGCATCTTCATGCATATCTGGATGGGGCCGGACCAGGGAACCTCGGGATGCACGGCCATGACGCAGGAGCATCTTGAAACCGTGCTTGCATGGCTTGATCCCGCGAGAAGTCCACTGCTTGTGCAGTTCCCGCGTCCTCAGTATCAAAAGCTGAGAAAGCACTGGAAGCTGCCTTCCCTGCCGCGCTCCGCTCCGCGCTGACCCCTGATCCCTGATCCCTGACCCCTTATTTCGGCAACTGGCTTGCGTCCCAACCGCCGCCGAGGGAGCGGACGAGGCCGACGCTGGCCACAAACTGCCGCGTCTGGAGATTGATGGCGGTGCGCTGGTTCTGGAGCAGCGTGGCCTCGGCGGTGAGGACTTCAAGATAGCCGGTGACGCCCCCCTTGTAGCGCTGGTTGGAGATGTCGCGGGAGTTCCGGGCCGACTCGACGGCCCTCTGCTCGACAGCCGACTCCGCCTCAAGAATCCGCAGGCTGGAGAGTTGGTCTTCCACGTCGTTGAAGGCCACCAAGACCTGGCTTTTGTAAGCTGCGGTCTGGGCTTCGTAAGCGTGGCGAGCCTGGTCGGTGAGGGCGTGGCGCTGACCGGCGTCGAAGAGGAGCTGCGTTGCTTGCGCCCCCAGGCTCCAGAGCGAACTCGGGCCTTGAATCCACGTTCCTGCGTGGAGGCTCTCAAAGCCACCGGTTCCACCCAGGCTGATGGTGGGATAGAAGGCGCTGACGGCGATGCCGATTTGGGCGTTGGCGGCGGCGGCGCGGCGCTCGGCCGCGGCAATGTCGGGGCGGCGCTCGAGCAGTTGCGAAGGCACGCCTACGGGAATCTTGGGCAGAGAAAGATCGAGCGGTGACGGCGGAATGCTGAACTCTGAAAGTTTGAGGTTGGCGATGGTGCCGATGGCGTGTTCGTACTGGGCGCGAGCCACGCCCACATCCACCAGTTCAGCGCGCACGGTTTCAAGCTGGGTGCGGGCCTGGGCCACGTCGGCCTCAGTGCCCACTCCGCCGGCAAGGCGGCGCTGGGTCAGGTCGAGTTGGTGTTCCAGGTCAGTGACGGTGGCTTGCAGCAGCTTGATCTCGGCGTCCAGACCCCGCAGTTGGAAGTAGTCGGCGGCCATCTCGGCATGAAGGCTCAGCTCCACGCTGGCCGTGTCCGCGGCGCTGGCCTGGGCGTTCGAGCGGGCGGCTTCGACGGTGCGGCGAATGCGGCCCCAGAAGTCCGGCTCCCAACTGGCTTGGCCAGTGAGCGTGAAATCGCTATAGGTGGTGGATTTGCCCGCCGAGTAGGAGGGCCCGTTTGCCGAGACATTATCGCGCTGGGCGGTAGGTTTGACAGAAAAAGTCGGGAAAAGGCCGGCGCGAGCCACGCTGACCTGGTCGCGAGCGGCAAGATATGTTTCCAGCGCCTGGCGGAGGGTCTGATTGTCGGTAGCAATGCGATCTTCCAGTTGGTTGAGCTGCGGGTCCTGGTAAATCTCCCACCATTTGCCACGGAGCATTCCGTCGGAGGGCGAGGCCGGCTGCCAACTGCCTCCGGTGGGGGCGGGCGGCGGCTGGAGGACTGCCGTCGCGCCAGCTTCCTTGTAGGCTGGAGGCGCCTCGTAGCCGGGGCGGTTGTAGTTGGGACCGACAGATTTGCAGCCGGTGAGCAGCGTGAGGATGAGCAAGCCGGCAAACGAGACTGGTAGTTTTCCGCTAAAAATGCCCGAAAAGAATCCCTCAGGGCCTTTACCGGCCGCGGAAAAACTCGATCCGGAGGGAGGCGGGGGTTTCAACCCCCGCATAAAGCTAACAGAATCAACGCTGGCTTTAGCCCCGGAGGGACTCTTTCCTTGCATTTCACCCGAAATCCCGAGTTTTTCCGCAGCCTGAAGCACCGACATCATCACTTGCCTCCCTCATCGACTTGGCTGCCGGGGCTCACGACCCGAACCTTTTCGCCTTCGATGAGCGAGTCGGGCGGGTCCTGGATCACCTGATCGCCCAGGTTGAGTCCGGTGACGATCTGCACGCTGGCCCCGTCGTCCTCGCCGATCACCACTGGAACCAGATGAGCGGTGTTGCCATTGAGCACGACGCCCACACGCAGGCCCTCCTTGCGGAAGATGAGCGCCGCGGCCGGCACGATGAAGGTGGGTCCGGCTGCCGGGGTCTTGAAGTGAACCTGGGCCAGCGAGCCGGGCAGCAGTTCGCCGGCGCGGTTGTCCACGTCGATCTCCACCAGCAAGGTGCGGCTGGCCGGATCGATGGCGTCGGCGGTGCGCACCAGCGTGCCCTGGTAGGTCTTGCCCGCGTGCTCGGCAAAGGTCAGGTCGATCTTCGCGCCGCGCTTCACGTTTCCGGAGTAAATCTGCGGCAGGTTGGCGTAGACGCGCAGAGTCTGGATGGCTTGCAGGTGAAAAAGCTCCTTGCCCGCGCCGGGGTCGATCAACTGGCCGGTGTCAACAGTGCGGGCGGTAATCACCCCGTCGAAGGGCGCGTAGACCTTTTCAAACGATTGCAGGTCGCGCAGCCGCCTGACATTGGCCTGTGCAGAGCGCACGGCCGCCGCGG
This sequence comes from uncultured Occallatibacter sp., assembly GCA_964420185.1. Taxonomy (GTDB): domain Bacteria; phylum Acidobacteriota; class Terriglobia; order Terriglobales; family Acidobacteriaceae; genus Telmatobacter. The sequence goes on along the minus strand of CAYQSI010000050.1, from coordinate 17,168 downwards.
TGGCTGTGGCCTGATTCACGAACGCATCGGTGTCCTGGTGGGAGACGGCGTCGGATTTGACCAGCCCGCTGTAGCGCTCGGCCTGGATGCGGGCGTTGTTGGCGTTGGCTTGGGCGGTATTCAGGTCGGCTTCGGCCTGGGCCAGTTGCTGGTCCACCTCGGGGGTGGCAATCTCCGCCAGGAGAGCGCCCTTCTTCACTTTGGCTCCGATGTCGAAGTTCCAGCGCGTGAGGTAGCCTGCGGTGCGCGCGTAGATAGGCGAATCGGTGTAGGAGGTCACGTTGCCCGGAAGCATGAAGCTCGCCACCGGCGCGCCCGCCTTGGGGACGGCCACAATCACCGTAGGCGCGGCCAGATCCTTTGTCGTCTCAACCAGATTCTTGTCGGCACGCATGCGGTTCCATATGCCGAAGCCCGCCAAGGCCGCTGCGACGACAAGCACAATGACTACGCCCACGAGGGCTTTGTGCGGCGAGATGGCCGCCTGTTCGGGCGCGGCTTCGTGCCCTTGACCTGGCTGGTGAGCCGGTTGCTGCTTCGGATTGGATTCGTTGGTCATGAAAGACTACTCCGGTATCTCGTCAAACTCGTCAAGCGTTCCGGCCAGAGCTGCGTTCTGGGCCGTTTTGCGGCGGCTTTCCAGCCAGCCATGCACGACGGAGAAAAATGCGGGAACAAAAAAGAGCGTGGCCACGGTGGCCAGCAGCAGTCCGCCGATGACTGCGCGGCCCAGGGGTGCATTCTGCTCGCCGCCGTCGCCCAGGCCCAGAGCCATCGGCACCATGCCGATGATCATGGCCAGGGCGGTCATCAGCACCGGGCGCAGGCGGACAAAGCCGGCGTTCAGCGCGGCCCGGCGCGCGTCGCCCACCAGAACCTCCAACTGCTCGCGTGCAAAACTGACCACCAGAATGGAGTTGGCTGTGGCCACGCCCATGCACATGATGGCGCCGGTAAGAGCTGGAACGCTGAGCCGCGTGTTGGTCAGGAAGAGGAACCAGACAATGCCGGCCAAAGCTGCGGGCAGCGCCGAAATGATCAGGAAGGGATCGAGCCAGGACTGGAAGTTGACCACGATCAGCAGGTAGACCAGCAGGATGGAAAACACCAGGCCGGTCAGCAGGCCGAGGTAGGACTTCTTCATGGTCTCGCTCTGGCCGCGCAGGATAAAGTGCGAACCGCGAGGCAGTTCGGCCTGGTGTTTGTCGATGATTGTTTCCATCTTGCGGGTAACCGTGCCCAGGTCGGTTCCATCCACGCTGGCGTAGGTGTCGATGACCGGCTGAATGTCGTAGTGGCTTAAGGTGCCCAGTTCGGCTCCGGGGGTGATCTCCGCCAGATTGCCGAGAATCTCCAACGGGGGTTGCGTTCCAGGCGCGCCGGTGGGGGCCGCGCCATCCGTCTTCTGCGCCGCGGAAGAGCCGGTAATGGGCAACCCTTTCAGCGCGGCCACCGAGTCAACGTTGTACTGCGGAGCCTGGATGGCGATGCTGTAGCTGACGCCGTTCTTCGGGTCCAGGTAGAAGTTCGGGGCGGTCTGGAAGCTTCCGCTCAGAGCGACCAGCAGGCTGCCGGCCACGTCCTTTTGCGTCAGGCCGATGGACTGGGCGCGCGTGCGGTCTACGTCCACCTGCATATTCGGCAGGTCGAAGGGCTGCTGGATGCGTGCGTCGGCCGCACCGGGAACATAGCGGACTTCGTTCAACATGCGCTCCGCCAGGGCGCGGTTACCATACAGGTCCGGTCCGACGATCTGAATGTCGATTGGCGCGGAGAGTCCGAAGTTCAGAATCTGGGTCACGATGTCCACCGGCAGCACATAGAAGGTGACGCCGGGATATTGGCGGGCGAGCACTCTGCGCAGGTGCTCCACATAATCCGCTGTGGGGTGGTGATCCTTGCTCAACTGCACCTGGATGTCGGCGTCGGCTGGTCCGACGGGCGCTGAGGTGGAGTAGGCCAGGTTGATGCCCGAAACGGGCAGGCCGATGTTATCGACGATGTTGACCACTTCCTTGGCGGGAATCTGCTCGCGAATGGTCGAGTCGATGTGGTCGCAGAGCGCGGCCGTCTCTTCGATGCGCGTGCCGGTGCGGGCGCGCACGTGAATCTTGAACTGGCCGGAATCTACCGAGGGAAAGAAGTCCTGGCCAAGAAAGGGAGCAAGTCCCAGCGATCCGACGGCGAAGAGCAGGAAGAGGATCAGAAAGACTGGTGCGTGGTCCAGGCACAGAGTCAGAAGTCGCAGATAGATGTGACGAAAATGCTCAAAACCGCGCTCGAAACCCTGTTGAAAACGGACAAAGGGATTACGGCTCGAGTGCTTCCTGGCGGCTTCCGCATCGTCGTGCTCCAGAAGCAGGTATTTCGCCATGGTGGGCACCAGCGTCCGGGAGAGCAGGAAGCTGGCCAGCATGGCAAAGACCACCGCCTCCGCCATGGGGACGAACAGGTAGCGCGCCACGCCGGTCAGGAAGAACATGGGCACGAAGACGATGCAGATCGAGAGGGTTGAGACAAAGGCCGGAGTGGCAATCTGCGCCGAGCCCTCGAGGATGGACTGTTCCAGCTCCGCGCCTGTCTCGAGGTAGCGGTTGATATTCTCGATGGCGACTGTGGCGTCGTCCACCAGAATGCCGACAGCCAGCGCCATGCCTCCCAGGGTCATGATGTTGATGGTCTCGTGCAGTCCGGAGAGCACGATCAGCGAGCAGAGAATCGAGAGCGGAATGGAGACCGCGATGATGATGGTGGAACGCCAACTGCCCAGGAAGACCAGGATCATGATGGCCGTGAGGCAGGCGGCGATGATGGCCTCCTTGACCACGCCGCCGATGGCCCCGCGCACGAAGATCGACTGGTCAGAGAGGGGATTGATCTGGAGCTGCGGCGGCAACTGGCCCTTGACGCTCTTCAGCTTGGCCTGCACGCCGCGGATGATGTCCAGCGTAGAGGATGAGCCAGTCTTCATGATGCTCATCAGGATGGCGCGCTTGCCATCCACGCGCACGATGTTGGCCTGCGGCGCATTGCCGTCGCGCACGTGAGCCACGTCGCGAACGTAGATAACCGCGCCGTTGACCGCGCGGATGGGCAGGTTGTTCAGATCGTTCATCACCAGCGGGGCGGAGTTGGTCTCAACCGCGTACTCGAAGCGGTCGATCTTCATGGTCCCGGAGGGCGCAATCACGTTCTGCGCTGAGATGGCGTTCACCACATCCGCGGGCGAAAGGCCCTTGGCTTGCAGCGCGGCCAGATTGAGGTCCACCTGAACCTGGCGCGGCCTGCCGCCGAAGGGAAAGCCCATCTGCGCCCCTTCGATGGTGGCCAGTTGGATGCGGATGGTGTTCGAGGCCAAATCGCTCAACTGCTGTTCGTTCAGGCCCTGCCCGGAGACGCCCAATTGCAGAACAGGCACGGCGGAAGCATTGTATTGAATGATGAAGGGCGGCGTGGTGCCCGGCGGCAGGCTGCGCACCTGCGATTGGCTCACCGCGGTAATCTGGGCCACGGCGCTGCCAATGTTCACTTTCGGCTGGAAGAAAACCTTGATGACCGCGACGCCGTTGAGCGATTGCGACTCGATGTGTTCGATGTCGTTGACCGTGGAGGTCAGGCCGCGTTCGCTGGGGGTGACAATGCGGTTGGCCATCTCCTGCGCGGAGAGGCCGTTGTAGTTCCAGATCACCGTCACCACGGGGATGTCGATATTCGGAAAGATGTCCGTAGGCATCGTGAGGATGCTGAAGACGCCAAGAATCAAAATCAAGAACGCCGCGACGACAAAGGTATAAGGCCGCCGCAGCGCAAGCCGGACAATCCACATCATAGGGCAGGTACTCGCTCCTGAGCCGGGCTGCTCGCGGCCATGCCGCACTTGTGCGGCTCGACAAGCGCCCTGGTCCGGTCATGGCCGGCTCGCAGGATTCTGGGTCCGGACGGCGCTCACCGCACGGACCGTTCCAACAACCTGTTGAAATTACATGGTAGACGAAAGATTTCGCCCGAAACGGCTCACGCGCAGGCAAAAGGGGCTATTCGCTCATCTGTCAAGACGTTCCAGCAGCATGAAAAGACGCTCTCACAACGCGAAGATCGCCACGGCCAGCACACACGCTCCCACCGCCAGGCTGACCCGGTCGCGGAGGGCGAAGATGACCGGATCGTCGTCCATTTCGCCGCGCGAGCCCAGTAGCCACACCCGGTAAAGCCAGAACAACATTAGCGGCACAATGAACCACAGCCGGCCGGCGTGCTTATAAAGAGCCTCCACGGCGGGGCGCGTGATATACAGCGAAAAGACCACCACGGCGGCCGTGGCGCTGGAGGTGCCGAAGCTGCGCACCTGCTCGATGTCGGCCACCAGGTAGCCCCGCCCCTGGGTAGCGGTGACGCCGCGCTCGCGCAGGTTTTCCAGCTCGCTGAACCGCTTGACCATGGCGAGCGAAAGAAACAAAAAGATGGAGAAGCCAGCCAGCCAGTGGGAGATCTCGGTGCCCGTGGCCGCGCCCCCGGCCAGCATGCGCAGCGTGTAGAGGCCTGAGAGCATCAGCACGTCCACCAGCGCCACCCTCTTCAAATAGAAGGAGTAGGCCGTCGTGGACACGATGTAAATTCCCAGCCACATGGCGAATTCACGGGGCAGCAGAGGCAGAAAAGCCAGTGAAGCCGCGGCCAGCACAAGCGCAAGGGCAACGCCGCCAGCGACCGGCAGATCGCCCGCGGCAAAGGGCCGGAAGCGCTTGGCCGGATGCCGGCGGTCGTTGTCAATGTCCAGCAGGTCGTTGAAAAGGTAGTTGGCAGAGGCCATGAAGCTGAAGCAGAAGAAGGCCACGACAGCCGCGCCGATGGCCTCCGGGCTGAGCTTGTGCGAGAGCAGCAGCGGCGCCACCAGGAGAATATTCTTGGCCCACTGGTGGATGCGGATCGCCTTCAGCAGAGTGCGCGGCAGCGGCCGCCGGTCAGCAAATGTGCGAACCACCGGAATCCGCCGCATGCGCAACGCCAGGCGCAGGCCCAGGCTGGCGTTGGCCACCATCGCCTGGCGCGCATTGACCAGCAGGGGCAGGTCGGCGCGGGAGTTGCCGATGTAGTCAAATTCGCCGAAGCGGGCTTTCAGGCGGGCCAGTTTCTTGGCGCGGGTCAGGTTGGTGGCGCTGTCGGAGGCCAGCACGCCGGCAAAGACGCCCAGATATGCAGCCACCCGTTCCGCCAGCGGGCCATCCGCGCCGGTCGTCAGGTAGATCTGCCGGCCCTTGCGCTGCTCGGCCTGCAGGTAGGCGAGCAGTTCGGTGTTGTAGGGCAGCCGGGTGGGATCGAGCGGGGCGCGGCGGGCTACTTCGGCTTTCAGGCGGGCGCGCCCACTGGCCAGCCACAGCCCCAGTTGCCAGAAGTGGGCGGGATTCCGGCGCAGAAACAGACAAACCGCATCGAAGAGCGAGTCGGACTTGATCAGCGTGCCGTCCAGATCGACGCACAACGGACGCGCCACGCCTTCAGGCTCGGCAGACTCGGCAATGGCGGGAGGTTGGGGCAATCGATCCTCATGGAGCCGGCGAAACCCAGCCCACCGCGAAAAGCGCTCCCATTCAGGAACGGCGCGGCGGATCAAGGTCAAACGCAGCGGAGGGTAAAAACAAGAGCTTCTTGCAAAATTCAATTGAGGCTGCGAAAAGTGTCAGGGCACGACTTTAGTCGTGCCGAAAGAGCAACAAAATTATGCTGGGCTTTAGCCCCTGCGGTTTTTTCCCCAACTATTTACAATTCCGCAGCGGCTAAAGCCGGAATCCAGATTGGCGCGTTTGCGGCACGACTAAAGTCGTGCCCTGACACAACACAAGAAGATAGTTTTGCAAGATGCTCACAGGATCAAGTATACCGTCAAATGGGACTCGGCAAGTGTGAGCCGAAATGTTCCGGGACCGCTCGATTCACTTACAATGGTCTCGTCTTGTGTGCATGAGGGGGCGTTTCTCCGTTGGGAAGTGCGCGGCTTGCGATGGATGCGGCCTGGGTGGAGGAAACCTTTCAGGAAACTCAAGCGTCCGTAGAAACGAATGTGGGTAGATGGTCCTCTGCCCGGAACGTTCACTACAATGCCATTGCGCGGAGCCCATGCGCGGGCATTTACTCAAGAGAAAACGACGGGAATCGACACCATGTCCATTGAAGGCACTCCGGAGACCCCTCTGGTCGCAGACGGCATTGAGCAACACCCCCCCGCACCCAGGGGTTCGTGGGTGCGCATCGTTGTGTACCTGGTGCTGGTCAGCGTTTTGGGCTTTATCGTGTGGCGGATCTATCAGAACCAGCAAACGGCCAAGAGCCAGGCGACTAGCCAGGCGGCGGCGCTGCTGAACCGGCCGGTTCCGGTGCAGGTGACAGCCGCCGAGCAGAAGCCGATGCCGATCTTTCTGACGGCGCTGGGCACGGTAATGCCTTACATGAGCGTTACGGTCAAGGCGCGGGTGAGCGGCGAACTCGAACCCGTCAGGTTCACCGAGGGCCAGCAGGTGAGGCAGGGCCAGACCATCATGGTGATCGACCCCAGGCCTTACAAAGCCGCGCTGGACCAGGCCCGGGGAAATCTGGCCCACGATCAGGCGCTTTTGGTGAACGCTCAGGCGCAGTACAAACGCTACAAGGCGCTCTATGATGCCGGCGTCACCTCCAAGGAAACGCTGGACGCCGATGCGGCCAACCAGGGCCAGTACCTGGGAGCCATCGCCGCCGATAAGGCGGCCATCGAGACCGCCCAGTTGCAGCTCAACTGGTGCTCCATCCAGTCGCCCATCAACGGCAAAATCGGTTTGCGCCTGGTGGACCCCGGCAACATCATCACGGCCAACACCACCAACCTGGTCATCATCAATCAATTCCAGCCCATCGCCGTTTACTTCACGCTGCCCGAGGACGAGCTTCCCCAGGTGCTGCACAAACTGGCCGCTGAAAAGCGTCTTCCCGTGGACGCCTACGACCAGGGCGGCACACTGAAGCTGGCCGGCGGCCTGCTCCTCACCGTCGATAACCAGATCGACACCACCACCGGAACCGAAAAGCTGAAGGCGGTCTTCGACAACAAGGATCAGGCGCTCTTCCCCAACCAGTTCGTCAACATTCATCTGGTGATGGAAAACCGTCCCAATGCGCTTGTGGTGCCTTCGGCGGCCATTCAGAGCGGCAATCAGGGCTCGTATGTATGGGTTGTCGATCATCCCGACGCGAAGGGAAATGGAACCGCCAGAATCCAGCCTGTAAAGGTGGCATTGGCCGAAGGGCAGATGACCATTCTCGACAGCGGCCTGCAACCTGGCCAGAACGTGGTGGTGGACGGAGCGGACAGGCTGCGTCCCGGACAGAACGTGACCGCCAGCGTGGCCCGCCAGCGTGGCGGACAGGGGTCTGGACAGGCTTCAACGGGGCAAGGCGCGGGTCAGTCTGGTGGAGTTCCGTTCGCCGTTCCTGGCGCGGCATCCGGTCCGGCTTCCCGGCCCGGCGCTCCGGCTGGCGCAAGCCAGGGCAAACAAAATCAAAGGGGAAAGCAGTGAGTCCTTCCCGGCCATTCATTCTGCGCCCGGTAGCCACCTCGCTGCTGATGGCGGCGATTTTGCTGGCAGGCTTTGTGGGCTACCAGCAGTTGCCGGTTTCCGCCCTGCCTGAGGTGGACTATCCGATCATCCAGGTGCTCACCTTCTACCCCGGCGGCGGGCCTGAGGTCATGGCCTCGTCGGTCACCGCGCCCCTGGAACGCCAGTTCGGCGAGATGCCGGGACTGAAGCAGATGACCTCGGTCAGCTCCGGCGGCGGCTCGGTGATCACCCTCGAGTTCAACCTCGACGAGAACATCGACGTAGCCGAGCAGGAGGTGCAGGCGGCCATCAACGCGGCCAACAGCTTTTTGCCCGCCGATCTGCCCAACCCGCCCATTTACAGCAAGGTCAATCCCGCCGATGCGCCGGTCATGACGCTGGCGCTTTATTCCGACTCGCTGCCCCTGGACAAGATTGAAGACGCCGCCGACACCAACCTGGCGCAGAAGATCTCCCAGGTGACCGGGGTCGGACTGGTCTCCATCGCCGGCGGTCAGAAGCCGTCCGTGCGCATTCAGGCCAATCCCACTCAACTGGCCGCTTATGACCTCAGCCTGGAAGACCTGCGCACCGCCCTGGCCGCGGCCAACGTGGATCAGGCCAAGGGCACGCTGAACGGCTCCCGCCAGTCGTACACCATCGGCGCCAATGACCAGTTGCTTTCCAGCGGCGACTACAAGCCGGTGATTGTGGCCTATCGCAACGGGGCCGCGGTGCGCGCCTCCGATGTGGCGTTAATCGTCGATGCCGCTGAAAACTCTCAGCAGGCTGCCTGGATGGATCGCCAGCCCGCGGTGATCGTCAACATCCAGCGCCAGCCGGGCGCCAACATCATCGCCGTTGTTGACCGGATCAAGAAGCTGCTGCCGCAGTTGCAGACCAGTCTGCCGGCCACCGTGCAGGTGAAGGTGCTCACCGATCGCACGGTCACCATTCGCGCCTCGGTCAGGGACGTGGAATTTGAGCTCATGCTCACTGTCGCCCTGGTAGTGATGGTGATCTTCCTCTTCCTGCGCAATCTGGCGGCGACCATCATCCCATCCGTCGCGGTGCCGCTGTCGATTGTCGGCACCTTCGGCGTAATGTACCTGCTGGGCTACTCGCTCAACAACCTGACCTTGATGGCGCTCACCATCTCCACCGGCTTTGTGGTGGATGACGCCATCGTGATGATCGAGAACATCTCTCGCTTCATTGAAGAGGGCATGAGCCCCATGAAGGCCGCGCTCAAGGGGAGCGAACAGATCGGCTTCACCATCATGTCGCTGACCGTTTCGCTGATTGCGGTTCTCATCCCGCTGCTCTTCATGAGCGACGTGGTGGGCCGGCTCTTCCGCGAGTTCGCCATCACCCTGGCGGTCACCATCCTGGTCTCCGCGGTGGTCTCGCTGACGCTGACGCCCATGATGTGCTCGCGCATTCTCCAGGACAAATCGGTCGCCAAGCAGACGCGTTTCTACTATTGGTCAGAGAAGGTTTTCAACGCCGTCATCGCATGGTACGGGCGCACGCTGAAGGTTGTTTTGCGCCATCGCTTCGCCACCCTGATGGTCACCATCGGCACGCTGGTGGGCACCCTGCTGCTCTATGTGGTGGTTCCCAAAGGCTTCTTCCCGGTGCAGGATACAGGCGTGATTCTGGGCATCAGCGAGGCGCCGCAGACGGTCAGCTTCACCTCGATGGCCGAGCGCCAGCAGAAGCTCGTGGAGATCCTGCTTCAGGACCCCGCCGTCGATAACATCTCCTCGTTCATCGGCGTTGACGGGACCAACACCACGCTGAACTCCGGCCGCATCCAGATCAATCTGAAGCCGCTCGAAGAGCGCGGAATCTCCGCAACCGAGGTGATTCGCCGCCTGCAACCCAAGCTCGAAGGCATTGAAGGCATACAACTGTTTCTACAGCCCCTCCAGGACCTTACCGTCGAAGACCGCGTCAGCCGTACCGAGTTCCAGTACTCGCTGGAAGATCCCGATCAGGTCGAGCTGGCCAAGTACACCCGGCTGATGGTGAACGAGCTGGGCAAGGAAAAAGTGGTAACCGACGTGGCCAGCGATCTGCAAGACGAGGGGTTGGGCGCCAAGCTGGTGATCGACCGCGACACCGCGGCACGGCTGGGCATCGCCATGGCCGACGTGGACAACACTCTCTACGATGCCTTCGGCCAGCGTCAGGTCTCCACCATCTTCACCCAACTGAACCAGTACCATGTGGTGATGGAGGTCGGGCAGAACTTCCAGACCGATCCATCCACGCTGAACAATCTCTACGTCAAATCAGCCAGCGGCACGCAGGTTCCGCTGGGCATGGTGGCCCATTGGGAGCAGTCGCGCGCGCAACTGGCCATCGGCCATCAGGGGCAGTTCCCGTCCACCGTGGTCAGCTTTAACCTGGCGCCGGGCAAGGCGCTGGGCGACGCTGTCAGCGCCGTCAACCACATCGAGCAGCGTATCCAGATGCCGGCCGCCATCAATGCCAGCTTCCAGGGCACGGCCGCCGCCTTTCAGACCTCGCTGTCCAACGAGCCGCTGCTGATTCTGGCTGCGCTGGTCACTGTCTACATCGTGCTTGGCGTGCTCTACGAGAGCTATATCCACCCCATCACCATCATCTCCTCACTGCCCTCGGCTGGCGTGGGCGCTCTTCTTGCCCTGCTCATCACGCGCACCGAGTTCAGCGTAATCGCGCTGATCGGCATCATTCTGCTCATCGGCATCGTGCAGAAGAACGCCATCATGATGATCGACTTTGCCTTGCAGGCCGAGCGTATCGAGGGCAAAACGGCCGAGGCGGCCATCTTCCAGGCCTGCCAGTTGCGTTTCAGGCCCATCATCATGACCACCATGGCCGCCATGCTGGGCGGATTGCCGCTGGCCCTGGGCGGCGGCGTGGGCGCCGAGCTGCGCAGGCCGCTGGGCATCACCATCGTCGGCGGACTGCTCTTCTCGCAGGTGCTCACGCTCTACACCGTTCCGGTCATCTATCTCTACTTCGACAAGCTGGCTCAGCGCATGAAGCCGCGCGACCTCCATGTCACCCACGAGCAGCAACCGGTCACCGGCGACTGAGGATAAGGACCCATGCATCTTTCCGCACCCTTTATTCAGCGCCCGGTGGCCACGTCGCTGCTGAGCTTGGCCCTGCTGCTGGCCGGCTCGGTGGCTTACTCCATCCTGCCCGTGGCTTCGCTGCCCAATGTAGACTTCCCGGTCATCGGTGTCGGTGCGGGACTGCCCGGCGCCAGCCCTGAGACCATGGCCTCGTCGGTCGCCACGCCGCTCGAACGCCAGTTCGGGCGCATTGCCGGCGTCAACCAGATGACCTCGACGAGTTCGCTGGGCTCGGCATCCGTCACCCTGCAATTCGACATCAATCGCAACATTGACGCCGCCGCCCGCGACGTGCAGGCCTCCATCAACGCGGCGCGCAGCCAGTTGCCGGCTAACCTGCCGCAGAATCCGAGCTATCGCAAGGCCAATCCCGCTGAGTCTCCGATTCTCATTCTCACCCTCACCTCCGACGTGGTTCCCAAGGCGCAGGTGTACGATCTGGCCGACTCCATCCTCTCGCAGAAGATCGCCCAAATTCAGGGTGTGGGCCAGGTCTTCGTGGGTGGCAGCTCCAGCCCCGCGGTGCGCGTCGAATTGAACCCCATGCAATTGGGCTCGAACGGCGTCGGTTTGGAGGCGGTACGCACGGCGCTGGCCGGGGCCAACGCCAATCGGCCCAAAGGCGCTTTTCAGGACGCCGGCCATCGCTGGCAGATCAGCGACAACGACCAGATCTTCAAGGCCAGCGACTACGCGCCCATCATCGCCGGCTATAACCGCCAGACCGGCGCGCCGGTGCGCATCTCCGACCTGGGCACGATTACCGACGATGTTGCCGACATCCACACCGCCGGCGTCTCGGGCATTAACACCCCCGGCACTCGCGGCCAGCTCAAAGACGCCATCCTGGTCGTCATCTTCAAGATTCCTGGCGCCAACGTAATGTCAACGGTAGACGCCGTGATGGCCCAAATGCCGCACCTGCAGGCCGCCATCCCGCCCACCATCAAGATCGACGTGGCCATTGACCGCACCTCCACCATCCGCGCCAGTGTGCGCGACGTGGAGCTTTCGCTCATGATCAGCGTGCTGCTGGTGGTGCTGGTGGTCTTCCTGTTTTTGCGCGAGGTGTGGGCCACCATCATCCCGTCGGTGGCCGTGCCTCTCTCGCTGGTGGGCACCTTCGGCGTCATGTACCTGCTGGGCTACACCATCGACAACCTCTCGCTGATGGCGCTCACCATCGCCACAGGCTTCGTGGTGGATGACGCCATTGTGGTCATCGAGAACATTACCCGCTATCTCGAAATGGGCATGACGCCCTTCGATGCGGCCATGAAGGGCTCCAAGGAGATCGGTTTCACGGTGCTGTCGATGAGCACCTCGCTGATCGCCGTCTTTATTCCCATTCTGTTGATGGGCGGCATTGTGGGCAAGCTCTTCCGCGAGTTCGCCGTCACCCTGTCAGTAGCCATCGCCGTCTCGCTGCTGGTCTCGCTGACCACCACGCCCATGCTCTGCGCCCACTTCCTCAAGTCGCGCGACGAGAGCCGCCATGGCCGCATCTACCGCGCCAGTGAGAGCGCCTTTCAGTGGCTTCACAACGAGTACGCCGGCGGCCTGCGCTGGGTCTTGCGCCATCAGGTTCTGATGCTCTGCGTAGTTACCGGCACCATGGCCCTCAACGTCTTCCTCTTCATCATTGTGCCCAAGGGCTTCTTTCCGCAGCAGGACACAGGCCGCATCAGCGGCCAGACGGTCGCCGCGCAGGACATCAGCTTTCCCGCCATGAGCGCCAAGCAGCGTGAGCTGGCGCAGATGGTGCTCGACGATCCGTCCATCGCCACGGTAACGGCCTTCGCGGGCGGCGGCCGCAACAGCAACAACATGGGCTTCATGTTCGTCGGCTTGAAACCGCCCAACCAGCGCCCCGGCCATATCTCCGCCGACCAGGTGGTGAACGGGCTGCGCAAAAAGCTTACCAGCATCCCCGGCGCCATTCTCTATCTCCAGGCCAACCAGGATATTCAGGTCGGGGGCCGCGGCAGCGCCGCTCAATATCAGTACACGCTCTCCGACGAAAATCTGAATGAGCTGAACTCCTGGGCGCCGCAATTGCAGGCCCGCATGAGGTCCATGCCGGAGTTGCGCGATGTCTCCAGCGACCAGCAAAACCAGGGCCTCGCTGCCAACCTGGTCATCGACCGCGATGCCGCCTCGCGCCTGGGCATTACCGCCAGCGCCATCGACCAGGTGCTCTACGACGCCTTCGGCCAGCGCGAAGTCTCCACCATGTACACCGCGCTCAATCAGTATTTCGTGGTGATGGAGGTTGACCCCAGGTACCAACTCAGCCCGGACTCGTTGAATGGGATCTTCGTCAAGTCCTCGACCGGCGCCATGGTTCCGCTTTCGACCATCGCGCGCTTCGAGTCGCAGCGGACCTCTCTGGCGGTCAACCATCAGGGCCAGTATCCGGCCATCACGCTCACCTTCAACCTGGCGCCCAACGTGGCCTTGGGCGACGCCGTCACCGCGCTTGAAAAGGCCCAGGCGGAGATGAATATGCCCTCCGCCCTCCACGCCACCTTCCAGGGAACCGCGCAAGCCTTTCAGGATTCGCTCAAGAACGAGAAGTGGCTGATCCTTGCCGCGCTGGTCGCCGTCTACATCGTGCTCGGCATTCTGTATGAAAGCCTGATTCACCCGCTGACGATTCTTTCCACGCTCCCCCCGGCCGGAGTGGGCGCGATTCTGGCGCTGCTGCTTACCGGAACCGACCTGAGCATCATCGCCTTGATCGGCATCATCCTGCTGATCGGCATCGTCAAAAAGAACGCCATCATGATGATCGACTTTGCCTTGCAGGCCGAGCGTGACCAGGGACTGCCTCCGGTCGAGGCCATTTACCAGGCGTGTTTACTGCGTTTCCGCCCCATCATGATGACCACCATGGCCGCCCTCTTCGGTGGCTTGCCCCTGGCCATCGGCATGGGCGTGGGCTCGGAACTGCGCAAGCCGCTGGGCATCACCATTGTCGGCGGGCTCATCGTTTCGCAGATGCTCACCCTCTTCACCACCCCGGTCGTCTACCTCTTCTTCGACCGCTTGCAATGGCATGTGATGAAGCTGCGCAAGATCGGCGCCGAGATGGAAGAAGCGCCTGGAGACTAGACCTACCTCTCAGTTTAGGTGTTTAATGGTGCGGATGAATCCAGCTCTCGGGCTTATTCGCTTTATGGGGGGGTTCCATGGGTCTGCGTTCAAAAATAGACGACGTACTAAATCTCTATCATTTAGCGACGCAAGACGACTTTAAGGGGAATGAAATTGCTGAACTTCTGAGACAAAAGTTTCCAGATGAGATCCGTGCCATCATCTCGGCAGGTATGCCGAATTCAGAGATTGAATATGTAATCGAAGGGAGTGCTGGAAAAGGGCAATGGAACCATTGCCCCTGGGTGGCAATTCTAGACCCACTGGTCACAGTTTCGCCTCAGCGAGGGTACTACCCCGTATATCTATTCCGCGAGAACATGAGCGGTGTCTACCTCAGCTTAAATCAAGGTGTAACGGACGTTCGAGAGCAATACAAATCAAAGAGAAAAGAAGCTTTGGGTGCGCGGGCCGCGGACTATCGTTCCCGCCTTGGCACTTCCGCGACCGCGTTTCCGAAGGCGAAAATCGACTTAGATTCAGTGTCTCAGGGAAGCCTTTCGGCCGATTACGAAGCAGGAAATATTGTGGCGAAGTATTATGCTGCAGACAACCTACCAGAAGAGAAGGTGCTCCAAAGCGACCTGTTTCAACTTCTTTCCTTATACGAACAATTGTCATATTCAACAGGCGCCGATGGAAAGACAGGACTCGAACCAGAAGAGCAGGACAACAATTTCATTGAAGACTACACAGCCTTTCGTTTCCACCGTCGTATGGAACGCAACCCGATGCTAGCCAAAATGGTCAAGAAGGTGCATGGATACACTTGTGAAGCCTGTCGCATCAACTTTTCGAAGATATATCCCGGCATTAAGAAGAATAGGTACATCGAGGCACACCACCTTATTCCAATTGCAACCCTAAAGGGCCAGAAGGTTCCTCGGAATCCAAAAACTGATTTTGCTGTACTCTGTGCGAACTGCCACCGCATGATTCATCGTTTTTCCACACCCGGAGACTTGCAAGCATTTCGCAAGACGTTGAATATGTCGCGGCTGGGAGATATCCATGGCAAATAGGGCAGGTGGCCCGCTCATCAACTCCGAAGAATCGCTATGAACCTTGAGAAGCTGTGCCCCGTTCATCGCGTCTTTTCGCGATGAGGCAGGTGGCCCGCTCATCATCCCTGAAGAATCACACTGAGTCTTGAGAAACTGTGCCCCGTTCATCACAGTTCTATCGTGATGAGGCAGGTGGCCCGCACATCGGCCCCAAAGAATCACCATGAGTTACGAGAAGCTGTGCCCCGTTCATCGCGGTTTTTTCGCGATGAGCGGGCGGGCGGCCCACATCTCGATTCTGGGATGTGGGAGACGAAGAACCTCAATTCGCTGCCCTTCCTCCCGGAGGGAGGCAGGGAAAATAGCCCCGGGTGGAACCCGGGGTCGGCATACCCCAACAACTCTCTCGCCGTTCCGTAGGGCCGGCGAGAAACCTACCGCACGACTTCGCTGCGTAATGTTCCGCCCCCATGGCTGGTGGCCCACGTGCCTCACACCTGGATTTTCAGCCCCGGGAAATCACGGATTCAATGGCGCGAAACCATCCGGTCAGAGACCCGGGGCACAGGAATCGGAGAACCGCTCTACTTTTTCGCCTTGGCCCGTTCGATCAGCTTCACCGGGTAGTAGGCGTTGCAGGTGTACTGCCTGACCATGCGGTTGGTGTTGAAGTAAGAGCCGTTGAAGGCCAGCGTGGTGCGCATCAGCCGGGCCCACTTCTCCGGCGCATCCAGGTAGAGCGGCACCACCGCCGTCTCCAGCTTCTTGTAAAGCGTGGCAGCCTCTTCGGCGTCGCTGGCGCCGTCTTCGATGGCCCAGCCGGTGAAGCCTTCGATGCAGCCCTCGATCCACCAGCCATCCAAAATGGACAGGCTGGGGACGCCGTTGAGGGCGGCCTTCATGCCGCTGGTTCCCGAGGCCTCATAGGGACGGCGCGGCGTGTTCACCCACACATCCACGCCCGCGGTGAGCATCGCGCCCAGGCTCCAATCGTAGTTTTCCAGATAAACGATGCGCAGCGCGTCGTTCGATAGCTGGGCGGCATCCTCGACGACCTGCTGAATCAGCGCCTTGCCGGGCTCGTCCTGGGGATGTGCCTTGCCGGCATAAATGATCTGCAAGCCGCCGGCCGCGGTGGCAATCTCCGCCAGCCGTTTCGGATCGGTAAACAAAAGAGTGGCGCGCTTGTAGGTGGCGGCTCGCCGGGCAAAGCCCAGGGTGAGCACCTTGGGATTGAACACCCGGCCAGTGCGCAAGGCCACTTCGCTCAGCAACGCCTCTTTGTTCTGGGCATGAGCTGAGAGAATCTCTTGCTCGGGCAGGTCGATGGCGCTGCGCAGATAGAGGTTGTCGCGCCGCCATGAGGGGACGCGCGCGTCCATCATCTGCTGGAATGGCTCGGAGAGCCAGGTGGGCGCATGAACGCCGTTGGTGATCGAGCCGATTGGAAACTCCGGGAAGATCGCGCGGGAAACCTTCGCATGTTGCATGGCCACGCCGTTGGCATAGCGCGAGAAACGCAGCGCCAGCAGCGTCATATTCAACATTCCATCGCGAAAGCAGCCCATCTTTTCCAGGCGCGCCGTCCGGTCGCCGCCCAGGATGCGAATCGACTGCTCGGTGGAGAAGCGGTCGTGGCCGGCCGGAACCGGGGTGTGGGTGGTGAAGACGCACTTCTTCCGCACCTGCTCGATATCGGCTTCCGTAGCCGCGCCCAGCGGTCCGCCGCCCAACTGGCGCTCCAGCAGCCCCAGCGTCAACAGCGCCGCGTGGCCCTCGTTCATGTGGTACACATTCACCCGGAGGCCCAGCGCGTGCGCCATGCGCACCCCACCCATGCCCAGCACAATCTCCTGTTGCAGCCGGTAGTTGGTGTCGCCGCCATACAGGTGATCGGTTAGGCCGCGATCCCAGCCTGAGTTTTCGTCCAGATCTGTGTCCAGCAGGTAGATCGGTACCACGTGCCCGTAGCGGCCCACCAGGTCATAGCGCCAACAGCGCACCGTCACAATGCGGTCTTCCACTGAAACCGTAACCCGCGCCTTCTCCTCGGTGCAGAAGTTCGATGGATCCCACGGCTGAATGTCCTCGCTCTGCACGCCGGTTTTGTCCAGGTGCTGCTGGAAGTATCCCTTGCGATGCAGAAGCGTAAAAGCGACCAGGGGAACGCCTAGGTCGGCGGTCGAGCGCAGCGTGTCCCCGGCAAGAACGCCCAGGCCGCCAGAGTAGGTGGGCATGGCGGGGTTGATCGCAATCTCCATCGAGAAGTAGGCCACAAGGCCGGAGATGGGAAAGGTTTCGTAGGAAAA
>CAYQSI010000049.1:0-27135 GCA_964420185.1 uncultured Occallatibacter sp. | reverse complement strand
CGCCGCGATTCTCGCCAAGCAGCACGGCATCAAGAAGGCCAAGGAGAATGAATCCATCGGCAAGCTGTTCGTGGCCTTTCTTCGCCGCGCCGACGAAAGCACGCTGGGCCGTGCCGTGGTCGAGGCCGTTGTCTTGCTTACGGCCTCACGCGGCAACGCTTCGCACGTTCTGCGTGAAGCCGCCGAATTTTACAAGGTGGACGTGGCCGCAATCACGACCACGGTCAAACAGGAGTTCGTCGCCAAGGAAAAAGCGAAAACGGCGAATAAAGCCGCGCCCAGGCCACCTGCAAAGGCACCGGCAAAGACCGCGAAAAGAGCGGCGGCGTAACAACCCAATCAAGATGTACTATGCGGGGCCAGAAGACCGGCTCCGCATTTTTGTGTCTGCCCGTCTTGCCCGCCCTCTTGCGTGGCATCTGCATTTTGCAGATGCGCCTTTTCTCGCCCTCCCGACGGGCAGCGCCGCCCCAGAGACGGTCTCATAGAACCAAGAGTGGATACAGCATGATTGCGAATTGTTGCTGATCCTCTTCAGGGAATTGAGGTGTCTCTGTTCTGTCGCATCAGATGCGACCTTGATTCACACGCCACTCGGTGTTTTACAAAGCCTCCTTGCGGAACTTGGTTTTGTCGCTCATTTGTATCCAGTCGTCCGTGCGGTAGGGAAATTGAAGTACTGCACGTTCGTGGAGCTGGGGGCGTTGCGCAGCGCAAGGCTCCTTTTCGTCATGGATCTGGATACCAGGCGCATTATGAAGAGGAGGGGCTTTGAGGGGGCTGGTCTGTCCGTCAGCTTGATCGTCAGATTCAAACTCTCTCTCCTATCAACGGTCGCACCCCGCGAACCTTAAATGCGGCTCTCCTTATCAGTAACCGACGCAAATTCCGCGTCCATAGCCAAAATTTCCGTATTCAGGCCTAATGAACATAGAGCGCCGAAATCGGTTGCGCTATTGGCAGCTATGGCGCAGCAGGTAGAGTGGTCTTACGTGAACCGGATTGAGATCACGTAGCAATGGCCAACCCGCGATCCGTAGAGTCCTGAACATGGAGGATCGCATCTCACGATGGACAGACTCTGTATTGAGGCGAGCACAATGGCAGAACCTTTAGAAACAAGCACGCGGGGAAAGGATGTACTTGATCGGCTGATGGCCCAACACGCCAAGTTCCTGAGTTTCCTGGCCTCGCGAGTTGCCCCCCAGACTGCTGAAGACATTCTGCAATCCGCCTATATCAAGGCGATGGAGCACAGTTCGCAGATACTAAAGGATGAAAGCACTGTCGCTTGGTTTTACCGCATCCTCCGCAATGCCATCACTGACGACCATCGAAGACAATCGGCGCAGTTCAGAGCGCATGAAGGCTTCGCAGCCGAAGCGCCTCTGAGCTACGAACCGGAGCTTGCGCAGACAGCATGTGCCTGCATCGAAGACGTGATCAGAGACCTTAAAAGCGAATATCGCGACGCTATCGAGCAGGTCGATCTCGGCGGAGAAAGCGTCGAAGCGTTCGCCCAATCGCGAGAAATATCAGCAAACAACGCTTCGGTGCGGCTCCACAGGGCACGGAAGGCCGTTGCTGCGGAACTTACGACCGTCTGCGGGGTGTGTGCCGAACACAAATGCCTCGATTGCACGTGCCACCGAAGCAGACTGTAAGATTACGCGGGTTCCTGCGTCAGCAGCAATAGAAACAGGAGGAGCCATGTGCTGCTGTAACAAGTCTGAGAACAAAGTGAAAGACCCGGTTTGCGGAATGATCGTTGACCCGGCGAAAGCTGCCACAACCAGTCAGCAAGGAGAATCAACCCGCTTCTTTTGCTCGGCCGAATGCAAGCGGAAGTTCGATAGCTCGCCCCATAAGTATCTCCGGAACCGGCAACCATTTGTAATGCCGTGCTTGTTGAGCGGAAAGGCACAGATTGAAATGAGTGAACAAGTCTACGATCACACCATGCAGAAACCTCAAGAGCGCGATCCCGTATGCGGCATGAAGGTCGATCTGTCGAAGGCGGCGGCAAGCATTGAGAATTGCGGTACAACTGTTTACTTCTGTAGCCAAGGCTGCGCCACAAAGTTCCGCGCCGCGCCGGAAAAATACTTGCAGGCCAAGCCGGTAACGGCTGCTTCGCAACTACCGGCGAAGACCGAGCCACAACGGCAATTCATCTGCCCAATGCATCCGGAGGTCAAGCAGATGGGGCCGGGGAGCTGTCCAAAGTGCGGCATGGCGCTCGAACCGGCAACCGTTACAGCACTAGCAAAGTTTACGGAATATACCTGCCCAATGCATCCGGAAATCGTGCGGGATGCACCAGGCCCCTGCCCAATCTGCGGCATGGCGCTCGAACCTCGCGAGGTGACCGATGAAGACACCAATCCAGAGCTGGCCGATATGACAAGGCGGCTGTGGATCAGCGTCGCGCTCGCCGTGCCCATGCTAGCCCTGATGGTCTCTGCATTTCTACCTTCCATGCCCATGCAACACCTGTTTTCGGCGAAAGCATGGGCCTGGATCGAGTTCGCCCTCGCGACCCCGGCCGTCTTGTGGTGCGGATTGCCGTTCTTCGTGAGGGGCTGGCAATCGGTGGTGCATCGCAGTCTCAACATGTTCACGTTGATTGCTCTTGGAACGGGGACAGCCTATCTCTACAGCGTCTTCGCTACCGTCATCCCCCAGATATTTCCTGCATCGTTTCACGGAGGCGGAGGACAGATCGATGTGTATTTCGAGCCGGCAGCGGTCATCGTGGCCCTGGTTCTCCTGGGTCAGGTGATGGAACTGCGTGCTCGCAGCCAGACCAGCAGCGCGATTCGCGCCTTGCTTGGTCTGGCTCCGAAGACCGCGAAGCGGCTTGACGACCAAGGCGGCGAACTCGACGTGCCGCTTGATCAGGTGCAGGTCGGAGACCGGCTCCGCGTCCGCCCAGGCGAAAAGGTGCCCGTCGATGGGATCGTGCTTGAGGGGCACAGTTCAATCGACGAATCGATGATCAGCGGAGAACCGATACCTGTTGAGAAAAACACAGGTGCGAAGGTCACGGCGGGAACGGTGAACGGAACCGGCGGGTTTGTCATGCGTGCGGAGCGCATCGGCGCAGACACGCTGTTGTCACAGATTGTGAAGATGGTCAGCGAGGCGCAGCGGTCGCGGGCGCCGATTCAGCGGCTGGCGGATCGTGTCTCCTCTTACTTTGTGCCGGCTGTGATCGTTGCGGCCATTGTCACCTTCGCTGTGTGGTTCTTCGTCGGTCCTCAGCCCCGTTTCGCGCATGCCCTCGTGAATGCCGTTGCGGTTCTTATCGTTGCCTGCCCATGCGCTCTCGGGCTCGCCACTCCCATGGCCATTATGGTGGGCACCGGACGCGGGGCTCGCGCTGGCATCCTCATCCGCAACGCAGAAGCACTCGAGATATTCGGCAAGGTTGACACGCTCATCATCGATAAGACGGGAACCCTCACCGAGGGCAAACCGACGCTGAGTTCCGTCATTCCCCAGCCAGGGTTCGAGGAATCCGACCTCCTGCAACTCGTCGCCAGCCTTGAACGCTCCAGCGAACATCCTTTGGCCGCAGCCATCGTCAGGGGTGCGGAAGCGAAGAAGCTTTCCTTGGCCGATGTGGTTGGATTCAACTCGGTAACCGGCAAAGGCGTAAAGGGAACCGTCTCAGGTAAGCTGGTTGCCGTCGGAAATGCTGAATTGTTCCACGACCTGTCCGTAGATCCTTCGCTGTTGCTCGATCGGGCCGAAGCATTGCGCAAAGAAGGTCAGACGGTGATGCTGGTTGCCGTGGATGGTAAGACGGCGGGAATCGTAGGAGTTGCCGACCCGATCAAAGAATCCACGCCCGATGCAATCCGCGAGTTGAAGGCGGCAGGTTTAAAAATCATCATGGTCACGGGAGACAACGCGACGACCGCCAAAGCAGTCGCGGACAGACTCGGCATCGGCTTTGAAGCTGACGTGCTGCCCCAAAAGAAGGCGGAGGTCGTCAAAGAACATCAGCAAAAGGGCTCCGTGGTCGCGATGGCTGGAGATGGCGTGAACGATGCGCCCGCGCTTGCTCAGGCTGACATCGGCATTGCGATGGGGACCGGCACGGATGTGGCAATGGAAGCTGGCGGCATCACGTTGCTGAAGGGCGATCTGCGCGGGATTCTCCGGGCGCGTCGCTTGAGCATCACAACCATGCGAAACATCCGTCAGAATCTATTCTTCGCTTTCATCTATAACGCCCTCGGAGTGCCTCTTGCAGCAGGTGTACTGTTCCCCGTCTTGGGATTGCTCTTGAACCCGATGATCGCTGCCGCCGCGATGAGTTTCAGCTCAGTATCCGTAATTGCAAATGCACTCAGGCTGCGCTCAGCGAAGTTATGAATTGTTGGTGGCGTAGGCTCTTCGTCGCACGAGGTTGGCCTGCTGCAGCCTTTCGAAGAACGCTGTAGTGGCCGGACTCCGGCTCTTATACTGGAGGTTCGGTCATGCTAAAGCTGTTTTTGCCTGGACCTAATCGAAGGAGAATCACTATGCGTAATTTTCTTCTGGGATTCGTGGTGGCCGTTCTTCTTGTTCTATCGGGAGTCTTCTGCTACGTACGTTTTGGATTTGCGGACCCACGTGCGGACGTAGAGGTAGGTGCACTTGAGCGTAAAATCGCCATGCCTTCGCTCGACGCTGCGGTTGACCGCCGCGCTCCAGAAGTCCAAAATCCAACTCAGCCGACAGATGCCAACCTGACCGCTGGCATGGCAATTTATCAGGCGAATTGCGCGAGTTGTCATGGCGACCTTCATCGTCCGCATGGAATGTTCGCCGACGCTTTTTATCCTCGGGCTCCTCAATTCGTAGAGGATGCGCCAGACATGCCTGAAAACCAGAACTTCTACATCATCCAACACGGCATACGCTTGAGTGGAATGCCCGCATGGAAACAGGTTCTCAATGAACAGCAGATGTGGCAGGTGACCGTCTTTTTGAGTCACATGGATAAACTGTCCCCGCAGGTCTCGGCGGTATGGAACACTGCGGCGGGAGGTTCCCCAAGCACGGATTCTTTGCCCGGCGGATCGAAGATGGAAATGAAAGACAAGAAGAAGATGGACATGCCGATGCACTGAGTGGCTGAGGTTGAGCAGATCAGCTAAGCAAGTGAGCGCAGCCGCGATGATCTCTTTGCCTCGGTTCGCGGGACGGTGTAGGTGGCTTCTGTTTTGCGCCACCTTCAGACTGTTGATTGGGACCACGGCGGCTTTGTGGTCGGCGGGAAGCTACTCACATGGCGCCTGCCTTTCTGTCAAAGACCGGATCGGCTGACGCGAAAGGTGACGTTGACCGGGGCGAGAGCGCAATCCTTTCATCCAAACGAACCTGCGCTTGTTGTTCCCTCCGGTGACCATCGTGTCTATTTCGTGGCCGGCTTCAGGCATTGGTTCCCCAAATGAGGCAGGAACACCTGGAGGCTGGCACTGGCCGACCCAGTCAAGGAAGAGAGACCGCATTGATAAATCAACCCCTTACCGACAGAGCACGAATCTGAGGACTGTGGCATACGACGTGCTTTCTCTAAAGAGTGTTCATAGGAAGGAGTTGACCCATGAAAAGGAGAATTGGAGTAATTGCCGCTTTTTTAGTGTTCGCCTCAGCGCCATTTGCGCTTGCGCTGCACGGAGGGGGAGGAACGCACTTTGCGGATGCCCGAATTGGTGATACAGGACACGGCTCAACGAAAGTAGATCCTCGGCGAGCTCTTCTCACGCAAATGCAGGCCACGGGTATTCAACGCGAGGCTTTTGCGCATTGCATGACCGCGACGGAAACAGCTCGCAAGACGGGCCGACTAATGGGAAGCAACAGTTACTGGAACGCCAGACATGGCATCTACGATCTCAGTGCTGTTTACAGAAGTAAGCCTCAGCTGCAGTCGGCCTTGACCGACATGGCAGCAGCGCACGAGCAGTTTCTGAAGGCACTAAACCAGGATCAGGACACGGCACTCGGGCCTGATCTCAGCAAGCTTGAACACTTGCACGCTAGCCTGGATTTAGAGATGTCACAACTTGGCGAAGAACTGGGAGCTGTCAGACCAGACAAATTTCGTATATCCACCAGTGTTTACGAAATCGGGAAGACAATCGACAAGTGGAATTCCGAACACAAGAGAATTGCGAAGAAGATGAGCATTTCGAAACCGTGAGGCGGAAATGGGTGATGTATTTCACAGACGCGCCTGATCACCATGGTTGACACAAGGAACAACACCGCTTTCGGCGGCAAGGATGATAGGGTTCAAGATCTTCCGGGTGCCAGCGGAATCAGTTCACATTCTGCCAATTCCCGGTTGGCTTAATCGCGAGCCGGCCTGGAGTAAACAACCCGCGTAATTGAAAGGAGCTGTGTCTATGACCGCAAATCGGAATATCGAGGTAGAAGTATCGGCCAAGGTGGATATGTCGGATGACCGGGCGGAGCGGATTCGTCAGCGCGCCCACGAATTGTATGAAGCACGCGGGCGGGAAGCAGGCTACGATACCGACGACTGGCTTCAGGCCGAAGCCGAAATTGTGACAAGCGAAGCAAGCCACGAAGAGCATAGCGCGTGAGCCAGAGTTAAGAGTTGTCGTGACGAGCACGGGCCACGGTTCAGCTTTGTCAAGCCTGAGCCCTGAGCATGGATTTCCCATTGATTTCGACCGCGAGAAGCCTGACCAATCCAGGGAAGCAACGGTATTGGCTCAATAACCTACTTCACATGCAACGACCGCTGTGCGGCGAAGGAACCCGTGCAGTTGGCCCCGTCCCTTTTGTCCTCACACCATCACAGAAAATGCGCTGTAATGCTGATGCCAAGCCAGCAACAACGGTTGCAGCCTATATATAACTTACAGTACGTGGTACGGTTCCGCCGTTCCCACCGGCTTCGCGACAATTGCCATACGGCATCCCGCACCGATTGGCGTCCCACCTTCAACCGCTTAGAGCATTTTATCTTCAACTGTAGACCAAACGTGCATAGCTTGAACTGCGCCTTGGCGTTGTCCAGAGTAATGAGGCGGAAGAGTTCGGCGATGATTTGGTCGAGCGTTTCAGAGAATAGTGGTGAACGACCCGTGACAAAGACCCATCTGCTGTGGCTTGTCAATTGCAGCATTACTCTCAGAACTTCTGGGATATCTGAAATTCCTCAGCGATCTCTAATCCTGCGATTGCAGCAATCATTTTTCATGGACAGAAAGACGACAATATGTTTCGACTGGACTATATCTCCTGCGTTTTAACCATTGGTTCCACCATCCTTGTGGGGAAGAAACGCTGGGAGGGATGGGTGGTCGCAGGTCTCAACAGCGCCTTGATCTGCATCATAGCGGTGAACACGTCACAACTGGGGTTCATTCCGGCCAATCTGTTCTGCCTCGCCTTGTATGCCTATAACATCTGGGGTTGGCGTAAGGGTACTCGGGCGCCGAAGGAGCAAGATCAACATTGCGATGAACCTCAGTCTCTCGCCGTGTGAAGCACTCGCACAGGCAGATTTCCCAGCTTGGTTTTCCGGCTGCGTCATACGACAGAAGCAGCGTTCCTCTACTTGTTATCGATATGCAGTTTCGAGAAGGAGCTTGTCGCACATGAACACCTGCACCGCAGTACAACCTGATTGCCGCAATTGCAGTTCTGCTACCGGCGGAAGCGGACGATGTCTCAACTATCGACGGAACTCGATAAAGTTCTGGTTGCTTGACGTTGTCTTTGGAACACTTCTCGGTTTTCTGGTTGTCGGATTCCATGAATACATGATCCCGGACAATTGGTCTCTCCTATGGTCGTTCCTGGTCTCCATGTCACTGGTGATGGTTCTGCAGTCGTTACTCTCATTTTTCATCGGTAATGTAATCGGTTCGATGGAAGCAATGATCCCTGGCGGGTTTATTGCAATGGCAGCGATGGCTATCCCCTACACGCCCTTACCGAATAGAGGTCTCATGTTCGTCTTCGGAGCCGCGACCGGTTTGGCTGTCAGCATGATGTTCGTGCTCATTGACGTTTGGTTCCGAGGTGTATCGATCGAAAAACTTTCGCTTCGTCGATCAAGCAGGAAGGTCAGTCCGCCGAGCTTCATCCTCCGAACGCCTTCCTGGCTCAATGACCTGCAGATCATTGCAGGAGCGCAGAGGCGGGCCTTCGCCCAGAGGGCACTCTTTGCCAACATGGGCGAACAGGTTTTATTTGTCGCTGCCGGATCGGGGATGAACTTCGCAAATTTCCCACCTCATCGGAACATCATCGCAATTGACGTGAATGCGGAGATGTTGCGCCGCGCACAGAGCCGTTCTGAATCTTATGACGGAACTATGCAGCTAATGGAAGCGGACGTCCAAAAACTGCCGTTTCAAGAAGCGTCTTTTGATACAGTAGCGACTGCGTCTACGTTCTGCAGCGTACCCAATCCGGGATAGGGACTTTCTGAGTTGTATAGGGTGTTGAAGCCTGGCGGCCGGCTTCTTATGTTGGAGCACGTGCGGAGCGGCAACACCCTAATTGCGCTTGAGCAGGACATGATGAACCTAGCCATGAAATTCCTCGGCTCAGACGTAAATCGAGACACGGTGAGCGCGGTCCGCGATGCCGGCTTTGTAATCGATCAAATCAGTAGCGCCTACCTGGACGTATTCCTGATGATTGACGGCCACAAGCCTGCAATAGGATAAGCAGAATGCGAAGGAGCGGCCTTCAAATGAATCACGCAAGGCCTCGCTGGCAAATAGCTGTGCCCTGCCAAGCTCCCCAAAAGCAACTGCCGTAATGATTACTAACGGCTCACGCGCCATCTTCGCTGCCCGCCGCTCATGAAACGGCGGACAGCGTTGGCGGCTGTTACATCGGCATGTCATGATGCATTTCGACCGTGGCCTCGTGGATCGAGGTAACCGTGAGGGTATTGTTCTTGAGATCTCCCTCGATGTGTACATGCTTACCCGCAAACGGAGCTATGGCCTGCGGTTTTCCTGCAAGCGTATAGACCTTGTCGCCTGCCACAATCGCGTAGCTGCTCCCTTCCTTGACGCATACTCGGATGCACTCAGCAGCGGTCTTTCCAGCGAGCATGTGCTTCTTGCCACACATGGTGTCACTGACGACTCCATCGATGGTTTGGGCCGCTGCATGAACCTGCTGGATTGCCGGAATCATGATGGCCGATAGAAAAGTTAGTGTGAAGATGTGTGTCTTTCTCATTGCTTTCTCCGTTGAATAAAGCCTGAACAACATTGTGAAAAAGTGTGACTACAAAGTCCCCGCGACGCAGCATGAACCGCACGGTCGTTATTGGGGCTGCTTCGCAGCCTGTACGAGGACATCGCGCACCGATACAGTTATGTCGCGATCTGTCTCCGTATGCGGTATCTCGACAAGCGCACAGTTATTGGCCGAGGGCTGCTTGCCTTGCGACCGAAAGTTCATCGGCATGTTGCATTCCCCGCACATCATCTGTCCCTGCCTGGCGTAGTGGCGATCACGGTTGCGATAGCAGGCGCGGCAGCTTGCCAACGCCGTGTGGATGGTCTGGTCCGGGGTTCGCTGGACAACGAATTTCACTGCCTGCCCTGAAGCCCGCGTCTCGAACAAGTGCAACTGCGATGAACCCAACTCACTTCTATCGAGGTGAAGATCCCTGCCGTTGTCCAATGCGACCACCGAAATATCACTCTTCAGGGGTAAATTCGCTCGGTACTCACGGACGAATACGAAGACACCGAACAGCAGAAGAATCGAGCAAATGGCCCATACTGGCCAGAGCACATGCCAATTGTCCCGGAGGCTCGATTTCTGACGTCTGCGAATGATCCGATGATTGCTCATAAGACTGCCCCTCAACGGTTACTGACGGCAAAGACAGTTGTTGCGATACTCCTGCGCAGGCCCGTTTCGAAAGTTGAGGATTGCCCGAGAGATGGAGCTGCGGCCAATACGCGAGGAACGTAGTTTCTGGTTTCGAGCGGCAGCATCCACCTGCTGGCCAACTGGTCGAAGTCCTGGGTGTGCGCTCTCAAAATCGCCGATGCTACGTTGGCCTCTCCTGTGTTGTAGGCGGCCAGCACTAATTTCCAATCGCCGAATTGCGCATACAAATCATGGAGATAGCGGGCCGCAGCGTCGGTAGCTCGAAAGAGATCAAGACGGTCGTCCTGCATATCGTCTACGCGCAACCCGTAGCGGCGAGCCGTCTCCGGCATCAGTTGCCAAAGGCCTCGTGCGCCCTTTGGTGAAAGCGCGTCGGCACGGCCTCCGCTTTCGACAAGGATCACTGCAACCATATCGACAGGTACCCCATGATTGCGCAAAATCGGTTCGATGGATGGGCGTAACGTATCCAGGCGTGCCGCCGCAATGCTCGGACCTCCGCTCCCTGGCCGCAGTTGCGGTCCATAAAGAACTACGAGGCTCGTACCGGGTGTCTTGTCAATTCCAACTTGCCCATTGGAGCGGGGCGGCGTCTGAGCGGCGGAAGCAAGAACAGAATCCGCCGCTCTGGTCAATGATTCGTCGTACCGGTCGAAAGGCTGGCCTACGGTTGCATTGCCCTTATGCAAGGGCGAGGTTTCTTGACTCCAGAGAGAGACTGGTACGGCCTCAAGGACAATTGCAACCATCACGATCTGCCAGACCATTTTCGTTCCGCGCGTTATTGAGCTAGGCATGGGGTGCCTCTGCGAGCTGAGCTGCTTCGTGCTTAAGAGCCGGCTTGACTTCCCAATTCCACTTCCAAATCGCGAAGATCGGAGGATAAACAACCAGTTCCATGAAGAACGAAGTAATGATGCCGCCGAGCATGGGAGCAGCGATGCGCTTCATGACATCCGCACCGGAGCCCGTCGACCACATGATGGGCAGCAGTCCGAAAAGCATGCACGAAACAGTCATGACCTTGGGCCGTAGCCGTTTGACCGCTCCGTGTACGATGGCTTCGCGCAGATCGTCCCAGGAGTGAATGCCAGTCGTCTTCAATGCGTCGTGATAGGCCAAGTCTAGGTAGAGAAGCATGAAGACGGCGGTTTCGGCATCAACGCCGAGTAGCGCAATGAGTCCCACCCACACGGCAATGCTCATGTTGTAGTGCAGCAAATACAGGAACCAGATCGCGCCGATGGCCGAGAAGGGCACAGCCAGCAGAATAATCATGGTCTTGATCGCCGAGCCAGTGTTGAAGTAGAGCAACAGAAAAACGATGAAGAGCGTGATGGGAACAACCAGCTTCAGACGCTGTGCAACGCGTTCCATGAACTCGTACTGCCCGCTCCACACAAGTTCGTAACCTGCCGGAATCTTGACCTTACCGGCAACGGCTGCTTTCGCATCGCGCACGTAGCTGCCTATATCGCGCCCGGAAACATCGACGTAGACATAGCCGCTGAGTCTTCCGTTTTCGTCGCGGATCATTCCTGGGCCGGTCTTCATGCGGATGTCCGCAATCTGTCCAAGCGGAATTTGCGCGCCCGACGGTGTGGCGATCAGAACGCGCTGCAGAGCATCAACGTCGCTGCGGTAGTCGCGTAGATAGCGCACATTGACCGAATACCGTTCGCGGCCCTCGACTGTAGTGGAGACCTGATCGCCGCCGACTGCGGACATGAGGACGCTTTCGGCGTCATCAATCGTCAGCCCGTAGCGGGCGAGTTCATCGCGCTTCAGATCGAAATCCAGGAAATATCCACCGCTCGTGCGTTCCGCAAACACGCTGGTGGTTCCTGGAACGTCTTTGAGCGCCGTCTCAATCTGCTCTCCGACTTGCTGGATCTGGCCGAGGTCGGAACCAAGCACCTTGATGCCGAGGGGAGTACGAATTCCCGTTGTAAGCATGTCGGTGCGGGCCTTGATGGGCATGGTCCAGGCGTTCGAGATGCCGGGGATCTGCAGTGCCTCATTCAGGCCGCCGGGTCCGTAGATGAGTTGCTGGGTCGAAACATGGTCAGGCCAGAATCTTCGTAGAACGGACTGAATCCACTGCGGCGTTGACTTCGAGTACCAGCGGTTCACCTTCGGCCATTGATCCTCCGGCTTGAGCACGATCGTGGTCTCCATCATGGAATAGGGCGCTGGGTCAGTCGAGCTCTCGGCCCGTCCGGCCTTGCCGAAGACGCGCTCGACTTCCGGAAACCCGCTGATGATCTTGTCCTGCGTTATGAGCGTTCGTGTCGCTTCCGCCACTGAAATACCGGGAAGCGTTGACGGCATGTAGAGGAGCGTGCCTTCATCGAGCGGTGGCATGAACTCCGATCCCAGTTTGAAATAGACCGGGACACTCAGCGCCATGACCAGTAATGCTCCACAGATTGTCAGCCACTTGTGATCGAGAACGAATTCAACCACCGGGTGATAAACCTTCATCATCGGCTTGCTGATCGGATGGTTCTCTTCGCTATGGATCTTTCCAACGAAGATCGCATTGACGATCTTTGCGAGCCATTGGGGACGGAAGTTAAAGCCATCCATCCGCGAGAAGAGGAAGCGCATTGCCGCCGGAGCCAACGTAATGGCCAGCAGTGCCGCAATCGCCATTGAGAAGTTCTTGGTGAACGCAAGCGGTTTGAAGAGGCGCCCCTCCTGGCCTTCCAGTGTGAATACAGGGAGGAAGCCCACCGCGATCACGAGTAGGGCAAAGAAGCTGGGTCCGCCAACTTCCTTTACGGCAGCGATCACGACAGCGTGAGACGGACCGGGCCGGCCTTCCGCCTCCCAGTGTTCGAGCTTCTTATGCGTTTGCTCAACCATCACCACAGAGGCATCTACCAGCGCTCCGATGGCGACGGCAAGGCCGCCTAACGACATGATGTTTGCGGTCATCCCCATCCATTGCATCGGAATGAAAGCCAGAATCACGGTGACGGGGATCGTGATGATCGGCACAATGGCGCTACGCAAATCCCACAGGAAGATCATGATCACAATACTGACGATGACCAACTCTTCGATCAAAGTATGGCGGAGGTTTTCGACCGCGCGATCAATCAAATCAGACCGGTCGTAGGTCGTCACCAATTTGACTCCGGGAGGAAGTGTCGACTTCAGATCGTTCAGCTTTTCCTTGGTGCGTTCGATCACCTTCTGCGCGTTCTCTCCGTAGCGCATGATGACAACGCCACCGACGGCTTCTCCCTTGCCATCCAACTCCCCGACACCTCTGCGCATGTCTGGGCCGAATGTGACAGTTCCTACGTCACGGACCAACACCGGAGTTCCTGTCTGGGCATTGACCATAATCACGGTCTTGCCAATATCATCGAGCGAGCGGATATATCCGCGGCCCCGCACCATGTACTCGCGGCCTGTGAACTCGACGAGCCTTCCGCCAACGTCGTTGTTGGACTTTCCCACTGCGTCGCTCACTACATTGATCGGTATCTTGTACGCCAGCAACTTGTTCGGGTCAACATTCACCTGATACTGCCGCACGAAGCCGCCAATGGGAGCGACCTCGGCAACGCCCGGTACGGTCTGCAATGCGTAGCGCAGGTACCAGTCCTGATAGGATCGCAGTTGGTCGATGCTGTATTTCCCCGTCGTATCGACCAGGGCATATTGGTAGACCCATCCAACGGACGTTACGTCCTTTGCCAGTTCGACGCTGACGCCCTTGGGCAGCTTGGGAGTTACGGAGTTCAGGTATTCGAGCGTCCGCGATCGCGCCCAATAGAGGTCCGTGCCTTCGTCGAAGATGATGTAGATGTAGGAGTAACCGAAGTCGGAGAAGGCGCGGATGTCCTTGACCTTAGGCAGCCCGAGCAGGGCCGAGGTAATCGGATAGGAGACCTGATCTTCCATGATGTCGGGGCTGCGATCCCACTTGGCATAGACGATCACCTGGGTATCTGAAAGGTCGGGAATCGCGTCGAGCTTCGTATTCCTCATCGAGTTCCATCCCAGCACGATGGCTACTGCAACGAAGAGGAAAATCAAAAACCTGTTCTTGTCGCTGAAATCGATAATCCGGTTCATCATTGGAATTTCGCCTCGCTCATCAGCTGCCCAAAGGAAATGGCGGTGCCACCGTTCGCAGCGGTAAAGTCTTCAGCTTGTTGTTTGGTCGCGAACGTTAGAGTCCCTGGCGAACAACGGTCGTAGGCCATCGGGGCGCTATCCTTCATCTCGCCCATGTGCATTCCGTTGTGTTCGCACGCCAACACGCGGCTTCCCTCCACGTACCATGCTGCTTCAGGCGACATTGCTTTCCCAGTGCTGTAGTCATGAACGGTAATCAGGCGTACGGGTTTGTGCTCCTGATTAGCTTCGGTAATGGCACAGCGCGGGCAGCATACTTCTGCCCTTTTCCTATCGATTTCCGCAGTTACCTTCACATTTGCGTGCAAGGGGCGCAGGCAATAACCACAGGCGACCGGCACCGGATGACCAACATTCCTGTACCATGCGTAGGCGCCGGCACCGACAACGATCAGCAGAATGACGGCAAGTGCAATACGTCGAGATGTCATGGTCATCCTCCTCAATGCGACATTCCGCTCATCGCGTTCTTGAGTCCGCTCTCAGAATCGATCAGGAAGTTTCCGGAAACGACAATCGTTTCCCCGGCCTTCAGTCCTGAGAGAATCACAGCATTGCCGTCCACCACAGGTCCGATGGTGATCTTTCGAGGTTCAAACAAGCCGCCTTCGTGAACCACGAATACGTGTTGTTCCGTTCCCGAGTTAAGGACAGCTTCCTCCGGTACGATGACCTTTGTGCCGTAATCCACACGCAATTGCGCGTCCGCGAACATCTGTGGTTTCAGGACGAAACCGGGATTGGGAAGTTGGACCCGTACCTTTACTGTTCTGGCTTGGGGATCGACGGTGGGATAGATGTATGAAATCTTTCCCACGTAGGTTTTCCCTGGGTAGTAACTGAGAGAAAACGAGACGCTCTGGCCGACATGGACGAAAGGAACTTCATACTCATAAATGTCTGCGTCAGCCCACACCGTGGATAAATCCGAGACCGTATATAACTCAGTGTCCGGGGTGACCGAAGTCTGCGGAAACACCTTGCGATCAGTTACGAAGCCTGTGATCGGCGAGTAGAACGTCAGGTCCTTGTTGACCTTTCCAGTCTCATCGAGATGCTTGATCTGGTCATCCGATATATCCCACAGCTTCAGCCGCTGCCTGGCGGACTGCAAAAGCGATTGCGATCCCTGGGATATCTCTTGGAAAGGAGCGTTTGCTAGCGTGGCGTTCCCGCGTTTCGCAATCAGATATTCCTCCTGAGTGGAAACCAAGTCGGGGCTATAGAGCGTGAACAGCGGCTGGCCCTTCTTGACAAGCTGACCCACAAAATCGACATACACTTGGTCGATATAGCCGGCCACCTTTACGTGGACATGAGCGATCCGCGTTTCGTCGGCAACGATCTGCGCCGTAGTGTGAATGTCGCGGAGCAGGGATTTGCGCTCGACAACCGCCGTGCGCACGCCGGCAAGTACCTGTTTTTCCGGCGATATCGTCACAGTGCCCATTGGCATCTTGGCCAGTCCTTGATCGTCCGCATACTTGGGAACCAGAGTCATCCCGCAATCGGGAGCGATCCCCGGCTTGTCCGATTTGTAGGCCGGATGCATCGGGTCGAACCAGTAGAGAACCTTGCGATCTCCAGGCGCAGTCCCCTTCGATGACATACCTGGCATGTTGGCCATGTCGGAAGAGGGCGAGTTATTCCCCTGTCCTGCGGGCGGCGCCGTCTGCTCCGCGTACTGCGGCACAAGATCCATACCATCGGGAGCCTTGCCCGGCTGGGTGTAATGGTGCTGCGGGTTCATGGCGTCGTACCAATAGAGGGGCTTCCGCTCACCCCCTGCGTTTTGAGCCGCAGCCACGCTGCTCCTGCCCTGGCGGAACCAGCGGTGGGTCGCGCCGGCATAGACAAGCCCAAGCGTCACTACGATCAAAATGCCAAGAATAATTCTCTTTGGTGAGCGGTTCATAGCTCGATGCTCCTTTGTTCCATGGGAAGAAAGCGGTGTGCCTCAATGGCCGATCCAGACGCCGATTCTCGGCGAAATGTTGAATTGCAAATCGGCAATGTCAAAATCTCATCAGTTCTGTGCGTGCGCATTTACTTTGCCTCCTTCGCCGATTGAGAATCCGATGCTGGGTTCGTGGGGACCGGCGGACCAGTTACGTCCGATCCGGTCAGACTCTCAATGCGAGCCAAGGCCGTCTGATAGTCGGCCAGTTGCCGGTAATAGTCCGTCTCGTAGTCCAGAAGCGTCGTGAAGTTCGCTATCAACGAAAGGAAGTCCACGTTGCCGACCTGATACGCGGCCATCGAGGATTCGAGAGCAAGCGACGACTGGGGGACCACGCCTTTGGAGTAGAGCGTCAGCAACCGTTCCGAAGCCTTGGCGGCAAGATATTGCTGCTTCAGCTCAAATCGGACTTCGTTCAGCCGGTTGTCGTGCATCTTCTCCGCACTGATGAGGTCTTCGCTGGCTTCGGCGACGCCCTGGCGCTGTTTGCTTCTGTAGAAGACGGGAATGTTGACGGTGACGGTGACGCCATTCATGTCCGGCAGTCCCGACCGCTGCTGATACATATAGCCGACCCCGATATCCGGCCTGTACTCTTTCTGCGCCAGGGCGATCCCTAACCGGCCCCGCTCGACCATTCGCTGATTCCGGAGAACGGCCGTGTCATTGGTTGACGCGAGGGCATACAACTCGTCGAGAGAATGCGCAATCGTCGCAGGTTCCACATCGGCTGCTGGCGGCAGTAGCGATTCCGGGGAACGAACCAGGAACGCATTGATTCGAGCTTGTACCGTCGCCCGCTGCTGTTCGAGCATGGTGAGCTTTTCCAGCAACAGAGAGATCTCGATCTGCGACCGCAGCACGTCCTGTTGCATGGCCTTTCCTACGCGGTAACGCGCTTCGGCGATCTTCGACAGCTTTTCGAGAAGCTCCTTGTTCCGGTTGGTGGTCTGAATAGCACGGTCGAAGTAGAAGTAGTCGTAGTAAGCAGCCTTGACATCGGCGCTGATTCTCCGCCGCACGGCCTCATAGTCGGCTTGAGCTGCATCGGCTTCCTTGCTCGCGATCTCGCCGCGCAATTTCAACTTGCCCGGATAGGGGAATTGCTCGGAGACGGTCAGGCCACGGTAGCTGGAATTGTCGCCCTGCATCACACTGAACGGCGTGATATTGCCAGCCCATCCCACCGAAACCATCGGATCGGGCAGCGTCTTGGCCTGTGGCACTCGTCGTTCAAGTGCACGAACAGCATGAAGTGCGCTTTGGGCTTCCGGACTCTTCTCTAGCGCCTCCCGGATTACATCGTCAAGCGACAGCGCCTGTTGGCCGCTCGATTGGCTTGCCGAGGCATCCGGAACAATGGCCGGGCTTTTCGCTGCGTCCTGGGACCACAGGGTGCAAGGGATGAACAGGAGCCATCCCAACCAAAGTCTCCTTCGATGTGTTCTGAAGCTAATCATTTCGAACTCCGTTGCTGTGATTCGGCCGCGCTCTGTGCGTCGATTTCATCGACCAGGCGGTAATACAAAGACTGTGGCAGCAGCTCTTTCAAATCGAAGCTGTACGTGTCGCGGTATCCGAAGGCAAGCAGATGGTAGGGGTCGGGGGAGGATAAGGTTTGGAGATCGGCCCAGCGCCAACTGCGGCTGTCGTCTGGCGTGCCGGTCACATAATCGATGCCACCATCGCGAAATCGCAGAATGCCGTTTGTGCCGCCGGCAAAGCTCCTGTGATGCGCAGGGATTACGATGCCCTGCGCTGCCGGATCGGGGACAGCATTCTGCGAAGGCCGTTGAACCTCTCTGGCCAGGTCTGCCGCAACCCGCGGAGAAACGGACTCGGTCATCTCGAACCTCAGCCGCTCAACTCCAGGCATGTGCTTCTTGCGGTTCTGGTAGGTCTCAATCACAAGACTGTGAGGCGAAAGATGGAATGTCTGCATTTCCAAATAGGAGAG
Source organism: uncultured Occallatibacter sp. (assembly GCA_964420185.1). Classification (GTDB taxonomy): domain Bacteria; phylum Acidobacteriota; class Terriglobia; order Terriglobales; family Acidobacteriaceae; genus Telmatobacter. Next base: position 9,163 of record CAYQSI010000049.1, on the reverse strand, counting down.
CTTGAGCGTTTGCCCCTTCCCCGACCGGAACTCTATTCCATTGGCACCAACTAAAAGATCACCCTTTTCGCTTCCCACCGCGCGGTGAAGTTTTGCAGGCGACTGCCAGGACGTGGAGGGCTTCTCAGAAGCTGGTTGTTGGCGATCCTGCACTATCTCCGCGCTCAGCACCGGAAGATAGGACGATAAGCTGGCGGCAAGCACAAGGACAGGCCATACTCGCCATTTAAAAGGCATTCGATTCATGACAGATCCATCTCCTGGAACTCAAACTGAAATCTAATCAGGGATAATGCTTGGCCGACTCAAAGCGCAGAAACCTTCCCTCTCGGGGTTGGGTGGCACGCAACGAGATCAGCAACACATGTTGAAGAAATGCAACTTTAAGGAAAGATCAGACCTGGAAAATGCAAAGAACAGACTGGGAGTGTCTGCACAATTCCGGGTCGGGCGGAGTGTAGCTACCTTTTGCCCGAACCATCGCGATGGGCGCGAAACTGGCGAGCGCATTGTCCATGAGGGCCACATCGCGGGATTCTCGCTGCGCAGGTGCCATCGAAACCGAAACCGGCCTGCCGGGAGATGCCTGGCAGCCACATGGAGTAGAACTGCCGGATTCAACCCGAGACTGTGTGCTGTTCTTTTCCATTGCCGCCATATGGCATCCAGTCGCGCAGCACATGGAAGACTTCGCCTTCTCCTGGCACGGAATCGCTCCAAACATAGGAGCGGCTCCCAGAACTACGAAGAGCAATGTCGCAACGACTTTGGAGAAAAATCTCATGCCAGTATAGTGAGAATGCCAATCCTTTCAGTTCTCGTCTGTGATTTGAATCACAAGGCGGAGCACTTCCTATTCAATACTTCGACCAAGCTTTCGGCGGTGCAGTTTTGCTCACAACAGCTTAGGGATGTGATGAAAACTCATCGTCATCTCGGCTGTGATGAAGTCTCCCGGAGGTGCGATAAACGTCTTTCGACTGCCCTCGCAGGTTTGAATTGCAATCGCGATGCCAAATCGGCCCCAATGCAGAAAGTCAAGCTAGGCGCATAGTTCGATATGCGAGGAAAGCTGGTGGGCGGCCTTTGGCCGGCGTTTGACGCTCTCGTCCTTCGACTGACAACTACGGAGGCTGTCCCCGATCGGCCAGTTGAGCTGCCTGATTTGGTCCAGTGACTGGCGCATTTGAGGCAGAAGGCAACTTGCACGTCGTTAACCACGGCGACTCCTATCGAAATCGGAAGTTCGCGCACCGTTGCAGGCATTGTCGGCCTCCAGGATGATCGTCGTTCTTGATGGTTGCACGACGCGCCTGTTTGACTGCCGAGTGACCACCCTGTCCGAAACTCGCGTGTTGGACACTATCAGTGAGCTTGAGCTTCCAGCCGCGCTTCTTCCGTGGGAGAGGGGCGTCCGTACTTGGCACGATACCATCCCTCAAACCACGAATTGGTGGGTACAGTCGCTTGGCTTGGCGTCGCCTCACGATAGGATGTGGTCGCCATTTCGGCCGTCAGCCGCGCTTCTTCTGTGGGTGACGGGCGTCCAAACTTTGCGCGATACCATCCCTCGAACCATACATTGGCGGGTACAGCAGCTTGAGTGAGCGTTGCCTCATGGCGCGCAGTACTCCCCTGTTGGGCCTGCAGCCGCACTTCCTCAAGAGGAGAGGGGCGTCCGTACTTTGCGCGATACCATTGCTCGGACCAGGTACCGCTCGTCTGGGCAACCATCAAACTGCTGGAGGCCATTGCGAGTATGCCAGTGAACAGAATGCTTCTTGTAAGCTGTTTCATAAGATGACTCCTTGACTAACTTCACCCTTCCTTAATGCACTCGTCATGCCACGATTCCGTCTTTTTCTCCTTTTCGCTAACTACCTCATCCAATAGAGGTTCCACATCTGTGTGGGTAGCCAAGGGGAACGCTGTGCGGCAATCCTTGGCTCATTTGCGGCAGTGATTGCCGGAAGTCGGCCACAGTGATGCAGCCTGGCGAGCCAGATCAAATACCGGATTCGTATCGAGCCGAGACAACCGCAGACCGGGCATCTCAGCCACAGCCAGTAGTCCATTCGCGCCTATTGATTGCTTTGCGTGAACGGTGCCGCGACGACTCCGCCGTGGAAGGCCACACAAGCTTAGCCTGCGCCTGAAAATGCTAGAATCGCGGCAATGAAGGCATCGACGAGAAGCGGGCTGGAGGCGGTAGTTTTGACGGTAGCGATCGGCGCCGTCGCCCTCCTGCATTACGTCACGCCGACCACTCATGTGTGGATACACCCGCTGTTGCAACGGGCATATTACGTTCCCATTTTGCTGGCCGCGCTGCGGTTCGGTTGGCGAGGGGGACTAGCCTCCGCAGCGCTGGCGGCCGCTTCCTACATTCCACACATCGTGATGGCCTGGAAATCCGAGCCCGAGTACACTGCCGCCCAGTATGTTGAGATTGGAATGTTTTTCGTAATCGCAGCGTTGACGGGCATCCTTGCAGATCACGAACAATCACAACGTCGCAGGGTAGAGAAGACAGCGCGCGAATTGGCCGAGGTGAATGCCCAGTTGCAGAAGTCTTTTGAACAACTGCGGCGCGCTGATCGCCTCTCCGCACTAGGAGAGCTTTCGGCCGGACTCGCTCACGAGATTCGCAACCCGCTTGGATCCATTGAGGGAGCTGTTCAGATTTTGGGCCGCCCACAATTGCCAGAAGAGACACGGAGAGAGTTCACTGATTTGGCCTCACGTGAAGTCGTCCGGCTGAATGGCCTATTGACGAATTTTCTGGAGTTTGCGCGGCCTCAGCCGCCACGGATTATCGCTTCGGAAATTGGCCTACTTCTGGAATCTGTGGCCAAGCTTTCGTCTCAAACTGCGACAATGGCCGAAGTTGCTATTCGGGTGGAGAACGTGGAACCGTTACCTCCGGTTTCTGTCGACCCGGAACAGATCAAGCAGGTTCTTTTGAATCTCGTAATCAACGCGGTTCAGGCTACACCGGAGGGTGGACAAATCACACTGCGCGCGGATCGGGAAGGCAATTGGGTACGGGTCGAAGTTGAAGATGAGGGTATCGGAATTCCGCCGGGAGATATGGAACGTGTCTTCGATCCTTTTTTTACAACGCGCAGCAGCGGTACGGGACTGGGCCTCTCCATTGCATACCAGATCGTCAGCCAGCATGGCGGGCACATTGCCGCCAGAACAAATCCTCAACGTGGAATGACGTTTTCCGTAACCATGCCGGTATTTGAGACCGGCGTCGTCGATTCGGCTACGCGGAGCATCTGAGAATGGCGAATACTCTTATCCTTGTCGTTGATGACGACGCCAGCCAACGGCGCCTTATCGAGTTCTGGCTGAAGGAAGAAGGATACACAGTCCTTACCGCGGCAGACGGTAACAGCGGTCTGCAAGCATTCGAGAGCAAATCGCCGGCGCTCGTGATTTCCGACATCCGTATGCCGGACCTCAGTGGGTTGGACCTTCTCAGCCGTATCAAGGCGGCTAGCCCGGACACGCCGGTCATCCTCATTACTGCATTCGGTACGGTTTCCGACGCAGTCGATGCAATGAAGCTCGGCGCGGCAGATTATGTGCTGAAGCCTGTGAATGCCGACGAACTGAAGCTGACTGTCCAGCGTGCATTGGAGCATCGGAAGTTGGTGGACGAGAACCGCTATCTGCGCGACTTTGCAGACACAGCCTTCCGTTTTGAAAACATCATTGGCGCCTCAAAGAAAATGCGTGACGTCTTCGATGTCGCATTGCAAGTTGCGGGGCGCGATTCTACGGTACTGTTGGCCGGCGAATCGGGTACCGGAAAGGAACTGCTCGCCAAAGCCATCCATCAAAACAGCCTTCGTGCCAACAAGCCGTTTATCACTGTCAACTGCGGCGCGTTGCCAGAAGCTTTGGCGGAGTCGGAATTATTCGGGCATCGCAAAGGATCGTTCACTGGCGCGATCAGTGATCGGGTGGGCAAATTCGAAGCCGCCAATGAGGGCACCATCTTTTTGGATGAGGTCGGAGAACTTACGCTTCCGTTGCAGGTGAAACTACTGCGGGTCGTCCAAGAGCGAGAGATCGACAAGATCGGCAGCCCGCATCCAGTGAAAGTGAATGTGCGTATCCTCGCCGCTTCCAATCGGAATCTGAAGAATCGCATCGCGGACGGGCAGTTCCGTGAAGACCTCTACTATCGGTTGAGCGTGGTCACAATAGAGCTTCCGCCCCTCCGTGAACGCCGCGATGACATCCCGTTGCTCATCCAGCACTTCCTGAAGCAGCTCGCGGACCGATACAGTCTCGCTGACTTGTCGGTCTCAGACAATGCAAGAGAGAAGCTCATTCAGTACAACTGGCCAGGCAATGTGCGCGAGTTGCAGAACGTGATGGAACGGCTGGCCGTTCTGACTCGTAACGGAAGGATTCAGTCCGACGAGTTACCTGCTGAAATTCGGCAATGTGAGTCGCGGATCGCGAACATTTTCCTGAAGCTACCCGACGAAGGAATTGACCTGGAAGAGATCGAGAAGGAAATTCTGGTTCAGGCGCTGGAAAAGCACGGCTGGAACCAAACGCGCGCGGCTACCTACCTGAACATCAGCCGGAAGACACTCATCTATCGAATGGAGAAGTTCTCCCTGATAGCTCCAATCTCCGAGCCCGTCGAGTAGGTTGTGTGCGCTGATTGCGCAAGTCGTAGATTAAATCGATGGAACTTGCGCAGCTCTTCCATTAACAAGGCCCCTACCTTCCACAACGTGTCGGGCGTATGCAGGCGTTTGTGGCAGTAGCTTCATCCCTCCCATGTCGCAGTCCTAAATAGGGCAATCGATGCCTCAAATGCGCCAGGACCGGAAGAAATCGCGTCCGGCCACCTTTCCGCCTATCTACTCCATAAGCCCAATCGCTGCAATGATTAAGACTCACCGCAGCTCGAAAAACAGCGTTTGGCACGGCTCATGCATAAACCCCAAGTAAGGACGGAATCGCGTGGGTACTGAAGCCGAGCATCGCCTGTATCCGCTTGACGGAATACCGGACGACTCAAGCGGGGCTGCGCGTTGTCTCGAACGAATGAAACACCAAGGAGATTTCCATGAAACGCATGATCGGCTTCCTTACCATCGCGCTCGCCATGACCACAGCAGCATTTGGTCAAATGCAAATGTCGTCCACGCCGCAGCCAAAGGCCGAGAAGCTCAACTCCAAACAGATACTCGTCTTGATCTCGGTCGCAAAGACACCGGCCGAACATCGCCGTCTCGCAGTGTATTACGAGGCAAAGGCGCAGGATCTCCTCGCCCAGTCGAAGGAACATGCGCAGATGGCAGAGGCATACAAGCAGAATCCAGTCACCAGTTCCTCCAAGAACGCAAGAGGGACCGTGGACCACTGCACCTATATTGCCCAGTCGCTCAAGGATAGCGCTGCTAAGCTGCACGAACTCGCGCAAATTCACGAACAGATGGCCACGGATGCTGAGCAAAAGTAGGAACTGATTGGAGTCTGTGTAATCCAACAATTTGATTCAAGCGAGCAAAGGAGATTCACGATGATGACCTTTAGATTCCCGCGCAAGTTGGCGTTGCTGTCAGTCCTCGCAACGCTCATCCCTCTCGCCGCAACGGCCCAAACAGGCGACGCCAAACAGAACAAACCTGATCTGCACCAGTTGATCGCCACCGCCAACACCGCTGCCGACCACCAGAAGCTTGCCGATTACTACAAGGACCAGGCGCAACAGGCAGAGGCAGACGCAGCCGAACACGAAGAGATGCTGAAGGCCTACGAGGAAAATCCGTCAACCAGCGAAACGAGGAGCACGCATAGTCCTGAAGCCTATTGCCGGGAAATGATTCGCATCTACAGGCGTGAGGCGCAACTCAATTCGGACCTTGCGATGCTACACGAGCGCATGGCTAAGGATGCACCTCAGAGATTGCCGCGGACAGGAAAATAACGGCTCGACCGATGCCAAGGCAATGGAGTTGAAGTCAACGTTGCTTCGCCCCACGAAAGCATGTGCATGTTCGAGACTCCCTCCAACTGCTATCGACTTTACTGAACTAAAAAACGAAATTCGTTTTGATCGGGAGAACGTCAGATGAGCCCTGATTCAAGCGGCGAGAGCGATAGGAAACATTGGGAAAGCGTGCATACGTGCCCGAACTGCGGGTACGTCATCAATTTAGAAAACATTGACCTCCGGACCATGACTACTGGAATTATTTCTTGTCCGAAGTGCGATTGGTCGGGATCAATCGAAATTGAGATCATCGAAAAGAGACCAACGGAATGACGACCTAGAATGCCTGATACAGAGCCATTCACGCCGGCATCGATAACGGACGCCGCGAAATCTTGTTCAAGCTCGACATCTTTCGCATGAAGGCCCGCACCAGTTCGCTCAGGACTTTGGACCGGTTCTCTGCATGGGAGGTCAGATAGGTTCTCAAGCGCAGGGCGTCTTCGGCAAGAGGGCGCACCGTAACGCCGTTCCGTGCGATCCGCAGCGCGCCCGTTTTCACCAGGAAGGCTACGCACGAACCATCGGCAACGAGGGGAAACGCATCTTCCGGCATGACGATGTGCTGGACTTTGGCAGGAGTTGCTTTTCGCTCCTTCGCCAACCTCATCACTGAATCGTAAACTGGCGGGTGCATCCGGCGCTCGAATAGGACCCAGGAACGGTTCGCCAACGCGTCGAGAGTCACGACCGGGCAGCGGGCCAATGCATCCTCTTCCGACATCGCGATGTAGAAAGGCCACTCTCCGATCTTGACCGTGGTGAGCCTTGCGGATTCCGGAGGTTCCGTGGCAATCGCCAGGTCCAGCCCGCCGGCAAGAACGTCACGAACAAGATCACAGGAAAACTGCTGGGACAGTTCAATCTTCAACTGTGGAAACAGCGGCAGTCGAACCGAAAGCAAGGTGGTCATCAGAAACGGATCTGTGTACGGAGACCTTCCCACGTTAAGGACGGCTTCGGCATCTTCATGCGCGGAGCGCCCGCTCCCCACAGCCCGTTCGATATGCAACAGTGCGAGACGCGCTTCTTCGACGAACTTGCGTCCGGCATCCGTCAACTCGACAATCTGACGATTACGCACGAAGAGCTGGAAGCCTAGCTCACCTTCGAGTTCTTGGATTCGCCGGCTAACCGTGGCCTGGTCGACTCGCAATCGTGCCGCGGCTCTCGAAAAATGCAGTTCCTCGGCGAGGATAATTGCGGTTACGAGCAATCGGATCTCTGGAAGCTCCATAGTAGTCCTCCGGGGAGAGAACACGGGCAGCAAGACGATCAGATCGAACAGGCATACACCGGAAACGGCGATTCCCAGCGACGGGGTGGTTTTTCGATGCGAGCACGGTTCCGCCGGTTGCAAAAAATAAAATCAGGATGCGTCCACGCCGCGTGATGCATTTGGCGCATGACGCGCTCCCCATTTCTCATTGGACTCCGGCATCCGGAAATAGCAACCATTGACCAGATTCGTGACGCTAAGCGAGATGACCTGACGGATCTGAAATAAGGTTCAACGGCCACTTGGGATACCGAAGTGTCGTTCCGGAGCCAGAGCTATGACAAACCTTCTCTTGAATGCTGAAGAAGCTGCCCAAATTCTTCGCATGGACCGTCGGACGCTCATCGTCTGGGCGCGGCTTGGGTATGTCCCTGCGCACCCTCTGGGCGAGGGCAAGCGCAAGTCATGGCGATTCCTTGAGCATGAGTTGCTGGACTGGGTCGAGGCCCAGGAGAGCGACAAAAAACGCCCGCCGACGAGTACCATAGAGGTAGCCATCGGCGCTCGTGCAAGGAGAACTGCATGAGTCGCTTTCAACAAGGAAGTCTCTTGAAACTGAAGCGCAAAAGCGGTCCGGACGTATGGGTGTTCCGCTGGTACGACGAGTCCAGTGGTACACGCACATACAAGAAACGCACTCTCGGCACAGTGACGGAAATACCACTGCGCCGGGATGCGGAAAAAGCCGTGGCCGATTTTCGCGCCAACATCAACGTCGAGGTCCGGGTGCCGGTAACGGTCTCCGAACTCATTGCCCACTATCGCAAACACGAACTGACTCCTGACAGAAAGGCATTTGCCACGATTGAGTCAACGTCGATCTATCTGACCAATCACATCGCTCCGAGGTGGGGCGAGAAGTGGTTGTCAGATGTACACACAGTGGAAGTCGAAGAGTGGCTGCATTCTCTGCCCTTTGCTCCGGCAACAAAGAGCAAAATCCGCAACATTATGTCGGCTGTCTTCAATCATGCCATCCGGTATGAATGGATGCACCACAACCCCATCACCAAAGTTCGGGCTTCCGCAAAACGTCTACGGGAACCGGATGTCCTTACGCCTGCTGAATTCGCCGCGCTGGTTTACGAATTGCCGCTCCGCGAAAAAGCGATGGTAATGTTGGCAGGCAGTACCGGGCTGCGGCGCTCTGAACTCGTTGCGCTGACTTGGAGAAACGTCGATCCGGTCCTCATGCAGGTCAATGTCCTTCGCTCCTGCGTTCGCGGGCGCTTCGGGGATACCAAGACCGAGGCCAGCCAGAAGCCCGTTCCACTGCACACGTCGGTCATCGAATGCCTGTACGCATGGAGGAAGAAATCACCCTACCAAGGGGATGATGACTTTCTTTTTCCTTCTGCTCGGAACGAGGGAAAGACGCCGGTGACACCCGACATGATTCTGCAAAAGGTCATCCGCCCCGCTCTTGTCCGGGCGCAAATTACCGGCAAGGTGATCGGATGGCACAGCTTCCGGCATTCTCTGGCAACCAACCTGAGAGCGTCTGGAGCTGATCTGAAGACCGCCCAGGAACTTCTGCGTCACGCGAACTCACGGATCACGCTTGAGGTGTACACACACGCGATCTCCGCGACGAAGCGTGAGGCCAACAATAAAGTCATGGAGATGTTGATCGGAGCCGGTAAGGCCGAGATTTCAGCACCCTCGCCAGCACCCTCGCAACGGGAGCCTTTGCTGCTAGAAGGCAGCAAAAAAGGCGCTGAGGACTCTCAGCACCCTTCAGCACCCTCGCGGGTCTCAACCGATCTTGTCACTGTGCCATAAACCCTTGTTTTTCTTGGATTTATGGCGGGGACGACGGGGCTCGAACCCGCGACCTCTGCCGTGACAGGGCA
>CAYQSI010000048.1:0-27989 GCA_964420185.1 uncultured Occallatibacter sp. | reverse complement strand
TCGCTGGTGTCTACAACCGCGCCGAGTATGCGAAACAGCGCAAGAAAATGCTTCAATGGTGGGCCGATTACGTGGATTCAATCATCACCGAATCGAAGGTCGTTGTTGGCAATTTCGGTCGGCGTTAATCGCTGGCGTGATGATCTAATCTGTCCGATTAGTTTTTCTGATCACTTCAGCAGGAGGCGCAAGCGCCCAAGCACGCGCCTCTCGGACGTGGTGACTCGTCCGGAACTCTGATCTTGGCTCGGTGAGTGTATTTGACGTAAAGCAAGAACCTTCCCCGACGACATCAGCGTTTTCGAGGACTGACCTTCGTGCCGCTCATCCGGCCCGGGATTGATTTGCCCATATTTGGATCGCGGGGTATCTCATTCTGAACTCGGCAAGTCATGGACGTCGATGTACACTGGATTGTGCCAGCTCCGGTTCCCAGTACGCGTCGGAAGGATATACCCCTTTCGCAACAAAAGTTGGTATGGGCATTCTCCGCGGGTTGCTGCTCCTTTCCTGGATGCCCCGTGCGCGGATTGGCTCGCGCAACGGAGCTAGACGACGCCGCTGTAATTGCTGAGGTCGCGCACATCCACTCATACGAGGACGACGGCCCGCGCGCCGATCTCGCGTTGAGCCTGAAAGAGCGGAACAGGTATCCGAACCTCCTATCGCTCTGCCCCACCCATCACACACTCGTCGACAAGCAGCCAAAATCCTATCCAGCCGAGATGTTGAGGCGCTGGAAGAAAGACACCGAGGAGAGGGTGGTGGTGGGGCTCCGAAACACAATGCCACAGATCACATTCGTGGAGTTGAAGCAGATCACCGCCTCACTGATAACGCATAGCGGGCCGGTTAGCCTAGATTTTACAGTCATCCCGCCAGCCGAGAAGATTAGGAAGAACAAGCTATCGCACATCGTTCATTCGTATTTGGCGATAGCTCTGGCTAAGGCCTCTGTAGTGCGGGACTTCATCGACCAATTCACAAGGCTTGACGATACGTTCTCTGTCCGGCTCCGGACTGGCTTTATCGAAGAGTACGGACGCCTGAAGGCCGCCGGTCTGTCGGGAGATGAGCTCTTTCAGGGAATGCTGAGCTTTGCCACTGGGGCCAAGCCTGACTTGAAGACGCAGGCGGCGGGCCTAGCGATTCTCGGATACTATTTTGAGGCCTGCGAGGTGTTTGAAAAATGAACCTCTTGCCGGATAAGCACCTCTCGATTGGCACATCGCTCCTTGGCGTGGGAGCAACCATTTTGCGAAAGTTGAATCGGCCATCGTCTGTGACTGGACTTTGGGACAGGTGCAGGCAGTCTGAAGAGACGGCGAACTTCGGTCGGTTTATCCAAGGCCTCGATCTTCTCTTCGCGCTTGGCGCAGTCGAGATCCAAAACGAAGTGTTGGTGAAAATCCGATGATCCGGCGCATCACCTCTAGCTTATCGACCTTCAAGAGTGTCGAATTCGCTCCCGGTTTCAACGTCGTCCTCGCTGACCGGACAATGGACTCGACTAAGAAAGACACCCGTAATGGGCTCGGCAAGAGTACCCTTGTTGACACAATTCATTTCTGTTTGGGAGGAAGCCTCAGCAGGGCCACCAGTAGGCTCGCGCATCCGAAGCTCAGCGGGTATATTTTTTCGCTTGACCTCGACCTTGATGGGCGAAGCCTCACGGTTTCCCGGCGTACAGACGATCCAGGGTCAGTTTCGGTGACCGGCGATATTCACAGTCTTTCCTTTCCGGATGCTGAGGGGAAACCCGCGCTGCGTATGGGCGTGGCTGATTGGAATCGCTTACTGGGCCAAGTCTGGTTGGGCGTGCCTGTCGACACTCCGCGAAAGTATGCTCCTTCGTTTCGTAGCGTGATCTCCTACTTCATGCGCGCAAACAAGGACGCATATAGCGAGCCGTTCCGGCATTTTCGCTTGCAAGCGAGCTGGGATATCCAGGTGAATAATGCTTTTCTTCTCGGTCTCGACTGGGAAGACGCGAGTGACTGGCAAGTCCTAAAAGATAAGAAAAAAGCAATTGTTTCGTTGCAGGACGCCGTAAAGAGTGGGTTCCTGGGGACAGTTCTCGGGTCACGCGGCCAATTGGAGGCTGAGCGAATCCGCCTGCTCGATCTCGTTAAGAGAACGAAGGAGGACCTCGGCCAGTTCAAGATTCTTTCCCAATACCGCGAACTTGAACGGGAAGCCGACGAACTTAGCCAAGAAATCCAGTCCATGAGCAACGAAAATACGGTGGACCTCCAGGCGCTGGAGATGTATCAGGCTAGTGTCCGTGAAGTAGTGGAATCGTCCCTGGCCAAGGTTCAAGAAACATATGAACAGGCCAAGGTAGTGTTCCCTGAGGCTGTGACCAGGCGACTCGAAGAGGTCGAAGCATTCCACGCAAAGGTGGTCGAGAATCGCCGACAGTTCCTACTTTCCGAAACGGAACGCCTCGCGGGGGATATCAAACGGCGAAGGTCAGAAATCGAGAAGAAGCATGATCGCCAAGCAGCAATTCTAAGCCTATTGCACACGCACGGAGCCCTGGATCAGTATTCGAAGTTGCAACAGGCTCATTTCGACCAAGTAGGGCGTCTTGGTGTGATCGAGTCAAAGCTGGACGCGGTGAAACAACTCGAGCAGGAGAAGGCTGAGCTGAAGATCGGGATGGCAACCCTTGAACAGAGGGCGCGCGCCAACTACGAAGCGCGATTGCCGGAGCGCCGAAGGGTGGTTGAGCTATTCGACGCCAACTCGCAGGCCCTCTACAAAGCGCCAGGAAGGCTCTTGATTGACGTTGGGGAAAATGGGTTCAGCTTCGGCGTAGAGATCGACCGCAAAGGGAGTACGGGGATCTCCAACATGGAAATCTTCTGCTACGACCTCATGCTCGCAGAGACTTGGGCAGCAAGAAGACCGGGATCGATTACCCTCGTTCACGATAGCAACTTGTTCGCTGACGTGGATGATCGACAGGTGGCAACTGCCCTTGAACTGGCTGCGCAGAAGGCCGAAACTGCGGGATTTCAGTACATCTGCACGTTCAATTCGGATAAGCTGCCGACGGGTGAGTTCTCGAAAGGGTTCGATATCAACGCGTTCACTCGGCTGCGTCTCACCGATGAAACTGAGGACGGGGGCCTCCTGGGGATTAGGCTACCGTCAGCCGCGACGAGGGCACCCAAGAGCAGTTCCCGGCTTTTTGAGGAAGCCGAAACTGCAAGCGGGCCTGACAATGATGGAACCTCCGACTTCGACACTCGGCAGGCTCCAAGCCAGAAGAGAACTCTTCGAAGAACACGGTAGGGACGCGCTACTTCGCCCCTACCGTTCGGTCAATAGCTTGGTTGCGTCTCCGGCTTGGGAGCATGCCGGCCGGAGTACCCGCTGCAGATGGAGATTTTTGTACCGCGAAGTCGCCTAGTGTTCAAAAATCTGATGGGCGTTGGCTTTCGACTGTTGCTAACAGGTCAACCCGCTCATAGACCCAGGTCCGGGAGTTCGCCGAGCCTTCAGTTACGCTTCGAGAAACATTCTGGAGCGGAAGAATTCGTCGTATCGGTCTGCGAGTCCTCCTATGAGATAGGTGCGAGGCAAAGATCGCAGGAAGCGTGCATAGCTGACAGCGAGACGCCGTATCCGGCAGCCTGATTCGCTATCCCTGCCGCCCTTCAGAGGACCATGGTCAGATGTTCCAACCTATCAGTCCCCTGCCGATGGCCTCGGTGTGGCGAACGTCTCCACTGGAATCATGAGAATCGTTGCACCGGTCTACCGGGGTTATGAGGGCCATTGGACCGGCGCGAGCAGGTTGATCCGGGTGGGAAACGGCGTCAACTGGTTATATCCGGTCGGGACCGGGGCCACGGGTGCGATCGGCGAATAGTAGTACCGGCCTCCATGAAACTATCCTATTTTGTTCTTATTTTCTGCTCGGGACTGATTTCAATCGAGTTGGCGACGGTCTACCCTGCTTGCAGTGCTAGACCTTTATCGCATGTCGGCCACCCCGAATCCGAGGACAATCCTGCGGAAGGAGGAGGTATTGCGCAGGACAGGCCTCAAGACGACTCGGCTGTACGAGTTGATCAAGAGTGGAGAATTCCCAGCCCAGGTCTCCATCGGCGCCCGCGCGGTGGGGTGGTATGCGACCGCGGTCCAAAATTGGATCGACGTGCGGCCTGCGGCCGAAGCCCGGCGGGGGCAGAGCGGCGGCGGCGGAATTAGCGCGCAAAACACCCAATTGCCATCGAGGCGGCCATCAAATGCAGCCCAAACAAGGCAAACGACCGGCTTTGGATCGCAGAATGGCGGACGCCCAAGTGTCGAGAATGCCAACGAATGCGTCAACGAGGTAGGCAAAAGCTCTGGTAAGCCGCCCAAACCTGAAAAGCCCCATGGCAAATATCCAGTTTCAATTGGTCCCGCGAAGGAACATCCAGCCGCTCTACCAGACGGCACGCGGGAGGATGCGCCTGATCAGAGTCCGAAAACCCAGCGCGAATACCAAATGGACAGAGTCTCGGCAAGCAAGCAAGATTCAGGTGACTTGGCTCCAGGGGTGTGCAACGCCGACGAGTTCAAACGCCTGAAGATGGAAAATGCAAGGTTGAAGGTATTGCTTGCAAATGCCATGTTGGAGAACGATGCCTTAAAAGCGGCAATGGACGGAATGTCTGCAGCATAGTGCGTACTCGAACGCGCGGATACATGCGGAAAGCTCCATCCGCTGGTTGGTCGTTTCGTGGAAGCTGGCGTCGAAGACGAGCTCGTCGGACCTGTTCAGCGCCTCGGGGAAGCGGGCCACGCATGCGTACGCGCCGGGGCATGCCGGTGAGCATGGAACCGCGGGTTATGAATCCGTCGCTCTATCGTCTTTGCCGCAGGCGAACGTACTGCACCGGGGTGAGGTCTAAAAAAACCACCCTGTCCGTTGGCGATTGCGTGGTCGAGAGCCTGGCGGCTGGCCAGATCCGGCAGCCCGCCGCCGCGCTCCGCCAGCTCGACTACTTTGTCCGAAGAAGCGAATCGGAGCTCGCGGGACAGGGAAGTCTCCAGATCCGCTTCCAGGAACTGGCAGTGCCATCCCTGGCGAAACTGGAAGTACAAGTACACGCGGTGCCGGTCGTTCCTGTCGCCCATGGATCTCAGTACAGGAGAATAAAAGCGAATATTATCCGCAGGGCCCGGCGGCGCGGTTATCCTGGTTGCCATCGGCAACAATGAGCGAAGAAGAAGCCAGGTACGGAACGGACTGGACCGGCGATGAGCTGGACCTGATCGTCGCCGATTATTTCGAGATGCTGGCCGACGAGCTGGCCGGGCGGCCCTACGCCAAAGCCGTCCACAACGCGGCGCTGCGGGAGCGGATCCCGCGCAGCCGCGGCTCGGTCGAGTTAAAGCACCAAAACGTCTCGGCGGTGCTCGAAAAGCTGGGCATGCCCTGGATCCCCGGTTACAAGCCGGCGCGGCACTACCAGGGCACGATCGCCGAAGCAATATCGCGCCACCTGAGCACCGATCCGGCGGCGCTGGACCTATCCGCGCCTTTGCCACGGCTTCCGGAGCTAGAGAGTGTGTTCGTTTCGCCGCCGCTCACGCAGACGCATGAGCCAATGCCCGTGTCGCTCCGGCAATTGATATCCAAATACGACCCGGTGGAGCGTGATCGCCGCAATCGCGCGCTGGGAAGGGCGGGAGAGGAATTTGTGCTAGACCTCGAGCGCCGACAGCTAGCTGGACTGGGCCGCCAAGATCTCTCCAGCCGCATCCGCTGGGTCGCCGAGGAGGAAGGCGATGGCGCCGGTTACGACGTGCTGTCCTTCACGCCCGCGGGCGGCGAGCTGCTCCTCGAAGTGAAGACCACGAACGGTTCGGCGCGCACGCCGTTCTTCCTTTCGCGAAATGAACTCCAGGTATCTAAAGAACGGCCGGAGGATTGGCGGATCTACCGTGTGCATCTATTCGCCACGTCGCCGAAAATCTTTACCCTGGCCCCACCTTTCGATGGCGTGCTGCATTTGCGGCCGGAGCTGTGGCGCGCTTCGTTCTGACGGAGATACTTTTTGTACGTGCAAATTTTGTTCGGCGCCCGCTCCTTTGGGTTTCCGGATTATCGTGTCGAAACGACGGAAGAAGCAAGGGTAGGGAATTTTGTCAGGTTCAAATCTAAGAACTGCTCACGATAGTGTCAGGGAAAGCGCAAAGGACTCCATTTGCACGCACTTTGAGCCTGAGATTGTCCGGAGGCTCGGTGTGTAACCGGGGTATACCTTGACGGGCACCCCGATCGCCCCCTGGGTGGTGTTCGACCCGATATTCCGGAAACCCAATGGGCTGAACTGCGCCACTTCAATTCACCGCTAACCCGCGGCCCGCCGCTCGTCGCCTAAAAGGCCTCGAGCTGGCGGGCCGTTTTGTTTTTGGAGACATGTGTTCCTATGGACATTGAACAGTTCCTTTTTTCTCGACCTTCAGGCTCGTTATCCAGAGTCTTCAATTCCCACTACTGTAACCAGGATCTGCTGGAGCAAGTGCGCGAGCTGGCGTGCCTGGGCCTGAGACTATTCCCAGTCAGCTTCGCAGCAAAGTTGAATAGCTGCCCGGACAAATTCATCTCCGAAGCGACCAGCGACACCTCGCTGCTCGAAAAGTTGGCGGCCGCCGCGCAGCCATTGTGGGGATATCGCGTCGCCCTCGGCCCGTCCGGGCTGTGCGTGTTGGTTCTTGACGAGGCTGGCAAGGCGTCGTTAGCCTCTCTCGCCCCGGACCTGAACGAGTGCTTCACCCTCCGGGCGCGCCGCGGAGATAAGGTATGCGCCTTCTTCCGCCAACCTGCAGGAATAAAGCGGGCCGTTTCGGTGAAGCTGGCGGCTGGCGTGAGCATACTCGGCGATGCCGGTGGTTTCGACGTGCCGCCAACCGGAGGTGCAGCTTGGGTGAATCCCGGCGCCGAGATCGAGACGCTTCCGTACGCCCTGCGCGAGCTGCTTGAATCGGCCCCCCCGGACAGCCCTCCGGGATGCGCGATGCCGTCACCAAAGCCTTCTCCCCGCCCAGCTCCCTGCCGGTCCACCGCGTATCTCCCGCGGCCCGATAAGGCTGCTCCGCGCAAGGGGCACCCGGTCTGCAGCCAGCGCGGAGGATACCGCATTTCCAGCCGCCGGTAAGTGTTCCTAATTTGAACCGCTCTCTTTCTCTTCAACCACAAACACTGAATCGGCCCGGCACGCTTCTTTCGCACGGCGTGCGGGCCGCAAAGGAAGAGTCATTTATGGGGAACGAAACAGTTGGCCAAACCGGCGCCAATCGTTTTTAGAAAGGAAAGTTTGATGATGACAGTTAGAAAGACAGACCACTCCCTCCTAACCGGCTGGTCCGCCCTGGGCGTTCTTGCGACAATCGCGATCACAAGGGTGCTGACCGCCCTTGTAATGTCCTTCCCGCTTGCGTGGCTGGTCAACCGCGTCTTTGGCGCCGGCGCCATCCATGCCACCTTTGGCACGGACCACTTCAGCTACGGGCGCTGCGTAGGCCTGTTCGCGATCTGGTTCGCCGCCGGAGTCAAGATCAAATTCGCAGGTCCAGCGCAAATCAAAATAGAAGGAGAACGATGAGTGACCGCTCTCGCTGAGATTTTGCACATTTTCGGTGACATGAAGAGGTCGACGCCTTGTGACCAGGTGCCGGAGCTGATGCAAGTCGGCATTTTAGAGGAGCGGGAGATCATCGAAGATCGCAACCTCCAGCGGCAAAGTAAGGAAGCCTGCGCGCAAAGGGCAGAACATAGAGCACGGCCTTCTAAGCTGGCGCTCTATCCATTGGATTATATGAGGCGCGCATAATTATGCGCGCCTCATATAACGGCGTATAAAGGGCAGGCGAAGCGATACTCGGATCCAGTCCCGACCCGACCCAGCTCAATCTCATTTCACCTTCATGACGGCTTCCCGCACAGATCGGGCGGTTCCCTCAGTGCAACCGCAATCAAGGGCCAACCGATAGAACGCCTCTTTGAGCCGGTAATTCATCGGGTGGCGTTCGAGGTTGTACTTGCGGACGAGCTGTTGCGCGAACTTCGCCAGTTCGCCAGATTTTATCCAGGAATCCTCGGCCTTCTTTAAAAACTCCTGCTTCAGTTCCGTAGGCAGGTCAGCGCCATAGATGAAGTAGTGCAGATATGGCAGGAAGTGAGGGTGCTGAAATACTTCTTCGATACTGCCAGCGTTATTCCGGAAATACGTGAAGCGAGACTCCTTGCTGCGTCCGGGATTGTATTCGGGATCTGCGAAATAGCGCAGTCGCTCCTCCGGAATAGCTTCCCGCTTTATTAAGCCGTTTACCAATGCGGCCGCACGCTCGCCGTTTTTCCGGGTCTCCTCGTATTCCAACGGCTTTTGGAGTACGTCGAAAACAATTTGTTCGGCCAGCTTCTGTTCGGCCGGAGTCAATTCGATTTGTCCGATCATTTGTATCCATGATCTCTCAAGCTGGAATCTCATTCCGACAACCGCGGGGCTGCAGTGTTATCCGCAAAGGTACAGTCGGGCGCGGGCCCGGCGATCGGACGAGGGTCTTGCTGCACTGGCCGACTGGCGCGATCGCCGATGCTGAGGCTCAGCTTGACCGGGCCCACGACAGCCAGGGCAATAGCAACGACAATGACGGCCGCCAGCCGAGGCGCTCCGGCGGAGAGCAGGACGAGCGCGAAATGAAAGAGCGGTTCCATAGCTGTGCTATGCCTCAGATCCGGAAATTCGGGCAAATCGTGCTCGGGCGGCGATCAACTTTCAGAAATACCATAGATTCGAAAAATTCAGTGGAGTTCCCTCCGTTTTTTGGGGACCGTCCGAGTGTGAATCACACACTATTCCGGCCTAAAAACTACACGCCAGCCACTGCCGCAGCGATCGCGGTGCCGGCAGCTTCGTTCTGACAGCCTATGCGTAAGTAACTTTTTAAAGAACAGTGCCGCTCCAATCCGAAATAGACGGCTGTCCAATCCGAATCAGACGGGCAGTTTTTCTCAAAAGACAGGAAAGACAACCCAAGACCCACACCCTCCCACGCCAGGCCATGCTGAGAACGGCGCGCGAGTTTATCTAAAAAAGCTAAACTCACTAAACTCCGTATACTTGCCACTTTCCGAATTAAATGGCGCAGTTCTTTCTGAATTATTTGGCGTAAGCTCCCATGCCCGGCGCGGAACCGACCATGGCTCAAGCAACAGGCTTGCTGACTGTGCGGCATAGGGTGGATCTGGCGAATCCGAAGCGGGCGGCTATTTCGCCGCCGGCCGCCGGCGCTGCTTGGTTGGAGAAGCCAATTTTGCCGCAACCTGTGGCAAAATTGCCCTGGTCCTGGCTTGGCATCAGAGCGCACGGGAACCGCCCTCCCTCCACCACCGCACACGCCAAATAATTCAGAAAGTGACACTTTTTTGTGTAACACCTTTTGGTGTAATCGCTATGTATGACAATGTCCTTTATCAGTTGTATGGAGGAGAGAGCATGACTGAAGGATCAGACCGGCCTGAGCAGTACCCCGAGGGGTCGTCCGAGTGGTTCTCCGCTTTGAATAAGAATCTGCGCGAGATTGAAAATCGCAAATGGTGGCAGGCGCTCAACCTGAAGGAATGGCAAAAGTGGATCGTACTCATAGCGGCATTTCTGACTTTTGTTAGCTGTCTAGCTCAAGGTCTTGAGGCAAGCAGAAGTTTCCTTTACAACGTGCACCGGATATCGAGTTCATGTGCAGCCCCCCCCGAGTGCAACACCCACAAAACAAGCAAACTGAAATCAAAGTGAACCAACTCGTTCCTATCTCGACTTCGGTGTTGCCTGCTCTAGTCGCCTCAGCCGGCGAGCGTGCCAGCGTGCGCTTCCTGAAGTTCTTCACCGCGCAGATCCGCAACCCCCATACGCGGCGGGCCTACGCGCGGGCGATGCGCGAGTTTCTGGCATGGTGCCAGGACCAGGGCGTGGCCTCGCTCGTCGCGGTTCAGCCCCTGCACATGGCGAGCTGGATCAAGCTGCAGGGGCGCGAGATCGCGGCGCCCAGCGTCAAACAGCAGCTCGCCGCCATCCGGCATCTCTTCGACTGGCTGGTCGTTGGCCAGGTGGTGCCAATTAATCCGGTGGCCTCGGTGCGCGGGCCGCGGCACGTGGTGCGCGTGGGCAAGACCGCGGTGCTGGAGCCGGCCGAGGCGCGGGCGCTGCTGGACAGCATCGACGCGGATACGCCGGCAGGCTTGCGGGACCGGGCGCTGATCTCGCTGATGGTCTACAGCTTCGCCCGCATCGGGGCGGCCCTGGGGATGAAGTTGGAGGACGTATTCACGCAGAACCGGCGGCTATGGGTGCGGCTCCATGAAAAGGGCGGGAAGGACCACGCTATGCCCTGCCGCCACAATCTCGAGCAGGCTCTCATTACCTACATCGACGGCGCCGGCCTGGCCGGCGACCCCAAAGGGCCGCTGTTCCGAACCATCGGGCGCGGCACCGGCCAGCTCACCCGCACCTCCCTGCTCCAGGCTAACGCCCACGCCATGATCCGCCGGCGCGCCGCGGCGACCGGGATCCAGACGAAGATCGGCAACCACAGCTTCCGCGGGCGACCGGCATCATCGCCTACCTGAAAAATGGTGGCACGCTGGAAATGGCCGCGGCCATGGCCAATCACGCCAGCACGCGCACGACGCAGCTCTACGACCGCCGGCGGGACGAGATGAGCCTGGACGAGGTGGAGCGGATTTTGATCTGAGGCGTGAAGCAAAAGGGGATACCTACCCCACAGGGCACTCCGAGAAAACGCGTCTACGGGCTTCCAATTGAGTCGTTTTCTTGTCTTCACGAGCACATTCCGGCTCTCTGAACGCTATTCCAATATTGCGCCGATAATGGGTAGCACCAACCAACAGAGAACCAGGAGAACCCATGCGACCTAGTGTGTACCGAAGAGTAAGGTGGGCGCAGCAGAACAATGTACGCAAGGCTAAGGCAAGAGAGAAGCGCGAGGCAATCGCGAGGAGCCAACAGCAGTGGCATCTGCAATCACGCTACCCAGGGATGCCTGGCTATCCGCCCTACCCGGATGGCCCAAGCACACTTCTTGTGGCGGTGTGTATTGTTGTTTGTGTTGCTTGCCCACTCGCTTTCTTTCCCTTCGCTTGGTATCTTAGTCGAGACAAGAGGGACAGGGCCATCGCCCACAAAATGAACGTGGATAGGTGGGTACTGTGGTGCGAGCAGGCAACGCGAAGGAACTAACGAACGCATACCTGACCAGGCTCTTCGTTTCGAGTTGCCTCAAACCGAACCTCTACACTGCTCATAAACAATAGAAAGGTCCCATAGCTGTTACGTCGGAAAGGCCAGAAAGGCATTCCGATTCAGGCTTCGATGATTGGCACCAAGCGGCGACGCGACGAGGAGCCAGGCGAGCCGAGCGACAAGCTAGCGCCCGTGCTCATCGGCTTCTGTGTCGTATACGTCTTCGCGCAGCGGAGCTCTCGAACCCGCAACCGTCACCGGCGAAGTGGGAACCAGCTGCGTCACGCGCAGTACAAGAAGCCGGAGCTGCTGGCCACCAGCCCCAATCAAGTTTGGTCATGGGATATAACGAAGCTGCTGTGACCGGCCAGGTGGACCCACTTCCACCTCTACGTCATCCTGGACATCTTCAGCCAATACGTGGTGGGCTGGATGGTGGCGCCCCGCGAAGCCACCGAACTGGCCAAGCGCCTGATCGCCGATACATGCGCCAAACAAGACATCGTGACCGGCGATCTGACTATCCACGCCGACCGCGGTACCTCGATGACCTCCAAGCCGGTAGCTCTGTTGCTGGCGGATCTGGGCATCACCAAAACCCACAATCGCCCCCACGTTTCGGACGATAATCCTTACTCGGAGAGCCAGTTCAAAACGCTCAAGTACCGGCCCGAGTTCCTGGAGCGCTTCGGCTGCATCGAGGACGCGCGCGACTTTGGCCAGCGCTGTTTCCCGTGGTACAAGCAGGAGCATCATCATAGCGGGATCGTCCTGCCTACCCCGGAAATGCTGCATTGCGGGATGGCTGGGCAGGTCATCGAACAGTGACAACAGGATCTCGAAGCGGCCTATGCCCGCAGCCCCGAACGGTTCACGCACACTCGGCCAAACCATCCGCCCCAGCCCACCACAGTCTGGATCAACCCGCCACACCACAGTCGTCGAAAAAAGAGCTTGCGGCTCCATAGGAATCACGTGGGTTGGCAGTGCCACTCACTCTCTCTGGTCGTTCTTCCAAACCTGGCCGTCGCCACTCGGGCGGTGGAAGGGGTGGGAATCCCGTAGCGCTTGCGGGATTTCCAAGGGGGGTGGAAAAGTCCCGCTCTTGGACTTTTCCTCGGAGCGCCTTCTTCCACCGACCCTTCAACCACCATTTCCGCTTCAGATCCAAGCTTTTAGACACTAAACTCTCGAGCCACCTGTCTCAAACTCCTTGACACGCTCCGAGGCGCATGGTTCTCAATGGCCTTCATGTCGGGCGCATATAATGTCCTGAGTAAAGTCAACAGCAAAGATGCCCCCGAAAGTCCTCTCCTTGGGCTAACAAATTGTATTGGGTACAGTCATGACTGAAAACACCTCTCTCGGACAGCAGTCGGACTCCGGGTCTTTACCGGCAGCGGCGTGGATCCGCTTTTTGCGTTCCTACGGTCCAACGCCAAACGACCTGAACCTGTTCGACGAATACGTCACAGGAGCTTTGGGACGAGCAAGGGTCCAGCCGATCTCTTTGGCTAGCCCGCAGCTCGAAGAGATAAAGCAGAGGATCGCTTCCCAGCTCCCGGGATCAATTCTGATCGCCGGCACAGCCGGAGACGGGAAGACCTATCACTGTCGTAGTCTTTGGATGTCCTTGGGCGGAAAAGCCGAAGTTTGGGCCAGTTCAAACCCGGTCAAATGTCAGATCCTTCCAGATGGGCGCAGTGTCAAGTTCGTGAAGGATCTCAGCGAGATTAGTGACGAACAGCAGAGCGACGAAATCCTCGAAACCTTAGAGAAGACGGTACTTGGCAGAGATGACTCGGTCATCCTAGTGATCGCCGCAAACCACGGGCAGATCCTCGAGCGTTTGCGCGACCTTGGTAATCGGCAAGGCAGAGAGCACCCGTTGCGCAAACCGATACAGGACTCCTTCCTGTTGGCAGGATCCGCTCCAGAACGCCTGACCATCATCGATTTGAGTCGTACCGGGCAGCGACACTCGCTGACCGAGGTCGTTTCGGCGGTTGCTAACCATCCAGAGTGGGCGAAGTGCGCAGGATGCTCGTGTAGAAACAGTGGACGCATCTGTCCCATCTTCGAAAACAAGGAGAGGTTGTTGGGGCAGTACGACGACGGGCGCTTCGCTAAGCGACTCGGCGATTTAGTCGAGATTGCGCGCCACAACGGCTGGCATCTTCCAGTGCGCGACCTGTTAGCTCTCGCGTCAAATATGATCCTCGGCCACCGCGATGCCAAGGAGGGGATTCTGTCGTGTACGGAAGTGGCCAAGTTGCAAAGCGTTGGTCGGATTGAGCAAGGGAGCGTCTACGACAACGTTTTTGGGGCTAACCTCCCCAAACGGCGGAGGAATGATCGGCAAGTCTTCCGCGCCTTAGCCGCCTTCGGAATAGGCAAGGAAACTAATAGTGCTTCCGATGGATTGTTAGTATACGGAGCAGATGATTCAAAATTCGCGAGTGCCTTCGATCGGTTGGTTCGGGCCGACTCAGTTTATGGCGCCACAGCGTCGTACATCGCCGCGCAAACGAGATACCTAGAAGGAGACGAGGAAGCTCGCCTTGAGGATGGGGCCGCCGACTTTCTCGCGTGTCTTGAGTCCCAGCGTCGTCGCTTGTTCTTCACGCTGCCGGAGGGTGAGCCGGACTATCCATACTGGGGCATGACCGCATTCAACTTTGGGGGAGACTACCTAAGACTGATTGCAGATCTGAAAAACAGGCACCCAGTAAGTGACGCGGTCCGCTATCGGCTGGTAAAGGGACTGAATCGGGTAATGACCGGCCTACTAGTTGAGAACATCGACCGGTTGTTCGTCGCAAGCTCCGGAGGCTTCACCCAGTCCCGAATCAGTGTTCTTTGCGACACCGAAACACCTGCGCGGCGTCAAGGAGGGGTGGGGATGCATATGAAGCTCGATCAACAAATGGAGCATCCGATCATCGACGTGGCTTTGGTCCGCGGAGGGGGCGGTTCAGTCGCCTTCAATCTCTCGCCTGTACGCTTCGAATTTCTATGTCGTGTCGCGGAGGGATCTCTACCTGGAAGCTTTTCGAACGAATGCCTTGAAGACATGCTGGCATTCAAGGCCAAGCTTCTTCGCAAGTCCGAACTAATCCGCACAGAGGCACGTACAGGGGATGACGAGGTGGACGAAGAAGCAGGCGCGTTGACCCTTAACTTCATCGAAATTGAAAACAGCGGCCATGGATTCTCCCGGCCGGTTAGCGTGAGGGTGGGAGCATGAGACCGCGCATCGACGGGGTCGACTTTGCGGTCGACGAGCACATCTGGGGACACCGACTCTATGACGAACAGCTTCCGCATTTGACCGTCCTGGAGTTTCTTTGCGTCTTGGGGTCGAATATTGATAGCCCATTGTCCACTAGGGCGGATCAACAAGTGCACTATAAGCCCCAGCGGCAAATCCGTTTACGCTCGCTGTTATTCAACAATCCATATGTAGAGGCCATCCGAGCTCGAGCCGTTCCCGACTCCGACAAGTGGGACGCTTGGAGGAATTTGTTCGTTGCTAACTCGACTGGACTAGAAGACGACAACTTTGATTATTTGAGCTCTGCTTTTTCGAGCTTTGACGACTTTGCTAGGACAATTGAACTGCTGCGGTCATCTGCATTTGAGGACAAGAGCAACAAGCGCTGGAGTTCGAAATTTGTGTTTCCCTTCGGTCCAGACGCCCTCTACGAGGACCTGCGGTTTGGACCGAATGGGGCGTCGAACGACCGTCGGTTCTTCGCGAGAACCGGTGAATTACTCTATCTGATGCTGAGCCGTGCACGGGATGGAGCCGATTTGGGGCGAACGCTCGTCTCGAGGTTGTTCGATGTGAACGCACCGATGAACCGTTTGGTCCGTGTTCTCCAAGGTCCGGTGCAAACTGCGGACACCGAACGGGAGACCGGGTATTTGCCACTGGCCTCGCATCCCCGTTACGACAGGCTATGTGCCGATTGGAACGCGATTTTATCTCGCGACATGCCAGTCTATGACGCCCTCGAACATATGATCACTAGCGCAGGGCTGAATCTTTTTTTGTATTTTCTTGAGCGTGGCAAGGATGTCGCTGGAGACACCGATCCGGTGGAGATCGTCTGCGAAATTGTCTCCCGCGAGAGAACGAAGGTCAGGGCGCTCTCCGGCGAGTCCTACCAAGCGAACCAAGCGCTGTCGGTGCGAGCAATTCGGGCCGAAATCGAGAGCGTTCGCATGACTCCAGAATGGGAAGCAGCCTTATCCTCGGTCGACCCACCCGGAGAATGCGGCAACCTGATGCGTTCGAGGTTTCAGTGGCCGTCGGCCACGCCTGACGAGGATGAGCCAGATTATTCACAAATGGCGGGCGACGAACTTGTCAAGCGCCTCACCGAGAAGGCGGAGTCGCGACACGGCCAGCACGTTGGAAATATCCACACAGCTTGGTCTCGGGCGATTGGACTGAGCTCGAGACGCCTTTCCCGCCGCACCCGCTATGCGCCGAACGACCGTCTACTTAAAACACTCGTTGTGTCGATTGTGGATGAGCGGATGCAGTTCGATGAGTTTCTCCACGAGCTCCGTACTCGATACGGATTCGTTATCGGTGACGCAGAAGGCGCCCATCTAGTTAGGGAAAGACTTGTTGACCAAGAAGCTTTGAGTGAGAACCGAGCAAACCTCGAAGCTCGTCTGGTAGGACTTGGGCTGGTGCGGCGACTATCTGACTCCTGCTCGTTCGTTGAGAACCCATTTGTCACCACAGGAGAGACCGCATGATCGTCGACAGCATCATTGGGCGTGTCGGTGCCAATATCCTCCAAGGTCGGCTGGTGGATGCCCGCCAAAGTGACGGCTCGCTGCCTGATTCGGCGGCGCTCTTTCGCCTAGATAAACTCGCTCCCGCGCAGATTTCAGCGGTCGTCCATGCAATATACGACATTCCCGATTTGGCTGCACGAATTGACATAAAGATCCCGACGTCTTTGGTCGAAGGTCTAGACGACATGCCTACTGAAGCGGTTACAAGTCTCAACGCTGGAGCAGTGCGCAACGCGGGCACGGAGCGCGAGGCGCTCTTAACTGCCAACGGGAATGAGCACAACCTTGCCGACACGCTTGGCCATGTGACCGCCCTTGGAGCTAGAGAATTCCGTACAAACGTCGAGGCCTGGGTCGAGGCTACCTGCCATACGACCGGAATCGCTCCGACACCAGAGGATCGCGCAGTATTTCAAGCTGCATTAAGTGGGGTGTTGTCGGCCTCGGAGCTTTCGCTCAGCCAGCTTGGGAGGTTCTGCGCTTCGACTGCGGAGGCGATCAAAGACAAGGGGTGGCCCATTCGCGAATCACTCGGCTGGGCACTTCCCGATGCCGGGTTGCCGCGAGACTCCTCGCTATTTTCGAACACAAAAACCTACGGCCAAACTTATTCAACTTGGCGCAAAGCATTCGAGAAACTCTTTGCTAACCGAGCTCCGCTTCTACTTAAGATGCGCCCGAATGGGCAGCCAATCGATCCAGAGGAGCTTACCCAGCGCTTGGAGGACAATTCGGGAGTGATCCAAGACGATGCGCGGGTTGCACTTAAGTCGTTTATCTCGGCACAGCCCGGCGACCCGATCGCGATTTCTCAAGTTGCGCATCTCGAATGGGAGTTAGATAGTGTCCATCTGATCTTCGAGAAGAGCCGAGATCGCCAGCATGGCCTGGCCGACTCAACCCTATATTTTTTCGACAACGACTGCGATGACCCGGACATTCTCGATCCAGTTTGGCGCAGGCACCTCGAAGAACTGCGTGCCCGAGAAAAACGTAACGAGTGGAACGATGACGACGAGGTATTTTTCGAGCTGCACCGTAGCCACATCGAAAAGGACAAGCAATTATTCGCCCGCTGGGAAAAGATTATTTTTGGCAAACCGGTCGAATGCCACAACTTTCTGGAAGGATTCGTTGCTGTTGCCTACAGGCTTGCCGTCGGGGCCGCTGAGCCTGCTGGCGAGCGAATCCTGCGCTTCACCGTAACCAAAGGGCGGACCGAGTGGCGCGAGCGGTTCAACGGAGATGTTGGCGCCTTTTTCTCCGTAATGTTTCGCGGGCTTAAATGTTTGATGGGGACTCGAGTCGAGTGGTGTGTCACCCGAATGGGGGCAGGAAATCTTTTAGATCCGCTCTTCGACCATCCTGCGTTTATCTCCCGAGAAAAGGAGATCCGCAAAAACCGAGTCAAAAAATGTTCCTCTGTGGCGAAGCACGCGGTTCAGATTAAGTTCGAGGTTGCACTCGTCGACAAGTCGCCCTCCGAGGGGGTCGAGAGGGTCGTTGACAAGACCCAACTCGTATGGAATTTTCGCCCAGAGTCAATCGGGCTGTCCCTACGGGATGACATGCTTCGTCTTCAGGAAAAAGGCTCGATTGGCTGTACGGAGGTGCCGCGGCGACTCGTAAGCGAGAAGGGTGGTGTCCAAAGCGTTTCACTTCTCGATACCTCTACGCTTGAAGCAACCTTTTATGGGGATGCCGGCTCACTCGTTCCTCCAGCTAGCAAATTGCGCAGCCAACGAGCCGAGATTAAACGGAGGATAGACGATTTAGCCAATGAGAATCGTATCCAGCCGGAGCAGAAAGCTGAGATTCGCGCAGCTTGGGAGACGTTTGAAAAGGACTACGCCAAAGCCATAGATGATTTCATAAATGTGGGCTTGCATAGTGACTCGGTTAGCCGTCAGGCCGACTCGTTCGCGGCGTTATTACGCTCATTAGCTATCCACGCACGCGGTGATGTCTGTCGGGCTCGACTCGTATCCGAGGTGCTTACGGTCGGAACGGTACGTGTGGCCGGAGACCAACCGTGTTTGATCCTACCACCGTGGCATCCTGAGCGCATGAAGGCGTTGGCGGTAAAGACCAGCCGGGTCGCAGGTCTCGTGGCCCACATTCTGACTGGGAAAAACGTTCTATTTGGAGACCGTGGCATCTTTTTTCGGGAGTTCGCAGAAGAGCTTGCCCACCCCTTCTATCCGGAGATCGCCGTTGCGTTCAAAGGAGGTGTCCCGACCTTGGTCAGCGCGAGTAGCACAGTGAACGAATACAGCTTATTTGAACGCCCTGTGCGCTCCGCAGACGACGAGCTTACAGACGCGGATCCAGCCCAGGCATCCAAACAGGTCCGAGAGCTCCTCGAACGCTATATCAGTTTGCAGCCGCACGAGAGTGCAAACCTCAGCGTGCTGCTCTACAACGCCGACGCAGCAGGATTGCCGCTCGCAGTGGTTCGTGAACTCTCAGGAATGCAATTAGACACGGACTTTCAGTGTAATATCTCTGTGCGACATCGCGACCAAGCCAAGCTGCGCCGGGTGTATGCAGAATTGGTAAGCAAGACCGGAGACGATCCCGATCTACCAGTGGTCAGGGAAACCTCTGAAAACTTCATGTCGAGGCTAAGGATTTCGGTCGCAACGCCTTTGGCAACCCCATTGCAGACGGGCGGCGGTTTTCGTCCGTTCGATATTGCTTTTCTCCACGATGTTGTCTCGCGGACGGCCGACGAGGAGTGGATACGGGTCGATTGGACGAACGACAGGCCAACGCTTGAGCACGTCCCATCGCGCTGGTCCTACCGAAGCGTTTCTGGCGAGAACGAGCTTAAGTCAACCACTTTTCTCACCTGCCCACAGCAGACAGCCTCTGGATGGGCCTATGTCGGAGCCGTCGCATCGGTCGTTCGGCAGACCGATATGGTTCCTGGCGAACAGTTCCTTCCAGCGCGTCGCATCTCTCTTCAAAACATGGATATCAAAGCTACGCTTGACGACGCGCATGCCCTAGCCGATTGGGTGGCGAGCTACGACGAACTTCTCGACAAGCGACAGTTGCAGGCCAATGGTGTGACCGTAGTGCGCTACCGAAGGGCCTCGACAAACGGCCATAACACGATCATTAGCTCCACCTCGGAGCTACGTCTTCTCGGCGTACTTGCCAAGAGGCGTCTAGGGGAACTGGGCTTGTCCCTATCTTCGGACGAAATTTCGGCGTTGGCGGACCAGATGAAGAAAGACGCCCTTTCTATTTCAGGGGACATCGTAATGCGGGCAGCCAAACGCGGTGTCTCTGCTGGGGAGATGATAGGGCTCGTACTAAGCCGGCGGCTCATCGAAGAGGAGTTTCGCGGCCTAGCTGGGAACGGCCAGCGGCCTTCGTTTTGTGTGTTTTTTCTTCTGGACGACTACGCGGATTGGCTCGCACAGAAGGAGAACCGCATCGCAGACATCCTTGGCCTTTGCGTGGAGGAATTGGACGAAGGTCCCGTTCTGCACGTAGCTGTTGTTGAATCCAAATATGTCGGCCTAGTAAATGCAGCAGAAGCCAAACGATCCTCTAAGGCTCAGTTGATGGCGACGCTTTCGACATTTCGCACTGCTCTTTTCGGTGACCCTGGTAGGCTGGACCGCGACGTTTGGCTGGCGCGCCTAGCGGACCTTTTGGTGGACGCAGACATTCCTATCGGCTGTTCTGGCCTTCTGGAACGTGCGAGGGCCAAGCTCCGCGACGGAGAAGCGAAAATTTCCCTGCGAGGATACTCGCATGTATTCGTACATTCGGCTGACCCTGCAAACGGCCCGGCAGCTTCTGAGCAGATTCTTGTCGATGACACAGATGGAATCAAGGCTTGGCAAGAGGTGTTCGAACGCCCTCAGGTGCGGTTGCTTGCCGAAGCCTATGCTAAGAGAACAGCATGCACTTCGATCCGTCAAACGCTTGGTTCAGCACGGCCGTGGGATTTTGTCGATCTGCGCTTTCCCTCCGCTCGCGTCGTTTGGGGCGCGTTGGTTGGCCTGCTTGAGCAGTATCCAGAGAAAGCGGCCACTGAGCCCTTTCCGCAGGAGACTTCAGACATTGTGGCAAATTCGGCAGAAGTCGCCGAGACCGAGCGCTCGACTACTCTCCAAGAAAGAGCCCGCCATGTCGAGCCTGAGTGCATTACTGGCGAAGCACATCCCGTGCCACCAATACAAATGGCATCTTGCGGATCCGCTCTGGAACTTCTCATAACGTCGAAAACTGCAGCATCAACAGCCGCCGAGGATGAGCGTTTGGCCTGGGCAGAGGAAACGACCAATAAGCTCAAGGCCGCCCTCAACAGTTACGGGTTGCAAGCGAGGATCTTGGGAACTCGTCTGACTCCGAACGGGTGCCTTGTCCGACTAGCAGGCTCGGACAGGCTGCGCGTCGAGGACATTGAGGCGAAGCGCACACAGCTGCTGACAACGCACGCCATCAATCTCGTGACTGTGCAACCCAAGCCTGGCGAAATCGTAGTGACGATGGCCAGCGAAAAGCGCCAGTCCGTGTCTCTTTGGAATCTCTGGGCTCGTCGTTCTCTAAACAGGAATCGGGCGGGCATAAATACCTCGATCCTCCTTGGAGTCCAGGAGATTAACGGAGCGTTGCTTTATCTGAACCTCGGTACGGAGTTTGGCGGGCTTTCCTCTCACGACCCGCATTCGCTTGTGGCCGGAGCCACCGGCAGTGGCAAGTCTGTCCTGATCCAGGCCATGCTCTTGGACATCGCCGCAACCAATCCGCCAGCCCTTGCCCAAATTGTTCTGATCGATCCAAAGATGGGTGTGGACTATGTCGCGTTGGAGGATCTGCCCCATATGCGGGGAAAGATCGTCATTACGAAGGAGGGGGCTCGCAAGATCCTCGAGGACTTGGTTGAGGAAATGGAGCGGCGCTACGGCCTTTTCGCTTCTGCTCGATCCAGGGATCTTCCAACTTACAATGCCAAGATGGCAAAGGTAGAACGCCTTCCGATGGTTTTCCTGATCCATGATGAGTTCGCGGACTGGATGTTCGATAGTCAATACAAGTCAGCAGTGGAAGCGGCTGTCCAACGGCTAGGTGTAAAGGCCCGGGCGGCCGGCATCCATCTGATCTTTGCCACTCAGCGGCCAGACAAGGACGTTATGCCAATGCAGTTGCGTGAAAACCTGGGCAATCGCCTCATTCTCAAGGTGGCTAGCGAAGCGACCTCGAAGATCGCAATGGATCGCCCTGGGGCCGAGCTGCTTCTAGGTAAAGGTCATTTGGCAGCGAAACTTAATGGGGAGCAAGGGTTGGTTTTCGCTCAAGCCCCCTTCCTTTCCGATGAAGAGGTCATCCAAGCTGTTGAGGCAATTCGCGCGGACAACAACGAATGAGAATAAGCGTACTGCGTGATTTTCGGCAAGCGCATGGCGTGGAGAATGGCTTGCCGGTACGACTGAGTCAATCGAAGACAGGGCAACTGACTATGGATTTCAATGGCACTGCGGCTCCCGATTTCCTCAAGCAGTTAAAGCAGCTTCAGGGTCAGAGTCGAGGAGGAATCCCGCAAGAAAGAAGACACACCAGTCTGATGTCGCTGGGATAGGTTTCCTCATTTGTGGCAGATGAGACAGGCCCCATTCCCCTCGTCCGCCAAATACAGATCATCAATGTCTTCCGGTTCACCTGTGGTCGGGAGAACGCGGAGGGGATTCATCCGTCGTGCTGCGCGTTCGCGTTGGCGCCGGACTTCGAAATCCGCTTCTATCGCGGCGATCCGTTCGGGCTGTTCGAGGTCAACGAGTGATTCGCCTTGGCTCCACGTAAAAGGAGATCCATTTTCAAGTGCTGTCTTTTCGTATCCCTTTGCCTCTTCATAGGCGTCTGGATGTATACGCTTTAGGCGTACCCACTCGATCTTCTGCTGAAAGAAGCAGAACGTGCATCCGCTCCGCGAACGCCAATCGTAATACGCGGGTAGGCCGATTCCAGACGAACGCAGAATATCGTATACGCCTTCCTTGTCGACGCCTTGCTCGCGAAACGGCATCTTGATGAGAAGTCTATCGTGCGTTGAACTATATCCCTCCCGATGATCTTCATCACTTCGAATAGCCACATAGCTAATCACCTCGTCCCCCGCCTCGAGCCATGGCTTGATCCATTGGCGAAACGGAAGCAGCTTCAGCTGTCGAGTGCACCAGCGAGTACGGGCAGAGGGCAAGAAATTCTTGTATTCACGTAACCAAAAATCGAACGTTCGTTGAGGATTTAGTTGGAGTATCTTGCGTCCGAGGAATCCTTCCAGCTTGCCCAAAAACTCGTAGACCTCCGGAAGCTCCTTCCCGGTGTCCGTAAAGAAATAACTGATATCGAGATCTGGATAGTGCTCTCGCATGAAAATCGCGAGGGCGGCACTGTCTTTGCCTCCGGATAGTCCCAGAACATGTCTTTGTGCCATCTGATATTACGCCCTTCCTTCCCGACCCGCGGCCTGAGCGCCAGCCTCTGCAAGAGCTGCGAGAAATACATCCAATTCGATGCCGTCTGACTTTGATCGGAATTCGTCCGCCAAGCGCTTGACGATGTGTAGATCCGAAGAGGCAATATCAAATGAACGGGATGTTGCCTTACTCCCGTCGCCGGGGCCGAACACGACGGCAAAAGCGTGTCTTGTCGCTGGCCGGTCGCGGAGTGGGGCCATCGTTTCCACCTTGCGGAACTCGAATGCCCATGTCCCCAGCTGAACAAACGCCAACTCTATGTCACGGTCTGTCCAATCACGTGACGGCTTGTTGACCGCCAACGACACCAGTGATTCCACATCACCGAGCGTTCCTTCGTAACTTGCGAGACGAACGGAGAACGCGTCGAGCCGAAAGTCCCCTGATATTCCTGTGACTGTGGATCCCCGGCGCCTCAGGTCCTCAATAGACCCCTTGTGGTCAAGAACCTGAAAAATCTTTGTTTCAATGGCTCTTAACATTCTCGGAAAGGCATCGTTAAGTTCGGCAATGCAGTTAGCTATGGACTCGACGATGGATGGACCGCCTTCTTGCTCAAGCATCGCGGGGAGGTCCATGAAGAGAACGCGATGGGGATCAGTAGCCTTCAACAGCGCTTGCCGCACCTGCTTGGACCTTGGGGATAATTGCGATGTTCTCTTGGTCCATTCAGGTAGATCGACAACGAGCGAGACCAGGGCTCGAGCCAACTCTAGCGGTACTTCCGCAACTGCGCGCCCCAGGAGCTTCGATAAGGACTTGGACAGGTCTCCGATCATTTCCTGCTGGCTCGAGTCGATCTCGAAGTACTTCCAGGTGATCCGCGACGGATCTTGCAACCACTCGTCCACATGCACTTCGGTGAGATGCGGAACAAACACATCTTCGTGATACAGCGCGATGGATCGGCTATTGGCCAGGAAGTATGCCAGCGCGAGCAACGGCAGCACGCCCGCCTTCACTCCGAATGGTGGGTCGGTCCACAGTGCGTACAGATCTGAGAGACGACATGCGCCCCCCTTGTGCAGCAGAAGACGGTTAGCCGCCTTCCATACTGCCTTCATGCCGCGTCCTGTACTTGATCCTAAAGGAGGCGTGAACGCCCAATGCTCCTCATCGCGCTGTGTATGTAGGCCCGTACTCTTGAGAATTGAAAAATAAATCCCGGCATCAGCCGGATAACCTGTATATCCGAGCTTCGGCTCCGTCGCTCGGTGGAGCATCCGGTGCATCAGATCACGGCGCGCCTTTACAGAGTTCGACGACGGTGAATCCCGGTTAATGAGTTCGCTTAAGAGAATTGGAGCCTCGGGATACCGCGCTTCGGCCACCCTAGAGGCAATCATAGAAAGACTCTTCGATTCGATAGCTTCGGTTGCATCGGGATTCCAATACCACTTGGCTGTGGAGAACGAATCGCGGAGCATGTCTTCGAGCTCTGACTTGAGTGCCACTATTCGCGCGTCTATTTCGCGCGCCGCCACCTTGTCGCTTTCGAGTTCGGTACGGGTCGTATAGACGCGCTGGAGAGCATACAGTTCTCTTGCTTCCTCCGCAATACGATTCGCCTCTCTCGGCACGCCGATCACTACGCCTTTATCCGCATGGACGCCTGCCAATTTGCGTGCAAGCATCTGTGACGACCTAAGCGTGGTTCCACGACTTGGTATCGTGAGCACGAATTCACCACAACTTCCCTGCGGTACCTTGCGCACATTCAAATACGCCTCAATGGCGTCGGATCTTACGATGCTGCGCTGGAGGAAACGCATCGCGCCCGTCTCCTGGTACGTCCTCTTTGCAAGAACGGGCGCAAGGTCACGTAGACCTTCAATGATCTGCAATTCGTCAGCATCGACCTCGGAGCGTGCCTTTGCTGTGGCCGCTTCAATATCGAAGTCGCTTCCCGCATAGATGCCCCACGCGGTCAAGTGCCGCCGGTAGACAATGATCGACCATTTCGCAAGATCTTCCAATGCTGCGACGATCGTTCCTTGAGGTTGCTCGGGGAAACACGCAGCCAACACGGAGTCGTCAGCCGCAAGGCCTGACCCATTACGAAAAAGATCAATAACCGCGATAGTTTTCACAAGGCTGAGGTGAATAGCATCACCTTTCGCCTCGGTTCGTTCGACCGCTTCGACTCCGAGGGCCCACCGGTGACCGTCCGGAGAGGCTAGAATGGCTGGCTCCAGGTTTGCGCGCATATAATCCCAGAATTGCCACGGCCAATAGTAGCTGAAGGGTTCGGCAGGACGGCTCTCCAGGAAATCACGGAAACCCATCGGGTCAACGGAGTTCAGAAAACCGAAGATGCTCCTCTCGTTCTGACCGAACCGACGCCGGGAACTCGGTCCAAGAAGGACTGCCGTAATCGGGTGCAAGGGCCAGCAATGGTCCAAGCGGACATCCAAGTCTTTGCATAACGAAGGGCGCCGTTCGCCAATCGATCGTGCTATCGTCTCGGAGATTGCGCTAGTCTCCGAGTGCAACACACCCGTGGAGTCTATCGCTTTTCCGAGGAGGTCAATAGTTTCATCAGAACCTGCGGCCAGAGAAATATCAATGAATCGACCCTGTACCTTTGCCCATTCATCTCTCGCATCTCTGCCTAGTCTGGTTGCGTATTGTTCGAATGCTTGATGAAGAATTCCGACGACCACCAACTTGCCGCGCGTTCTGCAAGCGGCTTCCGCAAGTTGCTGGTAGAAATAGATGTCTCCCCCAGTCTGAGCGGATGATTCCAAGAACTTTCCCAGTTCGTCAACGACGAGCAGGACTCCTTTTCGCTTGGGGGCATCGGCCAGAGCGGTCAGTTCGGCGATAACGTCTCGGTCTCTGCTCTGTTTAGCTTTCTTCCGGCGATACGGCAATCTATCGATTGTCATCGCTATTTCGTTTTGTATAGGCGAACGCTTGCCAACGACAGGAAGCACAACCCAGCCGTCGTTTGGCGATGCGTTGAAAGCACGCAAGATGGGGTCTCCGCGCCGGAGACCAAGAACAGCCTTGGCCGAATCCTGAATCCGCTTTTCGGGGCTAACGAGCGAGCACAAAGCGAGCGCGAGGGACGACTTTCCCCCGCCGTACGGCCCCGTCCAGGTGAACGCACGTTGTTGCGTTTCATTGATGTGCCGCGCCAGTGTCTCGACAGCAGCGCGAGCAGATGGCTGTAGTACAAATCCATCTAACGCATCAGTGCGGCCATAATCGGCGTCGATCCGCACTGAACGAAGAAATTGCTGGCGAACCTGAACGATACCGCTCAACAATCTAGGCATACGATGCCTCCAAGAGGCGGCTCTTCAGAATGGCCTCGTCGAAGTTTGCGCCTTTGCTAACCTGACGAACGCCAGCGGTATCTGTCCAGCGGAGCATACCATCCGTAAGATGTTCGAGCGCAGCGACGCGTTCGCCTACCGTATATTCGTCCAGTTTGAACACGCGCCCAGGCGAACCATAGTCGTTCATGATTCGTTCAAATGACAACGCAGATGTCGGATTATAGCGCTCCCAAAATTCAATGAGTGCATACGTGAAGAGAGCGTCCGGCAGGGTGGGCTTTGGTCCACGGCGAAAGGTAAACGTTCCCTTCATTCCCATATGCTGTTGGAGTAAGGGTAGCTCCGCGAGAATTGGTTCAGCAGCATCTTCGCTACTCTCGCTGCGTGCGGTGCGCGGAAGGTAGCTTGCGAGGCAAACATCGATGTCACGCTTCAACGTGCTATCGCTTATCTTGTACGAAATATTCTGCACGTGGGCACTTATTGCCCGGAAGAGCGATTCTTTATCAAAGGATTGCTGGACAACACAATTGAATAAGAACCACCATGTCGATGACTTCAGCCCTATTCCTGCGAGCTTCCAATGAATCAGCCACACTGTTGCCGGGTATTCTAGATAGGGGTCAAGGCCCTCTTTCGAAAGAAGTCTTTTTGAGAGGTCTGTTGGAAAGTAGCCTGTGGAATCTTCGTCCATGAAGCCGCACGCGAGGCTCCAATGCCGTATCGACGTTACCATGTTTCTTCCAACGCCAAATCGGGTAATTGATTCTTCGTCGGAAAAGACTGACCGGGGAGCGCGGGGCTTCGCACCGGCCACCTTGTCGAATGCCTTGCGGAGCCAAAGTTGGCGGAGTGGGAACGTCTCGTGGCCGGAGAACTGCAACGACGGAAGTGTAAACGAACTTGGCACACCTCAGTCTACTGGGGGAAGTCCCCAGTTCGCAAGTTTCGAAATGGATGCTCCTTCCAGTTCGGGCCTGAGATTATGAACTATCGAGGAGGATTAAAACTTAGAACCGTGTAAGTTTATGTAAATAAATACGATAACGTCATATTCTTCCCCGAGAGTCGCCTGATTAATTCGGCTATCGCATTCTGCGTTCGATCTCAGTTGTTCGCTGAAACAGCACCCGCAAAGCGCCCACTGATTTCGGTAAGCCCTGTGCTTCAAGCGATGCGAGAAATTCTTCAGATTCATCGTGACAAGTACCTGTGCCCCGCCCCGAATGGCGGCAGCAAGTACATGACGGTCATTTTCATCCGGGAGGCTCAGGCTTAGAATCAAATTCTCATAGCCCTCGACGAGCACATCAAGAATCGCCTTGTCCATCAACTGGCGGGTACGTTCCAGTCTTTGACGGCTAAGATCCTGCCTGTTCCTGAGGAGGTTTGAAATCCATTCCTCGTGAATGGCAGCAGACCTCTTGGCGCGGAAGAGTCCAGTCAGCGCCAAGTGCATCAGAGAGTTTCTGAGCTCGGCTGAGTACAGGACGTTCGCGTCATACAACGCAATGAGCGCAGCCATCCTCAGATGCCCAATTCTTGATCGTATGCCACGAGTTCGGCAAGAGCCGACTTGCGCTCCGCGTCGATCTGCCGTCTGTAAGCCAGCGCGCACTTGAACGGTACACGGCGATGCGTTCCTACTCTGTGGAATTCGATCTTGCCTTCATTGAGCAAGTGAATCAGAGTCGGCCGCGAGACATTTAGAAGATCGGCGGCCTCCTGGGTTGTGAGTTCCGCATGAACGGGAATCAGCTTGACCGCATTGCCCCGGCTCATCTCATCCAAAATCTGAACGAGTAGATGCGCGGCCTGGGCAGGTATTTTGATCGACGGCTCTTTGAGGGAATTGACCGCCCGAAGATCGAACGGCGAGGTCGAACTGCGAATTTGTCCATAGAATCTAAGATTGGGCCTCCAATGCAGTAGCGCCTCTGATCACCACTTTTTTCACCCCTTCCCATCCTGTCCCGACACCAAGACCATCTTGATCGCCGCGCTCAACACCGCCAATGGAGAACTCTACGGCCTTTGCCAGCAGAAGCACAGCCATCAGGAACGGCTACGCCTTCTGGCGGATCTTCCTTGAACTTGTCCGGCGCTCTTCGCGACGGTGAGAATCTGCT
>CAYQSI010000047.1:0-28255 GCA_964420185.1 uncultured Occallatibacter sp. | reverse complement strand
GAGATGATTGCCACCACCATGGCGCGCTATGACCTGGCCCGCTTTGGGGCTGAGGTCTTCCGGCCGTCCCCGCGCCAGGCCGACCTGATGATTGTCTCCGGCACTGTAACGAAAAAAATGGCTGCTCCGGTGGTACGGCTCTACAACCAGATGCCGGAGCCGAAGTATGTGATTGCGATGGGGGCCTGTGCCATCTCCGGGGGGCCGTTCAAGCAGGGCTACAACGTGCTGAAGGGGATTGACCGATATATTCCCGTGGATGTGCACATCCCGGGCTGCCCGCCGCGGCCCGAGGCGCTAATTCAGGCTTTTATGACATTGCAAAAAAAGATTGACGCGCAGCCCCTGACCGGCGAAGGCCGTCCCCGCTTTCTGGACGCCGAGGCGCAGGGCGAGTTTCCCGTGCCTGTGCCGGGAGAGCACGATCTGGAGCCCACGTCCAATCCCGGCGTATGGACGGTGCCGGTGGTGATTCGCTGATGAAGACAGTGGAAGAAATCAAAGCGGCGATCGAGTCAGCCATCCCGGGTGCGGGCGTTGAGATTGTGCCCAATCCCAGCCCTTCAGGGCAGCACTCGCTGAGGCTGACGCCGGACCATGCGGTTGAAGTGGCAAATTTTTTGCGCGACGATGCGGAACTGGCGCTGGATTTTCTCTCGAACGTGACCGGCGTGGATTGGCCGGACAAGGAGATCAGCGAGAAGGTGAAAGTGACGCACACCGTTACCAAAACAGTGGATGGTGTGGAACAGTCAGTCGAAGAGACCGTCGAAGAGACGCGGAAGCGCGTTGAGCCGGGTTATCTTGAGGCCGTCTATCACCTCTATTCGGTTGAGAAGAAACACGGCCCGGTCATCCTCCGGATGCGGACGGTGAACCGGACCGACCAGGTGGAGTTGCCGTCGCTTACCTTTGTCTGGCGGTCGGCGGAGTTCCAGGAGCGCGAGATCTTCGACCTCTTCGGGATTGTCTTTACCGGGCATCCGGACCTGCGGCGGATTTTGATGTGGGAGGGATTCAAGGACCACCCCATGCGGCGGGATTACGTTGCGCCGGACGACTTCGAGTACGAGCCGACAGCGCACGATGGTGTGCTCAAGCGGACTCAGGCACATCAAGCGGCGGCCGGCCAAGCTCTGGAAGAACGCCATCAAGGAACGGGGGCCGGCGCATGAACCAGCCGCATAGTTATTCCTCAACCGTTACTGAACGGCCGGAAGGCTGGAACCGTCCCGCCCCGATTGAGTCGCGGGGTGAGCGGGAACTGCTGGAAGTGGCCATGGGGCCGCACCATCCCTCCACGCACGGCGTCTTCCGTATGGACTTGGCCCTGGACGGCGAGCGAGTCGTCCGGCTGAAGCCCGAATTCGGCTATCTGCATCGCAACCACGAGAAGATTGCTGAAGGAATCAGCTATTTGGCCTCGATGCCCTACACCGACCGGCTGGACTACACCTGTTCGATGACCAACAACTGGGCCTATGCGCTGGCAGTGGAGAAGCTTACGGGCCAGGAAGTTCCCGAGCGCGCCGAGTACCTGCGGGTGATTCTGGGCGAGCTCACGCGGGTGCAGAATCACCTCTCGGCCATCGGCTTCCTGATCCAGGATATGGGCGCCAGCGGGACGCCGCTGATGTATGCCTTCCGCCAGCGGGAGAAGATTCTGGACTTGTTCGAGGGACTCACCGGCGCGCGGATGATGGTCAACTACATGCGCTTCGGCGGCTGCCGGGTTGACGCCTCTCCGGCCTGGCTGGACGAGGCGCGCAAGGTCGTGGCGGGGCTGCCGGCGTTTGTCGACGAGTTTGAAGCCCTGCTCCGCTCGAACGAGATTCTGATGGCGCGTACTCAGGGCGTGGGTGTGCTGCGGCCGGAGCTGGCGGTTAATGCCGGGGTCACAGGGCCGATGCTGCGGGCCTCGGGCGTGAACTACGACATCCGCAAGGTGGATCACTACGGCATCTACGACCGCTTCAACTTCCGCGTGCCGCTGGGCGATCACGGGGACGTGTACGACCGCTTCATGATCCGCTTGCTGGAAGCGCGGGAATCGATCAAGATTCTGGAGGCTGCGCTCAAAGACATTCCAGTTGGCCCGGTGATCGACCCCAAAGCGAAGATTCGCGGCCTCCGTCCCAAGCCAGGCGAGGCCTATGGCCGGATCGAGGCGCCCAAGGGCGAACTGGGCTTTTATCTGATCAGCGACGGCGGACCGAATCCCTACCGCTACCGGGTGCGGCCGCCGAGTCTGATCAACCTGACGATTTTGGAAGATATGTGCCTGGGGCACGACGTGGCCGACGTGGTGCTGATCTTCGGCAGCGTAGATATTGTGCTCGGAGAAGTGGATCGGTG
This sequence comes from uncultured Occallatibacter sp., assembly GCA_964420185.1. Taxonomy (GTDB): domain Bacteria; phylum Acidobacteriota; class Terriglobia; order Terriglobales; family Acidobacteriaceae; genus Telmatobacter. Next base: position 25,900 of record CAYQSI010000047.1, on the reverse strand, counting down.
ACGCGGCGAACACCGGATGCAGAAGTTGGCTCATCGAGGGAAGAATTGTTAGCTGTTAGCTGTCAACTGTTAACTGTTTTTGGGAGGTTTATTTGTTAGGCGAGGGCATACTGAAGGGTCTGGCGGAGACGGCGCGGAATTTTTTCGGCAGCTACTTCTCTGCGGAACGCCTGACGACAGTCGAATATCCGGAGCAGCGAATTGCCCCGTTCGAGGCCGCGCGCGTTTTTCCCTTCCTGGTCTACGATGGCGCGGATTGGCAGGCCGGCCTGCGTTGCGTCTCCTGCCAGATCTGCGAGAAGGAGTGCCCGCCCAAGTGTATTTACATCGAAAAGAGTAAAGACAAGAAGCCGGACGCTCTCGGCAAGCCGCAGTTTTACCCCGCGCGCTTTGAGATCGACATCTCGGTTTGCATGAGCTGCCAGATCTGCGTCGAGGTCTGCCCGTTTGAATCCATCAAGATGAACACGGAGTTTGAGCTGAGCACCAGCGACCGCTTCGGCGGGCTCTTGCTGGACCGCGAGAAACTGGCAAGATCGAACCAGTATTACCACCAGATTCATCCCACCGAAGCGGCCGCGGTGGATGCGCGTCTGGCTGCTGATAAGGCCAGGGCAGATGCCAAGGCAGTGAGTGCGGCAGCCGCAGCCGTCGCCAAAGCTGCATCCGCTGCGGCAGCAACAGCCGGAGAGGGAGCGTAGCCGATGATCGAGACTTGCGACCAGATCTTCGTTTTGCTCCTGCACTGGCTGGAGAGCTTTCTGCCCGCTTCCTGGCAGTCTGTGGCCGGTACAGTGCTCTGCGCGGCGACCATCGTTTGTCTCTTCCCGGCGCTCTTTGCGCTCGCCGTGTGGCTGGAGCGCAAGGGGCTGGGGCGCATGCAAAATCGGTTTGGGCCCAACCGCGTCGGTCCCTTCGGCCTCTTGCAGCCGATTGCCGACGGCATCAAGTCGCTGACCAAGGAAGACATCGTTCCCTTTAGCGCGGATGCGGCATTGCATTTCCTGGCGCCGGTTGTGCTGGTGGTGACCGTCTTCATGGGCTTTGCGGTACTGCCCATGGGACGCAACATGGTGCTGGTGGAGATGGACGCTGGCCTGCTCTTCTACTTCGCGATGGGCGCGTCCACGGAGCTTGCGGTCTTCATGGCGGGCTGGTCCAGCCGCAACAAGTATTCGCTGCTGGGCGCCATGCGCGCCATAGCCCAGATGATCAGCTACGAGGTGGTGCTGCTGCTGTCGAGCGTGGTGGTGGTGATGATCACCGGCTCGCTTTCGCTCACCAAAATCGTTGAGGCGCAGAACCACTACACCTGGGGCTTTCCGCACTGGTACATCCTCACGCCCTGGGGCTTGGCGGGCTTCGTGATGTATGCCATTGCGGCCACGGCGGAAACCAATCGCTCGCCCTTCGACTTACCCGAAGGCGAGTCGGAGTTAGTGGCCGGTTATCACACCGAGTATTCGGGCTTCAAGTTTGCGCTCTTCTTCCTGGGCGAGTACGTGGCCATGTTTTCCATCTCCGGCCTGGGCACCACGCTCTTTCTGGGTGGATGGTCCGCGCCGTTTTCCTTCCTCACTTGGATTCCATCTTGGATCTGGTTCTTTTCCAAGTTGATGCTTTCCATCTTCGTCTTCATCTGGCTGCGTGGAACACTGCCGCGCCTCAGACAGGATCAACTGATGAACTTTGCCTGGAAGTTCGTCCTGCCCATGTGCCTCTTGAATCTGTTCGTGGCCGGGCTGTGGCGCTTCATGGGCGACGGTTGGCTACGCTGGGTAGTTTGTTCGGCGATCCTGCTGCTGGCTTACGCCAGCATTGCGTTGGGAGAGCAGCGGAGAAAGCACGTTGGCCCTAGGAGCTATCGCTATGCGGAGTAAGTTCTACTGGAGCGGCAAAGAAAGGAGCGGCTGCTGATGAGCCTTGTCTTTTATCTGATTGCGGCGCTCACCGTGGCCGGCGGTCTGGCAGCCATGCTGCTCAAGAACACGGTGCATTGCGCGCTGGCGCTCACCGTTGCTTTTGCCGGCTTGGCGCTGCTTTATCTGGACCTTGACGCGCAGTTTACCGGTTTTGCGCAGATTCTGGTCTACGTTGGCGCGGTCGCCATTTTGGTGGTCTTTGCGATTCTGCTCACCAAAGGCTCTGAAACTCCCAAGGACGGAGTTTTCAGCAAGACATGGCTGGCTGGCCTTGCGGTCGCCGCTGCGGTCTTTGCCGTGTTTGCTTGGTCGATTTTGCAGAGTGTATCTCGACTTCCGCAAGCCGCGAAAGTCCCCGCTGTCACCGTGCAGCAGATTGGCGTGGCATTGATTGGCCGTTACGTTTTGCCGTTGGAGATTGTGGCCGTGCTGTTGACCGTCGCTTTGATTGGCGCGGTGATTGTGGCCATGCACGAAAAAGAAGGAGGCGCCCAATGACGCCGCTGGCGGGATTCCTCCTGGTTGCCGCGCTCTTGTTTTCGATCGGTCTGGCCGGAGCGCTCACGCGGCGCAACGCCATTCTGGTGCTGATCGGCATCGAGTTGATGCTGAACGCGGCCAATCTGAATTTGATTGCCTTCTGGCGTTACGGGCCACATCCGGAGGCGCTCACGGGCATGATGTTTGCCATCTTCTCGATTGCTGTGGCCGCGGCCGAGGCAGCGGTTGGTCTGGGTTTGGTGATTTCAATTCATCGCCACACGCATACGACGGACCTGGACTTGATGAACAGGATGAAGGGGTGAGAGGTTGATGCAGGGAACAATTTCATTCACTCCGCAGTTGACGGCTTCTCCCATCGCGGAGATCCTGTGGCTGATTCCCGCCTTGCCCATTGTGGCCTCGGGCATTGCCGCGTTGCTCAAGCAGCCGCGCCGCAAGGCAGCCGCGACACTGGCCATCGGCTCGTTGAGTTTCTCGTTGCTCTTGTCGTTATTTGCCTTTGGCCATGTTTTAAGCGGCTGGGTAGGCGGGGTTGCAACGCGCGAGGTGGTCAACTTCACCTGGATTCAAGTCGGCGCATCGCAAGTGGACCTGGGCTGGGTCCTCGACCCGCTCTCCGCTGTGATGCTGGTGATGGTCTCGCTCGTCGGCCTGCTCATCTTCATCTACTCCACCGGCTACATGGAGCACGACGAAAACTACACGCGCTTCTTCTGCTTCATGTCGCTCTTTGCAGGAGCCATGCTGGGCGTAGTAATCGCGAATAGCCTCTTGCTCCTCTTCATGTGTTGGGAGTTAGTCGGGCTTACCTCGTACTTGCTGATCGGCTTCTGGTACCAGAGGCCCGCGGCATCGGCTGCGGCCAAAAAAGCCTTCCTGGTCACGCGCGTCGGCGATGTTTTCTTTCTTCTTGGAATTGTCTGGTTGTTTTCGCAAACCGGCACGCTGCTCTTCTATAACCACGGCGCGGGTTCGCTGGAACCGCTGGCGCTGGCCGGGTTGCTGGCGCAGCCTGCCGCACTGGGCCTGACGGCCGCGGGCGCGATTGGCCTTTTAATCTTTGCTGGAGCGGCGGGCAAGAGCGGCCAGTTCCCTTTGCACGTCTGGTTGCCGGACGCCATGGAAGGCCCCACGCCTGTCTCCGCGTTGATTCACGCCGCAACCATGGTAGCCGCTGGCGTTTACCTCATCGCCCGCGTCTATCCTTTGATGCAGGCGGGCGCGCTCGCTGGTGGCACTACGACGGCGCTCACGGTCGTGACCTGGGTTGGTGCATCGACGGCTGTCTTTGCCGCGCTGATTGCCGTGGCGCAGAACGACATCAAGCGCATTCTGGCTTACTCGACCATCTCGCAGCTCGGCTACATGATGGCTGGCTTGGGCATGGGCGGCGTCGCTGTGGGAATGTTTCACCTCATCACGCACGCCTTCTTCAAGGCTCTCCTCTTCATGGGCGCAGGCTCGGTGATTCATGGCTGCAACGAGGAGCAGGACATTCGCCGCATGGGCGGGCTGAAGTCCGATATGCCGCTGACCTTCCTTACCTACGCGATAGGCATGCTGGCGCTGTGCGGCTTTCCGCTGCTCTTCTCCGGTTTCTGGAGCAAGGACGGCATTCTGGAAGCGGCGCAGCATTGGAGCGTGGCTAAAACGCCGTTCTACATGCTGGTCTTTGGCGCGCTGCTGACCGCCTTTTACATGACGCGGCAGGTGGCATACGTTTTCTTCGGCCACTGGAAGGGCGGCAAGGCCGCGCACGAGAGTCCGGCGGTGATGACCGCCCCGCTGGCGATTCTGGCCTTCTTCGCCATCGTGCTGGGAGCGATTGGAACTCCCGCCTGGCCATGGTTCCGGGCGTTTCTGGATGGCCGCGCGGCGGGCTTCGATCTGCACGGCTTTGCCGAGCCGGGGCTGATGGCGCTGATGGGCGTCTCCACGCTTGTAGTTTTTCTGGGGCTTGGGCTGGGGTGGCTGCTCTACGGAAATCGCTCTCCCGAACCGGACGAGCCGGACGCTTTGGAGCGGGCCGTGCCGCCGCTGTGGGCAGCCCTGCGCGACCGGCTCTATGTGGACGAGTTCTACGGAGTCACGGTGATTGCTTTCTATGCTTGGTGGGCGCGCGTCTCGGACTGGTTCGACCGCCGGATCTGGGGCGGCGCTGTGGCCGGTGTTGCGTGGGGCTTCCGCCTCTGGGCGCAGTTGAACCGCTTCCTCGATAACAACGTTGTGGACGGCAGTTTCGACAAGGGCTGCGAGGAGTTGACCGTGAGCGGAGGCCTGCTGGCGCGGGTGCAGACGGGCCGCGTGCAAACTTACCTGAGAATCCTGGCGTTGGCCGTTGTGGCGCTGGCCGCGATTCTGATCTGGAGCAGCCGGGCATGAGCGGATTTCCGATATTGACGCTGTTGACCGTGCTGCCCCTCGTTGGGGCGGTCCTTGCGCTTGCCGTTGGCAAGCACGCGCGCGCTGTGGCTCTCGTCACCACCCTCGTCAGCCTAGCGCTGGCACTGGTGGTGTGGACCGAACTGCCCGCAAACGGCAGCATCGGCCTCGTCGAGCGGGCCGCGTGGGCGCCATCTCTGGGCATCGAGTATCACCTCGGCGTCGATGCGCTGGGCGCGTTGATGCTGGTACTCTCCGCCATTGTGACGCTGATGTCCGTCGATGCCGCGCACCGCGTCCATCACCAGCCGGGGCTCTACTTTGCGCTGGTGTTGACGTTGGAAGCCGGTCTCTTCGGCTCCTTCACGGCGCTGAATTTCTTCCACTGGTTCTTGTTCTGGGAGTTGAGCCTGATTCCCGCCTTCTTCCTCATCAAGCTCTGGGGCGGAGCGAGGCGCGGACCGGCGGCAACGCAATTCTTCGTCTACACCATGGCTGGCTCGGCGGCCCTGCTCGTCGCGTTTCTGGCCGTCTTTCTTGCCACAGGCAGCATGGATTTTCCCCACCTCACTCTGCTGGCCTCCACCGGCGAACTCGAACAGATGGTCACGGCGCATTTGGGACCGGTCACGCTTTGGCTGGCCATTGGCGTACTGGCCGGATTCTCCGTCAAAGTGCCAATGATTCCCTTCCACACATGGCTGCCCGCCGCCTACTCTGAAGCTCCTTCGCCGGTAACCATGCTGCTGACTGGCGCTATGTCAAAGATGGGCGTCTACGGCCTGCTGCGGATTGCGATTCCGCTCTTCGGCCATCAGATCGCGCAGATTCGCACGCCGCTTCTGGTGCTGGCCGTTGCCACGGTCGTCATGGGAGCCTGGGCCGCGGCAGCGCAGACTGACCTGAAACGCGTCTTCGCTTACTCGTCGGTGAATCACCTGGGCTACTGCCTGCTGGCCATCTTCGCGCTTGCGGTCCCGGCTGTCGGCGCAGCGGCGCTCACCAATCAGGCCATGGCGCTCAACGGCGTGATCTTGCAGATGTTCAACCACGGCATCACCGCGGCCTCGCTCTTCTGGTTTGTCGCCATGATCCAGCAGCGCACCGGCGGCCATCGCGGTATCGATCAATTTGGGGGCCTGCGCAAGCCTGCACCGGTGCTGGCCGGACTGATGGGCATTGCTCTCTTTTCTTCCCTCGGTTTGCCGGGACTGAACGGCTTTGTGGGCGAGTTCCTTATCTTCCGCGGAGTTTTCCCACTGGCCTGGGTCGCGGCCACGGTTTCCATCCTCGGTCTGCTGGTCACGGCGGTCGTGCTGCTCACTGTGATCCAGAAAGTCTTTTGGGGCCCCGTGCCGGCACACTGCGCCAACTTCCCTGACCTGCACCATAACGAGCGGATGGCGCTGGCTCCGGTCATCGGCATCATGTTCCTCGTGGGCCTTCTGCCTTCGTTGATTCTGGACAGCGTAAACCCCACGGTCATGAACCTTTTGGCTCACTGGAGATTTTGATGTTAGCTTTTGCGATCTACCTCTCGTTTGCCGGAGCGCTGCTTGAGGCTCTCCTGCCCAAGGAGAGAAATGTCTTGGCCCGCTGGCTGGCACTGGCCGTTGCCATAGCCGGGCTGGCGCTGGCCTTGCAAGGGTTTGTGGCCGGCATGGGCCAGGGCCGCATGACCATCGTCGATCTGCCCTGGGTACCATCCATGGGGGTTCATTACCTCCTGGCTGCCGACGGCATCAGCCGCGTGCTGGTGCTGCTCACCGGCCTGGCCGCTGTCGCCGGAGTCCTCTTCAGTTGGAATATCGAATTGCGCACCAATGAGTTTTTCGCCTTTTTCCTGGCGCTTATCGGCGGAGTTTACGGCGTTTTTCTCAGCTTCGACCTCTTTCTGCTCTTCGTTTTCTATGAAGTTGCCATCGTGCCCAAGTATTTTCTGATCGCCATCTGGGGTTCCACGCGCCGCGAGTACGGGGCCATGAAGCTGGCCATCTATTCCTTTGCGGGCTCAGCGATGGTGCTCATCGGCATGCTGGCGGCCTACACGACCGCTGGCAGCCACTCCACCGGCTTGGTTGAGCTAGCCCATGCGGGCCTTCCGGCCAGCTTCCAGATGTGGTGCTTCCCGCTGGTCTTCACCGGCTTTGCGATTCTGGCCGGCATGTGGCCCTTCCACACCTGGGCGCCCACCGGCCACGTCGCCGCGCCCACCGCCGCTTCCATGCTCCTCGCCGGGGTGGTCATGAAGCTGGGCGCCTATGGCTGCCTGCGCGTCGGCATTGCCCTTTTCCCGCGCGGCCTCGATCCCTGGGGATTCTCGTTCATCGGACTCGGCTCGTGGCGCGATGTCTTCGCCATTCTGGCGGTCATCGGCATCGTCTACGGCGCGCTGGTCGCTCTGGCGCAGACCGATTTCAAATTCGTCATCGGCTATTCCAGCGTCAGCCACATGGGCTTCGTTCTGCTTGGCCTCATGACTCTGAACCAGATCGGCATGACTGGCGCGGTTTTGCAGATGTTCTCCCACGGCATCATCGCCGGACTGCTCTTCGCCATTGTCGGCCGCATCGTCTACGACCGCACGCACACCCGCCAGTTTGCCGAACTGGAAACCATGCACCTCTCCAGGCGTCTGCCCTTCGCCGCCTGGGCCTTTGTTGTTGCCGGAATGGCCTCCATGGGCCTGCCAGGCTTTTCGGGCTTTGTCGCCGAGTTGCAGGTGCTGGTCGGCGCGTGGAAGGTCAATCCGTGGTGGGTTGCCATCGCGGGCGTGGGCATCGTCGTCGGCGTGGCATACACTTGGCGCGCTCTGCAGAAAGCCTTCTTCAGCGATCTGCAGCCAACTGCGCATGTGCTGGAGCAGGAACACGTGCATGAGTTAGCCGCCATCACCTGGCCGGAAGTTACCGGCGTAGCAATGCTGACGGGAGTTAGTTTGTTTGTAGGACTTTATCCGAGAATTCTGCTCGACACAATAGAACCGGCAGTCAAGGCGCTGCTTGCGGGAGGCGTGCAATGAACTACGCAGATCTCTTCCGCGTCACATTGCCGGAGACAATGCTGGAAATTGCGGCGCTCCTGGTGCTCGTCGTCGATCTCGGTTTCCTGCGCAAAGCCGCTCTCAAAACCCGCGTCACGGTAGCGGCGTTGCTGGGCGTTGCCGGTTGCGGAGCGGCGCTGTGGGCCTTACAGCTTTCAGCGGGGGCGGGATTCAGTTTCGATGGCAATCTACTCCTTGCTCAGGGTGGATACGTTGCAGCGGCACAGTCCGGAATTCTGGTATTGACCGCGTTGACGCTATTACTCTTCATCGATTCGGATTTCACCAGAAATGTGGGAGAGTATGTCGCCGTAGTACTGATGGCGGCTATGGGCGGCCTGCTTGTAGCTGCGGCTCAAGACTTGCTGGTGATCTTTATTGGACTGGAGTTACTGAGCCTGGGCCTTTACATTTTGACTGCGTTTGCCAAGAGCTCCGGGAAAAGCGCTGAGGCCGCGCTCAAGTACTACTTATTTGGTGGGATGTCGGCGGCGTTTCTGCTCTTCGGCTTCAGTTATTTCTATGGCTTGAGCGGAAGCACAAACCTCTTGCGGATTCAGGAAGCGATTGCTGAATCTGGGCCGAGTCCGCTGTTCTACGTGGCTTGGATTCTGGTGGTCGCGGGACTTGGCTTCAAGGTCGCGGCAGTGCCGTTTCATCTCTGGGCGCCGGATACTTACCAGGGCGCGCCTGCTCCGGCGGCAGCGTTTATCGCATCAGTATCGAAGGTCGCCAGCTTTGCATTGCTGCTTACGTTGAGCATAAATTGGTTGATGCCTAGTTTCTATGGCTCAAGCGCGAAGAGTGCTTTTGAGGAGTTCCTGCGACAGTACTATCAGACTTGGCCACAACTGGCGACGATTCTGCTGGTGGTAGCAGCGGCATCAATGGTCGTCGGCAATCTGGCGGCGCTGGCGCAGGTGAGTGTGCGTCGTTTGCTGGCTTACTCGGCCATCGCTCATGCCGGCTACATACTGCTGGGTGTTGCCACGCAACGCGCTTATTCAGGTCAAGGAAGCCCGTTCGAATTCTTTCTGACTACGACCGGCCCGGCCTTTCGCAGCGCCAACGCCGTTCTCTTCTACGTCCTCACTTACGGCCTCACCACCATCGGCGCATTCGGCGTAGTCGCCGTTGTCGAGCGCGCCACGGGCAGCGACCGCCTCGACTCCTTCCTTGGCCTCCACAAGCGCAATCCGCTGCTGGCCGCTGTGCTGCTCGTGTTCTTCCTCTCGCTGGCCGGGATCCCGCCGCTGGTCGGCTTCTGGGCCAAGTTCAATCTCTTTGCCGCGGTGCTCTCCGTCTCAGCCGGACCGGTCCCATTCGCGCTTGTTGCCTTGGCGGTCGCGCTTAGCGTCGTCTCGCTCTATTACTACTTGCAGGTTCTCAAGCGCGCCTACGTAATGCCTGCCGTCGACGAGACACCCATCAAGGCACATCCGGCCACACTGGCGGTGCTGCTTCTGATTGCGGCAGCAGTTGTCGTTCTAGGCTGCTTCCCTGCCCTGCTCCAGGAGTGGATTGCGAGCTTTTATCCGATTCTATAACTCGCCTGGCCCGGCCTCCCCCGAGCAAGAAGAGCGTGACGATTTTGAAGCCAGAAACCTTCGCCAGAAAGCTTTAATACTCGTTTCCCACAGATTGGCGCAGAGCATTGTACGGTTCACCGGGAACAGGGGAGTGGAATCAGGTAATCCTGCGCAGGTACTTTGGTTTCTGGAGTGCCCTTGCATGGAGGGCCTCTCCTCGTGTTAACATCTCCGTTAATGGTTTGTTTGCCAAAGGTTTGAATCGCTGAAGACAACAAAACAAAATCGGGTGCTTGATTTAGACCCGTGGGCCCACATTGATTCCAGATGCTTGGATCACGGCCAGAAAGGATTTGCACGGAATGAAAAACTTTCTGAAATTCGCCTTCGTGACACTGGGGTTTGCGCTCGGCACATGCACCGCGGCTTATGCAGCGCCTCATCCAGCTCCCGAGGTCGATCCCAGCTTGGTGATCAGTGGCCTCACGCTGCTTGCCGGATCGCTCGCTGTTCTGCGCGTTCGGCGCAGCAAGTAGACCGGACAGACTCTGAATCGAGAAGGTCAACCCGACGGCGGCTTGACAAGGGATAACTGTTCCCGGTCAATGGCGCCTTTTTATTTTCCCAGTAATCTTCTTGGGCGGCTGTCGTTTTTAGGCGCAGTGATTGCGCTTGAATGTGTGGCCTGCTATCCGTCCGGGAGTCTTCTCTTCGGCCATCAGAGATTTCTCCGGATCGCCATCGTTTCCTATGCGGTGTTTCTCGGTCTAGGCTACTCCAGATTTAAAGCTCAACAAGAAACTACACCTTTCAGCCGCATTTTCTTCGCTGGCCATTTGGCCTGTATGGGGGCGGTTGTTTGCTCCATCCTGGTGCGGCTGCATGGGGGCGATTGGCTGCTCTCCGACGCCTTGGCTTACACCAGAAGCGCCTCAGGCTACGCCACCAGCGCTGTCTTCCTGTTGGGAGCTGTCTTGCTGGCCCTGGCTTGCGTCCCGCTCCGCATCTGGATCAGGACGATTCGCTCCACCAGTCCTTCATGGCTGTATGCTTCCCTCGCAGGCATCGCTGCGTGGGGACTGGCTTTCCCGCTCAGCTCGTTATGGGATCGATCAAGCGCCGTACAAGGCCAGGTTTTGCAGATCATCGCCTTTTATACCGTGCTGCCGGTAATTCGCCTCTTCCTGCCGAATGTCATTGCCGATCCCGCGGCCCTCACCATTGAAACTCCTCACTTCTCAACCAGGATTGTGGGTGGTTGCTCCGGGATCGAGGGCCTGGGACTGGTGCTCGTCTTCACGATTGTCTGGCTTTGGTATTTCCGGAAGGAACTCCACTTTCCGCGGGCTCTGCTGCTCATCCCCTGCGCGCTGGGATGTATTTGGCTGCTGAACATCGTCCGGCTCTCCGCCCTGATCCTCATCGGCGATGCGGTCAGTCCGGAAATCGCCATCGTCGGCTTTCATTCCCAGGCCGGCTGGATTGCATTGACCCTCGTCGCGCTGGCATTTTCCATGGCCACTCAGAAGCTATCCTGGGTACGAAAGCTGCCGTCCCCCGTTCCCCATACGGCTGACGATCCGCTCAGGAACGGAGCGGAAACCGTGGCGGGCGCGTCGGAGCCGCTGGGTGAACTCCGTGGAGAATCTCCGGCAATTCGCGCATATCTGCTCCCGTTTCTTGCTATTCTGGCGGCTTCGTTTATCTCCAAAGCCGCTTCTGGATACTTCGAATGGCTGTATCCATTGCGTTTTTTTGCCGCGGCCATCGCCCTCTGTTTTTTCTGGCCGGAGTTGAAAAAACTCAACTGGCGCTTCGGCTGGATTGGGCCGGTCGCCGGCGTGGCTGTCTTCCTGGTGTGGATCGCACCCTCCTGGTGGGCGCATCAATATGCGCCCAGTCCGCTGGGCCCAGCGCTGGCAGCGCTTTCGCCCACGGCCCGCTGGACCTGGATTGCCTTTCGCGTTGCCGCCGCATGCCTCACCGTGCCCATCGCTGAGGAACTGGCCTTTCGCGGCTATCTGGCGCGCCGGTTCATCAGACGAGAGTTTGATCAGGTCTCCTTTACTGGCCTGACCGCGCTCTCCGTGGCGCTCTCTTCCCTCGCCTTTGGCCTGATGCATGGCCAACACTGGATGGTCGGTATTCTGGCCGGCCTAGCCTTTGCCGCCGTGCTCCGCTGGCGGGGGCGCATGGGCGATGCCGTCGTAGCGCACGCCGTCAGCAATCTTTTGCTGGCCGCCTGGGTTCTTGGACTCGGCGACTGGGCGCAATGGTAAACCCGGCCTTCCGCCCCGTCCCAATTCTTCGCCGATAAAGAACCCATCCGCGCAGTTCTTCCGCTGAATCCATCCAATTCAACCTCTTGTCCCCTTCTTCGCCCGGGCAAATCCATGCGCGTGCAATTAAATTGGAACCATGGGGCAAGCGCAAACCAAGTGGAGACAGGAACTGGGCGCGATGGTCGCGCTGGCGGTTCCAGTAGTGTTGAGCGAGCTAGGCTGGGTGGCCATGGGCATCGTGGATGCCATCATGGTGGGCCGCCTGGGGCCGGCGGCGATTGGCGCAGTGGCTTTGGGATGCGCGGTTTACTATACGCCGGCGCTCTTCGGCATCGGTCTGCTGCTGGGGCTGGACACGCTGGTGGCGCAGGCCCGCGGACGCGAGGACCACGACGAATGTCATCGCTGGCTGGCCCAAGGCGTTTATCTAGCCTGTATTTTGACGCCACCGCTGATGCTGCTGATCGCGCTGGCCAGCTTCGGTTTTGCACCCTTCGGCATTACGCCGCAGGTGGCCGCTCCGGCCGCCGCCTATCTGCGCATCCTCAACTGGAGCACGCTGCCGCTACTGATTTACGGGGGTGTCCGCCGCTACTTGCAGGCCGTGGGCGAAGCACATGTGATTACCGTGACTTTTGTAGCGGCCAACCTGCTGAACTGGTTAGGCAACTGGGCGCTGATCAGTGGCAAGTTGGGAATGCCGGCGCTGGGCGTGAACGGCTCCGGCATTTCGACGGTCTTGTCGCGCATCTTCATGGCCGCTGCGCTGCTCGGCTTTGCCTGGCGCTATGAGCGCAAGCGCGGGCATCCACTCTTCCGCGGCTGGGCTGGCCCCAGTCTGGCCCGGCTCAGGGCCCTGGTCAAGCTGGGCGCTCCGGCCGCAGGGCAGATTCTGCTTGAAGTGGGCGCGTGGAACATGGCTACGCTCGCGGCCGGATGGCTAACCCCGGTCGCCCTGGCCACTCACCAGATCGCACTCAACTATGTCAGCCTTACTTACATGGTTCCGCTGGGAATCTCGTCGGCCGCCGCGGTGAAAGTGGGCCAAGCCGTGGGCGCCGGGGACGGCCAGCGGGCTCGCCGCGCCGGTTGGCTCGCCCTGGGGTTGGGCACCGCGTTCATGCTGCTGGCCGCTTTGGTCTTCTTCGTGGCGCCGGGGCCGCTCATCGCCCTCTACACCCGCAACTCTCAAGTCATGGCCGTCGGCCCCAGCCTCTTGGGCCTGGCGGCTGCCTTCGAGATTTTCGACGGAATCCAGACCGTCTCCACCGGAGCCTTGCGTGGACTGGGCGAAACCCGGGTTCCCATGCTCGCCAACCTGGTTGGCTACTGGGCTCTCGGGTTGCCGCTGGGCCTGAGCCTCTGCTTTGTGCTCCATTGGGGCATCTACGGCCTGTGGATCGGCCTGTTGGTGGCCTTGATTGTCATCGCCTCCACGCTGCTGGCGCGCTGGCGTCGGGACGCGGCGCGCCTGGCGCTTCGGCTTGGTTGCGGGTCCTGATACGGATGAAGTGGCCCCGACCCGAAACGCTCCGGCGCCAGAGTTGGTCGGCGCCGCCTCCTCGTCCATGAGACTCAGATCCCTACCCCTCCGGCTCGGAGCAGGGACGCCAGCCCGAAAGGGTGACTATAATCGTGTTGAGCGAAAGATAGACTCTTTCAAGAATTCTTCGGAAGGGAATCCCGCCAAATGGCGACAGGAAATTCTGCCCTGGATCAACAACAGGGTTCATCAGGCGCGCGCGCGCGCGTCACAAACGATTTCAGCATCAATGTGGCGACGGTGAACGGCTCCGGCTCGCAATCCGCCAATAGCGTTCTGCTGAAGAGCATCTTCGGAATGGGCGTTCCCGTCAGCGGGAAGAACCTCTTCCCTTCTAACATTTCCGGACAGCCAACCTGGTTCCTAATCCGCGCCAGCAAGGACGGTTACGTCGCCCGCAAGCGCGACTCCGATATCCTGGTCGCGCTGAATCCCGAAACCGCCAATGCCGATGTGGAGGCCATGCCCCGCGGTGGTGTAGCCATCTACGAGGAGAAGCTGGCCCTCGATCAGACGCGCGGCGACCTGTTCTTTTATCCCGTGCCCTTCGACAAGCTCACGGCCTCCGTTTGCCCTGAGGTCAAGCTGCGCAAGCTGGTCAAGAACATGGTCTGGGTGGGCGTCGTCGCCCAGTTGCTGGCCATCGATCTTGACGTGGTGGAGAGCAGCCTGCGGTGGCAGTTCCCCAAGAAGCAGAAGGCTTTTGACCTGAACTTCGGCGCCGCCAAGGCGGGCTTTGACTACGCCAAGGAAAATTTGACCAAGCGCGATCCGTTTTTCATCGAGCGGATGAATGAAACGGCCGACAAGATCCTCATCGACGGCAACTCGGCCTGCGCCATGGGCGCGGTCTTTGCCGGCGTTACGGTGGTGGCCTGGTACCCGATTACGCCATCGACCACTACGATCGAGACCACCGCCGAGCTGCTCAAGAAGTTGCGTCTTACGCCTGAGGGCAAGGCTACCTTTGCCGTGGTCCAGGCCGAGGACGAGTTGGCCGCCATCGGCACAGTGCTGGGCGCTGGTTGGGCTGGCGCTCGTTCGATGACCGCAACCTCCGGCCCCGGCATGTCACTGATGGCCGAGTTTTGCGGCCTGGGCTACTTCGCCGAGATCCCCGGCGTGATCATCAACGTGCAGCGCACCGGGCCCTCGACGGGCATGCCCACGCGCACCCAGCAGGCCGATCTGCTCTCGGCGGCCTTCCTGTCGCACGGCGACACCAAGTTCCCGATTCTGCTGCCGGGTTCGGTGAAGGAGTGCTTCGAGCTGACCCAGGCGGCGTTCGACCTCACCGAGCGGATGCAGACCCCCGTCTTTGTGCTCTCGGATACGGATATGGGCATGAACAACTGGATGTCGGAGCCGTTCGATTATCCGACCAAGCCCCTGGACCGCGGCAAGGTACTCACCGCCGAGGACTTGGAGCGGCTGGGTGATTTTGCCCGCTACCGCGACGTCGACGGCGACGCCATCGGCTGGCGCACGCTGCCCGGAACGCGCCACCCCAAGGCCGCATACTTCACTCGCGGCTCGGGACACAACGACAGGGCCAAATACACCGAGAAGCCGGAGGAGTATCAAGAGGTGATGGATCGGCTGGCGCGCAAGTTCGAGAAAGCGCGCAAGATGGTTCCCGCCCCGGTCGTGGTCAAGGACGGAACCTCGAAGATCGGCTTCATCGCCTTCGGCTCCACCGATTGCGCCCTGCGCGAGAGCCTCGACCAGATCAGTCAGCGCTACGGACAGGACGTGGACTATCTGCGCATCCGGGCCTTTCCGTTCTCCCAGGAGATTCACGACTTTGTGGCCTCCCACGAGCGCATTTATGTCGCCGAGCAGAACCGCGACGGGCAGATGGCCAGCTTGCTCAAGCTCGATCTTCCCGCCGTCCAGGTGACCAAACTACGCAGCATTCTCCACTACAACG
The DNA here is from genome assembly GCA_964420185.1 of uncultured Occallatibacter sp. Lineage (GTDB taxonomy): Bacteria > Acidobacteriota > Terriglobia > Terriglobales > Acidobacteriaceae > Telmatobacter. Next base: position 10,765 of record CAYQSI010000047.1, on the reverse strand, counting down.
GATTGCCCGTGGACGCTGAATCCATTACCGAACAGTTTGCGAATCAGGAGGGCCTCTAAAATGGCAACCACAGTTCCCAACCCCAAGGTCAACCACATCGGCCTTCCCATTCTCGATTATCGCGGCAGTAAAAGCACGCTCTGCGCAGGCTGCGGCCATAACGCTATCTCCGAGCGCATCATCGACGCCTTGTTCGAGATGGGAGTCGAGCCGGATCGCGTCATGAAGATGAGCGGCATCGGCTGCTCGTCCAAAAGCCCCGCCTACTTCCTGAGCCGCTCGCACAGCTTCAACGGAGTCCATGGGCGCATGCCGGCCATCTCCACAGGCGCCATCCTCGCCAACCACACCCTAACCACCATCGGCATCTCTGGCGACGGCGACACGGCCTCCATCGGCATGGGCCAGTTCATTCACCTCATGCGCCGCAACCTTCCCATGATTTACATCATCGAGGACAACGGCGTCTACGCGCTTACCAAGGGCCAGTTTTCGGCCACCGCCGATCTCGGCTCCAAGCTCAAGACCGGCGTCGTCAACGATCTGCCCGCCATCGACACCTGCGCCCTGGCCATCCAGTTGGGCGCCACCTTCGTGGGCCGTTCTTTCTCCGGCGACAAGAAGCAGTTGCTCTCCATGCTCAAGGCCGCCATCTCCCACAAGGGCACGGTGATGCTCGACGTCATCAGCCCCTGCGTCACCTTCAATGACCACGAAGGCTCCACCAAGAGCTACAAATTCATGCAGGCGAACGACGAGCCCATCAACGAGGTCGGCTTTGTGGCCAGCTTTGACGAAATCGATGTCGATTACGGCTCAGGCCAGGCCTACGAAGTCAAGATGCACGACGGCTCCAACCTGCGTCTGCGCAAGCTGCACGAAGACTACGACCCCACCGACAAGGCCAACGCCGTGCGTACGCTGATGGAGGCGCACGACAACGACGAAACCCTCACCGGCGTCTTCTACATCAATACCGAAAAGCCGACTTTCATCGATCTGTTGAACGTGGTCGATGAGCCGCTGGGCACGCTGCCTCAGTCGGTCACCCGGCCTCCGAAATCGGCCCTTGATGCCCTGATGGCTGACCTGAAGTAACCCCTGTCTTCCAACCCGAAACGCCAAAAGAGCCCCGCTATGCGGGGCTCTTTTGGCAGGCAGAAGCGCTAGTTGTTGGGCATGGGCAGGGGCTTCACGCTGCCGCAGTCTGAGCCTTTGTAGATGGACGTGGACTCGATGGTATATTCGATTGTCTTGGAGTTCGGTCCCATCTGCATGGCCCCGACAAAGTGCACCTTGCCTTTGGCATGATCGGCGTCGGTCCATGAAGACTCCACGGTTCCTCTACCGGCCATACCGCCCGTGCATACCCAATCGGCGGTCATGCTGTTGGCCTTCCTCACCACGTTGGAGACCTGGCATCCGCCATTTCGGCTCTGCGGCATCGGCGCGCCGTACTTGTCAATCATGGCCTGGGTCAGGCAAACCTGCGTGGTTTGCGGGCCGCCCCCAAAAGGTGAATTGACTCCGGCGGGCAATGTTATCCCTGGCGGCATCGGCGATTGTTGCCAGGTCATGTTGGTGGTTATCTCCCACAAGCCGGGCTTTCTGGCGGCTTGCGCCCAGGCGAAGATTGCCAATGCGAACAGGCAACAGCACAGCGTGGCCCAAACTCGAGTCCTGCGCATGATACCTCCTCATGGATCGCGCGGGCTTTTGGCCTCGCGCGTCTTCACTCTATCGCAGCGCGCAATTGGCGGGAAAGAGAAAACTCAGGCCCGTTTGGCCAGAGTGGCGCCGCCCAGCGTCAGCAGGGCGTCGGTGACCCGGCCGGCGGCGTGGCGGACCACCGCTTCTTCGCTGGCGAAGTTGCCGGTAATGCACTGCACGCCCAGCGCTTCAATGCGCTCGATGTCAGCCTCAATAGGTCCCGCACTCTGGGCAGCGTAGCGGGCCAGCGTCTCCGGCGAAAAGGCCGCGGTGTTCACCAGCGCATAGTCGAAGATGGGCGCGCGGGTGTGCTCATAAATCCGTTCAATATGCTGGGAGGCGGTCAATCCCAAGCTTTCGTTGGCCTGGGTCATTAGGTTGCAGATGTAAACCCGCACGCCTCGGGCGCGCGCCAGGGCCGCGGGCAGACCCTGCACCAGGAGATTTGTGATCAGCGAGGTGTACAGCGAGCCGGGTCCCACCGTAATCAGGTCAGCGCGCTCGATTGCCTCCAGCGTCTCCGGCAATGGAGCCGCGTCCGGCGGGTCCAGCATCAGCTCGGCGATGTGCTTGCGGCTGGCGGTGATTTTTGTCTCGCCGCGCACCAGTGAGCCGTCGTCCATGCGTGCCACCAGCGTGGCGTTTGCCGTGGTCACCGGGTAGATGCGCCCCCGCGTGGCCAGAATCTTCGACGCCAGTTGAATGGCTTGGCCGAAGTCGCCGGTAATCTCAGTAAGCGCGGCCACAAAGAGATTGCCGAAGTTGTGTCCCTTCAGCGCATCACCCTTCTGAAAGCGATGGGCAAAGAGCTGGGCGAGCAGATCCTCCTCCTCGCTGAGCGCCACCATGCAGTTGCGCAGGTCGCCCGGAGGCAGCATATTGAAACCCTTGCGCAGACGGCCCGAGGAGCCACCGTCGTCGGTGACAGTAACCACGGCTGCCAGGTCGGAGATGAGGCCCGCTTCTTGAGTAGCCTGGTTGGAGGTAATTACATGGCGTCGCAGCCCGCGCAGCAGCGTCGACAGGCCAGTGCCGCCGCCGATGGCCACCACGCGCAGCGGCCGGACCAGCCCCGTCCCCGCAACCGTCTGTGGGAGCGGCTCCAGGCTTGATGCCGAGGTGTTAGCAGAATTCACTGAGACCCTAGGGAACCTCCGGATACAACAGCTCGGTAAACCGCGGGTCGTCCGCCATGCTCTGGAAGTCGTTGTCCACACGGGCCTGGAGCCGGTTTCTGGGGTTCAGTTCGATGGCCCGGCCCAGGTTGCTGAGGCAATCCTGAGTGCGCCCTGTCATCGCGTCCAGAAGCGCCAGCCCATAAAGAGCGTAGTCGGCCCCTGGATGGGCGGCCAGAATGTTGTTGAACTGTTCGCGCGCTTCCTCGTAGTAGCCGGTGTTCAACTGCGAGACGGCGTAGTCGTAGTTCTCTTCGGGCGTCAGAAACGTCAGGTTGTGTTTTTCCAGTTGCCGCAAGCAGGTGTTGATGTACATCTTCGAGCGTTCCAGCAGCTCGGCTGGCGCGGCCGGAAGCAACTTCTCGAAAGCGGCCAGCGCCTTATCGTACTTGCCCTGCTGCAACAGTTGCACGGCAGCCTGGTAGTGCTGGAAAACCGGTCCCGTGCCCGTAATGGGATGGCCGCCGGGCTTGCCTGACAATGAAGATTCTTTCTTGCGGTCGTGCGCCAAGGATCGAGCCTCTTGCATCATGAGTTTTCCGGAAGTCTGCATACCTTCAGGCGTGGTTGAGATGAATTGCTGCCGACGGAAAAACCGCGTCTGGGGATTGCGCTGCTTAGGCACTCTTTATACGCACAACCCCGGCTTTCGTCAAGGCAGCCAGCAAAGCAAGCGCTATCCACCGGACAATTTGGCCTGGGCAGGATGGCGGTAAATGGCCGGGTTGAGAGACGGATCGTTGTACATTTTCAGTTGGCGATAGAGCTTGAAACGCCGCGTCCCGGCCAAGGTTTCGCGCCACAATGCGTCCAGGCACGCGGCCAGGTCTGCCCGTTGCTCCTCAAGAATGGCCAACCGATCGAGGTTGCGCGCCGCGTGGCCGGCTGGTGCATCGGCACGCTCGGCCTCTTCGCGCGTGTGATAGATCTTCAGCGCCAGGATCGAAAGCCGGTCGATCATCAGCCCCGGCGACTCGGAGTTCAGCTCCGCTGCCGGGTTGGGCAGCCCTCTGGCCTCCAGCCAGGCCAGCAATGCGCGGTCCAGTTGTTCCACCAGGTCGTTGCGGCGCTGGTTGGTCCGGTCCACGCGCCGCTTCACCCCGGCTACTTCGGCCTCGGTTGCGTCCGGAGCGCGAGCCTCGTCCTCGATATGCCACAGCTCGAAGTTGGCGTTATGCTGGCGGCGGACAGCCCCCAGCCAATCCGAGCCTGCCTCCGCCTCAATCACGGCTTCTGGAGCCTTCTGGTGACCCGCGCGGGTCTCCCCGTCCTGCAGGTTGACGATCAGCTCTGCCGAAAGCATTCTGGACTGTCCTTCCTTACCTGGGCCTCGGCGCAAGACACGAGCCTGATTAGCATCCATGGTAGAACGATCCGCACGGGGCGTCCAGAGACTGAGAACCGCCCGTGCATTGACGTCTTGAAGGGTACGGGCTTGATAGGATGAGGGGAAACCGATTTTGCCAATAAACTTGTTCTCGATTCCCTTCCTCACCGCAAACCGTCAAAATATGCCGTAGCCCCGTTGCAATCCATGACTCCGCAGGCGGGATCGCGGTCCCGCTCCAAAGCCATTGACCGAAATCCTTCAACTCAAAGGGGGCAGGACTTCATGGAACCGGGTTCGAGAGGATAGTCTAGGAGAGGATAGTCTATAAGGGTAGTCGGCCAGGGTTATGGCGGCTGCTCAAAGGGCTAAAACAGTTTCAGGGTTGCTGTAATCGGAGCCGATGAACTGAAGTGGCTTTTCCCTCTCCGGGGTCCCCGGCGACTGGTCTTCGTCGCTGGGGTGGAAGAAAATGCCGCCTCGTAAGGTCTTCGCTGTGCCACTCGAACCCTGAAATTGCTTGCTGGCCCCCAGAGCGCCACAGTAGACACACCAATGCAATGAGGAGAGTCCCAAATTGAAGAGGAAGTTGTTGCTTTCAATTCTGGCCGTGGTTCCGGCCGCGTTCATGCCCCTGGCGGCCACAAGCCAGATGATCCACAGTCGTGGAGTGGCCCCCGCCGAGAAGGCTCAACCCTCCCCCAAGTACGAGGTTTTTGCCGGCTACGGCTACACCAGCCTTAACCAGGTGAACCAGTCACGCTACGGATTAGAGGGCGTGAACGTCTCGGTAACCCGCGATTGGGGAAGATTCTTCGGCATTACCGCCGATGGCGCCTTTTACCAGCACTCGCTCGAATCGGGCAATCCCGGCAGTCCATCAGTGGATTCGATCCTCTTGGGCCCGGTGGTACATGCCAACCTTTATGGGCACCTGGACGGGTTTTTCCGTGTGCTACTGGGCGGGGCACACACCGGCGGAGAGAGCGCCACACCCGACATCTCGTTTGCGGGAGGAGTCGGCGCCGGCATGGACTACAAACTGAGCCGGCACTTTTCCCTGCGCGCCTCGGGAGACGACATCGAATCGTCGTTTGCCGCGAACACCAACACGTCGTCCTGCGGCGTGGGGGCGAATTGCTCTCCGCATAAGCACGGCAATTCGCGCGCCGCGTTCGGCGTAGTGTACAAGTTCTGAGCACGAGGACCGGCGCAGCCCCGCAAGAATCGGTCCACCATCACGGTCAGGCGGCCCATCCGGAAATTCTCCACCGGAGGGTCGCCCTTCTATCTGCAATCTTGTCGAATACTACAGTTGTAAATCCAAGTTTCCGGAGCAAGCTGGGGCTTCACCGGCTACGGAAAAACTCCATCCGGAGGGATGCGGGGATTTCACCCCCCCCCCCCCCGCATAAAGCTGAGTGCCCCACCCTTGCCCCCGCTTTTGTTCTTGCGGCAAGGATAGGAAGTCACAAATCCAGATCAGCAACTGTTCCCTATTCTCTGACTACTGCCGTTTCAGCGCCCTCTTCAACACCAACTCCAGCGCAGTTTTCAACTCCGCGTACTCGGCTGGCGCCAGCTTGCCGGCAACTTTGTCGCTCTCCAAGGCAAACAATTCTTCCTTGAGCGCGTTCAGCAGAGCCGTACTCCCGGCCGCGGGGGACGCGAAGGCCTGTGCCGTTCCGGCATTGAACACAGCACCCGGCGCAGGCTTACGCAGCAGGAAGGCCGCCCCGGCTGCCAGCAATAGCACCAGCGCGCTCAGAATCCACCACTTGTACTTCGAGAGCGGGTCGGGCGTGTTGATGGGGTTGGCCATGCCGCCGCCGGGCTGCGAACCGGTGGCGCTTGCATCCTGGCCGCCGCTGCCCTGCTCTCCCGTCCCGGAGCCGCTTTGCGCGCCCTGGTCCTCGCGCGGAATCGATCCCGTCCCGGAGACGGTGAACTCCAGCGCCTTGCCGGGAACCGCGTTCTTGGCCACGTAGGTATTAAAGCCCGGGTCCTGCGGCGAGGAAATAAACGTCGATCCCGCACCCGCGGCAAAGCTCATGCTCTTGGGCAGCATCGCCCACACGGTTCTGGCCGGTATCGTCACCTGGGGATGGAAAGTAAACTTGCCGCCGCTGTAGGGCACTTCATATTCAATCTGGAAAAGCGTGCTTTTCTCGCCCTCGTCGGGCTGAATGGGAAAGTTGAAGGCGTAGTGGCCCTTCGAGCCGACGGGGTCCATCTTGAGCGACGTAGGCAGCCCGCCGGGCCGCTGCGCCGACGCACCATTCACCACCGCTTCGGCCGGCAGCACAATCTCAAAGGTACGCGGACTCCACTGGGTCCGGGGTGGCATGCTGGCGTTGTGGACCGCGTAGCGCTCCACCACCCGGAGTTGCCCATTGGCCGCCTCCACAATGCCCACCACGTCTTCATCGATGATCACTCCCGTGACCTTGGCGGCCACGTCATACACCGGAATGTCGCCCGGCGTGTCGCCTTGCGGCGCTCCGATGAAGTAGGTCGCGCCCTGGTGGGTCACCCGCACCAGGTAGTTGCTGTTGCCGGGCTTGTTCAGCTTGTAGTGTCCGCCGGCGTCGGTGGTGGCTTTGGCCACTTCCCCCATGCCGGCCTGCGTGTCCACCAGCACCACCTTATCGCCCGCGGCGGGCTTCCCGGTGGTCTTGTTGGTCACCGTGCCGGTGACTTGAGCCTGCGCCATTACGCCCGCAAACAGCAGGCTCATGGCAACGGTGCGGAATACAATCTGGGTCGATCTCATAGTCGTGTGGGAGTCCTCATGTGAAGTGCTGCGTTCCGTCTTATGCCTGCTGCAAATGTTCAATCTCCACCCGCAACTGCGCCGTCTCGTTTTCAAGCTGCGCCCGCTGGGCTTCGAACTCCTCTTCAGGATACTTGCCGGCGCGGAACTCGAAGTTCAGGTCGCGCAGATTTTCGTAAAGCTGCTCCTTGCGCTCCACAAGGTAGTCGAGGCGCGTCTTCTCCCTCTGGCTGGCAAAGGCGTTCTCCGGCCAGAAGGTGTAAACCAACAGCGCAATCAGCAGCAGCACTCCGGCTACAAATCCTTGAGTTTCTGTCATGGCAAATAACCTCCGCAATAAGCTGTTCACTGACCATTGTTCACTGTGCGCTGTTTTGGCGTCAGCGCCACCAGCGTGCCGAAAATCATCAGCAGTACCCCGATCCAGATCCAGCTCACCAGCGGATTCAGAAATGCCTTGATAATCGGCTGGTCCGTATCTGGATTCGCGCCCTCATACACCACATACAAATCCCAGCCGGGAACCGAGTGAATGGCCACCATGGTTTGCGGCTGGCCGCTGGCCAGATAAATCCGCTTCTCCGGCGTCATCTGGAACTGCCTCTTGCCGTCCTTTGACACCTCCAGGAGCGCGTAATCGGAGTTGTAGTTGGCGTTCGAGTCCTGCGTAAATCCGACGCACTCCAGCGTATACGGGCCGATGGCCAGTTTGTCGTGCAGCGCCAGTTCCTTCTCCTCGCTGCGGTTGAAGGCCGACCCCGCCAGGCCGATGATCACAATCACCACCCCGACGTGCACGAAGTAGCCGCCGTAGCGCCGCGTGTTCCGGCGAACCAGCAGGACCATGGATTCAAAATAATTCCGCCCGCTCTGTTTGGCGATCACCCCGGCTCCGCGCACAAACTCCGACAAAATGGCAGTCAGCACGCCCGCGGCCAACGCAAAAGCCACCAGCGCATAGAAATTGCCCTGATCGATGCCGCCGTCGTGCCACGGCCGGACGCCCGCAACCAGGCAGACAATCACCGCCACCCACAGCGCAATCACCGGCAGCACAAAGTTGCGGCGAATGCTCTTGAACGACGTGGCGCGCCACGGCAGCAGCGGTCCCACCCCGGCCAGAAACAGCAGAAACAGCCCGATGGGCACTGCCACGCGGTTGTACCACGCCGCGTCCACCGTCACCTTCGCGCCCTCAATGTATTCGCTCAGGATGGGGTAGAGCGTTCCCCACAGAATCACAAAGCAGGCAGCCAGCAAAACCAGGTTATTGAACAGAAAACTGGATTCGCGGCTGACCAGCGACTCCACGCGCTGCTCGCTCTCCAGGTGGCTGCGCTGCAGGATGTAGGTGAAGATGCACACCGCCAGCACAATCACCATGAACACCATGAACCAGTAGCCGATCGACGACTCCGCGAAGGCGTGGACCGAACTTACCAGCCCCCCGCGCGTCAGCATCGTGCCCAGCAGGGTCAGCAGGAACGTGGAGAAGATCAGCCACACGTTCCAGCTCTTCATCATCCCCTTTTTCTCCTGCATCATCACCGAGTGCAGAAAGGCGGTTCCCGTCAGCCAGGGCATCAGGCTGGCGTTTTCCACCGGGTCCCAGCCCCAGTACCCTCCCCAGCCCAGCACAGCGTAGGCCCAGTGCATTCCCAGAAAGACGCCTGCGGTCAAAAACAGCCAGGTCACCATCGTCCAGGTCCGCGTGATCTTGATCCACTTATCTCCGGGATAGCGCATCATCAGCGCTCCCAGCGCAAAGGCAAACGGAACCGAGAAGCCCACGTAGCCCAGGTAAAGCAAGGGTGGGTGAATCACCATCTCCGGATACTGGAGCAGCGGATTCAGCCCGTTGCCATCCTCCGGAATCGCTCCCTTCAGCAGCGCGAACGGCGGCGCGGCAAAGTTGAGCACCGCCAGAAAGAAGACCTGAATCCCGGCCAGAATCGCGCCCGCGTAGGCGTACAGCTTCACGTCCGTCTTGTGCCTCAGCCGCAGAACGAGCCCGTAAGCCCCCAGCAGCCATGCCCACAACACCAGCGAACCCTCCTGGCCGCTCCACAGCGCGGAGAATTTGTAGGCCGCAGGCAGCGCGCGGTTCGAGTGCTCCATGATGTAGGTGATGGAGAAATCGTTGGCAAAAACCGACCAGACCAGCGCAAAAGCCGCCGCCGTAATGGCAGCAAACCCCGCGATTCCCGCCCGCCGCGCCGTATCCGCCAGCCGCTCGGGCGAGACAGCCGTGGGCTGTTTTGTCGCAATCAGGCGCAATGCCAGACCGCCAGCCAGCAGATTGTAGGTGGCCAGCGCCAGCGCGATCAAAAGTGCAAAACTGCCAAAAGCTGCCATCAGAACTCCAGAATGAATCTCGCACACAGCCGGAAAGCCTCCGCAGCCACCCGACTTAACAATTCTTAACTATCATAAGCTCTCTGCGTGTGATCTGCCTCACACTCCGGGCGATGAATCAAATGGGCTGGAGACCCGGAAGCCCAAAAATCCCCGTGCGCCTCCGCCCCGGTCCCCGAAGGCGAGGGACCGGGGGCACCCGCCTTGCAGATTATTTTCCACTTTGTCGCACAATGATTCTCGGGAGTCTTCATTCCAATCATCGTCCCGGCACGTCCCCCTTCGCGCTGCCATTCAGCCGGAAGCGGCCGTCAGAGGCCGAAACTCCACGTAACTCCTTATCCAGGAGGATTTTGCAGGGAACTTCTTTGTTATCAGGATTTTACAGCACAGTCCTGCCCGTAAGCTCAAGAAAACAAGGAATTTATTTACAAAATATGGGTGGGGGTACCCCATCCATGAGGCCACAAAGGCCCGATAGCCGAGTTTCCCAGAAGCCGCTTTTGGGACAGGGGAAACTCACGCGAACAAAAACTCCTTCTCCCGCAGTTCCTTGATGCTGTCCCTCAGCCGCGCCGCCCGCTCGAACTCGAACTTCCGTGCCGCCTCGCGCATCTCCGTCTCCAGTTTCCCGATATAGGTGTCGAGCTCCTCCTGCGAGGTGAACTCCGGCAGCCCCGCCGTCTCTTCCTCGGCCACATCCCCATACTCGGCCTTCAGGATTGCGGCCAGCCCCATCTCCACCGGGCTGATAATCGACTGCGGCGTAATCCCGTGCTCCTCGTTGTAGGCCCGCTGAATCGTCCGCCGCCGGTCGGTTTCGTCCATCGCCCGGCGCATGGAATCTGTAATTTTGTCGGCGTAGAGAATCGCCTTCCCTTCCAGATGACGCGAAGCGCGGCCCATGGTCTGAATCAGCGAGCCAGCCGAGCGCAAAAACCCCTCCTTGTCCGCGTCCAGAATCGCCACCAGCGAAACCTCCGGCAGATCCAGCCCCTCGCGCAGCAGGTTGATGCCGATCAGCACGTCGAATTCGCCTTTGCGCAGCCCTGCAAGCAGCTTTACCCGTTCCAGCGTCTCAATCTCAGAGTGCATATACCGGCAGCGCACATCCAGTTCGGTGTAGTAGCCCGCCAAGTCCTCTGCCATGCGCTTGGTCAGCGTCGTCACCAGGACCCGCTCATTTCTCTTGGCGCGGTCGCGAATCTCCGCCAGCAAATCGTCGATCTGCCCCTTTACCGGCCGAATTTCCACCTCCGGGTCCACCAACCCCGTTGGCCGAATCACCTGCTCCACTACCACCCCGGCCGAGTGCGTCAACTCATACGGTCCGGGCGTGGCCGAGACATAAATCGCCTGATGCACGCGGTTCTCAAACTCATCGAACTTCAGCGGCCGGTTGTCCATCGCCGACGGCAGCCGGAA
>CAYQSI010000046.1:0-28389 GCA_964420185.1 uncultured Occallatibacter sp. | reverse complement strand
CAGAATCTTGAACAGCGATGTCTTGCCCACCTGCGGCAGGCCGATGATGCCAGTTTTCATGGTTTTTCCAAGGGGCACAGGCGGAGATTCACGCACGAGCGCCTCTTCGATGATACAGGAACAGGGAATAGGGGGCAGGGAACAGGGATCAGAGGTCCAAGCGGGCCATGGGGGGATAGCCCGCTCGGGCGCTGTGGTTCAATGCGTCTTATCTTTCCGCAGACTGAGATGAAAAAATTGGCGCCGCGACTCTAAAGCCATTGCACGCTGAGCGGATTTCTGGGAGGCACCAAGCGATATTTGTATTTGCGCTCGCCGAGCATCAGGCCGCCGCATACGACGTACCCCTCTGGGACCGACAACGCCTGGCGCAGGGGAGCATGAAGGGCGGCTACGCGGGTCAGGTAACCAGCCCAGCAGACGCCCAGGCCGCGAGCCTCCGCCGCCAGTTCAAGAAAGGTGAGAGCGATGGCGCAATCCTGTTTCCCCCAGCCGTAATCCTCCGGCGCACAGGCCACAACCACCGTGGGAGCGCCACGCAAGATAAAGTCGTCGCCGCTTTCCCACTGCGCCAACCTGGCGGGAGAGATCTCTGAAGTGCGCATCCAGTTCATTGCCTCCGCAGACAACGCGCGGACCTTTGCACCACCCTCCACGACAATCCAGCGCAGCTTCTGGGAGTTGGAAGCTGTGGGAGCCCGCCGAGCCACGTCCAGCAGCACCTCCAAGGTTTCCCTGGCGATGGGCCGATTCTTGAATTCGCGCACAGAACGTCGGCTCATCAGGAAACTGTCAATCGCCGCCGGAGATGGCAGTTTTTTGAGCGCAGGCAACAGGGCTTCCTGCGGCAGGCCGGTGTGAGTCAGGGCGCCAGAGGGGCAGACGGCAACGCAGTGGCCGCAGAGAATGCAGCTACTCTCCGGAACTTCTTCGGGAAATCCTTTTTCATTAAGAGCAAGAGTTCTGGAGGGACAAACTGCCACGCAGGCGCCGTCTTTTTTGCAGAGATTTGTATCAATGGTGATCTGATTCACGATCGGAATTCTCCCTTGTTTTCACGGCTGAACAGCCGAAAAGCTATGTGTGCAGTGTACCCCCGATGGAGTGCTGTCGGGCATGAACACCGCCGCCTGTGCGTTGCCTCTTGCCGCAAGCGTTGCCTTCTAAATAACAATGACTGCCGGTCCATCTTCGGTTTCGTGCTTCACCGCTTCGAGCGCCTGGTTTGCGTCCTCCATGGAGAAAGTGGCGACGCGAGGACGATAATTCAGCTCGCTGGCCAGGGCGAGGAAGTCGCGCGCATCCTGCCGCGTCATGTTGGCCACGCTGCGAATCTGGCGCTCGCCCCAGAGCAGCTTGTCGTAGTCGAAGGCGGGCATCTGATCCAGGTGAATGGCGTTGATGGCGACCACTCCGCCTTTGCGCAGGGCGGCCAGGGCGCTGACGACCACCTTTCCGCTGGGGGCGAAGGTGATGGCGCGGTCAAGCTCGACGGGGGGCTTGGCGTCCTCGTCGCCGACCCAGGTGGCGCCGAGCGACTGAGCGGCCTTGCGGTGAGATTCGCCGCGGGTGACGACGTAGACCTCGCAATCCCAGGACTGAAGGATGCGAATGGCCAGCGATGCCGAGCTGCCAAAGCCGTAGAGACCCACGCGCTCTCCGCGCTGAACCTCCGCGACGCGGAGACTGCGAAAGCCGATGATGCCCGCGCAGAGCAGGGGAGCGACGTGGGCGGCGTCGAGGCCCTGCGGCAATTTGGTTGCGAAGTCAGCGCGAACCGGCACGTACTCCGCGTAGCCGCCGTTGACCGAGTAGCCGGTAAAGACGGGATGATCGCAGAGGTTTTCCATGTTGTGGCGGCAGAACCAGCAATCGCCGTCTACTCCGCCCATCCATGAGACGCCGACGCGCGTTCCGACCGGCAGATCCGGAGTTGCGCCTTCCACCACTTCGCCGACGATCTGATGACCGGGAATGATGCGCTCACGGATGGGCGGAAGATCGCCTTCAACGATGTGCAGATCGGTGCGGCAAACGCCGCAGGCAATGACCTTGAGCAGCACCTCGCCAGGCTGCGGCTGAGGCCGGGGGAGATCTTCGATTGATACCCAATTTCCGGGGGTACTTGATCTGGAATCGAATACGGCTGCTCTCATCGCAAATCCTCCAAACCCAAGCTTACATTTCTGGACGAACCCGGCGCAGGCTTTATGAGCCATACGCCAACCGGGCCGGCCAAATCGGCTAACATGGCTAACAGCCATGTACAACCCGATTGGAAGCCGCGCTAGAAACCTGTTAGTCACCGCAATCCTTCTCACTGTCTCAATCGCGGCTATGGCAGCCCCCGCAGAGTCAGGCGTCTCCCACGCACTCGCCATCGCCCGCGCCGCTCGCCTGGCAAACATTCGCTATCAGCTCTCCTTCACGCTCAAGGAACACGAGCAGGCCGTGGCTGGCGCCGAAACCGTTACGTTCGAAAGCAAGTCCGCTGGCGACCTTGCTATCGACTATCGCGACGGGATTCTTCATTCGGCCACGTTGAACGGTAGGGCGATTCCAACAGAGATGGTGAATGGCCACTTGAATCTCTCCGTGCTCGCCGGGCAGAACACTCTTGCGCTCACATTCACCAGCAACGCCGCTCCAGCAGGCAAGTCCATCACGCGCTACGAAGACAAGGACGACGGCAACGAATACTTCTACACCTTGTTTGTCCCCATGGACGCCAGCATGGCCTTTCCATGTTTCGACCAGCCGGACCTGAAGGCCAGATTCACCCTCGATGTTCAACACCCTGATGGCTGGTCCGTTATTGGCAACACTGCCCCGGTCACCGCCAGCGGCACACACGCGCAATTCGCCGAAACCCGCCCGATCAGCACTTATCTCTTCGCGTTCGCGGCGGGGCCATTTGCCGCGGTGCGCTCCCAGAACCCGGTGGAGCCAACCGTCTATGTTCGCAAGTCGCAACTTGCCCGCGCGCAGCAGGAAGCGCCGCAAGTGCAGCAGATGGCCGCGCGGGGCATCGCTTATTTTTCTGACTTTTTTGCTCAACCATTTCCGTTTCCCAAATACGATCTGGTACTGATTCCGGGTTTCCCGTTCGGCGGGATGGAGCACGCAGGGGCCACTTTCCTGAACGAAGACGGCGTTCTCTTCCGCTCGACGCCGACCGCGAGCGACTATTTCCGCCGCAACACACTCGTTCTGCACGAGACCTGCCACCAATGGTTCGGCGACCTGGTGACCATGCGCTGGTTCGACGACTTATGGCTCAAGGAAGGCTTCGCGCAATATATGGCCTACAAGGCTCTGGCGCGGTTAGAGCCAGAATCGAACCCTTGGAAGCATTTCTATGAAGACATCAAGCCGCTCGCTTACGGGATCGACGAGACGCAGGGCACTACGCCCATCTTTCAAAACATTGCCAACCTGAAGGACGCCAAATCAGCCTACGGGGCGATTGTCTACCAGAAAGCGCCCGCTGTTCTCAAGCAACTCGAATTTCGAATCGGGCGGGACGCATTCCGCGAAGGTCTTCGCTCGTATCTCAGACAGCACGCCTACGGGAACGCGGAATGGAGCGATCTGATTGCCGCTTTCAAGGCGGCGGGAGGGAGCCATCCCGCATCGGAGATCGATGCTTGGGCCGATGCCTGGATCAAGCACCGCGGTATGCCGGAGGTCGATGCCGCATGGTCTTGCAGCGGCGGCAAGATCGACCACCTTGTGCTGACCCAACATGACGTTCTTCCGGATGGCCTGGTCTGGCCCATCTCCAACCAGATCACACTCAATTACCTTGGGCAGGCAGGCGTTCCGAACCGCCTGTTGCGCGTGGATTGGAACACCCCTTCCTACAATGTTGCCCAGGCGATTGGGCAGCTTTGTCCCACCTTCCTCTTTTCGAACAGCGGCGACGAAGCCTATGGGCGATTTCTCCTCGATCCCACAAGCGAAACAGCAGCCGCTCGCCAGATTGTGGAATCACCGCAGGACGAACAGGACCCTTTGCTGCGCACGATGCTTTGGGGCGCGCTGTGGGATAACGTCCACGTTGCCAAGTCGTCGCCACGCGGCTACATCGAGCTGGCGCTGAAGTCGCTTCCAGGGGAAGGCGATGAGTCTCTGGCTCGCGTTCAAGGCGCCCGCGTTGCCACAGCGATGCATTCCTACCTGCGGGACGGCGCACGACAGGCACTCGCGCCGCGGGTAGAGGCAGTTGTCGCCAGCCGTATGCTCAACGCACCAACACTCGGCCTGCGCATCGTCAATTTCCGCACCTTCACCTCGGTCGCCGAAACTCCCACTGCTCTTGATCAAATGAAAGATCTGCTTGCCGGCAAGCTAGCCGTGCCTGGTCTGGAGCTGAAACCGCTCGACCGCTGGAACCTTGTCGGCCATTTGATTGCGATGAACGAGCCAGGAGCTCAGAGCCTCTACGCCGCCGAAAAGGCTCGCGACCACAGCGGCGAAGGCCAGAAATACGCATACGCCGCCGAAGCTGGCGCACCATCAGCGGAGACGAAAGCCCGCTACTTTGACGAGTACCTGCACTCGCAAACGATTCAGGAAGATTGGATCACGCAAAGCCTGCGGCCGTTCAACTCCTGGAACCAGGCCGCCCTGACTGAGCCTTATTTAGTGCAGGCGCTGAACGAATTGCCCGAGATCAAGCAGCACCGCAAGATTTTCTTTCTCGGCGCCTGGCTGGGAGCCTTTATTGAAGGGCAGAACACGATCCAGAACAGCACAGAAGCGCAGGCCGCCGTGCATGCCTGGCTGGCCGGGCAGAAGATCGATCCCGACCTACGGCTGAAGGTCCTCGAAGTCTCCGACTCACTGGACCGCACAGTTCTCATTGGTCAGAAATTCCCCGAATGAGTAGGGATGTAACCCGCATCGGCGCAAGGCCTACGCTCCTTGATGGTGGTCTGGATGCTCTAAATTAAGAATCTATGCTTAGGACACATCGAGCCGGAGATCCTCCGGCTCGATGTGGATGAAGATTACCCTTTCAGAAGCTTCCATTGCTTCTATTACCTATGCGCATGCGTTCTCACTTGCCACCACTGGGGTTCTTTGTGGACTGATCCGTGTGGACGCCCGGATTCTTTCCGGTGCTCAGCAGATTAGCCATGATGCGGAATGCTCCGGGCACACCTTCAGGCATCTGACGGAAGAATGCATAGGACATATAAATATAGGTCCCTTTTCCGTAGGAGGCATAAATCAGGCCGCCCTTTTGCGGGTCTTGCCCCGCGTCGTGCATCTCCGTGGGGGCTACATAGCGCGGGTCCCATGTTCTCATGTAGCCGTGACCGCGCTCTTCAACCCAGTTCTGGAAGTCGGCCAAGTTGATCTTGTTGGGCCAGTTCAGCAACGGATCGTTGGGCGAGAGGATGCTGACCTCACCGGTTTCTTCAACGACCTTTTCCGCATCAGACGAGAGCGAAAGAGGATAGGGAGCATAGTTGTGATCGAATTCTCCAGTCTGGTACTGGACAATGACGGTCCCGCCGTTCTTCGCGTAGTCGAGCAGGTGATTGTTGTAGGTTTTGAGTTCGGGGCGTGCAGCATACGCGCGGATGCCGAGCACAATGGCGTCGTAGGAAGAGAGGTCGCCGTTCGCGATGTCCTCAGGGGTGAGAAACGTGACATTGATGCCCAAGTCCTGCATGGAGCGAGCTACGTCGTCGCCGGTGCCGGCGATGTATGCGACCTTGAGTTGCGGCGCGACTTTAACATCAACCCCCGAAGTATTGAATACCGCGTCGCGATAGAACGGATAGGGGCGCAGACCCGCATAACCCGTGGTCTGGAAGCCCTGTTTGTATTGCTGACCGTTATACTCCGCAACCGCGGTGATGGTGTAGGGCTGCGCCTGGAGGGATTTTGGAATGACGTTGAAGGTAAGAACCTGCTCGTCTCCATCACTGGCAAGGGAAAAGGGAGCCGATTCCGGCACCGAGCGCCAATCCTGGGGCAACTGGAGCCGAATTGCTCCCTGCGCAGGGCCTTTGACGCTGCTCTGCACGGTGACTTGCAGATGCAGAGAGGCGCCGGTCAGAGGAACGATTCCAGCTTGCGGCGAAACAGTCACCGAAATCGCGGGAACGACAAGAAGAGGCTCCAGCACGGGGCCGGGGCCGGTGTAGCGATGAATCGACTGCACGACGCCTTCGAGTGTCGCGGGGACTCCGTTGTAGGTGTAGTGGACTTCCGCAGTCAGCGGATAAGGCGTGGTCGGGAGGTTGAGATAGCGGAGATCGCGGATGTCGTAGTAGGACTGTTCGAGAGCCGGCCGTGAGAAATATGGGCGCGTGAGTTCCGCGGCGCCGGGCGCTGTGACGGAGACGATTTGATCACGTGCCTCTCCGCCGGTTAGCGTTCCGGCCAGGGGTTCTTTTGAAGCAAAGTTCCAGCCGTCGCCTGCGTGCGAGACCAGTTCGGCATGGTCAATGGCGATTGACTGACTGCTCTGGTTTGCGAGATGGAGATTGACCTGAAAAGACTCTCCAGGAATCACCGTCTGCGTAGTGGGTTGACTCGCCATGTCACCGTAGGGTCCAGAAGCGACTCTTCCGCGTCCGTCGGTGAGTGTGGCGAGAACGCTGAGGCCGAGTGCCTGTCCCAGGGCAGTATTGAACTGTGTTTGCTTAATGAGCAGCTCATGGCTCATGTTGTGCTTTGCTTCGGCGGGAAGATTGCTACTGGCGAGATCCGCAATCAAACTATCGGTCTGCGAGAGTCCCTTGGCGAGAGCCGGCGCGGACTTGGCGGGGTCGAGCGCGTTGAAGGCCGCGATTGCGTCTTCGACAGATGTATTCATCTGGTTCAAGCGCGCGCGCCAGATTGCCTGTTGATCCGCGGGCGCATAGGCGGCGATCCCGGCCAGCGATGTGTCGATGCCGTCGAAAAAGCCTTCCTCATGCGCAGGCAGGGTGGCCGAAGCGCGCGACGCATAGAGGTGATATGGAGAGGAGAAGGGCCGAATGGAGGGCGCGCCGACGCCACCATTTTGCGATTTTTGTTCGCCAAGGCCTTCGCGGGCCACGGCCAGGTAAGACCGGCCCAAGAGGGCATTGAAGTTCCCTTCGGGGATATTGACCGTCGTGGACGGAATGCCCTCAATCCATGTGCCATCCACATAGTTGCGGAAGCGCACCGGCTCCCAGTGGCCGGTGGCGTAGTCGTAGATGCCCTTCTCGCTAACGCGGGCAAAAGGAACACGCGCGTAGACCTTCAGCGGCTTCCATGGAAGCAGGCCGGCAGCAATCTGATCGGGAAAGACATTGGGATCGGCGGCGGCGTTAAAGACCTCTTGCGCCATTTCACCGGAGACCTGGTGATGCCCGTGACCGTCGGAGACATTGCCTGCGAAGGAGGATGTGACGACGAGGGGGCGGGTCATGCGAACGACGCGCACCACGTCGTAGAGGACGCGGTCGTGCCCCCAGGTATTCATGGCCTCCTGAATCGTTTTGGAAAAGCCGAAGTCGGCGACGCGCGTCCAGTATTGATGGACGCCATAGTAGTTGCCCGCCGAGAGGAGTTCCTGGGTGCGTAAGAGGCCAAGCTGATCCCAATAATCGGAGGACATGACATTCTGTCCGCCTTCGCCGCGATTCAATGTCAGCAGCGTGGTATCCGCGCCCTGGCCGCGGCTCTCATAGGTGAGCATGCCACCGTCTTCATCGTCAGGATGCGCAACGATCGCGATGAGGCTGGCGCGGGTGTGCAGCTTTTGCAGGCTCTGCCACAGGCCTGCGGCTCCGCGATCGATGGGAAGGGGAGTTGCGAATCCGGGCAAATACGAGGGAGGGGCTTGAGAGCCAGCCGCAACCGATATACCGAGGAAGGAAGCGGAAATGAACAAAGAGAGAGCAGAATGAAGAAATGCATTCATGCGCATCGAATACTCCTTACGATTCAAAGGCCTGTGCGTACGCCTTGAATACGCCACGCTAAACGGATATCACCGGCTAAAAACTTTGTCAAGAACATTTGTAAAGAACCATTCATTACCTGTACAATTGTCAAAGTAAGCGACCGCCAAGGACCAGAGGATTGCATGAGTAAACTTGTTCCGCCATCGTTACGATCCACTCCGGCGAGGCCATCGGACCTGAGACAGACGAATGCACGCAGCTTGCTGCAACTCATGCGGGCGCATAATCCATGTTCAAAGGCGGATTTGGTGCGTTTTTCCGGGCTGAGCGCGCCCACAGTCTCCAGCGGGATTGGACGCCTCGAGGAACTCGGATTGGTGGAGCGGCTGGGAGACGGCAAGTCCAATGGCGGACGTCCGCCCGGGATGCTGCGTTTCAATACAACCTATGGATATGTGGCGGCTGTAGACATTGGCGGGACCCGGCTGCGCATGATGCTGACCGACCTGGACGGCGCTGTGATCACGCGGTGGTCCGTATTGCTTGGTGCGAAGCAGAAGACTCCGGAGGGGGTATGTCGTCTTGTTGCCGAGGGGCTGGAGACGCTATGCGGACAGAGCCATACGCCGTTGGGCAAGGTACTGCATCTTGTTGCCGGCGCGCCGGGCATTACGAACGTGACGGAGGGCGTGATTCTAACGGCGCCAAACCTGGAGCGATGGGAGGATGTTCCGCTGCGCGCTTTGCTGGAAGAACAAACGGGGGTCCCTTGCACGGTTGAGAACGACACCAATCTAGCCGCGCTGGGAGAGCACTGGCGGGGGGTTGCGCAGGGAATCGACAATTTTGTTTTCATTGCGCTGGGCACGGGTATCGGAGCTGGGATCTTCCTCGGGGGACAACTTTGCCACGGCGCACATTGGAGCGCGGGCGAGATTGGCTACTTCGGTGTGAACGGGAAGGAGCGCGGACCGATACGCACTCACAAGACGGGACAATTAGAACAGGTGATCGGCGGGCAGGGCATTGAAGAGGAGTGGCGGCGGGTTCTAGAAGGGCCTGGGTTGCCGGTGGCGAGCGGACTGGCTTCGCTGAGGGCAACGCAGATTTTCGATCTGGCGAAAGAGGGAGACAGCCGGGCCATCGAGATCACGCGTACTGTGGCGCAGATTCTTGCGAATTCGATCACGGATATCTCTTTGTTGTTGAATCCGGACATGGTTGTACTTGGTGGCGGAGTGGGGGCCCATCCGAGCTTGTGCCAGGAAACTGACAAACTCTTGCAGCGCCAGGAATTCGCGCGTCCCATATTGCGGTCGAGCGGATTAGGGACAGAAGCTCAGCTTTATGGCGCAATTGCAGCCGGTTTAAAGCAAGCGGAAAAGCGATTTCTGCCGTAAAATTCATGCCATAAAATTTATGTTGCACTTCCAAAGAAGGCCGTGCTATTCTTCTGTCATCACTTACTAAGGGCGCTTTAGTAAGTTGTTCCATCCGCTGAGTGCGGAGAAAGAAGAACTGAACACACATCTTCTAGGAGGAAGTGTCCATGCTCACTCGTATTTGGAAAATCGTTCTCTCTGTCGCCCTGATTGGGGCGATTCTTCCGTCAATAGCCGTTCAGTGCGCTTTGGGGCAGTCTCAGTCGATCAATGGAACAATCCGGGGTACTGTCATGGACAGTACCGGCGCTGTTCTCCCTGGCGTAACCATCACGATCACCAACTTGGCCACCGGATTTACACGGCAAGTGAAGTCAGGGGAAGACGGCATCTATATTGCGCCGAACCTTCCGCTTGGAACCTACTCCGTACTCGCAGAAGCAAGTGGCTTTGCTCCGCTGACCCAGAAGGGCGTGAATGTGGAAGCAGGCAGCAGCGCCACCGTGGACGCACGGATGAAAACAGGATCGGTGGCTACGCAGGTGTTGGTCGTAGGCGACGCCCCCATTCTGGAAGTTTCGCGGCTTGACCTCAGCAGAACGATCTCTCCGCAAGAGACGCAGAACCTTCCGCTTACGTCGCGCAACCCGTACAACTTCATCTTGTTCCAGCCGGGCATCAGCGGTCACCCGAACCCGGAAAACGGCATTCCGCGCACGGTGGACACCAACGGGTTGGTGGACCGCGTCAACTACCAGTTGGATGGAATGGTCGATACAGAATCTGACCGCTATGGATTGCGTCTCTTTGCGATCTCCGATTCGTATGTGCGTGAAATTGAAACGATTTCCAATAGCTATTCGCCGGAGTTTGGTAATACCGCGGGCGTGATTTTCAATACCCTGACCGGGTCGGGTACAAACACATATCACGGCACGGCGCAGTATGTTTGGCGGCCAGAGGTAGCGAGTTCCTGCCCAATCCTGGCTACATGCAATCCTGCTGTGTCTGGTGGCGTAGTGAAGCCCAGCCTGCACGTGGATGATGTGATCGGAAATGTTGGCGGGCCGGTAGTGAAGGACAAGTTGTTCTTCTATGGCGCCTATGAGCATCTGCGGCGTTCTTATCCGGTTGCGAACACTGTTAACACCGCAATGCAGAATGCCTTGATTGGCCTGGGTGCCGACAAAGCAAGCGACTTCCTTACCGCGCCTACAGTGCAACACGCGCAGTGGCTCGATGCCCGAGTCGATGCGACGCTTAACAAGAAGAACCAGTTATTCATTCGTTATAACTACTTCCGCAACGTCTATCCTTTCAATACCGATGACGGCGGCACATATGGCATAAGTGCCGCGGCCGACTTCCAGGATCGCGCCCACATCATCGGAGCGCAATTGGTGACGACCTTTACGCCAACGCTGTACAACGAATTCCGCGGTTCGTGGCCCTATCGCAATGAGCATCATGTCGCCGATGCTCTGACCGGAGCGGGACCGATGGTAACGATCTCGGCCGCGACAGTCAACGGCGTTGCCTACACGGCAGTGAACTTTGGCGGATCGAACGGCGTCGGAGACAAGTTCCAGGAGAAGATTCCCAGCTTTAACGACAACGTCACCTGGATCAATGGCAAACATGCGATGAAGTTCGGTTTCGGATTCCAGAAGAACCTGGATACGCAGCTCGCGGATGTCTACACCCAGTACACCTTCTCGTCGATCACGCAATATACCAATGCCCTGAACGGCACCAGCCCGCAGGTATACTCCAGCTTGGCCGCAAGCATTGGTCAGCCGGGTGCCGCGTACCATTCGGTCTTCATCGACCTTTTCTGGCAGGACGCGTGGCAGCTTCGCAAGAACCTGCTGATGACCTACGGGGTTCGCTACGATCAATATCGCGCGCCCACTCCGCCATCAGGCGAGCCTTTTGCCTATACGCAAAAGTTCCGGACGCCGGAGGGCGACTTCTCTCCGCGCCTGGGCATTTCATACCAGCCGTTTTCGAAGACAGTGGTGCGCCTGAACGCGGGCGTATTCTACGAGGCAACGCCGACAAATACTTGGTACAACCCGCTCTATAACAATGGAGCGGCGGGCACCGGTTCCTTCATTGCATCGATTGCCGGGACCTCGACTCCTGGTACGTGCCAGCCCGCTTTTCCGAATAGCCCTCAGAATGTGCCGGCATCGTGCCTGCCAACGCAGAGCATTTATGCTCTGACGCCGCGCTTCAAGAATGAGTATGTGTGGAACGGCAATCTGCAAATCGCGCAACAGATCGCGAAGAACGATTCGCTGACTGTTGGCTACATCCTGACGAACGGGCGGAACATGCAGTTCCTGCGCAACATGAACCTCATCAACCCGACGAGTTATCTGGCTGATGGCCGGCCCGTCTACTCGACTACGGTAAGCTCCACCACGCGCGCCTATCCGCAATTCAACAACATCACACTCGAAGATATCGGCTCGAACTCGTCTTACAACGCCCTGACAGCGACCTACGAACACAGGCTCTCTGCCGGCCTTACCACAAGCGCCTCCTACACGTGGGCACATGCAATCTCGAACACGCCGGAAGGCAATACCTACGAGTTCAGCACGCCGATTGAAGATCCAACGAATCCGCTCCGCGACCGTGGAAACAGCGGCATCAACCGCCCGGATGCGTTTACGATCAGCCTTGTCTATGAACCCAACACGCGCTTTGACAATCGCATTCTGAACGGCGTCATAAAGGGCAACACCTTTGCTTTGCTGGGGAATATGTCCTCCGGCGACGAGCAGTCGATTACCACAAGCACAAAGCTGAATAACGACGCTATCGCAACCAGCCGTCCGCTCAACATTGGACGGGACACGGTTCGCACTCCAACCATTTATCAGTATGACCTTCGCTATACCCGCACGCTTGCCACACTCTTTAACAAGGTACAGCCTAAGTTGCAGATTGAAGGCAACAACATCCTCAATCGTTCCAATGTGACCTCAATCAACACAACAGCGACAGTCGTCACACCTGCCACCTACGTTTCGGGCGGATCGCCGATCGGCACCATTGTTACGGCGCCGTCATTCCTTCCGACCAGCACACTGCTTGAAGCGCGCATCCTTCAGTTTGGCATGAAGTTCGACTTCTAACCCAATCGGCTGTTTCCCCGGCTCTGCCGGGGAACAACCGGAGACTGACATTTCAAGGAATCTGTCCGGGAAACTTCACCGCGTGATCAGCAAGCACACGAGGTGGAGTTTCCGGATAGGTAAGTCTGATTCTTAATGTGCACGAAGCCGCTTTGAGCGGATCACACTGTAAAGCCTCCGTCTCTGCCGGGGGATCATTACTCGAAGGGAGACTTATGGAGGAGATTGTTTCTGGAAAGCACAAGTCGGTATTTCCAGCGCCGATCTACCGTGATACTGTGCTTGCCCCGGTTTTTTCTGACGCCAAAAGGTTTTACCTTGAATCCCTGCTGGAGATCCAATATGCACACACGCTGATGCTTGGGCGGCAGGGCATTATGGAGCGTGATGAAGTTGCTCAATGTTTGAGCGCGCTCAATGCATTGGACCTGGAGAAGATTCGAAGCGCCACGTATGACGGGAGCTTTGAGGATCTTTATTTTTTTATGGAGAGGGAACTGGCGGCCATTTGCGGGTATGAGAATGCCGGCAAGATGCATACGGCGCGCAGTCGAAATGATATTGATCTGACGATGTATCGCATGGTTCTGCGCGAGCTGCTGGCCTCCATGATGGGGTTGGTGCTGGAGTTGCGCGGAGTGCTTGTGAAGATTGCGTGGGAGCATCGCGCGAGCCTGATGCCGGCGTACACCCACAATCAACCTGCACAGCCCACGACTCTCGGGCACTATCTGATGGCGATTATCGAATGCTTTGAACGCGATTTCGAGCGGCTGAATGCCGCCATGCCGCGGGTGAATCGCTGTCCGATGGGCGCCTGCGCGATCACGACGACAGGGTTTGCAATCGACCGGAATTACACAGCACAGATGCTGGGCTTCGACGGCTTGCAGGTCAATTCGTATGGCGCGATTGCCGCCGTCGACTATCTTGCGGAGAGCTGTTCCGTGCTGGCGACTTGCATGTTGAACCTGGGACGTTTTTCGCAGGATATGATGCAGTGGAGCAGCATGGAGTTCAGTTACCTGCGCTTGAGCGATGGATATGTGCAGATCAGCAGCATCATGCCACAGAAGCGCAATCCGGTGCCGCTGGAGCATGTGCGTATTCTTGCGAGCAAGGCGCTGGCCCAGTCCCAGGCGGTGGTAAGCTGCCTGCATAACACACCCTTTACCGACATGAACGATGCCGAGGACGACTTACAGCCGATGGCCTATGCGGCTTTCGACGATGCGGAGCGAAGCCTGCGGCTGCTGGCCGGGGCATTGGAAGAGGCAGACTTCAACACTGACAGAATGGCTGCCTGTGCCGATGCGAACTTCCTGACCGTGACGGAATTGGCGGATACGCTGGTCCGCGCCACGGGCATGAGCTTTCGTACCGCGCATGAGATTGTCTCAGGAGCAGTAAAGGATTTGCAGGGCAGTTACGATGCCGCCAAAATGGCTGCGCGCGTTGGACAGATTCTCGCTGAGCAATACTCTCAGCTTCCCATGCCCGACGGTAATCTGCTGCTGCGTGCGTTGCGCGCGGATCACTTTGTTGCGGTGCGCAAGATTGATGGCGGTCCTGCGCCGGAAGCGCTTGAACCGGAGATCAAGAGGGCTCGCGAACTGGCGATTGCCGACCAGCAAAGGCTGCAAGCGCATCTTGATCGCTTCGAGAATGCTCGTAAGCAATTGCGCGAGGAGACTCGATTGCTGTTGGCTTCAGGCGGTATCTCCTAGATTCCTGCGGCTTGAATTGTAAACAAGAATTCTTCCGGCATCAGAATGGCGGAAGATACTTCCTACCAATGTACAATCCAGAGAGCGCATTGACCTCATGAACTCTACCTCATCCATCTCCGCTGACTCTGCGCCTCTCCAGCGCCGCATCGGCATACGCTCCGCGGTTCTCTTCAACGTATTGGAGATGATCGGCGTTGGCCCATTCATCACGCTTCCGCTGGTGATTGCCGCGGCGGGCTACCGGCTCTCAGTGTGGGCGTGGGTGCTGGGCGCGACCATCGCCATGGCCGACGGCCTGGTCTGGGCCGAGCTGGGCGCGGCATTCCCGCGCGCCGGCGGCTCCTACGCGTTCCTGCGCGAGATTTACGGGCCGAAGCGCGCCGGCAACTGGCTGAGCTTCCTCTACGTCTGGCAGGTGAGCTTCACCGCGCCACTTTCGATCGCCTCGGGCTGCATTGGTCTTTCGAGTTTTCTTGCATGGTTCTGGCCGGCGCTCGACCGCGCTCCCATTGCCGCCTTGCCTGTACTGCACTACTCCAACTTCGCTGCCGCTTTCACTTGCCTGCTGGTTGTTGTTCTGCTCTATCGCAATATGAGTTCCATTACGCGACTGGCCTGGGTGCTTTTTGCCGGAGTTCTGACGGCTATCGCCGGAGTTATCGTCTCCGGCTTTGCCCAGGCGTCGGCCACTGGCGGCTGGCAGATGCCGGTCTCGCCCGCGCTCTCCTTGCCCGCGGCGATCGGCGGGCTGGCGCAGGCAACGCTGCTCACTACGTATTGTTACTGGGGCTACTACAACATCTGCTTTCTGGGCGGCGAGGTGCGCAAGCCTGAGCGGACGATTCCCCGCGCCATTCTGCTTTCGGTGCTTCTGGTTGCGTCGTTTTATGTGGCCATGAACCTGGCCGCGCTTCCATCCCTGCGCGATGCCGCGGCGCACGCTACGGCCGGCGAGGCGGTTCGCCTGCAACTGGTGGCAGACATTGCGAAGTCCGCCTTTGGCAGCGTGGCCGGTCGCCTGATGGCAGCATTGATTATCTGGACGGCCTTCGCTTCGGTTTTTTCGCTGCTGCGCGGATACTCCCGGGTGCCTTTCGCCGCCGCCCGCGACGGCAACTACTTCCATTTCCTGGGCGCCGTCCATCCGCGCCACGGCATTCCCCACCGCTCGCTGATCGCCCTGGGAGCGGTGGCCATGCTCTTCTGCATGTTCACGCTGACGCAGGTGATTACAATATCGGTGATCACACGCATCCTGCTTCAATTTTTCCCGCAACAGGTGGGTGTAATGCTGATTCGAGCAAAGAGGCCGGAGCTGGCGCGGCCATTCAAGATGCCGCTCTATCCGCTGCCCCCTCTGATCGCAATGGGGGGATTCTTCTTTTTGCTGGTCAACCGCAGCCACGCGCTGGGTGGACTTGCCATTGCCATAGGCATCGGTGTTCTGGGCACGCTGATTTATCTGGTGCGCGCGCGGCGGCTTGGGCAATGGCCTTTCGCGCAAGAAGAGCAGGCGAGGTAAGGCGGAGTCCTGACGGAGTAGCGCAGTCCTACGGCGTTCTGACCGGCAAGCAATGTACAGCAAGGCGCAGCAGATATTCGCAGAATGAACAGCCACCAAGATAGCCACTAATTCCGTCTGACAGACGAAAAGGCCGGAGCGGACGCTCCGGCCTTTTCGATGGGTGGGGTTATTTGGAGGTTAGAAGACGTATTTGGCGGAGAGTTGCATGCGGCGGGGTGAGTTGTTGAGCACACCGTCCGTGGCTTCGTTGAGCCTGGTGAAGACCGAGGACTGGATGCTTTGCGAGCCGAAGGTGTCGTACGTGACGTTGTTCATGAGATTCTGCGCCTCGACACGGACCTGAAGATACTGCTCGCGGTAGATGGTAAAGGACTTGGAGAGAGTTGCATCGGTGTTCCAGACAGAGTTTTGGCGGAACCAGTTGCGACCTGTGTTCGAGAACTGGCCGGATCCTGGGATAGAGAACATGGCGCGTTGTGCTGCGCTGAGGTAATACGTCTGTCCGCTGGTCGGATCTACCTGTACCTTGCCCATATGTGCGTTGCAGCCGAGACAGTTTGCAGGCGTCTGTACAGATCCAGAGAAGGTGTAGGAGCCGGAGTAGAGGGTGATGGGGCGGCCGGTTTGATAGACGCCGTCGCCAGCGAGCCGCCAACCGCCAATAACTTCGTCGGCGATACGGTTCCACTTGGCGCCTAACTTCACGTAGTGCTCAAATGGCAGGTCATAGACAAAGTAGCCGTTGACAACCTGAGCGCTGTCAAGGTCCGAAGCCGCATAGTTCAGACGAGGATGGTTGAAGTCGAAGGGCGTGCCGGCTGCGGACTGTGAACTGCCGGTTGCGACGAGAGTAAAGGTCGGGTCGAAGGAGCGAATGTCAAGCGTCTTCGAGTAAGTGTAGTTGGCGGTAATGGAAAAGCCCTGCGAGAAGCGGTGCTCAACCTGAACTTGCAGGCCGTTGTAGTTGGAAAAATCGTGGGTTTGGAGAACGTCGAGGCCACCAAGGTACTGCTGGTACGGCTTGAAGAAGGTTGGCGACAAGCCCGAGCTTACGACCAGCGGGACGCCATACGGGTTTGCCGTGGTGGCGTTCTGGAGGCGGGTGGCAAAGCTGTTTGCAAGACCTACGACATTGTTGGTCGAGAGGTTGGAAGCATACAAACGCTGAACAAACTGTGTGCCCGTCTCACCCGATTTGCGGCGCGTGTCGCCGGAGATGATTTGCGTCATGAGCGGGCTATCCACTCCGGCCTGTACCTGCTGGAAGGCGGCGAGGAAGCCATTGGAGGTGTACTGAGTTTGGTTAGAGTCGTAACCGCCATACAGATGAGTACCGTGGTTGCCGACATAGCTGACAGTCAGTCCAGTGTTATGCAGTAGTTGTTGCTGAATGCTGAAGCCCCACTGCGTGACCGTCGGGGTTTGCATGTCGGGGTCAGAGACGGTGAGAGCATTGGCGCTGTAGGCAGGGGGGGTGGTGAGCTGGAGCGGGGTTGCCAGAGGAGTGGGAGCCGTCCAGTTGGCGGCGCGCACACCCTGCGTTGGAGTGGTGAAGCTGTCCTGGCCAACGGTCGCGTTCGTAACCTGATAGGTCAACCCCGGCATTCCCTGAAAGACCGACGACGAGAATGAAAAGGAGTTGATGCGGTCAAAGGCGATGCGGAAGTTTCCGCGGACGGAGGTCTTGCCGTTCTTGAAGGGATCAAACGAAAAGCCGATGGAGGGGCCGAAGTTGTCCCAACGGTCCTTCATGTACCTTCCGGGAACAAACTGCAGGGTTGAGGTGAGCGGCGTACCTCTGCGGAGATCCTGATTGGGAACGAGCGCAGGAAAGCCCTTGAACTGCGGGGCCATGCGGGTATCGTCACGAATGCCGTAATCGATGACGAGGTTGGACAGGGCGTGCCACGTGTCCTGCAAGTAGAAATCGTACTCGGGCCAGCGGGTGTCCATGATGTTGATCGAATCGGCAGGTCTGAAAGCGGTAAGGGTGGGGTTGGAGACGTAGCCGGCGGCGACGCGGCCGATGCGGCCGAGAAGATCGTTCGCCGCGCTTGCCAGGTCGGGTTGGTCATATGTGGTGTTAATTCCGGTGGATGGAACATTGTAATGGGTATAGTCCAGCGGGTTGTCCGAGGTGGCGAAGCTGACCTGCGGAATGGCGTTGAGCGAGCCGATAGAGCCGCGGTGATCAATCTCCCGCCCGAAGCGGAGATTGACGCCTGCCTTGATGATGTGCGTGCCTTTGACCCATGTGAAGTTGTCAACAGCCTGCAACGTGGTGAGATAGCGGTTGTTGCTAAGGTAGCTATTGGTCGGCGAAGTGATGGTGACACTGTCGATTGTGTTGAAGTTGAATGGGGTGCTGATGGCTTGCGAGTAGGCGGGGTTTACGAAGGCATACCCAAAACGGTTGAAGCCGACAACCAGCTCGTTGGTAGTGTTCGTGGTCGGGCTGAAACGGTAGTTGATAGCCATGTTGCGGGGCTGGCGAAAGGTATTGACGACGGCTGGATCTCCGGGAAAGGTCTGCAGACCGCTATTGGTAACGTCAGCATAAGTATTCTGGTGACCAGTACTCAAGCGGCCGAAGAGGGCGTTCTTCTCATTGAAGACGTAGTCGAACTTGTAGGTTTGGTCGACCTGTTTGTCAGTGGAGGGCCCGGTAAAGGTGTAGCCCCCGACGTTCAATCCGTCGCCGACCGCGTAGGTATTGGGCGCTGGAGCGAGAGCCAGGTATGCCTTCACGGATGGATCAAGACCGACGCCGAAGGGATCGTTGGCGACCATATCGTAGGTGCTGTACGGGACGGTGGCGAGGACATTGCCGCTCGCGTCAACCGAGGCGCCGGTGGCCCCATAGGATGTGTTGCGACCGCTTGTGACATAACGGAACTTGCCCTGTTTGGCGAGTGGCGTATAGACGTAGCGGGTTACAACAGTGCCTGTGAGGGCGTGAAGCAGTTCAAGATTATAGAAAAAGAATGCCTTGTCTTTCCAGATGGGGCCGCCGATAGAGCCGCCCGGAATGTTCTGTACAAACTGTGTGGGCGGGAGATGGGCTGCCTTGGCTGCGGCGCTGTCCGCACGGAGGAAGGGAGACTGGTAGAACTCGAAGAGGTTGCCATGGAACTTGTTGGTGCCAGACTTGGTGACCATGACCACCTGTCCACCGGTGTTGCGGCCATACTCAGCGGTGAAGTTCGAAGTGATCACGCGAAACTCTGAGAGCATATCGGGGTTCTGGTGCGAGGGCGAGGTGCCTGAACCACCCGAGGAGGATTCGTTGTCGTCGATGCCGTCCAGAGTGTAGTTCCAGGCGCGATCGCGGGAACCATTGACGACGATGTCGCCGCCCGGAGCATTTCCGCCGTTTTGCACGACACCCGGGACGAACTGCGTGAAAGAGAGAACATTTCTGCCGCGGGTGCCGACGACAGGAAGCTGCACAAGGCTAACATTGTCGATAATAGCGCCGAAGTTGCCGGATGACTCGGTCTCAATGAGATCGTATCCGCCCTGCACCTGGACAGTTTCGGTCGCGCCTCCAACCTGGAATTTGGGGTTAATGCTGGTAGGGACGCCGATGGCGAGAACATTTCCAGTGGAGATAAATTTTTTGAAGCCGGGAGCCTCTGCACGGAGCGTATAACGCCCGATCTGCAGAGAGTCAAAAGCGAAAGTTCCGGAAGTGGAGGTCTTGATGACATAGCTTACGCCAGTGTCATCGTTCGTGATCGTGATTTTGGCATTGGCAACGCCGGCGCCTGTTGGGTCAGTCGCGACACCGGAGATACGGCTGGTGGTGCCCTGCGCCAAGGCTAGCGCAAGAGACAAGGAAAGAAAACAACCCAGGACAAAGAGCCTACGAATGTTCATGATTCCTCCAAAGCGATGATGTAGCAGCCGGAAAAGACGTAGTAGCCGGAGCGGTTGGCGACAGCGTGATTGGCACTGCCGGTGGCAGTATCAGAGAGGACAACAGATGCGCCAGGAACGCGTTCGCCGGTGGGGCCTTCTATAACATCCAGTGCGAAGTGGTTGCGGCCTGGCCGAATGTGACGGCGGTTGTAGAGAGGATGCAGCAAAGCATCGACCTCACAAGAGTCGCTTCATCCAGGAGTGACATTTTCTCTCGGTTGTTGAGCAATATACCACCAGTTACCTCCGCTCGCAATCTTCTTTCTTGTATTTATTTCAAAGCCAAAGCCGGAGTGCCCTGCCGGAACCAGGTAGCCATGATTTGCCTCATCCCGGAGCACTCTTTCAGACACCTCTGCTGTTAACTCCTCTCGGTTGTCCAGGCTGGTTTCTCCCTACCGCCCAACTTATCCGGCTGGCAGCGGGCTGAGACTCCATTCCCGCAGCATGGCTCCGAACTGGCGTATCGTCAGATGCTCCAGTTACGGCAGTAGCCCAAGTTCCTCCGCGGTACTGGCAGAACCTCCATGGAAACTCCGAACGAGTTCTTCTGTAGAGCGAACATTCTTTCAGGAGATAAATAAATGGGTTAAAACCCATCTCTACCAGCCTGTACCCTTCAGGACGCGGACTCATTCAGAGATTTCCTAAGTGCCGCGATGAAAAGACGGGAAGCGGCTTTCCAAAAAGCGCTGAAAAATCTATCTGTACCGCTTCGTACCCAGCCTGAAAGACAAAGATAAGCGGCAGGTTGAGCATATTAACGGCAACACTCTCGACAACCGTAGGACGAACCTTCGTATCGTCGAGTCGATGCCAGATATTTTTCAGGCCGTGCATAGTTAGCTTTACGCAGAGATGCCCGGATGGGAGGGGTAAATGTCCCAGCATGGGCCAGCGGCAACGCATCATGGAACCGCTGAGAATTACACCGGCGCAAGGGGCATTCCCCCCTATCAAAGCTCTTAACCCGAATTACCGGCGTTGGATCCCCAGGGAAAAGGGTGCGGGTGAGCTGGCGCGTGACTTCGGCATTATCGCCGCTGATAGTGATACTGGCGCGCGACAGGGCGACGAGGCGGTCAAGCTCCTCAGGGCTGATCGGGCTCGTGCGACGATTGCCTTTCAAGCGCGCGTTCGCCTCGCGCTCAAAAATATTCGCCATGAGCGGGCCTTGCAGAATATATGCAGTATTCAGGTCGGTGTTTCCGTGAGCGGTCATTTCCTGGCGGATGGCTGCGTCGAAGGCCGGGAAGTGTGTGCAAAAATAGCCGACCGTATCGAGCCTCGTGCCGTTCGGCAGCATTGAGAATAAAAGCGCCAGATCGCGCTTCACCGCGTCATTCTTCTGTTGGAGATCGGCGCCATGTTCGATGAGCTCGACCCAATTAGCCGGCGCCATTTGGTAGATATGAATCGTCTTGCCGCTGGAAAGATGAATCACGCTTTCCTGCGTAATACTCTGAACGGTATCCCCTTTGGATTTCAGCCAGCGGGGCTGCGAAATGATCTGCGGATTCTGCTCGTTCAAAGGTACGTCGTATAACTGCGCCAGCCGGCGCGGGTAGACCATGCTTTTGACGGTTGCAGGAGTGGCCAGGATCGCGAAGTGCGCATCCGTTGCCTGCAAGAGGTGCTGGTCGATGAGCCGCTTTGCCTCGTTGGCCGAAGTATCGACAATCGAGAAAACGTCGCGGCTTCGCCCTGGATAGGCCCGATCGACAGCCTGCTCGATCTTGTCGTACTGAGTTGAGGCCGTATTGCAGGCGATGAATACCATGTCAGCGCCCTCGTCGAGCGCCTTCAACACGCCATTGCTTCCCAGCCGGGCAATTTCGGCGGGGGATTTCTCGCCATAAGGCGAATTGAGCGTATCCCCGTAGTGCCTGATGGTGATTGCAGTGTTATAGCGCTCAAGCAGAGACGGCGTGGCTTTTTCGATGCTCTTTGCCGTAAAGAACCCGCCAAAGCCTGAATCGAAGGTCGCAACATGGAGCGCGATTGGTTTCGCTGGGTTTGCTTGCCCGACGAGCGCCGGGGCGCATGAGAGTAAAAGCAGTCCCGGAATAAGATAACGTTTGATCAAGCCACGCATGGAACACCCTCCACCGAAAAAACAACGGCCACTCAGCCGAGCGCGTAAAATTCCTTGTCCTCATTTATACAGCGTGAGGCGCTATATGGCTGAGAGATTACTATCGAAAAACGCCGACGGAGCCAGGGGAGTTCACGGTCTCTTCCAGGTCGCCTTCTATTGAACAGAGTAATCTGGGAGCCCGCTTGGCGAAACCGCCCTTCGAGATGAGCAGAGGTGGGGTTCCAGTTGTACCTGCAACTTAAAACCAAGTTACAGGTTATGGGACAGGCTCTCTCGGAATGCGGGCGGCGAGTTGCGCGGCCTGGGAAGCGGCTTGCCGGGAATCAGGCAGATTCGCATAGCCCCCGAGGTAACGCCCTTTGCGAAAGATGCAGATTCCATCCAGGTATGGCGCCTTCGCCTGAAAGGCTTCGTCGCCAACCAGTGCGGTGGACGCGCCGGCAAAGCGCTCGCGAAGTTTCTTGAGAACTTCCGTGGCGGATTCCGGCGATGCCTCCAGCACGAGGAACGCCTGCCCTTGCTTGTAACTCGCCACCAAGCCGCGCTTCAGCTCCCGCAACCCCAGCACGCTTTCGGGAACTAGCCGAGCGGAGGTGAAGCCTTCCCGGGGAAACCACGCCAACGCCTCCGGGGGAGTTTCACGGCCCTCAATGCGCTTCTGCATCCCGGTTACAAAAGCTTCCATCTCCGCGGTATGATCGCTCTCCGGGTCGGCGGCGACTTCAACGATCTCCACGTAATACTTGCCCTTGGCGAAGCTGGCGCTCTGCCGTTGGACTTGCCCGCCCATGCCGATCTTGGCAATGGGTTGGTTGGGATCGCGGTTGGCGGCGAAGATGCCGTATGCCAAGTCGGCATCGCCCATCTCCGAAACGTCGATCGTCAGCGTGTTATCGCCTGACTTACAGTCGATTCCTTCCATGCGCACGAAGCCGAAGATCAGGTAACCTTCGGCACCGCCATCCTTGTACTCGAAAAGGTTGTCGGCGGCGTACTGGCGCCGGGGGCCGGACTGTTCCCAGCCAGGCGCGAATTTGCAGTTGAGATAGTCCTGGGCGTGCGCCATGCCCGCAGTCAACAGGATGGTCAGCAGCAAACTGGCAGCCTTCATGCAAACAACTCCTGTGCGCGCGTCATTCGCTCGGATACCTCGACGCCGTAGGGGCATTTCACCGTGCATTGGGCGCAGTCGCCGCAGCGGACGCCCGGCTCAAAGGGCAGCTCCAGAAATCTCTCCCGCCCCAGCGCGAACTGGCGATAACCGTCGGCGTAGGTCAAGCACCGCAGCACATCGGCGACCGGAAGGCCCTTCTGGCAGGTCCCCTCGCACTTTCCGCACATGCGGCAATAGAACGGCCGGATATTTTCCAAATGCGCGGCCAGCAGCTTTTCATCGCCGGCTGAAAAGGGCTGCGCCATGGCCTTCACGTTCTCATCCAGTTGGTCCATATCCGTCATACTGGGGATCGTGGTCGTGACGCTGGGCTTGTTGATGACCCACTTCAGAGCCGCCAGCAGGGCGCCGTTCTTCGACAGCTTCTGATAAAGGGGATCGGCCGGTTTCATCCTGCGGAATCCGCCCGCCATCACCTTCATGGCCACCACGCCCATGCCGGCCCTGGCAACTGTCTCGATCGCCTGATTCATGCTGGAATCCATGGAAAAGTTGTAGGCCGTCAGCGCTACGTCGAAGACGCCCTTCTGCGCCATCCAGGGCAGCAGTTGCTGCTGGCCGCCGTGCGTGCTGACGCCGGCGAAGCGGATCTTGCCCTGTTTCCTGGCGAGCTGTTGCGCTTCGATCATGCCATCATTGATGTCGGCCGGGCTGCTCTTGCCATGGAGATACCAGATGTCCACATAATCCGTGTTGAGTTCGCGCAGGCTGGTTTCCAGTTCCTTCAGCAATTCGTCCTTGCTGGAAGCCCCCGACTTGGTGGAGAGCACGATCTGCTTCCGCCTGGCCCCCAGGGCCGCACTCACCATGCGCTCGTTGTTGCCGTGCTGATAGCTGCGCGCGGTATCGAAGTAGTTGATTCCCATATCCGCGGCGCGCGTAATCACGCTGGGGTCCGACGTGATCATGCACCCGAATCCCATGGTGGTCACCTTCAGCCCCGTGCGCCCCAGCGTCTTGTAGTCGAGTTTGACCGGCGAGCTGCCAGTGCTGGCGACCGATTCCCCGGACGGCGGCCAGAGCCCCAACTTGGAACTTGCACCCGCCACAGGAAGCATCAACCCGGCTGACAGGAATTTGCGACGAGACGTTTTTGGATTCACGGATGTACCTCCATCAGGAAACAGATCAGTAGTGTCAGGATTCTATTTTGCCTCTCGGCTTGGAACCAATATACCCCCTATGGCCTCCACTCGCTATTTGTTCCAGGGGCCAATGCCAAGGCATGCACGGCAGGGCCTTTGCCGGGACCGCAAAGCCATGATTTGCCCTGCTTCGAAGCGAATTCACGGAATTGCTCGATTTTTCGACCGTAAACACTAAGTTAGTCTCGCAATATACATCGAGAGCGGTACAATTTGAGGAAATCAGTGCCTAAGATGGAGATTCGAGATGACCGAGACTGTTGGTTTGATCTTGTCTTATTCGATAGTCGCAGTGGCGTTGTCCCTGCTTGCTATCGTTCTCTCATCGTTCTACAGCATTGGACCGACCCAAATCGGACTTGTACGAAAAAGGTTTGGCAGGAAGCTGCCCGGCAACAACCCCGTAGCCTTTGAAGGAGAGGCTGGTTATCAGGCCGAACTTCTCATGCCGGGGCTGCGCTTCAAATTCAAGCCGTTCTCCGCTGTGACCAAACACCCGTGGGTGCAGGTGCCAGCAGGACAGATTGGCGTTGTTATTGCACAGGTCGGCAAGCCCACGCCCATCGGCGCGAAGTCAGCCAAGTACGATTCGGTCTTCGGCAACTTTACCGACTTTCGAACATTTGTTGAGAAGGGCGGAGAGAAGGGCGTGCAAAGGCCGGTTCTATCTCCTGGCACCCTGGCGCCGATTCACCCGGTAGCTTTCCTGGTCATCACCAAGCCGCAGGTCTTTGGCGTACCCGTGTCAGACGAGTACAAGAACCTGGCCGACAACAACAAGCTAAGCTTTCGTGCTTTCGGCCTTGAAGAGTGGCAGCTCGATGTCACGCGCATTGCGCCCAAGCCGGCCGGCGAAAGCGGCAGAGTCGTGGACATGATCGGAGTGGTCACCGCATTGGACGGCGAACCATTACAGGCAAACGCTATTGCCAGCCGGCTCGGCGGATTCAAAGACGTCAGCGAGTTCGAAGGGAAAGCCGGCGTTACTGATTTCGAGCTTATGGGGTTGATCCTGGGCAGCAAGAACGATCAGCACAACAACTATCAGGATTTCCAGAAATTCCTGGAGGCTGGCGGGAAGATCGGACTCCAGCACGACCCACTGCTCTATGGCGCTTACAACCTCAACCCGTTCCTGGTTCGCGTGGAACAAGTTCCGATGCTGGTTGTGGAACAGGGTCAGGTCGCTGTTATCAAGGCCTACGTAGGATTGCCCACACAGGACACATCCGGCTCAAACTTCAAGTTCGGCAGCCTGGTTCGTCCTGGC
Source organism: uncultured Occallatibacter sp. (assembly GCA_964420185.1). Taxonomy (GTDB): domain Bacteria; phylum Acidobacteriota; class Terriglobia; order Terriglobales; family Acidobacteriaceae; genus Telmatobacter. The sequence goes on along the minus strand of CAYQSI010000046.1, from coordinate 3,103 downwards.
CACCAGGGTATCTGGCAAGAAGCGTTGCGAACAGGGAAGTACCCGATCAACCCCCGGATTTACGACGCGAAGCTCGTTCTCACTGCGATTCTCAAGCTCGATTGGGCGAGGGATGTGACAGGCGCTCATGGGCTTGATGCGCGCCTTGAGCCCATCATTGCCAAAAGCAATGAGGGCTTCGTCTTCAGCATCGACCTGCAGGTTCTGATTCACGTTCCGGATACAAAGGCTCCACGCGTTATTTCCATGGTCGGTTCCATGGAAAACCTGGTGAACGAGGTTCTCCAGGCTGCCGTTGGCAACCTCTTTCGTGACAAGATTGGCGGCATGGAAGCAATTACATTCATCCAGACGCGCCAGAAAGTCCAGGAACAAGCATTCAGCTACATCCAGGAAAAACTTGCCGAGTATGAAATCGAGACCAGGGGAGTTTATATCCAGGATGTTGTCTACCCCGAGCAACTGGTAACTGTTCTGACTCAGCGAGAAGTCGCGCATCAGGAAGTGGAAACCTTCAAGATGCAGAGACAGGCCCAGGACCAGCGCATCGAAACGGAGAAGGCTCGGGGCACCGCTGACATGCAGGTTGACCTTGCCAAGGCAAGGGTCGGAGTAGACATCCAGACAAACAAGACTGAGGCCAGGATGAAGGAAGCTCAAGGCGAGGCCGCATACATCCAGCAGACCGGCACCGCCAAGGGAGCCGAAGTTCGCGCGGTGGGTTTGGCCAATGCCGAGGCCTATCAGAGACAGGTCGAAGCGCTGGGCAAGGGACCTACGGCTCTCGTGAACGCCATTAAGGCACTCGCTGTTGGCAATTCCGCTTTCATGCCCAAGATTTTGGTCGTTGGCGGCGGGGCCAATCAAGGGGTTCTTGAGAGCCTCGGAACGATGCTGATGGACAAGCTTGACACGAGCGCTTCGAATCCCAGCTCTGCTGACCTCACAACCAGCAAGCCTGATTCGGCTGCTGCTAGCCGCAAAGCGTGACCTGCGATCTTGCCCGCCCCCACAAACGGGGTGGGCAAGACAAACAGCATAAGCCATTCATAATATTTGCTTTATTCTGGTGGGCCTGCAGGGATTCGAACCCCGAACCAAGGGATTATGAGTCCCCTGCTCTAACCGTTGAGCTACAGGCCCTTCAACAACTTGCGTCTACCGTTCCCGTGAGTGCAGCGGATACTGGAGCGGGTGGCAGTCGTTTTGGCTCGATTACGGCGAAATCGCCCGACAGTTGCGGCCGCTCGAAAGCCCGCTCCACTGCCTCCGGGGTTGCATGGATATACCGCTGCGAAACCACGATGCTGCTATGCTCCGCAATCGGCATGACTGTGAAAGCGTCCACTCCCGATTTTCCAAGCCTTGTAAGCATTGTATGGCGTAGGGGGCGGAGTACAAAATCGGCCGGGAAGAGTGGGCGGCGCTTTCCTCCCACTTTTTGGGGCGCTTGCGTTTCGATGCAGGGGATTGATGGACGTTCCCACGTAGGGTTTGCCGTCCCGGTTGGCGAAGACAAACCCGCTCACGTTGGCCGTTTTCCGCCTCCGGAGCATGGCAGCAGCCCGGTCTCAGCAGCAGGACGGCAATATCGTTCAACGGTTGCGGGCAAGCCGCCAGACGGATTTCCTCTTGCTTCCGAAAGAGAACGAAAATCCAGCCCGCTAACAGATACGCATTCTGAGGGCAAGGTCATCTCCTACTGAAAGGAGACAAGAATGGAGAGGAATATGTTGCGCCGCTGGCGCCTTTCCGCACTTTGATATCCCGCATAGGCGGCTGGCCGAAGAACCGGCTGTACTCCCGGCTGAACTGACTTGGGCTTTCATAGCCGACCTCGAAAGCCGCGCTGGCCGCATCCAGACCGTTCGTGAGCATGCGCACGCGCGCCGTGTGCAATCGAAGCTGTTTCTGATATTGCAGGGGGCTCATCGCGGTCAAAGACCGGAAATGATGGTGGAAAGTCGAAACGCCCATCTGCGCAACTGACGCAAGATCCTCGACGCGCAAGGGCTTGGCGAAGTTGTCCCTCAGCCATGCAACGGCCTTGGCTGTCCGGTTGCTCTGTTCGCCCAGCGTGGCGATGGCGCGGAGGTGCTTGCCCTGTGGTCCTCGCAGCAAGCGGTAGAAGACCTCCCGCTGGATCAGATTGCTGAGAAATGGAATATCCTGGGGCGCATCAAGAAGATCGAGCAATCGGGAACAGGCGCCAAGCAGTTCGACCGAGGTCTCTCCGACAGCCATGCCGCGCGTGACGGAAGCCGTTTCGGACACATGAAACTCCTCCTGGCTGAGAATCTCTCGGACGGTCGGCATTTCGAGCTTGAGCATCAATCCCAGGATCGGCTTTTCCAGCGATGCCTTTGTCACCTGGCTGATCACCGGCAGATCGATCGAGGTCAGCAGGAATGTGGACTCGTTGCACAGCAGCGTTCCTCCGCCCACATTGATCCGCTTCTCTCCCTGAACAAAGACAATCAGTTCAGGCTCATAGGCCGCTGAAGTGCACTCCGTCGGGGCACTTTTGCGGTAGAGGCTCAGGCCCGGAACGCCGGTTTCCTCTTTGCCATCCAAGTGGATGTGGGCAGCGATTTTACGCGCCAGCTCGGCCCGCATCTCAACCGCTTGTGACCGGGATTCTCCGCTTGCATCCTTCTGCTTTGCCATTGGAACTCCGCTTATCGCCTTCATGTTAAGCGTACCGCTGAATCTGTTGCTGCGTGCACAAAAAACTGAGGGTCTAGAGGATCAGGCAATAAACAGGAAGGATCGTGATACCGTTCAAAGCCGTCCCCAGCCTATTCTTTGGACTGAGAGGATGTGCGCTACAGTCAAACCTGCAAAACTGCGCGCACCTTGCGTCTCAAACATCGGCCGAGAAGGCCAAGAGGTGACTTGATGTACAACGCCAAAGCTTATTCCGCCGCCAGCGCGACATCGCGGCTTGCTTCCACCTCAATCGTGCGTCGCGAGCCGACCGAAACTGACGTACAGATTGAAATCCTGTTCTGCGGCATCTGCCACTCCGATCTTCACCAGGTCCGCAATGAGTGGAGCGACTTTATGCCCACCGTCTATCCCTGCATTCCCGGCCATGAGATCG
>CAYQSI010000045.1:0-29520 GCA_964420185.1 uncultured Occallatibacter sp. | reverse complement strand
CATCGACGAGAGTTATGTGCCGGAAGAGAATCAGCGGCTGCGGCTCTACAAGAAAATCGCCGGTGCGGCGAGCGAGGCGGCGGTGAACGAGGTGCGCGCGGAGATGGAAGACCGCTATGGCGCGCCGCCGGATGCGACGGTGTTCCTGCTGGAGGCGGCGCTGGTGCGGGTGGAGTGCGAGCGGATCGGCATTGCGCGTGTGGATCGCAAGCGCGCCGGGCTGCATATTCGCTTTACGGAAAATGCTGCGGTCGATCCTCAACACTTGATGCGATTGGTGGCGAAGAATGCCAAGCGCGGCGCCCAGTTTACGCCGCAGGGTCTGCTGAAGTTTCCGTTGGACGCCACGCGATCCGACGAGGTTCTGCTTGAAATTCAGGAACTGCTTGCCAACCTGGCGCCCGAGAAGCAGAGTTAGCGCGGCTGGCGGAGTTAGCGGGGTTAGCACGAGCTTATCCTAGCTCAAGAACAAAGACGTGCCGAGGGTGTGGCACCCAGTATAGGTGGATAGTGAGAGAAAAGATGAAGAGAGTTATTGCTCAGTTTGTGATGGGAGTTTTTATGGCTTCAGCGATAAGTGCCCATGCTGCGAATCAGAACTGGAAGCAGCAGTTCCAGAAGGTATCGGACGAGTACTTTGACCAGGTGTACTTTCACTATGGCCCGACGGGCGGAACGCTGGTCGGATATCACCAGTATGACGCGCAACTGGAGGATTACTCGCGGAAGAATATCGACGCGGAGATTAGCGCGCTGAAGGTTTTCGAGAAACGCGTCGAGGCGATTCATCCCGATGCCGCCGCCGCCGATTTTGTTCCGCGGAGCGACCGCGAGATGGTGCTGGCGAACATTCGCTCGGAGCTGCTGACGCTGGAAGTGATTCGTCCGTGGGAAAAGAATGCGGACAACTATTCGGGCACTTGCGCGAATGGCGCATTCACGCTGATGGAGCGCAAATTTGCCTCGCCGGACGAGCGGCTACGGTCGCTGATTGCGCGGGAGAAGCAAATGCCTGCATTGCTGGCCGACGCGCGCGTGAACCTGAAAAATCCGCCGCGTATTTTTACCGAGATTGCCATCGAGCAGTTGCCGGACATTGTGAGCTTTTTTAAGCACGATGTTCCGCTGGCCTTTGCCGACGCGAAAGATCCGGCGTTGAAGGCCGAGTTTGCGCAGACGAATGGGGCGGTGATTGCGGCGCTGAACAGCTATCTAGGCTGGCTGAAGACGGACCTGCTGCCGCAGTCGAACGGAGATTTCCGCATCGGCGCGGAGACCTTCTCGAAGAAGCTCGCATACGACGAGATGGTGGATTTGCCGCTGGACAAGCTGTTGGAGATGGGCTGGGCCGATATGCGCAAGAATCAGGCGCAGTTCAATCAGATTGCCAAGGAGCTGGAGCCGAATAAGGAGCCGGGCGCGGTGGTGGAGGAGTTAGGCGAGAAACATCCCGCGCCCGATGAGTTATTGAATTCCTTCCGCGCCACCTTTGACGGATTGGTGAGCTTTATCCGCTCGCATCACATTGTAACCATCCCGTCGGATGTGCGGCCCATCCTGGAAGAGACGCCGCCGTTCATGCGCGCAACGACGACCGCCAGCATGGACACGCCAGGGCCGTTCGAGACGCACGCGACGGAAGCCTATTTCAACGTAACTCTGCCTGATCCATCGATGACTCCCGCGCAGGTTGAGGGCTACATGCATTCGTTCAACGTGGGCACGGTGATTTCAACGGCGGTGCATGAGGCTTATCCGGGCCACTACGTCCAGTTTCTTTGGTTGCCGCAGGCGCCGAGCCGCGTGCGCAAGCTGCTGGGCGCGAACACCGACGTTGAAGGTTGGGCGCACTATACCGAGCAGATGATGCTCGACGAAGGATACGGCCAGCCCGGCGCTGGAGCGAAGGACGAACGCGAATCCAAATTCATGCGGCTCGGTCAGTTGCAGGACGCGCTGCTGAGGAACGCGCGCTTTATCGTGGGCATCAAGATGCACACCGGCACGATGAGCTTCGACGAGGCTGAGGAGTTTTTTCAGAAGGAAGGCTATCAGTCGAAAGAGTCGGCCGTGGTGGAGACCAAGCGCGGAGCCGGAGACCCGACTTATCTGTATTACACGCTGGGCAAGCTGGAGATCATGAAACTGCGCGAGGACGTGAAGAAGAAACAGGGCGCGGCCTTCTCGCTGGAAGAGTTTCACAATAACTTCCTCCGGCAGGGATTTCCGCCCATCAAGATTGTGCGGGAGGCGTTGCTGGGGGACGATTCGCCGGCGCTGTAAACTGGATGGTTTCCCATCCTTTTCGCAAAGAGCGCGAAAGAGATGGGGCACGGAGCGTTCATGGTTTCGCAGGTCTCAAAATTGAGACCTGGAGTACCCGGCATTTGTAGGGCGCGGGGCTTAAACTCTTTTCAAGACGAGGAAGATGAAATGGGCAAGCGGGTGCGGAAGGCGGTTTTTCCGGCGGGCGGGCTGGGTACGCGGTTTTTGCCGGCCACCAAGGTGATTCCCAAGGAGATGCTGGCGCTGGTTGACAAGCCCATCATTCAGTACGGCGTGGAAGAGGCGATCGCATCGGGGATTGAGCACATCATCATCATCACCGGTCGCGGCAAGGGTACGATCGAGGACCACTTCGACAACAGCTTCGAGCTGGACGCGATGCTGGAAAAGTCAGGCAAGCACAAACTGCTGGCGGTGTCGCGCGGTGTTTCGGCGCTGGCGCGGATCAGCTATGTGCGGCAGAAGGAGCCGCTGGGACTGGGGCATGCCGTGCTATGCGCCAAGGACCTGGTGGGCGATGAGCCGTTCGCCGTGATTCTGCCCGATGATGTGATCGATGCCGATGTGCCTTGCCTGGAACAGATGATTCGAGTCTTCGACGAGAAGGGCGGTTCGGTGCTGGCGACGCAGACCGTGGAAGGGCCGGGGATCAGCGCTTACGGCGTACTGGCTGGCTCGCAGGACCGCGATAACTGGCGGATTTACAACTGCACGGGAATGGTGGAGAAGCCGAAGTTCGAAGACGCGCCTTCAAAACAGGCCATCATCGGCCGCTATATTCTTACGCCGCGGATTTTCGAACTGCTGGAGCAGACCGCACCCGGCGCTGGCGGCGAGATTCAACTCACCGACGGCATGAGGGCGCTGCTCAAGGAAGAAAAAGTTTTTGGGTATACCTTCGAGGGAAAGCGATTCGATGCCGGCGACAAGCTGGGCATGTTGCAAGCCACCGTTGAGTTTGCGCTCAAGCGCAGTGACCTTGGGCCGCAGTTCCGCGCATATTTGAAGGGGCTAAAGCTCTAAAGCGGAGTTAGCGGAGCTGGCGTGGTTGGCGCGAAAGCAAACTCCGCTAATCCCGCAAACCCCGCTAACTCCGCTTTCTTATGCCTTCCACTTGATATTGCAGCCGATGGACGGGCGCTGGTCCTGGGGGACGGCGTTGTCGGCGAGGACTGCGTCGATGGCGGCGCGCAGATCTCCGCCGGTGACGGGAATGCCGTTGCCGGGGCGGCTCGAATCGAACTGGCCGCGGTAAACCAGGTGGAAATCAGCGTCGAAGAGAAACAAGTCAGGCGTGCAGGCGGCCTTGTAGGCGCGAGCCACAGCCTGCGTCTCGTCATAAAGGTAAGGGAAGTTGAAGCCGATGGTTTCAGCCTGCTGTTTCAGCCCGGCGGGGCTATCGGCGGGATGGGTGGTCACATCGTTGCTGCTGATGGCGACGATGGCCAGGGGCTGGGTGGCGTAGTCCTTGCCCAGGTCGGCCAAGCCCTTCTCAATGTGCTTCACGTAGGGGCAGTGGGCGCAGATGAACATGACCAGCAGAGCCTTCCGGCCGCGAAAGTCGTCGCGAGAAACGGTGTTGCCGGTGATGACGTTGGGGAGGACGAATTCGGGGGCTGTGGCGCCCAGTTCCAGCATGGTGGATTCAGTAAGTGCCATGGAAAACTCCTTCAAAACTCAGTAAGTTCGTTCGATGTCAGAAAAGCGCGTTTTGTTTCCCCGGCATGGTCAGGCCGAAGTGTTCATAGGCCAGGCGCGTGGCCACGCGTCCGCGCGGAGTGCGGTCGAGGAATCCGATCTGGATGAGGAACGGCTCGTAGACCTCTTCGAGTGCGTCTTCCTCCTCGGCCAGGGTTGCGGCCAGCGTGCCCAGACCTACCGGGCCGCCGTCGTATTTCTGCATGATGGTCAACAGCAGACGGCGGTCGATCTCGTCGAAGCCGTGGGCGTCCACCTCGAGCATGGTGAGGGCGGCGTTGGCGGTGGGGCGGTCGATCTCGCCGTTTCCGCGCACTTGGGCGTAGTCGCGAACGCGGCGCAACAGGCGATTGGCGATGCGGGGTGTCCCGCGGGAGCGCAGGGCAATTTCTGCCGCGCCGTCTTGATCGATGGGGATCTGCATCACCTCGGCGGAGCGGGTGACGATGAAGCGCAGTTCTTCCTCCGTATAAAATTCCAGGCGCAGCAGGATGCCGAAGCGCGAGCGCAGCGGCGAACTGAGCAGGCCGGGCCGCGTGGTGGCGCCGATGAAGGTGAAGGGGCGGATTTCCATCACGTGAGTGCGCGCGGCCGGACCCTGGCCGATGATGATGTCCAGTTTGTAGTCCTCGAGCGCGGTGTAGAGCTTTTCTTCCAGGACCGGCTGCATACGGTGGATTTCGTCAAGGAAGAGCACCTGGCGCTCGCGCAGGTTGGTGAGGATGGCGGTCAGGTCGCCCTGGATCTGGAGCGCGGGGCCGGAGGTCTGCTGGAAGCCGACATCCAATTCATTGGCAATGATGGTGGCCAGGGTGGTCTTGCCCAGGCCTGGGGGCCCAAAGAGGAGTACGTGATCGAGCGCCTCGCCGCGGGATTTGGCGGCTTCCAGGGCGATGGCGAGCTGTTCTTTGGCTTTGGATTGGCCGATGAACTCCCCGAGCCAGCGGGGACGGAGTTTCAGCTCAAAACCCTGTTCTTCTTCAGCGCGTGAGGCGCTGACCAACCGTTCAGGAGTGTTGTCGCGGGCGATGGCCATATAGGGAGAAGTGTAGCCGCTGCCGGTCGATGGGGCAAAGTGCGGCTGGCCGGGCATGTTCATTTACTGTCTTGATTCCATGGGGGAATGAAGTTTTACGGGTCGGGCGGGGCAATAGGTGTAGGTTATACAATCAGCGGTGGAAAAGAGTATGCGGTTTCGTCTTTAAATGGCGGAGCTAGAGCCGGTCGGAAAACCTGGAGGTCATCGATGTTCGATCATTCTTTGTTCAAGGCACTGATGCTGATCGGTATTGCCCTGCCAATCGCAGGCTGCACCTCCTCAGGAGGGCTGGATTCCATCCAGGTAACGCCGACGACTAATAATCTTGTGGTAGGCGGCCCCACCTTGCAGCTAACGGCTACGGGGACATACGGCAATGGCGCCCATCCGACTACCAGCAATATCACCAGCGAGGTTACCTGGACCTCCGCCATCACCGGCGTGGCAACCGTGAATTCTTCCGGAGTCGTAACGGCGGTGGGCCCTGGAACAACTGCGATTACGGCTACCGCGGCCGGATATGCCGGCCCTGTTTCTGGCAGCGTGAACGTCACAGTGACCGGAAGCAGCAGCACGGAGCCTTACGTATCGCTCTCCGTCCTGCCAGGGACGGATTCGGTTGCATTGCCCGGTCAGACGGGCCAGTTTATCGCGCTGGGCACGACGAGTGCCGGTCTTCAGGTGAATCTGACAACCCAGGTCGCTTGGAGTTCCACGAACGTGGGCATTGCCACGGTTGGCGCAACCACCGGACTGGCTACGGCAGTAGGCCAGGGCACTACGCCGATTACGGCCATCTGGACGAATCCTGACAAGTCAGTGGTGACGGCCAGTGCGAACTTCACGGTGACGGGTGTGGCGTCGGAGCCGCTGCTTTCAATTGCGATTACTCCGAACAACCAATCGGTTGCCTTGCCGGGCCAGACCAGCCAAATGATTGCGATCGGCACGTTCTCGCCGACATCCTCCACTCCAGGCACTCGCGACCTGAGTAGTACGGTCGCCTGGGCTTCCAGCAATGTCTCCGTTGCCACCATCACCAAGACCGGTGGACTCATTACGGCGGTAGGCCAGGGTGCGACGGTCATCACGGCCGAGGCAACGAATCCCGACGGCAGCGTGGTGACGGCAACGGCTACCTTCACGGTGACCGGCACGACGTCGGAGCCTTTGGTCTCGCTGGCCATTGTTCCGTCCGCGCAAACGCTCACGACAGCCGGCCAGACAGCCGGGCTCATTGCCATTGGCACCACGGCAAATGGCACGACGGTGAATCTGACCAATCAGTCGGCAACGATCAATGGGAAGACGATCCTGGCGGCAACGTGGAACTCCACCGTCACCTCGGTGGCCTCGATCAATTCAGCTACTGGAGTCGCTACGGCGGCTGCGAACGGCATAACGGCGATCACGGCCGTCGCCTCGAATCCCGACGGCACGGTGGTGACAGGAACGGCAACCCTGACCGTAAACATCGCCGTGACACCAGAGCCCCTGGTCTCGCTGGCCATCACTCCGTCTGCGCAGACGCTCACGGCAGCCGGCCAGACCGCCGGACTCACCGCCATCGGCACTACGTCAAGCGGCACGACGGTGAACCTGACCAGTAAGGCAACGTGGAGTTCCACCGTTGCTTCGGTGGCCACAATCAATTCAGCCACTGGAGTCGCTACGGCGGTTGCGAACGGCACCACGGCGATCACGGCCGTTGCCTCGAATCCGGACGGCACGGTGGTGACAGGAACGGCGACACTGACCGTCAACATCCCCGCGACACCAGAGCCGCTGGTTTCGCTGGCCATTGTTCCAGCCGCGCAGACGCTCACGGTAGCCAATCAGACGACCGGGCTCATCGTGATTGGCACCACGTCAAGTGGCACGACGGTGAACCTGACCAATATGCCGGCAACGATCGGTACGGCGACGATCAAGGCGGCAACGTGGAGTTCCAGCATCGCCTCGGTGGCCACAATCAATTCAGCCACTGGAGTCGCCACGGCGCTATCAAACGGCACAACGGCGATCACGGCGATTGCGACGAATCCGGATGGCACGGTCGTGACGGGAATTGCGACACTGACCGTGAACATCCCCGCCACACCGGAGCTGGTGGTCTCGCTGGCCATCGTTCCGTCCGCGCAGACGCTCACGGCAGCAAACCAGACCGCCGGGCTTATCGCCATCGGCACCACGGGGTCGGGCACGACGGTGAACCTGACCAATAAGGCCACGTGGAGTTCCACCGTTGTTTCGGTGGCCACAATCAATTCAGCCACTGGAGTCGCTACGGCGGTTGCGAACGGCACCACGGCGATCACGGCCGTTGCCTCGAATCCGGACGGCACGGTGGTGACAGGAACGGCGACACTGACCGTCAACATCCCCGCGACACCAGAGCCGCTGGTTTCGCTGGCCATTGTTCCAGCCGCGCAGACGCTCACGGTAGCCAATCAGACGACCGGGCTCATCGTGATTGGCACCACGTCAACCGGAACAACGGTGAACCTGACCAATATGCCGGCAACGATCGGTACGGCAACGATCAAGGCGGCAACGTGGAGTTCCAGCATTGCCTCGGTGGCTAAGATCGATCCAGCCAGCGGAGTCGCCACGGCGCTATCAAACGGCACAACGGCGATCACGGCAATTGCGACGAACCCGGATGGCACCGTCGTGACGGGAATTGCGACACTGACCGTGAGTATCCCCGCCACACCGGAGCCGGTGGTCTCGCTGGCCATCGTTCCGGCCGCGCAGACGCTTACGGCGGCGAACCAGTCTGCCGGGCTCATCGCCATCGGCACCACGGGGTCGGGCACTACGGTGAATCTGACCAGTACGGCAACGTGGAGTTCCACCGTTGTTTCGGTGGCCACAATCAATTCAGCTACTGGAGTCGCCACGGCGGTTGCGAACGGCACCACGGCGATCACGGCGATTGCGACGAATCCCGACGGCACAGTCGTGACGGGAATCGCGACACTGACCGTCAACATTCCGGCCACACCGGAGCCTCTGCAATCGCTGGCTATCGTTCCAGACTCGCAATCGGTGGCTGCGGCCGGCCAAACTACGCAATTCCTGGCGATCGGCACTTTCCTGGCGACCTCCTCCACGCCGGGCAGCCAGAACATGGCGAATGTGAGCGGCTACACGCTCAAATGGAGTTCAAGCAACCCGCAAGTCGCCACCATTGACCCCGGAACCGGAATCGCCACGGCGGTTGGGCCGGGCGCGACGGCGATCACGGCCGTTGTCACCAACAACACCGACAAGAGCGGGGCGACAGCCACGGCGACCTTTACGGTGACCGGGGCATCCACTTCGACGATTACGGCGCTGTCCATTACTCCGGGTTCGCAGGAAGTCACCCTGCCGACGATCGGATCTGCACTTCAGACCGTCAATTTTGTCGCCATCGGAACCGTTGGCAGCACCGGTATCCAGTCGAATGTGACAACTCTGGTCTCCTGGAGTTCATCCAACCCGCTGGTGGCAACCATCGATACCAATGGCGTTGCCACGGCGCTTAGCCAGGGCTCTACGACGATCACGGCCATCGCGACGAACAAGGACGGCAGCGTGGCGACGACGACGGCTACCCTGACAGTTCTGGGCGTGGCATCGGAACCGCTGCTTTCGCTGGCCATCACTCCCAGCAGCCAATCGGTCCTGGTAGGTCAAACCAGCCAACTGATTGCGATTGGAACTTTCTCGTCGGGCTCCGCCACTCCGGGCACCCGTGATATGACAAATTTGGTCACATGGGCTTCCAGCAACACCGCTGTAGCCACCATTACCCCGAACGGCGGCATGGTTACTGCGGTTGGCCAGGGTACGGCCGTGATCACGGCTGAGGCGAAGAACCCCGACAACAGCGTGGTGACAGCTACCGCGACCTTCACGGTGAGCGGCACGGCCACGGAACCCCTGCTATCACTGGCGATTGTCCCAGCTTCGCAATCGGTTGCGGGGGCGGGTCAAACAGCCCAATACCTGGCGATCGGAACGTTCTCCGCAACCTCATCGACGCCGGGTGCGCAGAACATGGCGAACATCTCGACCTACACAGTCACCTGGTATTCGAGCAATCCATCCGTCTCCACCATCTCCAATACCGCTCCGAATGCCGGAGTCGCCACGACGGTTGGCCAGGGCACGACCGCCATCACGGCTATCGCAACAAACAAGACGGACGGAAGTTCTTCTTACGCGACAGCGACTTTAACGGTGACGGGACCATCGACGCAGGAAATTACGTCGCTGACGATTATTCCCAGCACACAGACGATCACTATGCCCCTGGTTGCCCCGACTACGCCAACCACCACGTTTGTCGCCATCGGCAGCAATTCAACTACCGGACTGCAACTGAACGAGACCAACGGAGTCACCTGGACTTCAAGTAACACGGCGATTGCCACCATCAATGCTTCCGGCGGAGTAACGCCGGTCAGCCAGGGCACGACCACCATCACGGCTCAGTACAATAACCCCGCTGTCGGCAGCACTCCCGCCAACGTGGTCACGGCCACGGCAACCCTGACAGTGAACGGCGTAGCGGCGGAGCCTCTGCTTTCCATGGCGCTTCTGCCCGGTACGCAATCGGTTTCCTATCCGGGTCAAACCAGCCAACTGATCGCCATCGGGACATTCTCGGCAGCCCCGGTCACGCAGAATCTGACCAACAGCGCCGCTTACCCGCTGACGTGGAGTTCCAGCAATACGGCGGTGGCCACGGTCTGCACCGCTGGTTCTCCCGCTCCCTGCACTGCGTTGACGAACGGGCTTGTCACGGCAGTTGGCCAGGGCACGGTCGCCATCACGGCGCTCGCAAAGAACGCTGACAACAGCGTGGTGACGGGCGTCGCGACCATCACGGTGACAAACGGAGTAGCGGAGCAAATTACCGCGCTTTCCATCATTCCGAGCTCGCTGGCGCTGTCTGCAACGGGTCAACCCGGCAACTTTATCGCGCTGGGCACTTCAGGAAGCACCGGCCTTCTGGAGGATGTGACAGACTCGCCGCAGCTTGCGTGGAGTTCGAGCATCCCGGCGTATGCCACAATCGCGACTTCTCCTTCTCCGAATCCGGGTCAGGCCACAGGGGTGAGCCCGGGCACAACCAACATCACGGCCGAATGGACGAATCCCGCCACCGGCTCGTCTTCCGCCACCGTGGTGACGGGGACAGCGTCTGTCGCTGTGACAACGACAGCCGCGGCGGAGCCTCTGCTTTCGATCGAAGTTTTGCCGAACGATGTTACAGTCAATGATTTGTTGGGTACCCAACAGTATCTGGCGTACGGGACATTCTCGACCGCTCCAACCGTGATGGACATCACCAACGGGTTCTATCACGCTGGTTTCCCCGACGCCAGTTGCACTGCCGATGATGCCGCCGCCGATACCACCGCTGCCCTTGCCGGGAATGCTCTTCCGTTCCCACAGTGCTCCTTTGTCCCGGTCACTTGGATATCCACCTCCCAGGAAGATTTCCCAATCGACTCCTCCGGCGCTCCGGGAGCCACCGGCGGACTTATCACGGCTTATGGGACTGGGACTGGCATTGGCGTCTATGCCCTAGCGACGAACCCTGACGGCACTCTCGTTAACAGCGCGGCGGGAACTGGAACAGGTGTGGGGATGGCTTCGTTCAGTTGCCCCTACGTGGCCTACGTCCCGGGTGTTCCCGCCATTCCTGCCTGCCCCAGTTGTACACCCCCCACGGCCTACGTCCCCGCCGTCCAGCCAGTACTTGGCTCATGTAATGAACACACGATCGGAACGGGGCTCCTGGTGACGCTGACTGTCTTTAACACCGGCTTGAACCAGTCCAACTGGCTGATCACCGCGCTATCGGCCACAAGTACCTCGGGCGGTCCGGATGCGGTTACCGTAATCCATTGCGGCGGTACAACCGAACAAGCTACGCTAGGCGGGTCTGTCTGCACAGCGACGTATCCCGTAGGCACCCCCGTGACCTTGACTGCGCCACACGAAGCGGGAGTCGCCTTCGGCGGATGGTCCTGGAACTGTGAGAATCAGGCGCCCGTTACTGAGGACGGGCCAAACTACTGCACGGTTTATCTCGGAGCAATCGACCCCACCACTGGCGGATTCAGCTCCAACGTGTCCGTTGGCGCCATCTTCAACAATATAAATCCCTAACCATGACCAAGAAAGCCGCCCTTCGGGGCGGCTTTCTTGCGTTTGAAGGAAAGATGCTGAGGATTGCCCGGCCCCTATGCAGGCAGAGTCACTACGCCGGCGACCAGCTTGTAGTGGAAGCCCTCGAAGGGTTCGCTGAGGCTGATGGTGAGGTAGGGCCTTGACGGCTTGCCGCCAGAGAGAAGCGCGTGCGGGTAGATGCCGGCGGGCAATAGATTGAGCATATCAAGCCATTTGGGGTCGGTGACGGCAAGGTCGTAGCGGATGCGGCCAGTTTTTCCGAGACGAAAGAGGGCGCGATTCCTGCGTCTGCCAGCGTCGTCTCGAATCCACCACCATAGGTCATCCGGATGAACGAGCCCGAGAGAACACTGCGCCGGCGCTGCATCGAATCTGCTTGCCAGGACTCTATCGCAGTATCCTTGCAGGACAACGGGCTCCTGCTTCACATAGCCAGCAAGGAATTGGGCGTCGGAAGGCTCGTCGAAGCGACGGACAGGCCGCCAGGGCGTGGCAGTCACATACACATCTTCCGGATGGCCGTTGGAGCCGCACTTCTCGCCAAGTTCCGCTTCGAAGACATCCAGTAAAGTGACTTCTTTTCCGTCTGAGTAGCTTGCTTCCCTTCGGGTGAGGCAACCGGGAACCTGCCTTCCAACGAGTCGAACCCATTGTTTTGTGACGAGGCTGATTCCGGCGACACAACGATGGTCGTGCTTGTAAGAGTTGGCGAGGCAGAGAATCCGGTCGGTGCTCATGAAGTTGGAGTTACCTTCAGGGTGCGAATCAAAGATGACGAATTGTTACACCGCCCCACTGTTGTTGTAAATATTCGAGAGCCAGCCTCCGGTGGCAGTGCTCCGCCGTGGGTTCGCTGCACAATAGAACGGTTTTCATCTGAAAGCTCTGCTTGGAAAGAACCGATTCCACTTTTCGAGAGCGGATCAGAGCGAGATAGGCTTCCTCGTAGTCGTCCCAGCTTCCTTTTTGCTTTTTGAAAGCATCGAGGATCTGCTGCGTGGGGGCGAGCAAGGGTTCGTGTTCATAGACAGCGCCGCAGATCTCGCCCAGAAAGTAGGCCAGGTCGGCCTGCTTGGCGAAGGCGGCAAGCTGGGAGGTGTTGTTCAGACGCACATCGAGCAGGCGCTCAATGCGGTAAGCCTTCAGTGTGCCGAAAAACTCGCTGGCGCTTTTTTGGGTAAAACCGATGCTGTAGATCTCCATTGGTCCTCGTCGAGTTCCGCAAAGAGCGCGGGCTGGGCGTCGACGAGCGGCTTGCCGGCTTCAGCGGCAACCGTCTCGTCGGATTCCAGGCGGCCGTCGCCGCGAATGTGGAGCATGGTGTGGCCGCGCTCAGTGAGGACGCGGCCGATGAGCAGGCGGCGATGGCAGTGTGCGGGGTCTTCCTCGCCGCAGAGCAGGGCGACGCGGAAGCGCTCAATGCCGGACTCAAGACGTACGATGGCCGCCTGGAAGCGGGCATCGTCGCGAAGCCGGCTATAAAGGACGCGGCCTTTGGCGTCGTAATAAGCAGGATTGGCTGGGCGGCCACCCAACTCCGCGCCGAAGTAGAGATAGCGGATTCCCGCGTCCTCCAGGGAACGCTGTATGAGTTCCTTGTCGAACTGCGGAACGTACTTCGAGTAAGGTGAACTGCGCGCGTCGGCCACAACTTCAACGCCGTGCTGGCGTAGAAGAGCAAGCCAAATCTCGATGGCGTGGTTGGAGTGGCCGATAGTGAAGAAACTGCTCATGTGCAAACCCTTGGCAAGGAGGATAGCACTTTATGATCGGACGGCGGTCGGGGTGGCTGGCAATGCTACTCCGGGTTGGTTCCTGACGGGGACAGGACGAAGTCGGCTGGGGTTCGTGCGGGAAGAGAAAAGTGAGCGTCCAGATCGGCGGTCAGGACGGAGGAGACTTCGGGGTGGCCGGGTTGATAGTGGACACGAATTCGCTTGTTCTTCAGCAACTCCAGCCACTCCCAGGCCCGCTCTTTATCTGGAAAGGGGCGGAAAAAGTCCCCTGAATAATAGCTAATCTCGCTTCCGTCCCGGACGGTGTAAGAGTATTTGAACGTCGCGTTGAATCGTCGCGCGCTGCCCCAAAATTTGGTTCCCGTAGCTACGTTGATGGATTGCACTTGCCCGTCCGTGATGGGCCAGTGTTGCGCCAGGCGAGCGTTGTGGCGTTTGATCCACGAGCGGCAAGATTGAGCGATCACCGCCGCAAGGGGCACGACAAAATTGTGCAACGAGGTCCAGAGGTGAAAGGAACTCCAATGAACCCGCTTGAGCAGATCAATGAGGTCGGGGGCGGTCACAAGGCTGTGCCTCCACTGGAAGTTATTTACCACGATACAACAGGCCGGGGCGGTTCACCGGCTCACAGGGCAGGCGGCCTTGTTTCCGGCCAGTAGCGGAAGGCGCGGAAGGTGGCCTGGCCCTGGCCGCAGGCGTAAACGGCGGGGCGGAGATCGAGGAAGCCGCCCAGGACGTTGTGGTGGAGGCCGGAGACTTCAGCAGAGGACTCGGTCTTGATCCAGGGTTGGCCGGGGAGGCGATAGTAGAAATCCACCTCCTGGCGGTCGTTGACGACGCGGAAGGTGGCGCGGGTGATTCCCTTTTCCGTGCGGTTTTTCAGCGAGCCGTTGGGAATCCTGATCTCAATTCCTCCAGGCGTAATGAGGATGCCGGCGATGTGGCCGGGGTCGTAGAAGAGCATCAGTCCGGCCTCGCAGCCGGACTGGACTTCGATGTCCATTTCGACGGTGTAGGAGTGTCCGCCAACGGCGGTGGTGAGGGCGCTGGAGTTGGCCAGGGAACTGCCGCGCGCCTGAAGGGTGAGGGCGCCGTTGCCGGTGGTGAAGCGGGTGGGGTCGAACTCACGCCAGAAGCCCCACTGGAGGCCGAGTTCAGAAGTGGTGAAGTCGTCGGAAGGGTCGGCGAAGGGCTGCTGGCTGGCGCCGGGGAGGGGCATGGAAATCGCCGAATCCGCGGTGATGCCCCGGGGAACACGGAACCAGCCGTCGGGGGTCCACTCGATGGGCAGCAGCAGGAGTTGGCGGCCCAGGGAGCGGTAGCCGTTCTCATAGGCGTGGACGGTCATATACCAGCGGCCGTCCGGGGTATCGACGAGGCGGCCATGGCCTACGCTGAGCCATCGGTCGTCGCGGGAGGGGGTGTGGACGACGGGATTGTAAGGGGAGTACTCCCAGGGGCCGTCGGCGTGGCGGCTGCGGGCGGAGATGACGCCGTGGCTGGTGCCCGGGCCTCCGGTTCCGCCTTCGGCCACGTTGAGGTAGAAGTAGCCGTTGCGCTCCAGGAGCTTGGGGCCTTCCAGGCAGGTACATTCCATGCGAATGGTGGCGGGCATGGGCCAGGGGTCGAAGACCTTGCGGGGAGGCATCTTGACCGCCAGGCCGTCCGGAGTTAGCTCGGCCATGCGTCCGCCAGCCATGTGCAGAAAGCGGCGGCCATCTTCGGCAATGTGGGCAGGGTCGATGGCCCGGATGCCGAGGTCGATGGGCTCGGACCATGGTCCGGTGGGATGATCGGCGTGAACTACGCGGAGGCTTCCGTCGGCGGGGAAGTAGATGTAAAAGTGGCCCTGGTACTCGCAGAGGTAGGGCGCCCAGACCGTGCCGTAGTAGCGGCGGAGCGCGGCGGCTGCCGGACGCCAGTTCACCAGGTCGCGGGAGTGCCAGATGAGAAGCCCTGGGGCGTAGTCGAAGCTGGAGTGGGTGAGATAGAAATCGTCGCCGACACGAATGGGGCTGGCGTCGGGATGATCGCCGCCGAGGATGGGATTGCGATAGACATTGCCGGTCTGCGCCAGGGCGAAGCGGGTTTGGGGCGCGAGGGTGAGGGCGGCGCAGGCGGCGGTGTTGCGGACAAAGCGGCGGCGGGTCAGCATGGCAGGGCCAGTGTAGCGTTGGGGGGATTATGGAGTAAAGCGAATGCGTTGCATGCGCAAGAGAGCCGGGAGCAGCGTTTAGACTGGTAAGGTTCCATTGAGCATGATGACCCACCGGCCTGGAATCCTTCGTCGCTTTCGCTTCAATCTGCCTCAACGCATTGCCGCGGGGCTGCTGGCAGCGTTTCTCGTCCAGGGGCTGTGGCTCACCTGCCATCAGACGCTGACGGATCGCGATTACCAATATGCGCGCTGCGGGCGCGAGATGTGGGAGGGGCCGTCGCAGTTGGACGGCTACTTTACCAGTTGCGGCAACATTCACGATGGGATTCTGGCCTACCGGCTGGCGGGGCTGCCGCTGACGCTGAATCTGCTGGCCGAGCGGGAGCTGGACCACTTCCGCAAGCCTGAGGACCGGATGGTGCAAACCGGGGGTGGGCAGTCTGCCTCAAACTTGAGCACCTGGGAGCTGCGCCACCAGATTACGCACATTTTGTTTCTGCTTCGGCTGCCGTTTCTGGGAGCCGGGTGCCTGTTGGGCGGCGGCTTGTGGTGGGTGACGCGGCGGCTCTACGGCAACCTGGGCGGCTATATGGCGTTGGCACTCTACTGCTTCTCGCCGGCGGTGCTGCGGGCCTGCGTCACGCCCAACGCGGAGGTGCTGGCCGGCCTGGGGGTTTACGGCGGGGTGTACACCTGCATTGGCGTGGCCCATGCGATGCAGGGGCCCAGGCGCAAATGGCGGCCGCGGATCGCGCTGCTGACGGTGATCTTCGCTGTGGCGGCAGCCTCGCACATTGCAGCGCTGCCGGTGATGGCTCTGCTTGGCCTGGCGGCCATGCTGTGGGTAGCCGAGGGGCGCAGAAGCCAGACGCTGCCGGTGGTTCTGATGGCCATGGCCGGGGCGCTGGTGGCGGTCTTCGCGTGTTACGGCTTCTCGCCGGACGCTTTCAGTTACGTTTTCCGCTCGGCGGCGGGATTTCTGTGGGTTTCGCTCGATCCGGCCGTGCGGTTCTTCTCCGCACTGGGCAACGCCGGGATCACGGTGGCCTCTGGCGCCGCCGTGGCGTTGTTCCTGGGGCTGCGCAAGTCGTGGTATTTCGGCAATACCGCGCCGCTGCTTTGTGCACTGGTCTTGATGGTGCTGGTGATGACCGGCGCTCCGGGGAGCCCGTGGCTGTGGGCGCTGCCGTTTCTGCTCACGTTTGTGAGCGGGGTCTTTGCCGACGCCTTCGAAGGGCCACGGGGCCGTCTAGCCCTGGGCGCCGCTGGAGCCATTGTGCTGCTGCAGGCGGTCTTCTGCGTGCTGAGTTTGCCCGGGCTGCTGTAGAGGCAGACAGTTTGGCCGATAAACGGCTTGTCGGTGGGAATGAAATTCGTTTTCTCTGATTTCAAATGGTGAACCGGAATGAACGAAGAACTGAGGGACAAAGAGTACATCTCAGAGTCTCTGGCTGATGAGTCAACTCGAGAGATGCTTGCAAAGGTCCGTGGACAAACCCGTGCCTTTCTTGCCAAAAAGCTGAAGGTGAGCAAGGAGACAGTTCGGCGCATCGAGAAGCGCACCGACCTGTATCTCTCGACGCTGCGCAGCTACGTGGAGGGCGTGGGCGGTGAGTTGACGCTGATGGTTAAGTTTCCCGATCGGCCGCCGGTGATTCTGGCTGGGTTGGGCGAGAACGAGGCCGAAAAGAAGGCCAAAAAGCGGGCCGGGACGGTGGCCAAATCCAAGGCCGGGACACGCCGCGCCGCGTGACGGGCGGAGGCGCTTTAAGAGGCTCACAGAAAACGCCA
Organism: uncultured Occallatibacter sp.; assembly: GCA_964420185.1. Classification (GTDB taxonomy): domain Bacteria; phylum Acidobacteriota; class Terriglobia; order Terriglobales; family Acidobacteriaceae; genus Telmatobacter. The sequence goes on along the minus strand of CAYQSI010000045.1, from coordinate 12,617 downwards.
TAAAATCTAGCAAAATAAGGACTTATTTCTTTCGATTAACCTTGCTAAAACCCCTTTCGAACGGGTAAAATAAGAGTACAGCCCGCAACAGGTCGGCCCCATTTTTCCCGAACCTTTCCGCCGCCTTCCGACGGGCCAAGAAAACCACTATGGCAGACGATCAGAATCCCCTCCTCCCTCTCGAAGGCGGCACACCGCCGCACAGCGGCACCAACTTTATCTCGATGAACATCGAGGAGGAGATGCGCCGCTCCTACCTCGCCTACTCGATGTCGGTAATCGTCGGGCGCGCTTTGCCGGATGCCCGCGACGGGCTGAAGCCGGTGCACCGGCGCATTCTCACCGCCATGGACCGCGAGGGCCTGCAGCACAACAAGCGGTACTCGAAGTGCGCCGGCGTTGTGGGTGAGTGCTTGAAGAAGTACCATCCCCACGGCGATTCGTCGGTCTATGACGCATTGGTGCGCATGGCGCAGCCGTGGACCTTGCGCTATCCGCTGGTGGACGGGCAGGGCAACTTCGGCTCGGTGGATGGAGATCCACCGGCGGCCTACCGTTATACCGAGTGCCGCATGGAGCGCATCGCCGAAGCGATGATGGCCGATATCGACATGGAAACCGTCGATATGATGCCCAACTTCGATGAGACGATCGACGAACCGACCGTGCTGCCCACGCGGATTCCGACTCTGATTGTGAATGGATCGAGCGGCATCGCGGTGGGTATGGCCACCAACATTCCGCCGCACAATCTCACTGAAGTCATCAACGCGACCATCGAGTTGGTTGGGAATCCCAACGCCGGGCTGGCCGAAGTGCTGAAGCACGTGCAAGGGCCTGACTTCCCGACGGGCGGCTTCCTGTATGGGAAGGCCGGAATTCCGCAGGCCTACAAGACCGGGCGCGGCCGCTTTATGATGCGCGCCAGGGTGGCCACGGAAAACCTGACTAAGGAACGACAGGCGATCATCGTCACCGAGATTCCTTACCAGGTGAACAAGTCCAAGCTGATTGAGCGCATCGCCGAGCTGGTGAACGACAAGATCGTGGACGACATCGGCGACGTGCGCGACGAGAGCGACCGCGACGGGATGCGGATTGTGATCGAGTTGAAGCGCGGCGCGCAGCCGGAGATTGTGCTGAACCAGCTCTACAAGCACACCCAGATGCAGGAAAGCTTCTCGATGATCTTTCTGGCGGTGCTCAATGGGCAGCCGCGGGAGTTGGGACTCGATCAGGCGATTCGCTGCTTCATCGATCACCGCATCGACGTGGTGCAGCGGCGCACAGTCTTCCTGCTGCGCAAGGCGCGTGAGCGCGAGCACATTTTGGAAGGCTTGAAGATCGCGCTCGACAATCTCGACACGGTCATCCGCCTCATTCGCGGATCGGGCTCACGCGCCGAGGCGCGCGAGAACCTGTATGCGTGGGGCAAGGGCAAGGAGATTATCCTCAACCTGGACCGCGAGCGGCTGCCGCACGAGGAAAAAGGCCTGACGCTCCGGCAGATCGACGCGATTCTCGAACTGCAACTCTACCGGTTGACGCAACTGTCGATCGACGAGCTGCTGACCGAGTTGAAGCAGGTGCGCGAGAGGATCGCCGAATACGAGTTGATCCTGGCCAGCGATGCGAAGCTGCGCGAGGTGATCGTCAAGGAGCTGGAAGAGGTTCGTGACAAGTACGGCGACGCGCGGCGCACGCAGATCGTCGACGAGAGCGCCGAGTTGCAGCTTGAGGATCTGATCGCCGACGAACAGGTCGCGGTGACGGTGAGCCACCAGGGCTACCTGAAGCGCACGCCGATCAGCATCTATCGCCAGCAACGGCGGGGCGGCCAAGGGCGCATGGGCATGAAGACGCGCGAGGAAGATTTTGTCGCACAGTTGATTGTGGACTCGACGCACGCCTTCTTGTTGTGCTTTACCAACGCCGGGCGCGTTTACTGGCTGAAGGTGTATGAGATTCCCGACGTGGGCGCGGCGGGCAAGGGCAAGTCGATGCAGAGTCTGCTCGATTTGCAGGCCGGCGAAAATGTCCGCGCCATTCTGCCGGTGCGCGACCTGGAAGAAGAGGGCAAGTTCATCTTCTTCACCACGCAGAAGGGCACGGTAAAGAAGACGCCTCTGAAGGACTTCTCGAACGTGATGTCCCGCGGCATTATCGCCATCGGCATCGACGACGACGACGAGCTGGTGGCGGCGCGCATTACTGACGGCTCGCAGATCGTCTTCCTGGCTACGCATTTGGGCATGGCCATTCGCTTCGACGAGAATGACGTTCGCTCCATGGGCCGTCCGGCCTACGGCGTGCGCGGCATTGACCTGGCCAAGAACGATTACGTGGTCGGCGTCGCCGTGACACCCAAGGAGCATGAGCCGGGCGACTATCGGATTCTTGCCATCACGGAAAATGGCTTTGGCAAGCGCACCGATGTGGAGCAATACCGCCTGCAAACCCGCGGCGGCAAGGGCGTCAAGAACATGGCCGTGACGCCGCGCATCGGAAAGGTGAACACCATTGAGCTGGTGGACGACACCTCGGAACTGATGGTCATCAGCCAGTTCGGCAAGATCATCCGCATCGACACCAAGACGATCCGCGCAGCGGGACGGGCCACGCAAGGCGTGCGCCTGCTCAACCTGGAAACGGACGACAAGGTGGCCGCCGCGGTGATCATTCCGCCGGAAGAACTGAAGGACGACGAGCCGACGCTGTTGCAATGAAGCGGAGTTGCGGTTTCCAGGTCTCGATTTTGAGACCTGGAAAACCTTAAAACGAGCTGTCCATCAATCTTGCGTTTTCGCGACCCGCCGGATCGTCTTATCCATCGGCTTGTTCGGATCGCGAACGACGCCTATCTTCGCCCACGCTGCCACGCTCAACTCGGACGTCAGATTGAACCGCTCGCAGAAGGAAAGATCTCTCCATTTGTTGACCTTCTCTGCCAAGTGCTGCGGCACATAGGTCCGGTCGAAATTCGTCTCATCCACGGGTCAAACCTCGGACCTGATTGTAGTTCCTTCCCTGTGAGGAAGGCATCGAACGACAGTGGGCCGCTTGTTTCCTGACCCTTTTTCTGACCACCAATTATCGGACAAAGCCGCACCCTACTCGATACTCGAAATTACGGACGAATGGGCCTACACTGGAATTGCTCTGGATTCTCCGCACGCTCCTTTATGCGGCGTTCCCTAATCATCGCTATCGCGCTGGCTGTGCTCTCGGTGAGCGCGGCCAACGGCTTGCCGGCCCGCTCGGCCAAGCCGCATAAGAATGCTGCGTCCGCAACAACCTCTCACAAATCAGCAGCAGCCACTCGCAAATCCGCGACCGCTGCTGGCAAGTCCGCAACAACCTCTCATAAATCTGCAACCACTTCTGAGAAGGAAGCACAACATCCGGCGAATCATGTGGCCGGGCATGCTTCTAAAAATGCGGCAACTCGCGCGGACAAGCGCCCATTGAAGCATGCGGCTGAAGATGCTGCCGCACCTGCGGCTGCGCATGAAGACGGTCCGGCAGCGCGGCAGACTTCCGCACGCCAACACGCGGCGGACGGAGACGTGCATACGGCAGCGCATGGGCAGCCTTCCCGCTCCCGTGCAGTTGCGAATTCCAGGCAAACCGCGGATTCCCAGCAAGCCGCGAATTCCGAGCAAGACACGAAGCTCCATCCAGCTACGAAATCCAATCCAGTCACGAAGACCCATGCGGCCACGAAGTTCCGCCAACGCAGGGAGACAGAGGACGCACAGCGTCCGGTTATGGCCGAAGCTGTTTCGCTGCGCACGACGCGGTTTGCGATGCCTCCGCCGCTGCGCGGGAGCTACGAGTCGCTGGTGCGGCAAAACGAAAAGTCCGAGGCCGAGGGCTTGGAGCGGATTCAGGACGACAACGATCTGGCCGACCGCATCGCCCGCAAGATGCTGGTTCCGGTTCCGGTCTCCGCCGCGCTGACGATCAACAGCAATCTGCCGGAGAACCGGCGCTATTGCCGGCCCTGGACGGCAGGCTTCCTCAGCGATTTGGCGCGCGCCCATGCGGCTGCGTTCCGTGGGCCGCTCGTGGTCAGCTCGGCGGTGCGGACCGTCGCCTACCAGAAGGAGTTGCAGAAGGTGAACGGAAACGCCACCTCGGCCGAGGGCGATGTTGCCAGCCCGCATCTGACCGGGGCGACCATCGACATCGCCAAGCAGGGCCTTACGCGGCAGGAGGTGGGCTGGATGCGCGCCTGGTTGCTTCCGCTCGAAGAGGCCGGCAAGATCGACGTCGAGGAGGAGTTTCAGCAGTCCTGCTTCCACATCACCGTCTACAAGAGCTACGTGCCGTCCACCCCGGCGGTCAATACGGCGATGCAGGCAGTGATCGTGCAAACCGGGCCGGGGCAAAGCCAGACGAAAAAACCAGTGCGAAGCAGCGCAAGCCAGAGCAGCCTGAGCCGCAACAGCCCAAGTCTGGGCAGAGCGAGCAGAAGGCGCGCCCGTTTGCTGCGCAGGCCGCAGCCGTCGCCCAGGGAGAGCAGAGCCCGCATATCCTCCGCCGCACGGGACGTAAACGGATTTTGATTGTGCGGTGCAGGCCCTTCAAGGTTACAATCGCGGCCATAGCCAACTGTGGCTGAACGAGGGGGAATATGAGCGACCTGGATCTTCAATCCGCGGCCGAGGCAAACTCCGGCCTTTCCCAGTGGCAGCGCGTTACGTGCACGTTCTCCGCGCCGTCGAAGACCTTTGCAGACATCAAGCGCGGCAACAGAAGCTGGTGGCTGCCATTCATCCTTACCGCGATCGTCGGCTATCTCCTGTTTACCGCCATCACACTCAAAATAGGCTGGGGACAGGTGGCGGAGAATACGCTTCGCGCCGATGCAAAGACAGAGGAAAGGCTGGCGAATGCGCCTGCCGCGGCGCGAGAAAGGGCATTAGAGTACACCCAGTACAGCATCGAGGGGGGATTTGCCGCCGGGCCGGTGTTGGGGTTGGCCATTCTTGCGCTGGGTTCTCTTGGGTTGTGGGGCACCATCAATTTCGTCTTCGGCGGCAAGGCGAAGTACGGAAGCATCCTTGCCGTTTGGTTCTACGCGAGTCTGCCGGGGATGATCAAATCGCTGCTGGGGACCGTTGCGATCTATGCGGGATCCGCGCCAGAGACGTTCAACCTGAAGACCTTTGCGCCCACGAATCTGGCGGCCTTTATCTACCCCAATCCATTGGAAGCCAACAAGGCGCTCTTCGCGCTGACAAGCTGGCTGGACGCAACCACCATCTGGATGCTCGTGCTGCTGGGGATTGGGACGGCGATCGTGGCGGGCGTCAAGCGCAGCTCCGGCTATATGGCGGTCTTCGGATGGTGGACGATTTTCTTGTTGATCAGCGTGGGCTGGGCGGCGATCAACGGCTGATAAAAGGATTTGGCCTGAAATGACAAACAGCGCGAACCCCTGGGTGGGATTCGCGCTGTTTTTGTCTGCGGAGCTTTGCGCTGCTACTCCATCCAGCGGCGCAGGATGAGCGTGGCGTTGATGCCGCCGAAACCGAATGAATTCGACAGGCCGATGTCAAAGCTGTGCGCGATGGCCTTATTGGGCACGTAGTCCAGGCGGCACTCAGGGTCGACGTTTTCCAGATTGATGGTCGGCGGCAGCATCTGATGCTGGAGCGCCATCACGGTGATGCCGGCTTCCAGTCCGCCGGCGCCGCCCAGCAGGTGGCCGTGCATGGACTTGGTGCCCGAGACCTTGAGCGTGTGGCTGAGGGCGTGCTCGCCGAAGACTGCCTCGATGGCCTGCGATTCATTGCCGTCGCCCGCGGGGGTCGCGGTGGCGTGAGCGTTGACGTAGCCCACCTCTTCCGGCCGGATGCCGGCGTCCTTGAGAGCGGCTCTCATGCTGCGCTGCGCGCCTTGGCCCTCGGGGGCGATGCTGGTCATGTGATAGGCGTCGGCGCTCATGCCGTAACCGATCACTTCAGCCAGAATATTGGCCCCGCGCGCCTTGGCGAACTCCAACTCCTCAAGGATGAGAATGCCCGAGCCTTCGCCGATGACAAAGCCGTCGCGGTCTTTATCGAAGGGCCGGCTGGCGCGGGTAGGCTCGTCGTTGCGCGTGGAAAGCGCGCGCATGGCGGCAAAACCGCCCACTGACAGAGGCGTGACTGCTGCTTCAGCGCCGCCGGCGATCATCACATCAGCGTCGCCGTGCAGGATCATGCGCACGGAGTCGCCAATGGCGTTGGCAGATGTGGCGCAAGCTGTGGCTGTGGCCGAAATCGGCCCTTTGGCGCCGTAGCGGATGCTTACCTGGCCGGCCGCCATGTTGACGATGGCCGCAGGAATGAAGAAGGGCGAAATCTTGCGCGGGCCGCCGTTCATCAGGTTGGTGTGCTCGCGCTCGATGACTTCAAAGCCGCCGATGCCGGAGCCGATGAAGACGCCAACCCGGTCGGCAATCTCCGGGGTGATCTGGAGGCCGGACTGAGCGATGGCCTCCTGCGTGGCGGCAAAGGCAAAATGAATGAAGCGCCCCATCTTGCGCGCTTCTTTCTTGTCCACGAAGTTGAGAGGGTCAAAGTTCTTGACCTCAGCGGCGAAGGTGACCGGGAAGCCAGTGGTATCGAAGCCCTGAATGGGCCCCATGCCGCTGGCGCCGGCCAAAAGCTGCCGCCATACCTCGGGCGCGGTATTGCCTACACCGCAGATCAGCCCCAGGCCGGTGATAACGACTCGGCGGGTCACTGGTTACTTGCTGCCTTTCGTGTTCTTCTCGTTCTTCTCGATGTAGTCGACGGCGTCCTTGACGGTCTTGATCTTCTCGGCGTCTTCGTCGGGAATCTCCAGGTCGAAGGCCTCTTCGAACTGCATTACCAGCTCGACAACGTCCAGCGAATCCGCGCCCAGATCTTCCTGGAAGCTGGCGCCGGGGGTGACTTCGGCTTCGTCGACCTGCAACTGCTCGACGATGATCTGCTTGACTTTTTCTTCAACGGCCATGCGTGCTTCTCCTCGTGATTTTCAAAACTTGGGAATCTCTCCGGGGCTCGCCTGTTCAGGCTCCGTATGCCTACAATACCGGCTCGTGGCAGGGGAATACAACCGCCACGCCCAAAAAATGCGCATGGCCCCGAAAGTTCAAGTCTACCGGGCGCGGGAAGGCGTGTAAAGACGAGGGAATAGGGAATCGAGAATCGGGAATGGAAAACCTGCGAAAAGGCCGGGAAAACCACAGGCTGAAGGCGTACATTAGGCGAAGTAGGGAAGGGATGGACTGATGCAGGCTTTGATTCTTGGAGTTGCCGCCGCGTTTGCGGGAATTTTTCTTGGATTTTGGTTGAGAGCCGCGTCTGCCAAAGCTGAGAAGGCACAACTGGGGCAGCGCGCGCAGGAGTTGACGGGCGAACTGGGTGCCGTTCGGGGCGAACTGGCGCAGACGCAGGCCGAGTCGGCGGCGCGGGCGGGGTTTGAGTCGCTGGCTGCCGAGCGGGCAAGGATGATCGAGCAGTTGACGGCGGAGCGGGATGGGCTGCGCGTCGATTTGCAGGCCAAGAGCGAGTTGGAGAGTCAGTCGGCGAAGACCATCGGTGAGCTGGAGACCAAGCTCGAAAACGAAAAGAAAAATTTGCAGGAAAAGCTGGCGCTGCTGGAAGCCGCCAAGCAGACGTTAGCCCACCAGTTCGAGGCACTGGCCGGCGACATCCTGGAGAAGAAGACGAAAAGCTTCTCGGAGGGTAGCCAGAAGGAGTTGGGGACGCTGCTCGCGCCCTTGAGGGAGCAGATTAAGGACTTCCGCGAAAAGGTGGAGAAGGCGCAAACCGAATCCAGCAATGGCGTGACCAAGCTGGAGACGCTGATCGGCACGCTGGGCGGGCTGAACCAACAACTGACCGAAGAGGCGCGCAACCTGACCACGGCGCTCCGGGGTTCGTCGAAGGCGCAGGGCGACTGGGGCGAATTCATCTTGCGCGATCTGCTGGAAAAGGCCGGGCTGCGCGAAGGGGAGCAGTACAGCTTTCAAGAGAGATTTGCGATCGACGCGAGCGAAGAGGATGGGAAGCGCAAGTCCGCCATCACGGATGTGATCGTGAGCCTGCCCGGCGGGCGGCATCTGGTGATCGACTCGAAGGTTTCGCTGAACGCCTACACCGATTCCGTGAATGCGGAGACCGATGAGGCGCGCAAGGCCGCCGTGAAGCGCCATCTGGACAGCGTGCGCGGCCATGTGGACGAGTTGGCGGCCCGCCGTTATCACAAGCTGGGCACGCTGGAGACGCCGGACTTTGTGGCGATGTTCATTCCCGTCGAGCCAGCGTTCCTGGTGGCGCTGCACGAGGACGAGGGGCTATGGCGCTATGCGTATGAGAAGGAAGTTCTGCTGGTGGGGCCGACGACGCTGCTGTTTGTGATTCGCATTGTCGATAACCTCTGGCAACAGGAGTTACAGGCTCGCGGGGTGCGGGACGTCATGAGCCGCGGGGCCGAGTTATATGACAAGTTTGTGGGCTTTGTGAACGATCTGGAGAAAGTTGGTAAAGGTCTGCACGATGCCGATGCAAGTTACAGCAATGCGATGAAGAAGCTGAGCGAGGGCCGCGGAAACCTGATTCGTCAGGTGGAGATGCTGAAGGAGCTAGGCGTGCGCACGAGCAAATCCCTGTCACGGAATTTGCTGGATGCGGCGGGAGTCGAAGAGCCGGGGCTGGCCCTGGCGGCTGGCGCGGAGGAGAGCGGCGAAGCGGAGTAGGAGATTCAGCTTGTGGGGTTCGTGGTTTCCCATCCTTGCGTCAGAAAAAAGCCGCAAGGATGGGGCACGGAAATGATTTTGGCTAACTCCGCTAACACGCGCATAGCGCGGCTAGAGCATTTTAGCTTTTGCTATAAACTTCCGTGCCCCATCCATTCCGCGTCTTTCTGCGGAATGGGTGGGATATCGCCAAAATTCCGGTCTGCACAATTTCCGAAAAAGCGCTAACTCCGCAAGCTCCGCGAACACGCGCACAGCGCGGCTAACTCCGCAAGCTCCGCGAACACGCGCATAGCGCGGCCAGAGCATTTTAGCTTTTGCTATAAACTTCCGTGCCCCATCCATTCCGCGTCTTTCTGCGGAATGGGTGGGATACCGCCAAAATTCCGGTCTACACAATTTCCGAAAAAGTGCTACTCCGCAAGCTCCGCTAACACGCGCACAGCGCGGCTAACTCCGCTAGCCTCGCTCTCCCGCCAGCTCCGCAAAGGCCGCCCGCATCCGCTCCCATGTAGTTTCCAGGTCTTCGGGCAGGATGCGGGTTTCGGCAATCGTAGTCATGAAGTTGGTGTCGCCGACCCAGCGGGGCATGGCGTGCAGGTGGAGATGCCCGGCGACGCCGGCGCCGGCGGCCTGCCCCAAGTTCATGCCAAAGTTGAAGCCGTGGGGGTGGTAGAGCCGGTCCAGCGCCAGCTCGGTGCGCTGCGCCAGATCCATCAGCTCATGGGCGGCTTCCGCGGGCACTTTGGCGAGGCGGTCCAGATGGGCATAGGGCATCACCATCACGTGGCCAGAGGTGTACGGGAAGGCATTCAGGCAAACAAAACAGTGCTTGCCGCGCAGGATGAGGCCGCCGGCTGCTTCGGCTTCGTCCGGATTCATGCCGTGGGCGATGGCGTAGTCGATGGAGGCGATCAGGTTGCAGAAGACGCAGCCGTGGTCGCCGGGCCAGGCCGCCAGGCTCGCGGGAACGCCGGGGCGGACAGCGTTGTCCGCGGTGGTGATGTAGGCAAAGCGCCAGGGAGTCCAGAGAAGATCCATTGTTGGGGTTCCGTCTGCATCAGTATAGAGGGTTGCGGACGCTGGAGGGGCATGGAGTTTTGAGATGCAGTTTAGGCTCAAGTCCATTGTTTTTGGCGCGTCGCGCGGGAAAATGCGGTTGCGATGCCACCCGCAATGCGTTTCGGCCAATCTATTGCATTGACGGGGGAAAGCGACGGTTGCTACACTGATGAGCGTAGCTTCCTGCGCGGATTCCAGCAGTGAGTTGCGGCCGCCCTCCAGCCAGCCGTTGCCTGCCGGGTGTTTTCCAAGAAGACCAGTCGTTCTCCACGCCAGCCCAACCGGCTGGAGGGACTGTCCCTTGTGAAGGCACTACGGATACAGGCGCGCAGTAGCCGACCGGGAGACGACCTCCGGCATCCCTCGTTGACAGCAATCGCGGCAGAGGGAGCACCCCCCCAGCGGCAGGCAGGTTTGAGTCGCGGGAGCAAGGAATCCCGGAGCTGGCAGTGATGGCAAAAGTCCTCAATCCCGAAACCGAGAGTACAACCCTGAACACAGAATTAGAAAGCCCAACCCTCGAACCTGCGACGGAGCAAGTGCAGCCGTTGCCAGAATCCACGTCCAACACAGAGACCGCCGAAACCGTCGTAGCAGTTGAATTGGCCGCGCTGGACGCCGATGCCCCAACCGAGCCTCAAATCGAGGCCGTGCCCGTGGTGGAAGCCACGGCGGAGGCCGCGCCCGCTTCAGTTGCAACGGAAATTCCCGCGCAACCCGAGCCCGCAGCCCAAGTTGAACCCAAGATTGAAACGGCTCCCGAAGCTGAAGCAGCTCCTGTTGTCGAAGCTGAACCAGCAAAGGACGCACCTCAGCCGGAAGCGGTTGTTGTTCCCGAGCCGGTTGCCGCGCAGCCAGTGCCCGAAAAGGCAACTCCGCGCGCAGAGCACGGCATTGAGTCGATGGACTTTTCCACCGCACTGGCCGCCTTCGAACGCGAGCAGGCCGCCGAGGCCGCTGCTGTTGAAGCCTATGGCGACAAGATTGTCACCGGCACAGTGGTCAAGCAGACGGAAAAGCACCTGGTTGTGGATGTGGGCCTGAAGTCCGAGGGGCTGGTGCCGCTCGAACAGGTCACGGACCACACTGGGGCCGTCAAGTTCCAGCCCGGCGATCCGATTGATGTAGTGATCGAGCGCGAGGAGCCGGAGGGCGGCTACCTGGCGAGCTATGAGCGGGCGCAGCGTTTGCGCGTCTGGGACGTGATCGAGAAGGCCGCCGCCGACAAGACGCCGGTATTGGGCACGGTGGTCAGCCGCGTCAAGGGCGGCGTGACGGTGGACATCGGGCTGAAGGCATTTTTGCCCGGCTCGCAACTGGAGATTCGCCCGGTCCGCAACCTGGACGGCTATATCGGCCAGCAGATTGAAGTCCGCGTCATCAAGCTGAACAAGAAGCGCGGCAATGTGGTGGTGAGCCGCAAGGAAATTCTGGAAGAAGAGCAGAACGCCAAGCGCTCGCAGACTCTGGAGCAGTTGGGCGAGGGCGCTGTGCTGACCGGCACGGTGAAGAACCTTACCGACTACGGCGCGTTCGTTGACTTGGGCGGCATTGACGGTTTACTGCACATCACCGACATGAGCTGGGGCCGTCTGACGCATCCCCGCGATCTGGTGAATGTGGGCGACGAGATCCAGGTCAAGGTGCTCAAGTTCGACAAGGACAAGCAGCGCGTCTCGCTGGGCTTCAAGCAGTTGACGCCTGACCCATGGCTGGACGCCACGGAGCGCTACCCGGTGGGCGCGCACGTGCATGGCCGCGTTCTTTCGGTCACCGACTACGGCGCGTTTGTCGAGTTGGAGCAAGGCATCGAGGGTCTGGTTCACCTCTCTGAGATGACCTGGTCCAAGCGCCTGAAGCATCCGTCGAAGCTGGTGAAGCCGAACGACGAAGTGGAGACTGTCGTGTTGAGCGTGAATCCGGCCGACCGCCGCATCTCGCTGGGCATGAAGCAGTTGCTTGAAAACCCCTGGGAGAACCTGTCGGAGAAGTATCCGGCCGGGACAGTGGTCGAGGGCCGGGTCCGCAACCTGACCGACTTCGGCGCCTTCGTCGAGATCGAGGACGGCATCGACGGCCTGGTTCACGTGTCGAACCTGAGCTGGACCAAGCGCGTCAAGCATCCCTCTGAAATCGTGAAGAAGGGCGAAAAGGTGAAGGCTGTTGTTCTCGGCGTCGAGCCGCAGAACCGCCGCCTCAGCCTGGGCATCAAGCAGTTGCAGCCCGACGTGTGGGAGAGCTTCTTCGCCACGCACCGGGTGGGCGACGTGGTCCACGGCAAGATTCTGCGGACAGCGCAGTTCGGCGCGTTTGTCGAGATCGCGGAAGGCGTCGAGGGCTTGTGCCACATCTCCGAGGCTGGCGACGAGGGCGGTGGGCCGTCGAAGCTGGAAACGGGCCTGGAGCACGAGTTCAAGATCATCAAGATCAACGTGGAAGAGAAGAAGGTAGGCTTGAGCCTGCGCGCAGTGGGCCAGGAAGCCAGCCGCGCACAGGTGGAGAGCTACAAGAAGGAGAGCCACAAGCAGCCGGTCTCCAGCTCGACCACGACCCTTGGCGATTTGATCAACTGGAAGAGCGAGAAGAGCGAAAAGAGCGAGCAGAACGAGCAGTAAGGCGCTTTTCTCCTGAGCAAGACAGCGACGGCCACCCTTCGGGGTGGCCGTCGTGCGTTTGGGGAGGACTGGGAGCGGATCGGCGCGGCAAGCGAAGATTTCCGGCAGAGGATCGGGGTCGCAGCGTCTTCCTCACGGAATGAGGTAGTTGTGAAGTTTCAGGAGGTTGTCCATTCGATCTGAACGCGAGAAGCTGGTTGTAA
>CAYQSI010000044.1:0-29756 GCA_964420185.1 uncultured Occallatibacter sp. | reverse complement strand
AGAAGAAACTCGATGCCAACCAGTACAACCTGAAGGATCAGGTGGTTTCCATCAATCGCGTGACCAAGGTGGTCAAGGGCGGCAAGAATATGTCGTTTGCCGCGCTGGTTGTGGTGGGCGACCCCGCCGCCGGGGTGGTGGGTCACGGTTCGGGCAAGGCCAAGGAAGTTCCCCAGGCGATTCGCAAGGGGATTGAGGCGGCCAAGAAGAACCTGGTCCGGATTCACCTGACCGAAACCACGATTCCGCATCTGGTCCTGGGCCGTTACGGCGCCGGGCAGGTGCTGCTGAAGCCGGCCCCTGAAGGCACCGGCGTGATTGCCGGCGGCGCAGTGCGCGCGGTGATGACTTCGGTCGGGGTGCAGAATGTGCTCACCAAGAGCCTGGGTTCGCCCAACCCCCACAACGTCATCAAAGCCACTTTCGACGCGCTGGTGCAGTTGCGCGACCGGGCCGAAGTGGCGAATATGCGCGGCAAGTCGGTTGAGGAGCTCTAAGCCATGACGGAAACCAAAAAAATTCGCATTCAGTACTACCACTCGCAGAACTCCCAGCCCACCAAGCAGAGACTGGTGGTCAAGGGCTTGGGCTTTACGCGCATGAACCAGATCGTCGAGCGCGTGGATAACGAGTCAATCCGCGGCATGGTCAAGGCTATTCCGCATCTGGTTCGCATCCTCGAAAGCTAGCTCGGCCCAGATCCAATCAATCCCGCCCGGACGGCAAATTCCGGAGAACGCGAGTCGGCAGGGAGCACAATTCCCGGTCGGCGCTACAGCGAGGAAATCATGGCAATTAGGAATCTATCGAATCTGCGCGCGCCCAGGAAAGCCAACACCGGGCGCAAGCGCGTGGGCCGGGGCATGGGCTCTGGCATGGGCAAGACCTCTACCCGCGGCCACAAGGGCCAGGGCTCGCGCTCCGGCTTCAGCCTGATGCGCGGTTTTGAGGGCGGCCAGATGCCTCTTCATCGCCGCTTGCCCAAGCGCGGCTTTACCAATATCTTCCGCACCGAGTACACAGTGGTGAATCTGGACCGGCTGGCCGAGCAAATCGAGGGCCTGGCGATCACTGAGATCGGCCTGGACGACTATAAGAAGTTGGGCTTGGCTTCCAGCAAGAAGGCGCTGATCAAGATTCTCGGCTCCGGCGAGCTGACTTCGGCCCTCACCATCCACGCGCACAAGTTTTCCAAGTCGGCCATCGAGAAGATCGAAAAGGCTGGCGGCAAGGCTGTGGTTCTGGGCGGCGAGGCAGCGCCAGCGGCGGCATAGTTCGATGGAGTGCCCAGGTCTCGCAATCGAGGCCTGGGGCGCCCGGCGACAGGCTGAACCCCTCGCGGGTAAGATGGTCAGTGGTAAAGATCCAAGTGGCGGCAACGCCCTGAAGCGGATAAACAATCATGCTTGAGAAGTTTCTTAATATCTTCCGGATTCCTGATCTGCGCAAGCGCGTACTCTTCATGCTCGGCATTCTGGCCGTTTACCGTCTGGGTGCGTGGATTCCCACGCCGGGCGTCGACACCAAAATGCTGGAGCGGCTCTTCGACCAGCAAGGCGGTTCTGCTCTGGGCCTGATGAACCTGTTTGGCGGCGGCAACCTGCGCCGCATGACAATCTTCGCCCTGGGCATCATGCCTTACATCACTGCCTCGATCATCTTCCAGTTGCTCACCGTGGTCTATGAGCCGCTGGCGCGCGTCCAGAAGGAAGGCGAGCTGGGCCGGCGCAAGATCACGCAGTGGACCCGCTATATGACCGTGATTCTGGCTGCTTTGCAGTCGATTGGCATCGCGTTCATGCTCACCAGGGGCAACATGGTGCTCAATCCGGGCATCGGCTTTACCTTGATGACCGTGCTGACGCTGACCACCGGTACGGCCTTCATCATGTGGCTGGGCGAGCAGATTACCGACCGCGGCATCGGCAACGGCATGAGCCTGCTGATCTTCACCGGCATCGTTGCCGGCCTGCCCCGTGGTGTGATGGACCTGATCCAGAAAGTCCAGACCAACCAGTGGGGTTCGTTCACCATCGTCGCGATGATCCTGCTGGTAGCGGGCATGGCGGCCGTGGTGGCCTTCATCGTCTTTGTCGAGCGGAGCGAGCGGCGCATTCCCATCCAGAGCGCGCGGCGCATCGTCGGCCGCCGGATGATGGGCGGCCAATCCAGCCACTTGCCTCTCAAGGTCAACTCCGGCGGCGTCATGCCGGTCATCTTCGCCGCATCCATCCTCTCGGCTCCGATGATGCTCGCCCAGACCGAGTTTGTGCAGAACAGCCCCTTCCTCAAGCCCATCGTGGATGCGCTTGCGCCCGGCTACCCGTGGTATGAAACCCTCTATGTCCTGGCGATCATCTTCTTCGCTTACTTCTACATCTCCATCGTGATGAAGCCGGACGACATTGCCGACAACTTCCGCAAGTCTGGCTCGTTCATCCCCGGGATCCGTCCCGGCAAGCGCACTTCGGATTTCATCAACGACATTCTTACCCGCATCACGCTGGTCGGCGCGCTCTATCTGATTATCATTTCGCTGGTGCCCACCTTCCTGATCTCGGGCATTCGTTTTGACAAGGTGTGGCTCATCGGCAAGTTCTTCGAGACATTGCCGAACTGGACTACGCACGGTTTGGGGGTCAACTTCTACTTTGGCGGCACCTCGCTTCTGATTGTGGTGGGTGTGGCCATGGATACTGTCAACCAGATCGAATCGCAGCTGATCATGCGGCATTATGACGGCTTTTCCCCGCGCTCCGGTCGCATTCGCGGAAGGAAAACCTGGTAATGTCTTCATCTGAAGCTACAGTAGGACAGGGCCGTGAGACGGGTCGCAAGACCCTTCCCGGCCCCATTCTTTTGTTGGGCGCGCCGGGCGTGGGCAAGGGCACGCAGGCCAAGGAGCTGGTAAAGATCTGGGGGATTCCGCAGATCTCCACCGGCGACCTGCTGCGCGGCAATGTGGCGCGGGGCACTGATCTGGGCCGGACAGCCAAAGAGATCATGGGCCGCGGGGAGCTGGTTCCCGACTCGCTGGTCGACGAGATGGTCGCCGTGCGGCTCGAACAGCCCGACACGGCTAAAGGTTACATTCTGGACGGCTTTCCGCGCACACTCGGACAGGCTGGCTGGCTGGATGACCGCCTGGCCGCTCGGGCGCAGGCCAATGCGCTGCCGGTGATTGCTGTCAGTATCCAGGTGGACTATAATCAGTTATTGCGTCGTATCACCGGGCGCAGGAACTGCCCTGTCTGCCAGAGCATCTATAACGTCTACGGCAAGCCTTCCAAGCGGGATGGCTTCTGCGATACCGATGGCGCTGCTCTGGTTCAGCGAGCCGACGACACGGAGAAGGTCTTCGAGGAGCGCATGCGAGCTTACGCTGCCTCGACCGCGCCGGTGGTTGAACACTACCGGGCTTTGGGACGCTTTGCGGAAGTGGATGGAGACCGGCCGATTGAAGAAATCGCGGCCGGAATAGTTGACGCCGTCGAGCGGTTGCGCCAGTAGCGCGGCCGGATGGCGGGTTTTTGCGTGAGAAGAGAGTTGTCAGGGATCAGTGATCAGTGGTCAGTTCCCGGCCCTGCGTGGCGGAAAATGAACACTGATCACTGAAAACTGACAACGGAAAACTGAAAGCTGGTTAACCGGTTGGCAGTAGTACTGAAGTCGTCGAAGGAAATCGAGAAGATGCGGCTGGCGGGCAAAGCGACCCGCGAGGTGCTGGAACTGCTACGTGCCGCGGTGAAGCCGGGCGTCACGACGATGGATTTGGAGAAGATCGCCGCGGACCGGCTCGCCGAGTTGGGCTTGAAGCCTGCTTTTAAGGGCTATGGTGGTTATCCCTGCGTCCTGTGCGCTTCGGTCAACAGCGAGGTGGTGCACGGCATCCCGTCGCCCAAGCGAGTCCTGAAAGAAGGGGAAATTGTTTCCCTCGACTTTGGGGTATTCGTGGAGGGTTACTGCGGCGATGCGGCCATCACCGTGCCGGTGGGCAAGATCGATCCGGAGACGGCGCGGCTGTTGAAGGTGACCGAGGCATCGCTGCACGCGGCGATTGCCGTAGTTCGTCCCGGAGCAACGCTGGGCGATGTGGGCTCGGCGGTGCAAAAGTTTGTCGAGGCCGAGGGGTTCTCGGTGGTACGGGATTTTGTGGGCCACGGCATCGGTGTCCACATGCACGAAGATCCGCAGGTGCCGAACTATGGCGTAGCGGGCCGGGGCATGAAACTGCGCGCCGGCATGGTAATCGCAATCGAACCGATGGTGAACGCGGGCAAGCCGGATGTCGTGGTTCTGGACGACGGCTGGACGACGATCACTGCGGATGGAAGCATGAGCGCTCATTTTGAGCACTCGGTGGCGGTGACCGCCACCGGAGCTAGAATCTTAACCGAGTAGCACGCTCGGGATCACAGGCCGGCGGGCAAGCGCGCGCCGGAGGCGGGACACAGTTTGTCGAAGGAAGATGCGATTGAGGTAATGGCGGTGGTCACTGAGACGCTGCCGAATGCCATGTTCAAGGTCAAGCTCGAGAACAATCACGAGGCGCTGACCCATGTCTCGGGAAGGATGCGCAAGAACTTTATCCGCATTCTGCCCGGTGACCGCGTGGCCGTGGAGCTGAGTCCCTACGACCTGAATCGCGGGCGGATCGTCTACCGCTACAAGTAAGGCTTTTTTAATATCCCGCGACTGAATTTTGAGCGCGGAGAAGGGCAGCAACAGATGAAGGTCCGTGCATCAGTCAAGAAGATTTGCGTCAAGTGCAAGGTCATCACACGCCGTGGGGTTGTGCGAGTGATCTGCGAGAACGCAAAGCACAAGCAGCGCCAGGGCTAGTCGGAAGCCTGGCATACGCGGCGTCCTCCACAGCAAGTACGAGGCTAGTTAGCCTGAGTCAAGGCTTGCGATGAACCTCTGGAGGCTCGCCGTTCAACCCGTGCGAACCGGTTAAGGCTGGAGGCACACAACCTGAAGCAGCAAAGGAATCTTCCATGGCACGTATTGCTGGCGTCGATCTGCCCCGCAACAAGCAGGCAAGAATCGCGCTCACATACATCTTCGGCATCGGAAATCCTCGTGCGCTCACCATTCTGGCGAAGGCGAATGTTGATGCCTTCAAGAAGATCCAGGATCTGGGCGAAGAAGAGGTCAACCGTATCCGCCAGGTGATCGAGGACGAAGGAAACGTCGAGGGCGACCTGCGCAAGGACGTCCAGATGCACATCAAGCGTCTCATCGACATTCAGAGCTATCGTGGCACGCGCCACCGCCGGGGTCTGCCGGTGAACGGTCAGCGCACCCACACCAACGCGCGCACCCGCAAGGGCCCGCGTAAGGGCACAGTTGCCAGCAAGAAGAAAGCGACGGCGAAGACCTAATGGCGAAACCAGAGCAGAAGGCCGGCGCGGGCAAGGCTGGCAAAAACAAGAAGTTCAAGAAGCGCGAGCGCAAGAATGTGCCGTTTGGCATTGCGCACGTACAGGCTACGTTCAACAACACCATCGTCACCATCACCGACCAGGTGGGCAACACGCTGAGCTGGAAGAGTTCGGGTTCGCTCGGCTTCCGCGGTTCGCGCAAGGGCACTCCCTTCGCGGCGCAGCAGGCGGCCTCGAACGCGGCCAGCATGGCGCGCGATCACGGTCTGCGCGCGGTGGATGTGCGCGTCTCCGGTCCGGGTTCGGGCCGCGAGTCGGCCATCCGCGCCCTGGCTGCCGCCGGCATCGAGGTGCGCACCATCCGCGACGTGACGCCGGTGCCGCACAACGGCTGCCGTCCGCCCAAGCGGCGGAGAGTGTAAGAGAAGCAGCTAACAGTTGACAGCTAACAGCAGACAGTTGACCGCCTTTGGCGAGAAATAACTGACAACTGTTAGCTGTTAGCTGAAAACTAAACCGGGCCGGGATGAAATGTCCTCCGGACATGTAAACCGGCCGTCATCCGAAGTCAGGAGAAGAAAATGGCTCGTTATACCGGAGCAGTCTGCCGCCTTTGCCGTCGCGAGGCAACCAAACTCTTTTTGAAGGGCGCCAAGTGCGCCTCCGACCGTTGCCCCCTGGAGAAGCGTAACTTTCCTCCCGGCCAGCACGGCAAGGATCGCAGGGCCAAGATCGTGGGCTACGGCCTGCAACTGCACGAAAAGCAGAAGGCCAAGCGCATGTACTTCACGCTTGAAAGCCAGTTCCGCGAGTACTACGAGAAGGCCAACCGCGCTTCCGGCGTTACCGGCGAGTTGCTCATCCAGCAATTGGAGCGCCGTCTGGACAACGTGGCCTTCCGGCTGGGCTTTGCCATCTCGCGCCGCCAGGCTCGCCAGGTTGTTCGCCACGGCCACGTCGAGGTCAACGGCCGCAAGGTCAACATTCCTTCGTACCAGGTGAACGCCGGCGACGAAATCAAGATTCGCGACAGCGCCAAGAAATTGCTCATCATCGAGCAGGGCGCGCAGTACGCCGCCCAGAACCCCGTGCCCGCATGGCTCGAAGCCAACTTCGAGAACCTCTCGGGCCGCGTGCTTCATTTGCCCAAGCGTCAGGACGTGAACCTGCCCATCAATGAGCAGCTCATCGTCGAACTGTACTCGAAGTAACAGTGAGCAGTGGACAGAGGACAGTGGTCAGATGACCCTCAGTCGGGGTTTTTACTGACCACTGTTCACTGACAACTGACCACTGAATTTCAATCGAAGGAGAACTTGCGCGGCCGCCGCAAAATGCATCGCGACGTACATGCCGCGCGGGAAACGAGACACGGATATGCTTTGGAGAGGATTCCAGAAACCGAAGCGCCTGGCAGTCGATGCCGAGACGCTCACCGACACATTCGGCAAGTTCAGCGCCCAGCCCTTTGAGCGCGGCTTTGGCACCACCATCGGCAACGCTCTGCGCCGCACCCTGCTGAGTTCGATCGAAGGCGCCGCGGTCACCGCGATTCGCATCGAGGGCGTGCTCCACGAGTTCCAGTCCATCAGTGGCGTGGTTGAGGATGCCACCGACATCATCCTGAATCTCAAGCAAGTGCCCTTCAAGCTCGCGGGCGAGGGTCCCAAGGCGCTCTATCTGCGCGCCGACCAGCCCGGCGTGGTCACCTCTGGCATGATCGAGGCCGACGGCGACGTCGAAATCCTGGACAAGAACATCTATATTGCCACCGTCTCTGAAGGCGGCAAGCTGGACATGGAAATGCGCCTCAAGCGCGGACGCGGCTACATCTCCGCCGACAAGAACTTCGACGCCGACCTCGGGATTGGCTTTATTCCTGTGGACTCGGTCCACTCGCCCGTGCGCCGCGTCAACTATGTGGTGGAAGCCGCCCGTCTGGGCCAGATCACCGACTATGACAAGCTCACCCTTGAAGTGTGGACCAACGGAGCTGTGCTGCCCGCCGATGCCGTCGGCCTGTCCGCCAAGCTGCTCAAGGACCACATGAACATCTTCATCAACTTCGAGGAAGAGATCGAGACCGAGGGGCGTGGCGAGGAAGGCCGTGTTCTGCTGCGCAACGACAACCTCAATCGCTCGGTCGAAGAGCTGGAGCTGTCGGTCCGCAGCTACAACTGCCTGAAGAACGCTAACATCCAGTCCATCGGAGAACTGGTGCAGAAGACCGAAGCCGAGATGCTCAAGACCAAGAACTTCGGCCGCAAGAGCCTGAACGAGATCAAGGAAATCCTCGCCCAGATGGGCCTCTCGCTGGGCATGAAGATCGACGAGCAAGGCAACGCCGTTCCCGGACCCACCAGCATTTCGCCTGCCACCGCCCTGGCCGCCAACTACAGCCACTTCGACGACGAGGACGAGCCGCTGGATTCGGTGGATTTGCAGTTGCCCACCGAGACTGAGAATTTCTAACAGTGCTCAGTTGTCAGTGATCAGTTTTCAGTGAAGAGACCCGGATATCCGGCCAGTAACCGAGAGCTGAAGCTGACCACTGATCACTGATCACTGATCACTGATCTGAAAGAGAGTTTCACCATGCGCCATCGCAATGCAGGATTCAAGCTCGGACGCAACACCAGCCACCGTCGCGCCCTGTTGCGCAATCTGGTCACGTCCGTCATCGTGGAAGATCGCGTGGAGACCACTGTGGCCAAGGCCAAGGCGGTCCGTCCGCTGGTTGAAAAGATGATCACCCTGGGCAAGAAAGGCGATCTCCACTCGCGCCGTCAGGCCCTCAGCTTTCTCATGACAGATAAGTCTGTTACGCGGCTCTTTGAGACCGTGGCCCCGCGCTACGGCGACCGCCAGGGCGGCTATCTGCGCATCATTCGCACCGGCTTCCAGCAGGGCGACGGGGCCGCCAAGGCCTTCATCGAACTGCTCGGCGCCGAAAAGCAACTCGATGCCAAGCGCCAGAAGCGCGAGGATATCAAGGCCAAGAAGCGCGCCGAACTCGAAAAGCAGTTGGAAGAAGCCAAGGCCGAAGAAGGCAAGAAGGAAGAAGGCGGCGAAGCGGCCGCGTAAAGCGGCTGTTCTCCGGCGTCTTCACCCTTCGCTTGGAAGGCAAGCACGGGCGTATCCCCTCGCGGGATGCGCCCGTGCTCGTTTCGAGCATTTTAGCTTTTGCTATAAACTTCCGTGCCCCACCCATTCCGCGTTTTCTGCGGAATGGATGGGATATCGACAAAATTTCCGCCTACACCATTTCCGAAGAAGCCATAGAAACTGCCGCGACGGATTCCTACTCCGCCCGTACCAGCCGCTTGGGCCTCATCAGGCGTAAATAAATATAGACCGCCAATTGCAGTGTGAGTGCTCCGCAGCAGTCCAGCAGAACATCCCAGGGTGAGCCGGTGCGGTTGGGCAGATAACTCTGGTGCAACTCATCCAGACTGGCCACCAGAGAGGTTCCCAGGAACGCAAGAAAAGCGTCTTCGAGGAAGTGGGAGTGCGGCAGGGTCATCCACCAGGCCCGCAGCCACAGCACCCCGATTGCCCCATAGCCGAAAAAGTGCCCGCACTTGCGGATCAGGTGATGAATCATCTCCCAGCGCGCGCTTCCGACAGGCCCGAAGATGGCCTCCCAAAGCCAGCGCAGCGGTCCGCTGGTGTGGTTGGAGCCAAACATCTCCGTAGATTCCAGCACAATGACGCCGACGCCCAAGGCCACAGGCAGCCAGGCGCTCAACCAGAATGTGATACCTTGGCGCGCTGAAGCATTGCTTTCATTCCAGGCAGTTTGAACAGGCACTAATCGCTCTTTCCCGATCCCGAATCCATCCCGGCGGGCAAATCAAGCGCCACCAGGACAAACCGGGGTTTGCCGTCCTTTGGATTCTCAAAGCCCACAATGTGCTGGTGGCGCCTCGAGCCGGCCTTCAGTTCCAGACTATCCTTATCGGTGCCGTAATCGTGCCGGTTGATCTTCACATTGCCGCCCTTTTTCTCATCGGCGCAGCCCAGCCCCTCGGACGTAGTCGTCGGCGTTCCCACCGGAGAGTCGCCTTGGCAGGTAATCACGTCGCCGTAGCGGCCCAGCGCCTTCTTGTAGAAAGCGACCACCTTCTCCTCGGAATCAGAGGCTTCGTAAGAAACCGTTTGCACGTGCATCTGCCACTCGCCAAAGCCCAGATGCACGTCGGCGGAATCGTGGTTGCCGTCCTTCACAACCACCGCGCCCGGATAGACCGGCAATCCCAGATCCACGGCCGTTGTCTGATCGGTATTCACGTGCACGCCGCCAAAAGGCGTGTCCACCTGAACCTTCTTGTCCTGGCCGTTGGCGTCCTTGTCCACATGGACCCTGCATCCCGCCAATCCGGCGGCCAACGCCAGGCCCACTACCAAAGTTGTCGCATTCCGCGTCCTGCTGAGATTCATGGCAATCGCCCTCTAGTTCTCTGGCCGCTTGAACTTGTACCAAGGCTGGGTGCCCCAGGTCTCGATTTTGAGACCTGGGAAACCACGAATTCAATGGGACGAAATCACGCGGTCAGTGACCATGCCTCGTAATACGCCCGCATCCATGAAAAGGTTCCTCGAATCGCACTCTGGGTGCCCCGCCCTCGGCGCGTCTTTGTTTTTGCGCCTAGGGCGGGAAACCACAAACCTCAATCCTCTTCGATTTCCTTTACTCCTTCGGCCCCCCGTTCGGGTAATCCACCCGGATAGTCAGAATCTCGTAGGGATGAATCGGCGCCTTCACCACGTCGCCGCTCACCGTCAGCGGCTTGCCCTCAGGCGTTTCCATCAGGTTGGTGACGGTAGCGCCCGTCGCCCCGGCCGGCAGATGAAACTCAGCCGTCGTCTCCTTGCCCGCCCACTCATAAACGCGGAAGATCAACCCCTTCGCATCTTCAGCTTTCTTCACCGCGGTCAGCACCACATTCTCCGGCGCGACCGAGGCAAAGGAGTGCGAAGCGGGCAGAGTGCCAGCGTGCGCCGTCGTCACCACCGCCGTCAGCGGGTAGTTGTACTCGTAGCCGTGGCGCACGGTGAGCGCGTCCTTCCATGTTCCCGCGTGCGGATAGAGCGCGTAGTGGAAGTGGTGGTGCCCCATGTCGGCCTCGGCGTCGGGCCACTTGGGCGAGCGCAACAGCGTCAGCCGCAGCGTATTGCCCACGGCGTCGTAACCGTACTTGGTCTGATTCAGCACGCTCAGCCCATGCTTGCCGTCGCCCAAATCGGCCCAGCGCATCGCCGGAACCTCAAACTGCGCCTGCTCCCACGAATTGTTGCGCGTGGTCGCCCGGTCGATGCTTCCGTAAGGAATCTCATAAGTGGCAAACGGCCCTGAAGCCGCCAGCGGAAACGCTGCCTTCAGCAGCACATGGGACTCGTGCCAGTCGATCTCGTTGTCGATGTCGATCTGGTCGGAACCCCAAGGTAGATAAACTGTTTGGACAAACTTAGAGCTTTGCCAGGACCGGGTAATTCGAACCTTCTCGCCCTCCTTCAGGACTTCGACTGAGGCGGCGCCATCCAGCAATGTTGGCGATACATCAAATGTCCCAGGATCGACGTTCCATGCGTCATAGTCTTTGGGCATATCTTTGAAAGCCTGTAACTGGTTTCCGCAAGCTCCTGTCGCCAAGGATTCAAAACCAGACTTGTGATCGAAGATGCTAGTGATACAGCCGGTTTGCTTATCAATCAGTATGCGAAGAGCCGCATTGTCTAATACAATGGCTTTCCCAATTCTATCTTCGTCTTTGATCTTTTCTACTCCGTGGTTCCAGGCGTGCTCTTTGCTCAGCCAGAATACCTTGTATCCCATAGCAGGTATTTCAGAAACCAGCAAAGTCAAATCAGTTGCGCTGGTCTTTTCATCTGATCTCAATTCTTTGACCGAGACGCCTCGTCCACTCCAGTCTTCGGCATTTCCGCTTAGCGTCTGCTGCAGATGGATCGAAACTTCACCTGATCGCTTCCATCCGAGCGGGTTAAAAACGACAATTGGTCCGACTTTTCCGCTTTCACCTTGCGTATCAATTCGCTCATCCAGGGTCTGCTGAGCCGCCGCGTCGATCTCATTGGTAGACCACCGCACCACGTCGTAGTCCTTCTGCGCGTCCTTGTAAATCACGCCGATGCCCGACCCAGCCGCCAGATCGTGGAACTGGTTAAACAGCACCTTCTTCCAATCCTCAGTCAGTTCTTTCGCCGGATACTCGCGGCCATCCAGCCATGCCAGCGACGCCCACTTCTCGGCGTTAATCACCTGCTCTTCGCTCTCGCGCATATTCCGTTTGTGATTGGCCTGTGTGGTCATCACGCCGCGGTGATACTCGAAGTAAAGCTCGCTCTTCCACGTCGGAATATTCACCTTGCCCGCAACCGCCGCTGGCGCCGTGTAGCCTTTGGCAATCGACTGGTAGTTCCACTCCTGGCTCTCCGGCGCAATCTGCTTTTCCAGCGCGCTGAAGTAGCTCTGCGCCGTGCCAAACTCAATTTTTGGTGTAACAAGCGAAGTCCCCGCGGCACTCCAATGGAACCCTTCATCCAGAATCGCCCGCGTGGGTCCGCCGCCGTGGTCGCCGATGCCGTAAAGGTCCATGATGCCCGGCAGCCCGGTGGCCTGCTTTTGCGCAATCGTAAAGTCGCGCGCCAGCCGCACCAGGTTCAGGTTGTCGTTGGCATAGTCATGCGGAAAGTAGGTCAGCACCTTCGACCCATCGGGCGACTCCCACCAGAAAAACTTGAAAGGCAACTGATTCGTGTCGCACCAGGCCATCTTCTGCGTCACAAAGTAGTCGATGCCGCTCTTCTTGTAGATCTGCGGCAACTGCCACGTGTAGCCAAACGAATCCGGATTCCAGCCGATGCGCGTCTCCACACCATACTGCTGTTTGAACCAGCGTTTGCCCACCAGCAACTGCCGCACCAGCGACTCGCCGTCGGGCATATTCAGGTCCGGCTCAACCCACATTCCGCCCACAATCTCCCAGCGGCCTTCTTTGATGCGCTGGGCAATCTCGGCGTTCATCTCGGGATACTTATCCGCCAGCCATTCGTTATACGCCGCGGCCGACTGCGTGTAGGTGTATTCGGGATATTCGTACATTAGTTGCAGAGCGGTCCCGAAGGTTCGTTTCACCACGTCCACCGTCTCGGTCCACGGCCACAGCCAGGCCGCGTCGATGTGCGAGTTGCCGGTGAGGTGAAAAGTTGCCTGCTGCAAAAGCGGCTTCAGCGTTTCAAGTTTTGCGTGCGCCGCCTTCAGACTGGCGTCGAATTTGGCTTGGTCGTGCGCATCCAGTGCCGTCAGGTCCACGGTGCGAATGGCGTCGGAAAGCGTAGCCATCTTGGCAGCATCACCCGGCGCCAGCGCGGGAACCAGCAGCGCGGCCGACAGAAACTCCAGGCGCAGGTCCTCTGGATTGGGGCGGTTCTCCGGGAAGTCGATCTTCAGTGTCGCGCCCTGAAAGTTCTTGGTGTCCACCGTGTGCAGCAGCTTGACGGCCACCGTCACCTTGTCTCCGGGCTTCACCTGATCGAAGAGAATGATCGGCTCCAGGTCGTCGCCCATCGCCGCCCGCCGGCCATTGAAGTAAAGAATCTGCGGCATCGGCCCGTTGGCATAGGCGTGAAACTGGAACCAGATGCGCGCGCCGGTCAGGTCGTAGCCGCTCAGCGTGGCTGGAATCTGGTAGGTTTGGCGAAACCACACCGCCTCCTTGGGAGCCTTCGAGCCTTTGGCGATGGGCTGCCAGTCGCTTTCGTCCAGATTCACGGCCTCGCCGTGGGCCAGGTCGCCGGCATGCAGCTTCCAGGCCACATCGGGCAACTCGTGCAGACTCGTAAGCCGGTCAATGACCGCGTGGGTGTCAGCAGGCAGAGTGGCTGCGATTTTGGCGGCATCGGCGGCGTTCTGCGCCGCGGCCCGGCCCGCAAACAGCGTGACGCCGGCAACGACGGCCAGGTAGGCAAAACGGACGAAACGCAACTTCAAAGCGGAATTCATCGCGGAAAAATCCTCGTTGTCATGGTAAGGCCTGAAAGCTGCTTCTGGGACGTGAGATTTCACCGGCGCAAAGCCCGGCTCGATGAAAATCTCCGCCCGGCATTAAATCCTGGTCGAATCGCCCCCACCCGCTGGTCCGGCGAAGGAATCGTGGGCGAAAGTTGTGCATCCAATATTTACCAGCGTCGGAAATGCAGGTTGCACATTTGCCTCTTACGACCCTGGGAGGAGCCGAAAGAATTCATTCGGAGAGGGAAGACGCCTATCTCACAAATTGGGACGCCGTCTCCCTTCGCCTGGATGCATACTGATTGCATTGGCCGCTTTCCCCAGCGGAAGATGGGAGTGTTTTGCGGCTTTTTTTGAGGTAAGCCAGCCCGGAGATCGTCCATCGAGCCGGCCATTCACCGCACGTCATAAACATTGGCCTGAAACAAAGGACTTACAGAAAGGGATTCATGACCGCTGCTGCTCGTTTTCCCGGCATTCGAGTTACCGCAAATGGAAATCAGCTTGTCTCGTACCACACCGAGACGCGCATCGCCGATGCCGGCGTCTTCTATCCCATCACGCCCTCCACGGAGGGCGGCGAGCTCTTCCAGCAGGCCTATGCTGAAGGCCATTTGAACGTCTTCGGGCAGAACACCATCGCCATTGAGACCGAGGGCGAGCACGCGGCCCAGGGCGGCGCAATCGCTCACTCTGTCTGCGGCAAGCGGGTGGTCAACTTCACCTCCGGCCAGGGCGTGGTCTACGGCGTCGAGCAGTACTATCACGCGCCGGGCAAGGCCTCCACCATGGTCCTCGAAGTCGGCGCGCGCGCCCTTACCAAGCAGGCCCTCAATGTTCATTGCGGCCACGACGACATTTACGCCGCTCTCGACACCGGCTGGATCATGCTTTTCGGCAAGGACGCGCAGCAGGCCGCCGACCAGGCGCTGATCCTGCGCCGCGTCACCGAGCTGAGCCTGACTCCGGGCATGAACATCATGGACGGCTTCCTGACCACCCACCTGGAGCGGACCTTCTATAAACATGAATCCGAGCTGATCCGCGAGTTTCTCGGCGCGCCCGACGACATCATCGACTGCCCCACCGAGGCGCAGCGCACGCTCTTCGGCCCCACCCGCCGCCGCGTTCCTAAAATGGTGGACCTGGCCAACCCCATCCTGCTCGGCCCTGTGCAGAATCAGGAACACTACATGAATGGCGTCGTGGCGCGGCGCAATAACTTTGCCGAGCCGATTCTGCAATTTCTGGAAGACGCCTACGAGCAGTTCGCCGAACTCACTGGCCGCGTCTACGGCCTCATCAGCCCATATAAGACCCACGACGCGGAGACGGTTTTCGTCTCGCTCGGCTCAGCCGCTGAAAACATCGAGGCCGCGGTCGATTACCTGCGCCAGACGCGCGGTGCAAGCGTCGGCTCCATCCACGTCAACGTGATTCGCCCCTTCCCTGAAGCCGCCATCGTTGCCGCGCTCAAAGGCAAGAAGAACGTCATCATCCTGGAGCGCACTGACGAGGCGCTCTCCGGCGACAATCCGCTCGGCCGCGACATTCGCACCGCTCTCTCCAAGGCCGTGCAGTCCGTTGCGGGGCTGCCCGCGATTTCGCTGGCCGAAGTTCCGAAGATCTACGGCGGCACCTACGGCCTCGGTTCGCGCGACTTCCGCCCCGAGCACATCATTGGCGCTTACGAGTTTGCTACTGCCGGCCGCGCCCGGAAAGACGGCAAAAAGGCCTCCGACGGCGTGAGCTTCTTTGTCCTTGGCGTTGACCACCCCTACGCGGTCATCGGCGACGAGACGCCGTCGCTCCTTCCCGGGGGCGCGGTCGCTGTGCGCTTCCACTCCATCGGCGGCTGGGGCGCCATCACCACCGGCAAGAACCTGGGCGCCATCATCGGCGACCTGAACGACCTCCTCTATGCTCGCGACGGCCTCAAAGACTCGCTGGGCAATCCCAAGGAAGTCATCCACGTCAGCGCCAATCCCAAGTACGGCTCGGAGAAGAAAGGCGCGCCGACAGCATATTTCATGGTTGCCGCCAAGGAGCGCATCCGCGTCAACTGCGACCTGCGCCACGTCACCGTGGTCCTCTGCTGCGACCCCAAGGCCTTCACTCATACCAATCCGCTGGACGGCATGGCCGAGGGAGGAAGCCTGGTCTGGGAGTCCGATCAGCAAGGCGAAGAGGCCTGGGGGCAACTGCCGCTCTGGGCGCGCAAGCAGATCATCGACAAGCACATTCGCGTCTTCACGCTGCCGGGTTTTGAGATCGCCAAAAAGGCTACCGACCGCGCTGACTTGCAACTGCGTATGCAGGGCAACGCATTTCTGGGCGCATTCTTCCGGGTCAGCAGCCTGCTCGGCGAGTTCGGCATCACGCAGGAGCAGTATCGCGACGTGGTCCACAAGCAATACGTCAAAAAGTTCGGCAAGCTGGGCGAAGCCGTCGTCGAATCCAACATGGAAGTCATGATGCAGGGCTACGATCACGTGCAGGAGATCAAGATCGGCGCGCTCACCGCGGCTGACCACTCCTCGTTGCGCGGCCAGGCGCTGTTGCCCATTTTGGAAACCGTGCCGGTGGGCGACGGAGGTTCCTGCGGCACAGGTTGCCGTTCCCACCCGCTGCCCGCCGGCCAGGCCAAGCGCACGCCGCTGGCCAGCATCAGTAACTTCGACGCCGAGTTCCGGGCTCATTTTGGCTATAATCAGCCCGCCTCGCCGCTCGCGGCCGTGGGCATGATCGCCGCCGCCACCGGCGACACGGCCTCAAAGTATGTGGCTCGCCGCGAAACCCCGCTCTACATCCCAGAAAACTGCACGCAGTGCATGGAGTGCATCTCCGTATGTCCTGACACGGCTCTGCCCAACACCGCGCAGGATCTGGCCACGCTGCTGCGCACCGCCGTGAATCATTATGTGGCCAAGGTCGAGGACCGCACGAAGCTCATGGCCGCGCTGCCGGAAATCGAGCGCATCACCCGCCAGCGCATGCTCGCCGACGCCAAGACCGGAACCCCGCTGCCCACCATTCTGCGCGAAGTCATCGATTCCCTCGAAGGCCTCTCCAAAGAGTCAAAGAACGGAGTTCTTGACATACTCGACAAGGTTCCCATGGCCTACCAGAAGGTGACCGCCATCTTCAGTTCGCCGGAACGCAAGGCCCCCGGCTCGGGCGGCATCTTCTCCATCTTTGTTTCCGATTTGTGCAAGGGCTGCGGGGCCTGCGTCACCGCCTGCGGCGACCACCACGCGCTCAAGATGGTGCCGGAGACTGAGGAGGTCAACGCCAAGCACATGACCGGCACCGGCTTCCTTGATCTGCTGCCTGACACCACGCAAAAGTTCCTGGGCCTTTTCAACGCCGATCATCCCGTCGACTCGAAGACCGCCACGTTGCGCAATATGCTCATGGTGCGCTCCACCTATGACGCATTGGTGGCCGGCGACGGCGCTTGCGCTGGCTGCGGAGAAAAGAGCGTCCTGCGCTCCATCGCCGCGGTCACTGAGGCCTATATGCGCCCCGTCTTCCACGCCAAGAGCGACCGCTTCCTGGCCAAGGCCGGCGCACTCGAAAAACTCGGCGTGGCCCGCCTGGCCGTGCTCAAGGCCCGCAATCTGGGCGAGTACGATCTGCTTCGTCAGGCCATCGCCCACCTCATCCTCGGCTTGGGCGGCGAAGACGAAAAGGACACCCGTGTCCGCATCGCCGACTATGAGGCCATGCACGGCCCCATCAGCGATGCCGAGCTGGTCGAGGCCATCGCCGCGGTTCTGCTCACCGAGGCCTTTAACCACAAGAACCTGCAAGCGGTGGATGGCCGTCTCGCCAATGGCATGAGCGTGATGGCCATGGCCGCCCACACCGGCTGCAACACCGTCTACGGCTCATCCGAGCCCAACAATCCTCACCCCTACCCCTGGATGAACTCGCTCTTCCAGGACGGCGTCACCGTCGGATGGCTGATGGGCGAGAGCTTCATCGTCGATCACGCCCGCCGTTCCGTCCTACCCGAGCGGCTGGCCGACATCCTCCTCACCCGCGACACCAACGTCATCAGCGACGAGGAGTATTACCACCTCACCCACTTCACTGACGCCCTGATGACCGATCAGGAGATCGTCGAACTGCCCAAGGTCTGGGCCGTCGGCGGCGATGGCGGCATGGGCGACATCGGCTATCAGAATGTCTCCAAGGTGATGCTCCAGAACCGGCCCAACGTCAAGGTCCTCATGCTCGACACCCAGGTCTACTCCAACACCGGCGGCCAGAACTCCGACTCCACGCCCATGCTCGGCGGCAACGACATGAACGTCTTCGGCGCGGCCACCCAGGGCAAGAACACCGAGAAGAAGACGGTGGCCGAGACCTTCCTCGCCGGGCACGGTTCGCCCTTCGTCGCCCAGGTCTCCATGGCCAACGCGCCCAAGCTCTACCGCGCCATCCTCGACGGCCTCGAGTATCGCGGCACCATGTTCCTCCAGGCCTTCACCACCTGCCAGCCCGAGCACGGCGTCGCCGACGACATGGCCCTCATTCAGGCTCAGCGCGTTCGCGACTCGCGTGGCGTGCCAGAGTTCGTCTTCAATCCCCGCCTCGGCGAAACCTACCAGGAAGCTCTGGACATCAAAGGCAATCCGTCGATTGATCTGGACTGGTACGAGACCAAGAACAAAGTTACCGGCGAAACTTCGCGCTACACCGTCGCTCACTGGTGCACCACGGAAGCCCGCTTCCGCAACCACCTGAAAAAGGTCAAGCTCGAAGTCGCGGCCAAGCTCATCCCGCTCGAGAATATGCTGGTCCGCATCACTCAGCAGGACGTGGTCTACCGTCGCTATCTCGACCCCACGCACCGCGCCTTCATCCCCGACTTCGGCGTCTATATCTCCGTGGAAGACGCCGGCAAAACAACCTTCTACGCCCTCAGCCGCCAGTTAATCATGTTCTGCGTCGAGCGCCGCAAGGCGTGGCGGATGCTGCAATCCAAGGCGGGAATCGTGAACAAGGAGTATGCCGCCCAGCGCGACCTATTAGCCGAAGTGGACGCCGGCAAACTCCCGCTGGAAGATTTCTTCACCCACGGTCACGAGTTACTAAAAGAGCGCCTCGCCGCCACAACCCCAGCCAAGGCATAACTCAGCCCCCAAACGCAAAGAACGCGGACCCTCGGTCCGCGTTCTTTGCATTAGCGCATACGAATCCAACCAGCCTGCGCCTTAGGTTTCCGACAACCTGAAGATGTACCTATCTGAAATGTAGCGCCGGCCTCCCGGCCGGCTGTAGCGCGGGTTTCCCAACCCGCGCTTCTCTGCCAAATGAAACAAAATTATGCTGCCAGAAACCTAGTTCTCAATGGATAGCACGTCGTAATAGTAGTTGATGACAACCCGTTTCACCGCAGTCGGCATCTTCGGCAATTGCACGGTTTGGTCGATCGTCTTGGAGCCGGTAACATTGATGGATCCCAGGCGAATGACCTTACCGTCAACCAATTCCAGATAGACCGGCACGGGCATTCTGAAGTTGGCCGAAACTCCCGATTGCACCAGCTTGAGATGCAGGCTTGTCGCATCGCCGTTCGCGGTCGCCTGTCCCTCGAAGTGATACTCCGGCAACTCCGTTCCATAGACATACTGGTTGAAGAACCAATCCATGCGATGATTGCCGTCCAGGTCCATCTGCGGGCTCATGTGTTTCTCTACCATAGCTTTGAAGTCTTCTGTGGTGGCTGCTTTCAAGCGGTAGGTATCAACTAAGTCGTGCATGGTTGCTTTGAACCGGGCGTCCCCATCCTTGGGCGACCACATCATCATGCGGATCATGTGCAGGATATACGCGCCTTTGGGATAGACCAGATCCTGGTAGATATTCCAGCCCGCCTTGGGCGAACTGAGCCGGACGCCCATCGTCACCGGGCCTACATCGATGGGCCGGAAGCCGAACTCGTTCTTCTCGGTAATCAGTTTGCGCTGCTGCCTCCAGAACTCGCGAAATTCGTCCGTCTGCTGCGTAGCCTGGAGAAAAATCGTGGCCGAGGTATTGGCAAACCCTTCGCTCATCCATTGGTCGCGGTAGCTGCGGAAGCCCACCGTCTGTCCCCACCACTGATGCGCCACCTCGTGCGGAGTTACCACCTTCCAGTACATGTCATACCAATTGCTTCCAAGAAGAAAGTGCCGCTGCGTTTCGTCGAAGAAGCCGCAGATGGGCAGATAAACCAGCATCGGCCAGCTCTGGCCATAGTTGCAGGCCGATTGTTGCGTCAACGAGATATGCGGGAAAGGCAATTGGCCGAAGTAGTTGGTGTAGACCTGCGCGGCAACTTCGCCCTGGTTGAGCTCGGTCGCCAGCATGGGAGTGGTGTTTAGCGTGCCCAACCCCTGGTTCGCGAGAGGCTGAACAAAGTCTGGAATCTGCTGGTTGGCGTAGGCATCGATAATTAGCTCGCCTCCCAGCGGATTGCCGAATTTGGCTTCCTTGTGTACAAAATCGCCCAGGGTGAAGCCCACCACCGGCAATGGCGTCTCGGTTTTCCATTCTGTGGTCGTAATCTTGCCGTCGGTGCTCTCGCTCACCTTGGTCCCGGTGGCGATCAACTGCAATCCCTTGGGCACGTGAAAGAGCATCCGGTAGTTGGCGTAGTCGCCGAAGCCCTGAGCGGAGTTCGGATACCAATCTTCACGGGCAGTGGGATTGTAGTTTCCGCCGCCCTCGTTGAAGACCACATCCTTGCCGCCGTAGGTAATTTTCAGCGTTGCGGATTCCCCTTTCTTGAGCGGTTGCGCCAGCACCACGCCGAAGTCCGGGTCGTCGTCCTTCTTTTCCTGCACAAAATCCAGCGCCTCGCCTTTGCCGCTCTCCACGCGGCTCACGTTGAGGCTGGAGAAGCGATCGGAGTGAAGGTCGAACGGGATGACCGCGACGCCGTCCTGCTCGGCTTGAACCTCTACCGTGGCAAGGCTGGTGAGAAATCCGCTCTTTTCAATCGAAACGTCGAGGTTTTCGCTCAGGATGCGGTAGGACGCGTTGCGCTCGTTGCCGTTGGCTGTGCCGTTCGCATACTCGGCGGCGCGGTGAAAGGCAAGCGGGTAGGTTACAGTTTCGTCCAGCCCGTTCCAGCTCAGCAGCGCTACCTCTTCCGGCGCCAACCCGCTCACTCCCAGCGGATCGAAGACGAAGAACAGATGAGCGTTCTTTTGTCCGTGAATGGCGGCCAGGAAATACCCGCCTGGAGCGGGGCTGAGCACGTCCTGAAGCAGGCGCAGATCGATGTTCTCATGCAGTCGATGGCGCGCAGAGCTTTGCAACCCCTGCGCCGCTTTGCTATAAGCCGAGTCCGGCTCCCCTTTGCCCGCCGAGGACTTGCGCAGCTCCGCCGCGGTGGCATCAGTAAAGCGCAATACCACCTGATCGAAGTCCTCGTCGAACTCCGCGCTCTTAGTGAGGATCTCCAGGCTGTGCCGCTCCTGGGTAGTAGGCGGCGTCAGGTGAAAGTGTCCTTCGCCCTTGAAAACCGCACCCGTGACTTTGCCGTTTACCTCGCCATAGAAGGTAACATTGCCGTGCTTGAACGTAAAGACGCCCGCATCCCGGCGCAGTTCAAGGTTGTTGACAGTAATAACCTCTCCGCCCGGCAACAAGCTGCGCAATTGTTGGTAGTACGCATTGGCGTTGGCGGCGTGTTGCGCCCGCAGCATCCCGCATGAATTGATAACAAGAAAGACGGCAAGCATGCACGATATACGACCACGATGCGTCAACACGGAAGCTCCCTTCTAAAATTGCTTCGCGCACCACTATAGATCATGGGAGAAGAAAGTATTGCAAAATCAATTATTTTGCCGCAGTTTTCCCCATTAGGTCTCTGACAGCATGAAGAAGTACCCATCCGAAATGGATCGCCGCCCTCCTGGCTGAAATGGATCGCCGGCCTTCCGGCTGAAATGTAGCACCGGCCTCCTGGCCGGCTGTAGCGCGGGTTTCCCAACCCGCGCTTCTCTTCCCAATCGAACAAAATTATGCTGTCAGAGACTTAGTTTTCCCAATCCGGCCAACCGGTGCCACCGTGCCCCATCCTTGCGACTTTTTTCTGTTGTTCAGTTCCATGACATCCTTTACACATTGTCTCTGGACATCCTTTACACTTCCGCGCAAGCGCAAGCTTTTCCCTGGCTCTTTGCCGAAAATAACCCTCCACCCGCGCACAATCGTAGATAGAAGACAACGAAGCTCAATCCCTGTTCATAGGAGAAGCCATGCGCAACCTCACCGGTACCATTCCGGCGATGCCTGTCGCCGTGCGCGGTTTTGGGCAGCAATACGCGTCACTTCACTCTCCGCAGTCGTCCGCCGTCGCATTAAAACGCTGCCCAGAAGCCGTCATTCGCCAGCGCGTTCCAATCCATAACCTCAACCCCTCCAGTCACATACCAGTTCCAGCCTCCGACTTTCCAAACCCAAATAAATTTGGCGTATTTTACTGGTGAAGCTGTGGAGGCACACCTAACGTATTCACTATCAATAACTTAAACATGCAGCCTACACAGAGACACACAACCAGTAAAACCTGTGAAGCTGTGGAGCATCTACTAACCAATCCAGAATCAATAATTTCCGCGCCCGTCCCCCACGGGAACACATACGCCGTGAATTTGTGGGTCCTGCGAGTCCGCCTCCCGACAACTGCTTCCAAACACCGGTTTCCCAAACAGGGTCTGCCGGTGCGACAATCATCGCGTCAGCCCTCGCCCTTCCGGCAGGGATTCTTCCTTACGGAGATAACCACCATGAAGCGTCTATTGATCTCTTCGAGCCTTCTGATCGTCGCCGCCACGCTATTTGCCCAGCAAGCCCCACCCAAGGCCCCGCCAGCCAGCCCGTCTGCCACCGCGGCGGCTACCATCGGCGGCAAAGCCATCACCATCGCCTACTGCTCGCCCGGCGTGAAAGGCCGCGAAGGCCACATCTTCACCAAGGATGGGCTCATCAGCACGAACCGCGGCTATCCAGTCTGGCGCGCTGGCGCCAATGCAGCTACCGCGCTGCACACTGACGCGGACCTGACCTTGGGCGGCTTGAAGGTCCCCAAGGGTGACTACACCTTGTTTGTTGACATCTCCGATCCCGACAACTGGGTGCTGATTGTGAACAAGCAGACCGGCCAATCGGGTCTGGCGTATGACAAGACGCAGGACCTGGGCCGTGTAAAGATGACCATGACCAAGCCGCTCGCGCTGGTCGAGAACCTGAAGTACACCATCTCGGATCTCGGCGGCACAACCGGCAAGCTCACCCTGGAATGGGAGAACCACTCGGCATCCGTTCTCATCGCCGTGCATTGAAATCCCTGCGCGGTGAACCGGCGACTTACCCCAGGGCGGCTTTTTGCGCGGTATTGCCGCCCTGGCGATACAATAGAGGTAGTCGACTGTTTGTCCTCAAGAGGTAAAGAACTGTGCCGTTGTATGCATATCGTTGTACCCAATGTGGTCATCGCTTTGAAAAGATTCAACACTTCAAATCAAAACCGGAGCTTGTCTGCCCCAAATGTCACGGCGTACTCGAGCGCCCGCTCACCGCGCCGGCCTTCAAGTTCAAGGGCTCCGGCTGGTATGTGAACGACTACGCGGGCAAGACCGCCGCGCCTGCCGCGCCCGCCGCCGAGTTTGCCCCGGCCAAGGTCAAGACGCCTTGCGGCGGAAACTGCGGCGCGGCCTGTCCCGCCGTCGCGGCCGCCTCTTCGGACGCAACGAGCTAGATTCCCCGGAATCTGTAACCTGGGAGCCCGTTTTACCAGAATGCCTGCGGCGGCGTATGCCTCCGTCCGAGCGCAAACGGGGATCGCCATAGGATAATGGGTCGTTGAACTTTCAAGGCCCATCAATGACGCCAACTTCCACCCCTTCTCTTCCGCAATCCGGCCACGCAACTCTTCGCGCGCTTGCCTTGGCAGCCTCCCTGCTCTTCGCTGCTGGTTTTGTCGCTGGCATATTTCATTCGCACGCCGAGTTTGCCGTTGGCCTTCGCTGGATCGGCCTCGGTCTCTTCCTTCCCTTCGTCGCGCGCCGCCGCTCCCTGCTTGCCTGGACCTTTTTTGCAATGCTTGCCGGCGCGGAACTAGGCGTAGACGCACCCCAAATCGCATCGCAGACTCACTTCCTCGCCGATATCTTCCTGCGTCTTATTCGCATGATCGTCGCGCCGCTCATCTTCGGCGGTATCGTCACCGGCATCGCCGGCCACAACGAACTGCGCGGCGTGGGCCGTGTGGCGATCAAATCAATCATCTTTTTCGAGGTCGTCACCACCATCGGCCTGATTCTGGGCGCCGTCGCCATCAATCTCACCCAGGCCGGAGCAGGCGTCACGCTGCCCGCGTCCACCCAGGCCGCCGCGCCGCTTGCCCGCCAAGAAGGCTGGCAGCAGATTCTGCTCAACGTTTTTCCGGAGAACATTGCCAAGTCTGTCGCCGAGAACCAGATTCTCCAGGTCGCCATCTTCGCGCTGCTCTTCGGCGCAGCGCTGGCCACACTGCCGGAGCGGAAGCGCGCCCCGTTGCTCTCCGTCTTGCAGTCGCTTACTGAGACCATGTTTCGCCTCACCCGCATCGTCATGGTCGTCGCACCCGTAGCCGCTGGGGCGGCGCTGGCCTATACGGTGGGGAGCATGGGCCTGGCCACTCTGCTGCCGCTGGCCAAGCTGCTGGCCACCAACTACGTGACCCTCGTCCTCTTCGTGCTCGTGGTGCTTGTGCCCATCCTGTTCCTGGCCCGCATTCCCATCGGTCGTTTTGCCGCCGCGGTTGCCGAGCCCGCCGCCCTCGGCTTTGCCACCACATCGTCGGAGGCTGCGCTGCCATTGGCGATGGAGCGCATGGAAGAGTTCGGCGTGCCGCGCTGGATTGTCTCCTTCGTCATCCCCACCGGCTACAGCTTCAACCTGATCGGTTCCACCATCTATCTCTCCATGGCCGCCCTCTTTGCCGTCCAGGCCGCGGGCCTCCATTTCTCCGTAGGCCAGCAGATCGTCCTGCTGGCCACGTTGGCGCTTACCAGCAAAGGC
Organism: uncultured Occallatibacter sp.; assembly: GCA_964420185.1. GTDB lineage: Bacteria > Acidobacteriota > Terriglobia > Terriglobales > Acidobacteriaceae > Telmatobacter. The sequence goes on along the minus strand of CAYQSI010000044.1, from coordinate 5,273 downwards.
ATCGCCGGCGTGCCCCGCGCCACGCTCGTCGTTCTGCTTGCCGTCTCCGGTTCCTTTCAGATCCCCTCCAGCGCGGTTCTCATGCTGCTCGGCGTTGACACCCTCATGGACATGGGCCGCACAGGCTTGAACGTCATTGGCAACTGCATGGCCGCCGCCGTTGTCGCGCGGTGGGAAGGCGATCTGAAAACCACAGCAATCTCCGCCTGAAAGGGTTCTCGCCGGAGGAGGCTCACCCCCAGGCCCGCTAAGATAGTTTCAGTACCGAAAACCCATGCTTCTACTTGATCCCATCCCGTCGCCCGTGGAACACGCCGATTTTGCCGCTCTCGAGTGGGAGCCGCTGCTGACCCTGGTGGCCGGCTTTGCCGCCTCACCGGTCGGCCGTCAGGCAATTCTCTCGCTCAAGCCCTCCACAGACGAAGCCTGGATCGCCAGCCAGCATCAGCTCACCGGCGAACTTCGGCTGCTGCTTGCCGAGCAGACATCCATCCCCGTCGGCGGCCTCTTCGACCCCACGCAACTAGCCGCCAAAGCCCAGATTCCCGGCGCGGCCCTGGAAGCTAACGAACTGCAAGCCGTCGCCCGACTGGCCAACGACGTGGCCTCCTGGCAATCGCTCTTGCAATCGCCCCCGGCGCGGCTGGCGGGCAAGCTCTTTGGCCTTTCTTCACTCTCGGGCGCGCTCACTGGCAGCCTGCGCCCGCTGGCCGAGTCCATCGAGCGCACCATCCAGCCCGACGGCTCGCTGGCCGACAACGCCTCGCCCGAGTTGGGCCGCATCCGTCGCGATCAGGAGCGCCAGCAGCGGGTCATCGAAGAGAGCCTGCGCGCTGCCTTGCGCAAGCTCTCCAGTGACGGCGCAACCCAGGAAGACCTCATCACCATCCGTGGCGACCGCTTCGTCATTCCCGTCCGCAGCGAGCTCAAGCGCCGCGTTTCCGGCGTGGTTCACGGCGTCAGCTCCTCGGGACAAACCGTCTACGTCGAGCCTCTGGAAACCATCGAGCAAAACAACGAACTGGTCCGCCTCATTGAGGAAGAGCAGGCCGAGATTCACCGCATCTTCATGGCCCTCACCCGTCAGGTGGGCGGCTACGCTCATGCGCTGGTTGAGGGCGCGCGCGTCCTTGCGCTGGTCGATAGCCTCCAGGCCCGCGCCCGCTTTGCCCGCGACTACGATTGTGTAGCTCCCTCCATCGCGCCCGAACTTCTGCGCCTCGACGCCGCTCGCCATCCGCTGCTCGAAAGGCATCTCCGCTCCACTGGCGGTCACGTCGTCCCACTCACTCTGGAACTCACCGCAGCCGAGCGTCAGCTCATCATCAGCGGTCCCAATACCGGCGGCAAAACCGTTACGCTCAAGACCACGGCCCTGCTGGCCATGATGGCCCAGGCCGGTCTGCCCATTCCTGCCACAGCCGCCAGCTTTCCGGTCTTCACCGCGTTCCTGGCCGACATCGGCGATGCGCAATCCATCGAGGCTGAACTCTCCACATTTTCCGCGCACATCACCAATCTCGACCGCCTCTCGCGGTTGGCAGGGAACAAATCCCTGGTGCTGCTCGACGAGCTTGGCTCTTCTACTGATCCCGAGGAAGGCGCGGCTCTTGCTGTCGCCATTGCCAGCCACTTTTTGACGGCAGGCGCTTGGTCGCTCATCTCCACGCACCACACCTCGCTCAAGGTCTACGCCGCCAACACTGAGGGCGTGCGGAACGCCGCGGCTGGCGTGGACGAATTGACGCTCGCGCCCAACTACCAACTGCGCCTTGGCGTTCCCGGCGCGTCTGCTGGAATACAAACCGCCGAACGGCTGGGCCTGAACTCCGCCATCATCGTTGCCGCCCGCCAGCGCCTCGGTTCGCAGCAGCAGGACATCTCTCGCTTTCTCGATAAGTTGCACAGCGAACTGACCCAACTGGAAGAGGACCGCAAGGCCGCCCGTACCGAGCAGTACGCGCTGAATCAGGAACGGGCGCGGCTCGCCCGCGAGGGCGACGTCGAGCTGCGCAACCGCACGCGAGAACTGGAAACCAAGCTGGCTTCGCTGCTCAAGGACTTTGAATTTCAGATGCGCGAGACGGTGCGCGCCATCGAAGACCGCGCCGCGCAGCAAAAATTATCCAAGGAAGCCGAACGCCGCATCCTGCGCCTGCGCCGCGAGTTTCAGGAGAGCTTTAATCAGACCGTCGTCGCCCATCGCACGGGAGCAGATGTCGGCGACCAGAACGCCCAGCCGCACCTTCTCAAGCACATCGCCGCAGGCGATCAGGTCCGCCTCAAATCGATGAACAAGGTGGCCACGGTGCAGCGCGAGATCGAGAAGGACCTTTTCGAAGTTGCTCTCGGCCCCATCAAAATGCGCGTCAAGCGCGACGAGCTCTGCGAGCCGCAGCCCTTTGGTGTAGATACTGCGCAGGATGGGAAGCGCGCCGATCCGCTAGCCGCCGCCCGCAAACAGAAGAACGTTCACGTCACCATCACCAGCGCCAACACTGACGAGTTGCGCATGGAGATCAACCTCATCGGCCGCACCGTGGACGAGGCCACCGGGGAGCTGGAGAAGTACCTCGACCGCGCCTTCCTCGCCGGCTTGCCCCGCGTCCGCGTCATCCACGGCCACGGCGCCGGCATCCTCCGCCGCGGAGTCCGCGAATTCCTGAAAGGCCATCCCCACGTTGCCACCATCGCCGAAGCCCCCCAAAACGAAGGCGGGCAGGGTGCCACGCTGGTGGAGTTGCGGCAGTAGTTGCAACATAGCTGCAATGTAGCTACAATTATCTGAAGTGGTACGCAATACCTTGAGGCTGCAACGGGCACGGATTTTTCCAGAGAAGACCATCCTGCCCGAATGGGAGCTTTAATTAGCAGTCTTGAGTTTTTTCTTCGCCTACTCCCATAGGTGCTCTCGGTCTCCTGCGAAAAGCACAGAGATTGGAGCCCTTATGGAAGAAATCAAGTTTTCATGGGACGAAGAGAACATTGGTCATTTGTCACGTCACCAAATATCACAAGCCGAAGCCGAGCAAGTGATATTTAACCGACCGGTCGATCTGGAATCTGAGCTTCGCAACGGCGAGAAGCGGATGCCACATATCGGAGAGACCGATGCCGGAAGAATTCTGATTGTGGTTACGACCATGCGCGGTAAGAAGATTCGCGTTGTCACAGCTTGGTCTGGCAACAAGAATTATCGGCGTTACTTCCTGTCACTGAAGAGGAATGGCAATGTTGGAAGAATTGAAGAACAAGACCTTCGCGAATGAAGCGGAAGAAGCCGCGTGGTGGGAGTTGCACGAAGACGCCTTGCTCGAAGACTTTAAGAAGGCCACCGCTAAGGGGCAAGCTGGTGTAGGCACGCTTGCAAAACGGGCAGCGTTGCCTTCAACCACCATCCGCCTCGACCCGCATGACATTGCTGCGGCCCGTGTGCAGGCAGCAGAGCGCGGTTTGCGCTATCAGACTTATCTGAAAATGATCATCCATGAGGCGCTGCGCAAGACCAAACCTGGCCGCAGCGCCACAGCTTCGTGATTGAGTAATCGCAACTCCAAATGAAAAGGCCGGAGCATAAGCTCCGGCCTTTTCATTTGACGCGATCCTCTACGCCATTGCTTCCTTCGTCATCGGCTCAAACTTCAACTGATTAGTAGCGTGGTCCACGTCGATGCGGACGTGCGCGCCGTGCAGCACTTCGCCGCTGAGGATCTTGATGGCCAGCGGATCCTGAATCATGCGTTGCAAGGCTCTCTTCAGCGGACGCGCGCCATACGCCGCGTCGGAGCCCGAAGCCAGAATCAGTTGCCGCGCTGGTTCGGTCAGTTCGAGCGAAATCTGCCGGTCTTCCAGCAGCTTGCTCAACTCGTTCAGTCTGAGGTCCAGGATCTTCGCCATCTGCGCCGCACCCAGCGGACGGAAGATCACAATGTCGTCCACGCGGTTGAGAAACTCCGGCCGGAAATGTTCGCGCAGTTCGCGCATCACCGGTTCGCGCGCGGCATCGAAGTCGTGCGCGCTCTTGAGCGCGTCGCCACGTAGCAGATGCGCGCCCAGGTTCGAGGTCATAATCAGCACTGTGTTTTTGAAGTCCACCGTGCGGCCCTTGGCGTCGGTTAGCCTTCCATCGTCCATCACTTGCAGGAGAATATTGAAGACATCCGGGTGCGCTTTTTCGATCTCGTCGAAGAGAATCACCGCATACGGTCTGCGCCGGACAGCTTCGGTCAGTTGGCCGCCCTCGTCGTAGCCCACGTAACCCGGAGGCGCGCCGATCAGCCTTGCCACGGAGTGTTTCTCCATGTACTCGCTCATATCGATGCGCACCATCGCCTGCTCATCGTCGAACATAAACTCGGCCAGCGCGCGCGCGGTCTCTGTCTTGCCCACGCCCGTTGGACCAAGAAAAATAAAAGAGCCAATCGGCCGCCGCGGATCGCTCAACCCCGCGCGCGAACGGCGAATCGCATTGGCCACGATGGTCAACGCCGCATCCTGTCCGATCACCCGCTCCCGCAGCCGCTTCTCCATTTCGACGAGTTTGGTCACTTCGCCTTCGAGCATCCGCGAAACAGGAATTCCCGTCCACTTGCTCACGATGTTGGCAATGTCTTCCTCATCGACCTCTTCCTTCAACATGCGGGCCACGCCGGAGTTCCCGTCCTGTACCGCATTCAACTTCTTCAGCTCGGCTTCCAGTTTCGGCAGCTCACCATACTGAATCTGCGCGGCGCGGTCCAGTTGCCCCTTGCGCGTCTGCTCCTCGGCCTCGAAGCGCAGCGCCTCAATCTTCTTTTTCAGCTCGCTTACGCGGCTGATGGCCTCGCGCTCTTTCGTCCAGCGGGCGCGGAGGGCCGTAATCTTCTCATGCAACTGCGCCACTTCGCGTTCAACTACATTGCGCCGTTCGATGCTGTTGGCGTCCGTCTCGCGCTTCAGCGCTGCCTTCTCAATTTCCAGTGACGTCGCCTCGCGCTCCAGTTGATCGATCTCCGTGGGCACCGAGCCAATCTGGATCGCCAGCGAAGCCGCGGCCTCGTCCACCAGGTCAATGGCCTTGTCAGGCAGAAAGCGGTCGCTGATATAGCGATGCGAAAGCGTTGCGGCAGCGACGATGGCTGCGTCCTTGATGCGCACGTTGTGGTGCGCCTCGTAACGTTCCTTCAGGCCGCGCAGAATGGCGATTGTGTCCTCGACGTTCGGCTCGCCAACATAAACAATCTGAAAACGCCGCTCCAGCGCCGCGTCCTTCTCAATGTATTTGCGGTACTCGT
>CAYQSI010000043.1:0-31119 GCA_964420185.1 uncultured Occallatibacter sp. | reverse complement strand
CGCACGGAGCTGGCCGTCTTTCTTTCCACTCCCACAGGCGAGTAAAGGACACAGGTAGTGCTTGATTTTCTAGGAAATCTCGAACGGACGAATCTATGCGGCGAGTTGCGCGCCGCCCACGCGGGACAGCAAGTTGTTTTAATGGGCTGGGTAAACCGCCGCCGCGATCACGGCAATCTGATTTTCCTTGATCTGCGAGACCGCACCGGTATCGCCCAGATCGTTCTGGACAAGGAAGCGATTCCTGAGGGCCACGCCAAGGGTGAGCAGGTCCGTCCGGAGTACGTCGTCGCCGCCGTGGGCAAGGTGCGCCTGCGCTCTGCCGACGCCATCAACCCCAAAATGCCTACCGGCGAGATCGAGATTGAGGCGACAGAAATCCTCGTTTTGAACGACTCGCGCCTGGCGCCCTTCTCGCCCTCTGAAGACGCCATCCAGAACGAGGAGACGCGCCTCAAGTACCGCTATGTGGACCTGCGCCGCCCGGAAATGCAGCGCAACTTCCGGCTGCGCCACGAGATCACGCTGGCCATTCGCGATAACCTCAGCCAGCAGGGATTTCTGGAGATTGAAACTCCCATCCTCACCAAATCCACCCCCGAGGGCGCGCGCGATTTTCTGGTGCCCAGCCGCGTGCATCCGGGCGAGTTTTACGCGCTGCCGCAGTCGCCGCAGATCTTCAAGCAAATCCTCATGATCTCCGGCTTCGACAAGTACTTCCAGATCGCCCGCTGCTTCCGCGACGAGGATCTGCGGGCCGACCGCCAGCTCGAGTTCACTCAGGTGGACATTGAGATGAGCTTCCCGCACCAGGAGACAGTTTTCGCCGTGGCGGAAGAGTTTCTGGCGGCTGGTTTTGCCGCGGCCGGGGTCACGCTGCCTACGCCGTTTCCAAGGATCACCTATGACGAGTCGATGCGGCAGTACGGCAGCGACAAGCCGGACCTGCGCCTGCCCGGACTCGTTGACGTGCGCCCGGCGTTCACTGACGCCGCGCTGGCCACGCTGCAAATCGATCCGGCATTGCCCGTGGTGGCGCTGCGCATCCCCAAGGTGGGTGAACTGAGCCGCAAGGAGCGCGAAGACAACCACCCGCTCTTCGACCTGGGAAAAGGCGCCAAGTTCATCGACGACTTCAAGCGGCTGTCCAAAGGATTTCCCGAGGCAGCAATTCAGGTTCGCGAGTTGGTGAGTGCGGACGAGGCCGACTTCGTCATCATCGTGGCCGGCGACCCGGCCCACCCCGTCAAGGCCAGCGACACCAAGTGCCCTGGCAGGCTGAGCGAGCGCGAGATCAATATTTACTCCGTCGCCGGCAACTTCCGTACCGAGCTGGCCAAAAAATATGCCGACCGGCATGGAGCCTTCCGTACTACTGAAGAGACCGTCCAGGAGGCTGCCTCGCTCAGCGGTGAGAAGCGTCTTGTCGATGGCTCGGCGGCCTTCCAGCCTATCTGGATCACCGACTTTCCCATGTTCGAGTACGATGCGGCAATCGCAAAATGGATGCCGGCACATCACCCGTTCACCGCGCCGCACGAGGCCGATATGGCCAACCTGCTCACCGACCCGGCCAGTGTGCGCGCCAACTGCTACGATCTGGCGATGAATGGCCTCGAACTCGGTTCGGGCTCCATCCGCATCCACCGCAAGGACGTGCAACAGCAGATCTTCAAGTCGCTGGGAATTAGCGACGAAGAGGCTCATGCCCGTTTCGGATTTTTCCTTGACGCTCTGGAATACGGCACTCCGCCGCACGGCGGCATCGCGCTCGGCTTGGATCGCATTGTGATGTTGCTGGCTGGCGCTCCCAGCCTGCGCGAGGTGATCGCCTTCCCCAAGACCGCCAAGGCTGTCGACCTGATGGCCGAAGCGCCAACGACGGTGACCGAGGGACAGTTGAAGGAACTGCACATCCGGGTGGCGCTCAAGAGTTAAAGCTCGCGCGGAACTTCCCCGAAAGAGGCAGCCGGGCGCTCCAGATTTGGTTCCCGGCTTCTCATCATGTTTGTGTTGGAAGACAAGAAAACAAAAGGCCCGGACTGGAGAGTCCGGGCCTTTCGTTGTTGAGCGCCCGCACAGCGAGCGTAGGCAGCGTCCTTGTCGTTACTTCTCGGCCACAAGGGCGTTGATCAGGTTGACGCCATTCGGACTGCCCCAACCGGTCACCAGATCATAGCCGGTCACAGCCGAATAGCTGCCGGATTTGCCGCTGGTAATGTCGTGGAAGTCCGTGCCATAGCTGGAACTCACGCCAAATGCATAAAGATAGGGGTCGATGAACCCGATCCGCGAGTAACCGTCGGCCACCAGTTGCTGATTGACCAAGGCAAGGTAGGCAGCCCACATGGGAGCGGCAAAGCTGGTGCCGCCGTAGCTGTTGGCCGTGCAGGTTGTCTGGTCGGCGCAGACGTAGAAGGTGAAGTTGGCATTGGCCGAAACATCCGGGCCGTTGCGATAGGTTGTCGAACCTTTGTTGCTGGAGTTGATCACGCCCGCGAGCTTCTGCCAGGCGGGGATCGCGATCTTGTCCGGCGAGATGCCGCCGCCGCTATCCACCCAGGCGGTTTCCGACTTCCAGGCGCCGCCCGCGCTGGCCGTTACCAGGTCCGTGCCACCGACAGAAACCACATTCGCATCGTCCGCCGGCCAAGCCTCGTTTTTCGCTGACCAGGTGGAGCTGTCGCCAGAGGCCGCAAAGAAGTTCTGGCCCTGAGCCGCCATCTTCTGGAAGTAGGGGTCAAGCGTGGTCGGATCGACCGGCGTCCAGCCCCATGAACAGCCAATTGTGGCGGGCAGCGGGCTGTGTGTGGTCATGGCGCTGATGATGGCCGTATCGGTTGAGCCGACATACATCACCAGGCTAGCCAGCCCGGGAGCCATGCCGATTGCCTGGGTCATATCGAGCGTCTGCTCGGTGTCATCGCAGTAGCGACCGGCCTTCGTATACAAGCAGCTTGTGCTGGTTCCATCCGTTGACAGCAGGGTGATTGGCACATTGTTGGTTTGTTTCGCGTTCTTGAAATAAGTGGTCAGGTCGGCCAGATCGGTCCCGTAATACTCGAGCAACCCGAGGTTCTGTCCAGCGCCGGTCAGGGCTGTTCCACCGTAGTAGGCCGCACGCATGTCGCTGCCCAGGAAAGAAGCCGATGGACCGGAACCGGTGGTGGCATGAGAGACGAGAGCTTCAGGCTTGATGCCATGAGCCGCTGCGTATTCGTTCCTGTTAACCAGCATGGGATGCGGAATCGAGTAATTGTCCAAACCGGAGATATGCCACAGTTGGAACGGAAGGTCCACGGTGGGCTCACGGTCTGCAGCGTAAAAGACGCGGTCTTCAGTAGGGTGCTGATAGGTCCGCAGGTAGATATGGAAAGCCGCCTCGATGGCCGAAACGGAGCCCTTGACCTGCACTTCCATTCCATCGCGCGTGCCGCCGACGACCGCAAGGCCGTTTGCCTTTGCGAACGCAACCACGGCGTCATAGTTCTCCTGGGTGGGGCCAAACCGCGCGGTGAACTCCTGCGGCGTGAGGAATTGCCGGTAGGAGGCGCTGGCCGGATTGCGGAGGTCGCTCAGGAACGCGTCCAGACCTGCCTGGTCGCTCAACGGAAGAACGATATCCAACTGCATTTGCTGGGTTGCGGGTAGGCGCCCGACCAACGGCGCTTGCCCATTGAGAACTAAATCACGCACATGGCGCGTCCTCAGCGATTGCGCATGGCCGTCGAAAGTCCCGGCCGATAGAATCGCCGCGATAGTCAACACGAATACACCGATTCTGCAGTTCACAATTCCTCCCGTCAGGACTTGTTAGCGGGGAAGCGCTCATCCGCCTTCAAGGAGACTGCCAGTAATTGTGATCTGGCTCACGGCACTTGTCAAGCGCAGAACCGCCCTTCCGTTCACCATTCCAGTGCAGAAATTCCGCCTCAGTTATTACCAAGCTCAGAGGCTCCTGGGGCCAGGGAACGACATCCCCTATTGCGATATACGCAAACGGTTTAGCTGGATGAGATTGGGAGGCAGCATCCACTGAAACACTTCAAAGCCGGCTGAGATAAGAACTGCCTGCTCGATCTGCTCGGAAATTGAGATGCGTTTGCCCTGCTTGTCCCATGCAAGATGAGCCTGAAGAGGTGTGACCGCCCCGCAACACCCAGGATTCTGCTACACTGATTCAAGCGCAATCAAGGGGCCAAACGCGCCAGGCCGCGCCCCAAAGATACGCTACTGCAACCCATGTTCGGGGAGTGGCTCAGCCTGGTAGAGCACCTGGTTCGGGACCAGGGGGTCGGAGGTTCAAATCCTCTCTCCCCGACCATTCTTTACATTTGGCCCTTTTGGCGATCAGATCAAAAGGTTTTCTGTATGTAGGATAAAGACTTATAGCATCAATCGAGCAGTTCAAAAGTACACTTCTCAGCAATTCGGCTTGTTCCGCTGGTTCCCGCGTAATGTACAGAAAATAAGCCTTTTGAGCGAGTTCTAAAATCCTTTGCATAGTCAGCAAACGTACGTTGCTCTTGCCCTCTTCCAGCCCTGCGATGAGTGATTTGATCCTCTCTTCTTCCGCCTGCCAATCGGACTGTTTTCGCTGCCAGAATTCCGCTGTGATTTTGCCGTCGAGTTTGTCCGTGTAGGCCGCGTCAAGATGGCTGTGGAGTGTGATCAGTTCGCGTTCCAGGCGCGCTCGCTCTTGTGCCGCCTGGTTCCGCATCTGGACGTTTGCTTTCTGCAAGGATGCCCCGATGCGAACTTCTTCCGGGAGGGACACGTCCTGGAGCACGGTCTGCACTTGGGCGCTCAGGCCCTGAAAGCCGCGCCGCATGTCGGTCACACCGGCCGCGATCCATATCTTCGTTCCTGTGCAAAGTTCGACCACTTGCGCAGGCTCACCGGAACCCGCATCACGAGCAGTCAACACGACAGGAAGCAAAGCCGCAACGTGCTTGTCGGAGATCATCTGACCATTGCGGCCGTACTCGCGCCGCCACCTGAAAACCTGGTTCGCGTTCACGCCAGCAGCCTGTGCCACCTGCGCCACGCTTCACCCAGGAGCGAACGTCAACTCCACGATCCGCCGCTTCTCTGCTACCGAACGGCGCACCCGAATCCGCCCCTCACCCCTCGGTGCCAACAACTCTTCCATCACGCAATCGTCATACCCACACAGCTTAGCTGTCCAGAGGGAATGACAGGACGCTTACTTTCAGGCAGAACACCGCCAGTAACTGCGGCTGCATAAAAACGTGCTTGCTGAACCGTGTCCGTTGCGCAGGCAATACCGACTGGCTGACTTCCAGGGCCAGTCGACCAAATCGCACCAAGCCAACTTCGGCCATCGTTGTGCGCGTAATCGCCAGATCAGCTTCAGCTTAATCCCACTTCTGGCCTTGTCCCGCGCTCGTACCTAGGATGTAACAGCGCCAGAAATGCTCTACCGACATGAGTCTTGTCTTTTCGTGGTTCCAACATCGGCATTCTGCAAATCCCCTCGAAATTTTCCTCGTCTGCCGATTCTGGCGTCTGTACAACTTCAAGAGTAAACCCGCTGCGGCTCCCACTCGTCTAGGTATTCGCTGTCACTCCAGTCCTGCGCTTCTCTCGCTCTTCCTGCTCGCGACGCTTCTCACGTTCTTCGCGGCCATCGCTCATAATCTTCCCTTCTCTTCAGTGCAAAAGGACAAGTTCGTCGGCTTCGCCATGCAATTTGTGCATTGAGATCTCTCTCACTTCACCGGCTTCTGTGCCCTCGCTGTCATCGCGTCGGCCCTGGTGGCGATGACCGGAAGATGCTCAAAAGAGCGGAAATGGAAATAGGGCCCGGACCGCTGCGCACAGCAGCGCTTGTCAAGGGCGGGGCAAAACAAGGCCACTGCGACGGAATAAATGTATGGGCGCCGTTCATACTGTGGGCATCTACTATTCTGTAAATCAAAATGGAACTCTGATTGCGCTGAATGATCTTCCGGGTAACTTGACTTGCGCTGCCGCTTACTCAGAGTCAGCAATTCCTTTCAAATACGTTCCAGCGCAAGCGCCGCGCCCATGCCGCCACCGATGCATAACGCAGCCAAGCCCTTGCTAACTTGGCGGCGTTTCATTTCGTACAACAGCGTGACCAGGATGCGACAGCCAGAGGCGCCGATCGGATGTCCGATCGCGATTGCACCACCATTAACATTCACCTTCGACATATCCCACTTCATCTCCTGATGGACGGCACAGGCCTGGGCCGCGAAGGCTTCATTGATTTCCAGAAGGTCAACGTCCGCCGCCGACCATCCGGCCTTTGCCAGGCAGCGGCGCGATGCGGGCACTGGTCCCATTCCCATGATCTTCGGATCGACACCCGCACAGGCATAGGCGGCGATTCTGGCTAATGGCTTCAATCCTAACTCGGCTGCCTTTCCGGCGCTCATAAGCAACACGGCAGCGGCCGCATCATTGATGCCTGATGCATTGCCCGCGGTTACCGTTCCATCCTTTGAAAACGCAGGTTTGAGCTTGGACAGCGATTCCAGAGTAACTCCCGAGCGAATGAATTCATCCTCGGCAAAGATCACTGGCTCCCCCTTGCGTTGGGGAACAGGCACCGGGACAATCTCGTCTTTGAAGAGACCGGCCCTCTGCGCGGCCTCGGCCTTGTTCTGTGACGCCACTGCGAGCTTGTCCTGCGTTTCTCGATCTATGCCAAATTGCCGGGCCACATTCTCAGCTGTGATTCCCATGTGATATTGGTTGTAAACATCCCACAAGCCATCCACAATCATGCTGTCGATCAGTGTGGCATTGCCCATGCGGAAGCCGTCACGCGACCCCTGCAGCACGTGTGGCGCAGCACTCATATTCTCTTGCCCGCCGGCGATTACGATCTCGGAATTGCCTGAGCTGATAGCATCGGCTGCCAGCATGACTGCTCTCAACCCAGAGCCGCAGACCATGTTGACGGTCATGGCTGGTACTTCATACGGCAATCCAGCCTTGAGCGATGCTTGGCGCGCAGGATTCTGTCCAAGACCGGCAGTGAGCACATGTCCCATCATTACTTCGCTGATCTGCTCCGGAGCCACGCCAGCACGCTCGATGGCTTCCCGAATCACGATTCCGCCCAGATCTACTGCCGGAATCTTTGCCAACGAGCCACCAAATTTACCGACCGCGGTTCGCGCGGCGGAGACAATTACGATCTCGGTCATATGCCAGTCCTCTCAAATCTTTCAGAAATATGCTTGTTGAAAGCTACTCCGATATGCGGCACCACTCGTACTGGCGCCCGTCGTTTCTCTACACCGGTTCAATCAAACTCGGACCTGCTCCGCCAGACGAACCGAGGTATGCAAGACGCACTTCTTAACTCTTTATCAGTATTGTCAGGTAGCCGCTGAACATGTTCTTGCTGTGAGGCCGTGTTGCCTCAGGGGCTGAAGCCCGTCCGCAGCTACGGCACGGCTAAAGCCGTGCCCTTTCAAAACTCTGGTCCAAGAAGAGATTCTTAAGGTCACACGGACGATGAGGGATGACCAAATCCTGGCGCCCGCAAGCAAACGCCAGGATTTGGCCTAACTCCCATGAGGTGGACTTAGAAGCTGAACACCATATCCATCTGGTAGCTTACCTGGTGGTCCGCCGTGTGCTGCACCACACCATTCACGACCCGGTTATCCAACCCGAAGGCGTGTACTCCATTATTGTTTGTCTGGAAGTCGTAACGCACTTCAGGACGCAGGGTGATGTAATTGGACACATCATAGTGCGGCCCAACGGTCAAGGCGTTGAAGTTGGATTTTACGTTGCTGACGGGCACGATACCCCAGCCGTCCGGGTTACGGAAGTGCTCGAAACGCGCACCGTAGGACAATGTCTTGGTTTCCCTGTAGACCAATTGGCCATATTCGCCTTGGTAGAAGGCGCCGTAAAACGGGCTGCCGGCAGGATTGCCACCAAAAGGCATCAGAGTCACGGTTCCCGGATTGTGGTCACCATTCATCTTGCCGTAGTAAATATCACCCGCGAAGTTCCATTGCGATCTTGCTCCGAAGGTCTGGCTGCCGTTGAGAGAATCGATCTGGCGAACCAAGCAGTTCGGCGAAACAACCCTATATGCGGGGAGGGCGCCCTTCTGCTCCGTTCCGGGCTCGATTTCCTGGCACCCGACTTGCGATTCATAGTCAATCTTTGTGCGCATGTTTGGCGTGCGATAACGCAAGGACATTTGATAGTTAGGGCGGCCACTTTGCGGCACAACCGTCATATAGCCGGTATTCAATCCAAATTCGGCAGCCAGGTAACCATAGTGGTCGCTGCGCATCAGATTCCAAGCCGATAACATACCCAACACGTCTACGGGGGTGGCAGGAATTTCATACACGCGCGAGTAGAAGTAATCTGGGCCCGGGCGATAAGATGGCGGCATTTCGTATCCGATGGCCGGTGCGAAACGTCCAATCAATACGTCTACGCCCTTGAGCAAGGGGCTGTAAACCTCAAGAAGGTCGTGCTGCATTGCAAAGAATGCCTGCTTGTTTTCAGCAGCCTGAGCGGAAGAGCCGGCGCCCGGTTGATTGATGCCCCAGTTCATCTCCCAGCCATACATTCTAGCTGCCTGGCTATTACGTCCGTAAGTCCACTCTGTGAACCATCCCCAAGACCACTTGGTGGGAATCGCTCCCTTGACCGGACCGCCGCGTGGCACGATGTCAGTGGTCACGTCCTTGTGCGTCATCAGCGAGAGGCTGTTGAAGACGAATCCCTGATCGGGAACTCCGACGATGGGATAGTTGCTGCCTCCCCATGCGCGGCCAGTGGGATCCGACGCGGTATTTTCCGCCAAGCCAACCTGCAGGAAGTTTTCAACGTAGTACCCACGGTCGGCTAAGCTGCGGCCAAAGATTTTTTGAAATAGCGCTCCGCCGGTGACAGGGCCTGCACCAGGGTTACAGCAGGTACCAACGTGCGGAAACTGCGTGCCCGTGGGCGCCCACGCGGGTTGATGAAGCCCAAAAGCGCCTTCATCCGGACCGCTCTTAGGGGCCGCAGGTGCGTTCGGCAATGCCTGGGCTGCTGTTGAAGTTCCAGTCGCGGCCGCAGTAGCAGACGCATTAGATGCAGGTTTGGATGTGTTCGTTTGGCCGGTTGCGATTGCGACCGACGCCAACATCCCTCCCAGCAAAGTGACAGCTAAAATTCCTCTCACGCCACACCTCCCAGTGTGTAAAGCCTTAAGTTCGATTCAATTCACTGCCACGCACTGTATGCGCGGCTATTCTGCTGTCAGTTCTCACTGACAGTGGACTCACAGGCTCAGGTGTGATTCCCTTCGCCTGTGTCCGCCATTTACAGAAGTTAGTAGAGAGCCTTCTTGAAGCACTCCTTTGCAACTAACACGCTTACAAACGCAGCCACAGCTATCGCCGTGAAATACCAGATCACAGGAGCAAAATTGGTTCCGTGACCCATGAGGCTCGCCGCGATCAACGGAGAGAAGCCGCCGCCAAGAACAATTCCGAGCTGCTTACTGAGGGAAGCGCCACTGACGCGAATCTCTGTTGGGAACAACTCGGCGGTGAATGCCGCTTCAGGAGCAAATATGAGCGCATGTACGACGCCAACCGCGAAGGTAATGCCAAGAACGAGGTATAGAACATTCTTGAGTAGCAAGATCTGGAACAGAAGCGGATAGAAGATAGCCGCCAAAGCAATGCCAAATAACAGAACAGGACGACGGCCGATGCGATCGCTGAACCGCGCAATCAGCAACACCATGACGAGTTCCAGAATGTTGGCAGCCAAATAGCCACTGGTTACACGCGCCTGCGGCATTGCCAGCCGCGTTACGGCGTAGGTAACCACGAACATCGTGGCCATGTATTGGAAGGAGCTGTGCACCATGTTTACCAGTGTTCCCAGCAAAACCGACAGTTTGCATTTGCGGAGCACTTCAAATATGGGAACCTTTGCAACTTTCTTATCCTTTACAGCCATGGCAAACAGCAGCGATTCATCGCACTTGTACCTCATGTAAGTGCCAACCGCCACGAGCAAAAGGCTCAGCAGGAACGGAATACGCCATGCCCATGCCGCGAATTGGTCTTTGCCGAAGTACCCCATAAGCCCTGTGATAAGTCCCGAGGCCGCAATAATCCCGATTGGCCCTGAGGCGTTAATCCACGAGGCAAAGAAGCCGCGGTTTTTAGCAGGTGCGTTTTCCAGGGTCAGCACAATAGCAGTTGAGTACTCGCCGCCGAAAGCGAAGCCCTGCGTGAATCGGCAAAGCACCAGAAGGATGGGCGCCCAGATCCCGATGGTTGCATAAATCGGAATGCACCCTATGAGGAAGCTGCAAATGCCCATCATTAACAGGGTGACCATGAGGATGACTTTGCGGCCATAGCGATCGCCAAAGTGCCCGAAAAGAATTCCGCCAACAGGGCGGGATATGAATCCGACGGCAAATGTTGCATACACCGCAATCGTGGCCGCAATGGAATCAAGTTTCGGGAAAAACAGTTTGTCAAAGACAAGTGGTGCGATAATCACGTACGAGAAAAAATCGTAATGTTCGATACTGGAGCCGAGACCGGAGGCCATAACCAAGCGATGGTATGCCTTCATATCGAACGCGGGCGACTGCGCTTGTTCTGCAATCTTGGTGGACATTTCTTTCTCCCCTCAAGGTTCTTCTCTACTGTTTTTACTGTCGCCAGTGCTCACTACTAACTGAGGTTCAGGAGCATCTCCTATCAGCCGTTAGCGACCACTAAAGACAGGTTTTCTTTTTTCCAAAAAGGCGCGAATTCCCTCCGTTTTGTCAGGAGTGGAAAAGAGCATCTGAAACGCTTTCCGTTCAAAGCGGAGACCGGCGTCGAGCGGGCTGTTCATGCTCTCGATGACGGACTCCTTTACGAGGCGGACTGCGAGCGGCGCGAGCGCGGCGATTTTTTCGGCAAGTTTCAGCGCTTCGGGAACGACGCAATCATCCGCGACAACTGTACTGACGAGTCCCATCGACAGCGCCTCGCCGGCTGAAATGCTTTGCCCGGTAAGGAGCATCCGCATCGCGGCAAATTTGCCAACCGCCCAGGTCAAGCGCTGCGTGGCGCCACCGCCAGGCATCAAGCCGATACGCACCTCAGGCTGACCGAATTGCGCTGACTCGCCGGCGATGATAATGTCAGCGTGCATTGCCAGCTCGCACCCCCCGCCCAGGGCGTATCCGCGCACAGCCGCAATGACAGGCTTGGGGCAATCAGCGATCGCTCCCCAAAGCAGGTGCATATTTCTGGCAAGAATTTCGGTGGGAGACGCATCCACATACTCACGCAGGTCGGCTCCGGCGCAGAAAGCCTTCTCATCTCCGGTAATGACCACGCAACGCACGGCGTCGTCTTCACTCAACTGGTGAAAGACGCTGGCCAGTTCGCGCCGCAAGGAGAGATTAAGCGCGTTTCGAACCTGTGGCCGGTTGAGCCGCACCATAACAACCGATTCGCTGGGCCGTTCGACGATAAGTTGATCTGAAAGTGGATTTGGCATCGACATTTAGCGCCCCTTGAACTCTGGTGTCCGCTTTTCCAACATTGCGGAAACTGCTTCTGTGTGGTCCGACGTCTGGTGAGCGAGCGACTGGTAGGTAGCGGCCATTTCGAGAATGGTGTCCAGGCGCTCAGTTTGCGCTTCTCTCATGAGCCGCTTGGTCCAACGAAGAACATGAGGAGGATTGAAGGCGATCCGTTCGGCAAGAGCCATTGCTTCCTTCATGAGTTCCTCGGGCGCAACTACCCTGGAAACGAGGCCGGCGGTGAGTGCGGCTTGCGCGTTCAACGCTTCACCGGTGAAGGCCATTTCTGCCGCTTTGGAATAACCGACCGCGCGAGGCAACAACCATGCGCCGCCATCGCCCGCAACAATGCCGACGCGAACGAAGCTTTCTGCAAAGATTGCCCGTTCCGAGGCAATCCTTATGTCACACATACAAGCCAAGTCACAGCCAGCGCCAATCGCCGGTCCGTTGACGGCGGCGATGCAAGGCACATCGAGGCGCCACAGCGCTCTGGGAATTCTCTGAATTCCGGTGCGGTACTGTTCCGCGATTTGCTGCGGCGTGCCGCCAAACATGCCTTTTTTCGCCAGCATGTCCCGCACATTTCCACCCGAACAGAAGGCGCTTCCCTCTCCAGTGAGGATGACCGCGCGGATGTCAAGGTCGGCGTTGATTCGAAGAACTGCCTGTTCAAAGGCCGAGAAGATCTCTTCGCCGGTGAGTGCGTTTCGGGTCGCTGGATCGTTGAGCGTCAGGACAGCGACATGCTCGTGTTGCTCGTACTTAAGAGGTGTATTCGTCATCTTGTCTTCCTGCAATCTGAATTCCGTTTCGGCGCGTTCGCGCCTGGCCATTGCACCGCGCCAACCGTTTTCAAGACACACGCCCGCGCCGCAACCCTGGGCTGCTTCCCAAGGCCGCAAAAATCAAAATCGGTCATTTGTCAGGGTTTTTTGCTTCTTGTTTTCTTCGGGCTTACCGCGGCTACCGCCGCGATCGGCTCGGAAAGATTTCCTCTCTCGAACAGACGCTCTCCAGTGAGTTGGACAGCAATCTCGTTTCCGGTGAATTCCAGGTGCTCATGCATTTCAGTAGCGGCCCTGGACACCTGATGATTTATGCAGGCCTGCAACAGGCTTTCATGTTCGCAGGTGCGCTTCGGCAGATCTTCCTGCAAGGAACTTAACTCGATGCGATAACGCTCACTGCTTTCCCATAGGGGCGTAATCAAGCGAATCAGCCAACTGGAACCACTGGGCTCATATAACGCATAGTGGAAGTCTGTGTGGGCGGCCCAAGCTGACATGAAGTCGTGATTCTGCTCGGCGGTCCGCAGCCGCTCCAGGCATGTTCGCGCCTTGTCGGCCATCTCCGGAGTGAATCGGCTGGCGGCTTTTCGTATTGCCAGCGGCTCGAGAACGAGCCTCGCCTCAAACAACTCCTGTAGATCCTCCACGGACAGCTCAGCGACACGGGCTCCTCGATGGGGGATGGACTCAATGAGTCCAACCGCCTCAAGACGGTAGAGCGCTTCTCGTATGGGAGTAGGACTCAGCTTGAATACTTTGACAAGCTCTTCAATCCGGAGGCGGCTTCCGGGGCGGAATTGGCCCCTCAGAATCGCATCATGAATGAGCGAGTAGGCTCTGGCCGCAAGGGTACGATTTCCATGGTCATTCGCGCGACTTGTTTCCGCCATATACACCTTGCCTTCCTCCGCTTGCCGAATCCTCTGCACATCGAAGCCTGAAGCTTCGACCTGTTCCATATCTAGCTGACCGGCCGGCGTGCCCCCGCCGGGATTTTCATCAACGGGGGCTCTTCGGCCGCGCTCTACTGCCTTCCGCATGGCTACGCTCCTACCATGGCCAAGCCCCCGTTACAGAGCAGAAATGCCCCTGTCATGTGGCGCGATTCATCACTCGCGAGAAACATCGTGGGACCGACCATGTCTTCCGGCTGTGCGATACGGCCAAGCGGAGTTAACCGCAAGACCTCTTCGCGACGGCCATGCTGCCAATCATAACGACTCTTCAGCGCTTCGGTCTCAATGAACGCTGCGCCCATCGTGTTTACACGCACCTTGGGGGCAAGCGCCCGGGCATAAGACTTGGTCAGTCCGATCACGGCGTACTTTGCCGCGGCATACTGCGGCGCCCTCGGACTTCCGGCAATCACAACCTGGGAGCCGATATTCACGATGGAGCCACCTTCATGCTCCATCATCCTCATGCCAAGCTCGTGAATCATGAGCATGGTGCCCTTGATGTCTACCGCCAGCGTGTGATCGAGCACCTTTTCGTCGAGTTCACGCCAGGACCTCTGGCTGAGCGCCATATCGCCGGCGTTGTTGATCAGGACATCGACGCGGCCAAATTCCCTGTATGCCTCATCGGCCACGTGCTTGACATCGTCCCAACTGCAAATATTTCCCTGAACCGTCATCGCTTTCCGGCCAAGAGCCCGGACGGCAGCCGCGGTCTCTTCCGCGCCTTTCGATGAGCTATTGTAGTGAACTACAAGATTCGCGCCCTCCCTGGCAAAGGCATTCGCGAGGACGGCGCCAAAGCCCCGTCCCGCACCAGTGATCATTACGACTTTGTCTTGAAACCTTCCCATTTCGTATTCACTCCTTCGCCGCGTTATGCGGCAGATAAACCGTTTTGTAGCTGTCTTGCCCGACTCGCTGATCCTCTTTTTCTCAAGATGATCTGCTAGGCAACAGTCTTGACTATTCCCTGGAACTCGGCATCAGTGAGCAAACCGTGCTTCTTGATCGCCAATTCCTTTACCGCGGCTAACAGTGCCGGATGCTTATCAGCCGGCACGTCCAGATTCAGATCGTGACATTTGATCGAGATGGATGCGAGGCCACTCTTTTTCCCCAGAACGATGCCCCGAGGCGTTGCGAGCAGTTCCGCGGAATAAGGCTCAACCGCATACGGAAGGTGGAACTGGGCCGCTACCGCGCCGGTTTCCCGTACAAAAAGGTTGTCCCCAACCAGCGGCTTCCATGGCTCCAATTCGTATCCTGCGATTTGGCGCAGTCGGCTGGAGGCTCCGCGCACCTTGTCGAGACGAAGATTGGATTCCACTCCATAGAGCAGGCCAAGGGCCAAGGCGATCTGTGACAAGTTGGCGTTCCCGGCGCGCTCGCCGATCCCGTCAATCGTGCCGTGAATCCACTCAGCTCCAGCGTTCACGGCAGCAACCGCTGACGCTGTTCCCAAGCCGAAATCATTGTGGCCATGGAAGTGAATCGGAGCCTTTCCGCCGGTCCATTTTCTTAACTCATGAACGAGGTACGCCACCGACTCAGGAGCGGCGATGGCAAGCGTATCCACCAGCACAAACTCGGCCGCCCCCGCATCCTGCGCAGTTTTATAGACCTGTTCGAGGAACCCAAGATCCGCACGAGTGGAGTCCACGCCGAAGAAGGCGACCGAAATCCCTTCCTGGACAGCGAACTCGACGGCAGTCTTGATTCTGCCAAGGATGGTTTCGTGCGAGACGCCGAGGGCATCAAGCTTGTATTCGGAAACCGGGGCTTCGATAACCGAGTAACGCAAACCAAGATCGGCAACAGCCTTTACGTCCTTGACGATGGCGCGCGCAAAGCCCCAGATTTCAGCCTTCAGCCCCGCGGCGACGATTTGCGCGATCGCCTTGTTGTCCTCGTCGGAGACCCGAGGAAATCCCGCTTCAATGCGGTCGATTCCCATATCATCCAGCATCCGGGCGATTTCCAGCTTTTGGTCGGGGTCAAAGATTACACCGACCGATTGCTCGCCGTCGCGCAGCGTCGTGTCATAAAAGCGAACACTGGTCTGCGTGGGCGCGGGCAACACGATCTCGTTCAGTTTTCCCGTCCAAACTTTGGAACGATCAATCAAAGGCATTTCGTTACCACCTCTCGAATGCTGGTGCAGGCGTTCCGTAAGCTTCCTGCCAGGAAATGATGTGGTTGCGCAGCACGCCGAGGTGCTCAATTTCAGCCTCGACCACGTCCCCTGGCTTGAGATACCAGGCCTTGGGATCTGCGCTGAATGCGGCTACGCCGGAGACTGTTCCGGTGGTGATAATGTCGCCCGCCGAGTAGCCCGCCGGAGAGAATTTGGACAGGATTTGAGGAATGGAAACCGACATGTGGCTGGTGTTGGATATTTGGCGCTTTTCACCGTTCACTCGCAGTTCAAGGGCCAGATTGTACGGATCAGGAATCTCGTCCGGAGTCACGATCCAGGGACCGATTGGGCAGAAAGTGTCAATGGCCTTGCTGAAACTGAAGTTGGCCGACTTCATTTCCTCGCGCTGAATGTCCCTGGCAGTGATGTCGTTGAAGATGATGTAGCCGCCGATGTACTGCTCAGCTTCTTTGACACCAAAATTTTTGCCGGCCTTGCCGATCACGATCGACAACTCAAGCTCATAATCGAGTTCCTTGGTGAGGTGTTCTGGGTAGATGATCGGATCATCCGGCCCGACAATGGCGTCGACGTTCTGGAAGAAGACAATCCAAGGCCGGATTTCAGCAACCCAATTGGAGGAGTTTCCCTCCTGTGCATGCTCTTTATAATTGCCTGCGGTGTGGAAGAACTTTTTAGGGATAATTGGAGCCTTAAGCTTCACTTCGGAAAGAAGATAGCGATCACTAGTCTTCAGTTTCTCTGCATATTCCTGAACCGGGCTTCCGAGTTCAAAGAGCGACTTCATGTCGGGAATATCAAGAGCCACGATATGCTCTCCATCCAACACTCCGACGCGCTGTTTACCTTCAAATGAAAACGTAAGAAGTTTCAATGTTGTTCTCCTTGTTAAGATCTGTTTTTCCCGGCTCTTGCGGGGCTTGGACAAAATGGCAATTCAGGTCCCGATCACACCTAATACCCCTATTGGCTAAGCGTCGGTATCCTCTCGGCGAAGCCGCTGTTCGCAGGAAGGAGATGCCAACTACTTTAGGATGAATATGTTCTGGGACATCTGTGGAACCTCCCCATGCATTGGCAGAGGGTAGTATCCGTTGAGAATCTACGGATGTGACATCCACGCCGTGACGCTTCTCGTCGACCGACCGCAGCCGCCGAAACAACCGGCATCCTCTGAGGTCCGAGAACTTGAAGCGCGCACCGGTTAGGCAATCTGTCCCGCGCCTGGCCAGATAGCATACTTGATATAATTTGGTCAACGATGGTTGCACATTCAGCAAATTATCCCCTGGAAACGACGTTGTCAAGGGAATATTTGATTTTTTATATAATTCTTTAATTTACAGCGACGAAAATGAATTCCCTTCCGTTTGAATCCTGTCTCTCTTGCGGTACGCGGCAGTTGCGCTTGATTGAATCTTTCGCTTACCAAGGAGCAGCGTCGACAGGCTACTCAATAAGCGAATGAAATACTGCAAGTATTTATAAACAATATACATAGCAACTACATTCTGAATACTTTGATCTTGAGAATTCGAAGCTGCTCTCGGGGTAGATCGTCTCTTCGGTTGCTTGAATCACTCGAAATCCGCCCCCTGGACTCCCGGTTTGAGTGCTAGAGCGCTGGGCAGGCTTTTTGAGCACTTACCGAGATTTGATATAAAGTAAGCAGCGTGAAATTGACCGCGATTTAGCTGCTCAGAAGAAGCCGATCACCGTTCTCGAAGACGATCGCCATCCTCGAAATTGATGTTCTGCACGTGCCTGGCGTTCCCGACATGCAGACCTTCCTCGCGCGGCCGACCTCAGAAAACATCGCAAGCGGATTTAGATCAGAAGGTAGGAACAAAAATGGCCTCAGTTTGTGAAGTGTCTTTGCCACGTCCATGCATTGTTGAAGTTGGGGTGCTTGGCGCCGGGACGATGGGTTCACGCATCGCTGCACATTTAGCCAATGCGGGCTGTCGCGTGATTTTGCTTGATCGTGTTACAGATGGAGCTGCTGGCGCGACTGAAAAGACGCGGAATGCCATTGCGAATGCTGGACTAGAGTCGCTCAAGAAGAGCCGGCCGCCGGCGATCTTCGACGAGTCTTTGTTGACCCAGATTGAGATCGGCAACTTTGTTGATGACCTTCCAAGGTTGAATCGCTGCGATTGGATCATCGAAGCCGTTACGGAAAATATTGCCGTGAAGCGGGAACTGCTTGGCCGTGTGGAACAATACCGCCGCAAAGACGCGATTGTCAGCACAAACACGAGCGGCATCTCTGTCAGGGCCATTGCTGAAGAGTTCACTGAGTCGTTCCGCAGCCATTGGCTGGGCGTCCACTTCTTCAATCCGCCGCGCTTTATGAAGCTTGTGGAACTGATTCCGACACCGGAGACGTCCAGCGAAACATTGGAGAGAATCGCTAGTTTTTGCGAAGTGAACTTGGGCAAAACTGTTGTGCGGGCAAAAGACACACCCAATTTTATTGGGAATAGAATTGGCATTTTCAATTTGCTCAACGCTGTTCGGCTCACCCTGAAGCATGGCTTGCGCATTGAAGATGTCGACCGAATGACAGGAACTCAGATCGGATGGCCTAAGAGCGGTACGTTTCGTTTGGCGGACATGATTGGTCTTG
Source organism: uncultured Occallatibacter sp. (assembly GCA_964420185.1). Classification (GTDB taxonomy): domain Bacteria; phylum Acidobacteriota; class Terriglobia; order Terriglobales; family Acidobacteriaceae; genus Telmatobacter. Next base: position 13,019 of record CAYQSI010000043.1, on the reverse strand, counting down.
ACGTGCTCGATAGTATCGCCAAGAATTTTCAGCAGCAAGCCGGCGCTGCCCTGGATGAAATGAATGATTGTGGCCTCCCAGATGTCTGCCAGAAAATGATTGTCAACGGATGGCTGGGCGATAAGAGCAAACAAGGGTTTTATAAAAAGACGAAACAGAATCCAGCAGCAGGCGGCAGTGGCAACGGAAATATCCTGGAAGTAGTTGACTTACCGCGATTAGAGTATGTAACTCTGACCCAATCGAAACATGAGAAGAACCACTCAAGCAGCCTCGACTCCAGGTTACGGCTCCTTGCACTAGAACCCGGTCTGAGTGAAATTGAAATAACAGAACACAAGTTTCTTTGGCAGCTTTTATCTGACTTGTGGTTATATTGTGCGGCTCACCTGCACGAAATTGCCGACAGTGTAGTTGATGTTGACCGTGCGATGAAGGCTGGCTTCAACTGGGAGCTTGGCCCATTCGAGATGTGGGATGCGGCGGGCGTGGAACAAACTGTGGCAAGAATGAGGAGCGAGGGGCGACTGATACCCGAGTGCGTTGAAAAGTTGATAAGTCACAGCGGGTCAGGCAATCAACCACGCTGGTATAGAGCAGATGGAGAAGATCAATCTGGCTGCACCTTCTATGATCCCAAGACCGATGATTTCCTCTCGCAGCCGGCCTCGGCAGACCATCTTTCAATTCGCACATTGCATAGCCTCCGAGGAGCGGTCAGCGAGACTCGAGATGCGTCTCTGATTGATATGGGCGACGGCATCGGTTGCATTGAGTTCCATTCGAAGATGAACTCTTTGAGCGAAATCTCCCTGCAATTTGTTCAAGATGTTTTGGAATCACGCAACGAGTCAAGCAGACCGTTTAACGGTTTTGTCATTGCGAATGATGGTGCTGCTTTCTCAGTGGGCGCCAATCTTGCCCTGCTTCTTGAACATATTCAGGGGAAGGACTTCTTATGGATCGAGCGCTATATCACGCTTTTCCAGAGCATGAATTCGTCCATCAGACATTCCTCCAGACCTGTGATCGCAGCTCCATTTGGTCTTGCATTGGGCGGCGGAGCGGAAATCGTATTGCACTCAGCGGGGGTTCAAGCACACGCGGAATTACATATGGGTCTGGTGGAGACGAATGTTGGACTGATCCCGGCGGGGGGCGGGTGCCGAATGCTTCTGCTGAATGCGCTTTCGGAGTCCTCTGCCGCTTCGATGACTTGGGATCTTGAATCGTCGCTGGCGCTCAGGCGCTATTTCGACATTACGGCTGCCGGCCAAGCATCTTCCTCGGCCATCCATGCTCGCAGATTGGGCCTGCTTCCATCATCAGCGGGCATAACCATGAACCGCGACAGGCTGGCGGCTGATGCGAAGTTGCGGGCAATCCATTTGACGCAAGAGCCTTATGCTCCCCCTGTTCTTGGTTGTAATATTCCAGCCCCTGGTAGCGGCCTGCTTGCGGATTTGAATTCCTCTATCCTGTCGATGCGGGAAGGCGGTCACATAAGCGAGCACGATGAAAAGGTGTACGGGTCGTTGGCGCGCGTCTTGTGCGGAGGGGAGATTTCCGCTGGATCGCCGATCAATGAACAATACGTTTTGGATCTTGAGCGTGAAATGTTCCTGTCTCTTTGCACCGAACCAAAAACCAAAGAACGGATTGATTACACACTCAAGACAGGAAAGCCGCTAAAGAATTAGGCGCGGGCAAGCTAATCCCTGCAGGTATCAACTTCGAAGGTAAGCGTCTTGTCATTCCCTCTGGACAGCTAAGCTGCGTGGATATGACGATTGCGTGATGGAAGAGTTGTTGGCGCCAAGGGGTGAGGGGCGGATTCGGGTGCGCCGTTCGGTAGCAGAGAAGCGGCGGATCGTGGAGTTGACGTTCGCTCCTGGGTGAAGCGTGGCGCAGGTGGCACAGGCTGCTGGCGTGAACGCGAACCAGGTTTTCAGGTGGCGGCGCGAGTACGGCCACCGTGGTCGGATGAGCTCCGGCAAGCACGTTGCGGCTTTGCTTCCTGTCGTGTTGACTGCTCGTGATGCGGGGTCCGGTGAGCCTGCGCAAGTGGTCGAACTTCGCACAGGAACGAAGATATGGATCGCGGCCGGTGTGACCGACGTGCGGCGCGGCTTTCAGGGCCTGAGCGCCCAAGTGCAGGCCGTGCTCCAACAGCCGTTTTCCGGTCATCTGTTCGTGTTTCGCGGGCGCGATCCTCTATCCGCTCTCGCACTGGCGGGCGCTCACCCGTTACGTCGACGATGGGCTGCTGGAGATCGACAACAGCGCCGCTGAACGGGCGCTTCGAGCGGTTGCACTCAGCCGCAAGAATTACCTTTTCGCTGGCTCAGACTCCGCCGGTGAACGGGCCGCCACCATCTAATCGCTGGTCGGCTCGGCGAAACTCAATGGACTGGACACCGAACGCTATCTCCGCCAGGTCCTGACCCGCATCGCCGAACATCCGGTCAATCGGATCGACGAACTGCTCCCCTGGAACCTCGCCGACCAAGACGCTTCCGCACCCGCTTAAGCCCTTTTCGAAGTGTCCACTTAAAAATAGGTGGACACTTCGATGATCTGTTCAGACCCCAGCCGCACCCTCCTGCCTCCGGTCAACAGGGGAAGACCACTCGCTTACCACTGCTCCGCAAAGCAGCCAAACGATCCATCGACACCCTATGGAAGGAAATCGGCGACCTGCTCAATGCCGTTGCGCCAAGCGAGTGTTCAAACTTCTTCGCCGCATGCGGATATGTAAACACTTGAATCAAAAACTCTCTAGACGCACACAGGCTGAGAAAGTTGCATATCTTATGGGCCGGATCAGTAGCGCTTATGCTCCCCCTATTCCCGTGACACTGTGAACCTGTGGACTTCCGGCGACTCCCACCGGGGTTGCGTTTCTTCGTTTCTTCGCTTTGTCCGTTGAGCGGTTCAGCTCCCGAAGGGCCTGCACATCCGGCCTCCAAGGGAGCTATGGGCCGCCCCGCAATGAGACGAGGGCCGCGGGGAATACAGCGGTTCTCCAATTGCCATACATCGAAGCCCCAACCGCTGAGTGGTTTTTTCCTTAAGAAAAGCCCCTCGCATAAATTTGGCTAGAGCACGTGAATTGGAGAGCCGCTCTAGACATGCGCGTTCATCGTCAGCGAAGATAGTAGTTCCGGTGGATGGACGGGTTCCCCAGCACAACCCCTCGGTTCGATTCCCCGTACCAGACCCAGTCCCCCACCCGAAGAGGAGCAAAAGAGATGGTTAATTATTTGGAGTTGCCGATCGGCGATCGCGCTCCCGAGGTCTTTCGCGCGGTGATTGAAATTCCCTTGGACGGTCACCAGAAGTTTGAGTACGACAAGCAGTTGCACGTCTTCAAACTGGACCGCAACCTGCACTCCCCGGTGCATTATCCCGGCGACTACGGCTTCATTCCCTCCACGCTGAGCGACGACGGCGATCCGCTGGACGTGCTGGTTCTGGTGCCGGGGCCGAGCTTTCCCGGCTGTGTGCAGGAGGTGCGCCCCATCGGCCTGCTGGAGATGATGGACCAGGGAATTCTGGACGAAAAGGTGCTGGCGGTGGGCAAAAACAACCCGCGCTTCGACAATGTGTGGAACTACACCGACATTTATCCCCACATGCTGAAGGAGATCACCCACTTCTTTTCCATCTACAAGGATCTGGAAGGCAAGCGGGTTGAAATCAAGGGCTGGCACGACGCGGCCTATGCGCGCAATCACGTGACACAAGCCGCCAAGCAGTTTGAAGAAAACAAGGCGAGGCTCGCCGCGGAGAAGGCGGGCAAGTAGCCGGAGAGCCGGATTGGGGCGTCCAAAACAGGGACGGTTGCCGGAAACCAGTTTCCGGCGCACCGCCAGCCCCACTTCCGGTATAATCCTCTGAGGCGCGGAGAGATGGCCGAGTGGCTGAAGGCGGCGGTTTGCTAAACCGTTATAGGGCCTAAAAGCTCTATCGGGGGTTCGAATCCCCCTCTCTCCGCCAGCACCCCTTCCAAGCACATCCAAAGACATCTAGAGAAAAGACGTAAAGCCTAGCAATTGCTAGGCTTTACGTCTTTCTGCGTTCAGGGGCGTCCAGGGCAAGCTACGATTTATGGATGTACATTTGGATGTATTCTATTCTTGAAATGGATGTACTTTTCTTAACTGGGAGGTTTTGGCATGATGGATCTATCCGATATGGGGGTCAAAAAGGCTAGGGCAAGAGAAAAAGCCTACAGCATGGCCGATGGAGGCGGGCTCTACCTCTGGGTTAAGCCAAACGGCGGAAAGCTGTGGCGCTGGTCCTATCGCTTTGACGGCAAGAAAAAGCTCATGGCGCTGGGAAAGTATCCGGATACTTCACTTGTACAGGCGAGGGAGCGGCACAGCGAAGCCCGCAAGCTCCTTGCTACAGGCGTTGACCCGATGGTGCATAGAAAAACCGAGAAGACCGCTGAGAAAGCAGCGGTTGAGAATTCTTTTCAGAGCATTACCGCACAATGGCTGGAGCATTGGCAGGATGGGAAGAGCCCGCGACATGTGGACTCGGTCCGGCGGCGCATGGCGGCTGATATTCTGCCCTGCTTGGGTGCCCGTCCCATTGCGGAGATCGAGGCGCCAGAACTGGTAGCGATGGCCATCGCGATTCAGGATCGCGGCGCGCGGGATATTGCCAAGCGCGCACTGGAGACGGTGGGGCAAGTTTTTCGTTACGGAATTGCTCACGGATATGCAAAGCGCAACCCAGCCAGCGAGATTCGTCCCAGCGACATCCTGAAATCGACACACAAAACCAACTATGCCCGCATCGATGCCAAAGAGCTGCCCACATTGCTTAAGCGCATCGAGGTCTATCAGGGAAGGCAGATCACACGGCTGGCGATGAAGTTGATGGCCATGACCTTTGTTCGTACCAGCGAATTGATCGGGGCCAAGTGGACGGAGTTTGACCTCGAAGCCGGCCGCTGGGATATACCTTCGCAGCGTATGAAGATGCGCGCCCCGCATATTGTGCCGTTGGCTAGGCAGGCATTGGAGGTTCTGGAGATGTTGCGCGATTTGGCTGGGAGCAGCGAATGGCTTTTCCCCGGCGACCACAATGCTGCCCAACCCATTTCCAACAACACTATTTTGGCGGCATTGGAGCGCATGGGTTTCAAAGGGAAAATGACCGGGCATGGCTTTCGTGGTTTGGCCTCGACGATCCTGCACGAGCAAGGGTACCCGCACGACCACATCGAATTGCAGCTTGCGCACGCTCCCCGCAATGCCGTGAGCGCTGCGTACAACCATGCCCTGTACCTGGGGCCGCGTGCCAAGATGATGCAGGATTGGGCGGACTTCCTGGAGAGCGCCCAACGCGGGGGCAAGCTGCTTCAAATGCCCGGCAGAGCCGCATAGAGGGTGGCCGAGGCACGCACCACGCGGAAGACGGTTCCGTCTGCGGTAAGACTTGCGGCAACGTAACCGCCGGCCCGTACCTCGCCAATGCGGACATCGTGTCCCGAGCGGCAGGCTCGGAAGTGGCTGCCGCTCTGGCTTCTGCCGATTATGCTGTCCTGAAAGTTGCTGCTCTTCACAGCAACTTTCAAGGCAGTGGTTGGCTACTCTCAGTGTGGCCTCCAGCTTGCCGAAATCCTCGCTCGCCTCAGCGGCTAGTGCATACGCTACATGATGCACTCGTTCTCGATGATGATGTCCATTTCGGGCAGGGTGTCGAACATCGTCTCGTAGATGCCGCACCCATTGAGCTCGACCTCTTCCGGGAACCGGAAGCCAAAGGGGGGATCATTCGAGAGGTGGCTGGGCGATTCAGCCTCCGCAATGCGCTCGTCCTCTTCGGTCCAAAGTTCATGGCAGGGCCGTGGCCCTGGAGGCGGATTCTCACCTCGCGCTATGGCGTTCACTTCGGCGGCCATCTCCGCGCAGGTCATGGGGATGCCGTCGCCAAAATCTAGGCTGTCCGTCGGTTCCTCTTTGCGCCGGGTGCCACCTATCCCCTCCTCGCCGCTTGCATCAAAGGCCAGTGAATCATCGATAACGCTCATATCAAACCTCTTTCCCCAGTACTGCCGGAGACGATAGTTTGGCATAACTTAGGCCAGGAAACGCGAGGAAATCGGGCCTCCGCGTCGAATTGTGCATCTAAGTATATTCATTTTCTCGTACCAATCTCATTTTGATCGATTCGGAGCCGGCCTGAACCTTTACTGAGTGCCTGTCCTGCGCTGTGCTGGGGTTGACTGTGACGCCCGAAAGGCCCGACATACCGGCGCCACGATGCGATCCCTGCCCGTTCTTCCATTTGCCCTGCAGCTTTGCAATGTGCGAAGCCCCCATATCCACTGCGCTGCCCTTGCAGTCAGTCGTACGGCCGAGCTCGCGTCGTGCCGGAGATCCCCCATGCAATCAAATCCATTTCCAAACCGTGAAGTTCTGCGCTGTCCACATTGCCGCCTCGTCCAATTCCGCTCAACAAGCGGTCTCTGCCGCCGCTGTCACCAGCCTCTTGAGACGCTGCATGACAGCCTGCCGGCAGGTTCATCTCCGTCTCACGGCGATGAACTTTCGACCGAGCCTCTTGCCAAGCGCATCGGCGCTGCGGTTAGGGATCTCCGGAAAGAACGGAAACTTAGCCAAAGGCAACTCGCCAATGCCATGGGCACGGTGCGCTCCCATATATCAAAGGTTGAGCGTGGCCTTCTGGTTCCGTCCTTCCAGACGCTCGAACGCGCCACATCAGCGCTCGGCATCGACATCGCCGATCTGTTTCGCCGGCTTCGCCAGTAGATATGCGCGTCCTCTACAAACGTTGCAGCCGAGCCCCGGGCCTTGAGTGAGGTATCCATCATGCAAGCAAGAGATAAGATGGAGAGCCATGCGCGAATGGTCACCCCCAAAGGGAGTGTGAACCAGATTGATGCTCGGAAACTCGGAGTGTCGGACCTGATAAACAGCAGTTGAATTTTTCGGCTGTTGGTGACCTCTAAATCACGATCAATCCTGAAGTTGGGCTGAAACCGAATTTCATTTCGACATGGAGGTCAGAGTTGGCTGCGGCTCCAATAGCAGAAGGGCACGGACTGGTGACCCAGTTTACAGTGGGCTGGCCAATGCTCCAGAGTCCGCGCAATCGTCCTTCGGGTCCGTTGATGAGGTGGACTAGGGCACGTTCTCGCTGTGTTGCTAAGACGAGGGGCAAGATCGGCGTCGCAATCGGAGTTTGTCGGGATCTATTCCCGAGGCCACCGGAATTAGTGCGCCCGCTGGCGGCCGAACAGCACCCAGTGCGTCCACAAGCCTCGGCAGTAAACTTATTGAAAATGACTGGGTTGCGGAGTATCCTTAGGTTATTTCAGAAACGCCGTTAGAGAGGTACCGTGGCCAACACGACCGAAGGCATGCCTTGGAAGTTCCTATCCGACGGCGCTGTCCAATCCAGCGATCAGGATAAATTCGGAGTCCACACGACCTACGCGAAGGTCTTATATCATATCGCGAAGGCCTGTGAAACACCCTTTTCGATCGCGCTATACAGCAGCTGGGGCACCGGCAAGACCTCCATCTGCAACCTAGTCCAAATGCAGTCTGCAAGCGACCCAACTGTTCACTATGTTTATTTGGACGTCTGGAAGTACTCTAATGAGCCCCTAAAGCGTTGGATCTTGCTCGAGACACATCGGTCCCTAACCGATCAGGGAGCAATACCAGATTATAAGTTCGGCGGGCGGTCCTTACAGAGCCACCTCGAATTTGAAGAAAGCTGGGAGGACCATGACAAACTCTTAGTGAATTTCGCAGCGGTACGTTGGCTGGGTCTCGGAGTGGTCGTCTTCTTCTGCGCGTTCTTCGCCTCCCTCCTGTTCTCCCCGAAAGCCTCCTTTGCTGGGCATATTCTCACAACCGTCGCGGCATTCCTAGCTACGGGCTGGGCCGCCGCGTTTTTGTTTGAGGCTGTCGTCAAGGAGCTTTTCAAGTCTCTGTCGGGGTTGGTCTTCGATCGAAAAGTCAGGCATGTCTCGGCGCAGCCGGCCTTTAGCGCTGAGAAATTCGGTGAGATCTTCCGGGATATGATCCTTCAGGCTACATCTACTCCCGGCTCGAAGGGAAAAAGGATCATTTTTGTCTTCGATAACTTAGACCGCTGCTCCGAAGTTGTTGCCGTTGAGACAATTGGCGTGATCAAGACCTACCTTGACGAGCCGGGATGCGTCTACATCATTCCGTGCGATGAAGCGGCATTGCTAAAGCACATTTCGAAGTCCTATACGTCGCAAGATGGTGACGGCGGCCAGAAATACGCGAGGGAGTTCCTAAATAAATTCTTCCAGACAACGCTGCGCCTTCCCATCGCTCCGGAGTTCGATATTGAGACATTCCTGGACCAACAGCTCGGCGTCGCGGGGATGAGCGACCTTCCCGCCGACGCCCGGGATGTCCTCGTATTGGGCTACCTCGGGCAGACTCCGAGGCAGATAAAACGCGTCCTAAACGATTTAACCGCTTTCCGGTCGTTGGCTGTCCAAGCAGAGAATCAGGGCCTCGTTGAAACCGGCGCCCTGACATCTAATCTCCCGCTGCTCACAAAAATGTCCGTAATTTCGGTCGAATGGCCGAGCTTCCTTGCTCTCCTGGCGGAGGATCCTGAGCTGTGGTCAGATCTTAATCGCAAGATATCGACCAGGGAGATGATCGACGATGCACGTGTCCCTACGGGCCTTCGCTCGTTCCTGCACGCAACCAAGCATGTGTCTTCCGACGCTGACATCCGACCTTTTATCTACCTCAAACGTGTGGATTACGAGCGGAACCAGGCCATTGCTACTGCGGTCCAGAACAACCTTCGAAAAGGGGAGTCGAAGGAATTCTTAGACCTGCTAACTGCGGCGAAATCCCCTTCGGAGCAGGAGGACATCGTCCGAATCGCAACCGACCAGACCCGGCGTTGGCTTGACGCTCGACCTCCCCGCGACATCTTCCTAAAAAATTCGGCTTCGGTTCTCCTTAAGGCGGCAGGAACGGTGACAGGCAGCCGGACACTCGAACTTACGGTGTCCGATCTCCTGGAGTACGTTATGGGCGCCGCGAAGGCTAACGACCTCGCCGAGGTGTTCTCTCTGCCAGACCTTTTTGCCTTTTCTCCGACAATCAATACGGTGCAGAAGGAAAGATGTCTTGAAGAGATTGCTAACTTATTCGACCCCACCGGTCCTCTTGGCAAAAATTACCTACAATATTGGGGACAGTTTCTCGACCATGAGAGCCAGCTTTCGGCGAGCCTTCGTTCGAAGCTTGCCTCATGTCTTGAGGCAAGGTACGCAAGGGAAGAGTCGGATGCTCTCAAGCTGCTTTTTGAGGCATCGCAGAGAAGGTCAAACGCGAGCGACGCCGTCCTAGCGTGGCTCGCTTCGCCGTCGACGCTAGCGCTAGTCGCTAGCAAACTGACCTTCCTCAATGACGAGTTGGATACACAGAGGTTTTCGGTCCTAACGAAGTTCCAATCCGAGATGGAGGAGCCGGCCAAATGCGCAATCGCAGAAGCAATTGCACGAACCGTTAACGGCACACGGACCCGGAATTTTGACCCGCAAGCCAAAAGTGCGATTGGGCTTCTGTATCGTCTGTTTTCTGTAAGCCTAAAGTCGCCCTACCTAAACGTCGTTGCGGCGGCCCTCGTTGAGCAAGTCACATCACAGGGTAACGTAGCGCTAAAGGCACCTTGGCTCGCGCCTTTGATCGTCATACGGAAAGCGATGTCGGCAGAAGTACAGGCCACTATCGATGGCCTCTATCAGACATTTCTGCAGGATGCTCCGGACCCCGCCGCGCTGGTGCAACTATTGACGGCGTTGACGCCAAACGTTACTGCTCGGCTGCTCACGATCCCTGAAAACATTGCGGCAATGAAGATGCAGGCCCAGCGCCTGGAGGCCCGATTGGGCACGGCCAATGCGCCCCCTGATCGAGAGCGTATATTAAATTGCTTTCCCGCTGCGAGCGTCGTCGCTGCGCTCGGGATATTTGACGAGGCGCGACCCTGGGATATCGCGTTGTTTCCACACGTAGTTGCCCGAGGAAGGCGCGAGAAGGTTGAAGACGAAATTCTCCGCAAGCAGATCGGCGCATTCGTTGACCAATTCCTCAAGGACAAGTGCTCAGCTCATATTGGGGCCTTGGACCAGCTGCTTGCGGCAGCAAAGGACGGCCCAGAGTTATTGGACGAGGACGTCGCACGCGGCTTATCCGAGTGCTACATCGAGATCCTTGGACTCAACGTCGAGAAGTATTTCACCGAGCTCCGCTTCCTCGGTACGAAGCTTTCTAATCAGAATCGGCTGTGGCTCGCAAAGGAGCTGGTCTCACGCTTCCTCCTGCCGCGTCAGCCGCAGTGGGTGCAGATCCTCCAAAAAGTCACTGAGGACCTCGTTGCTGACGAGAACCTCTTCTCTGACAAAGGGCTGGTAGATAACCTTATGGATATTGCGTTCGAGGCCGCGCGAGTGAGCCCATCCGAAGCCTCCATCGTATTGGTCAGCCTTCTCCCCCATCTTGAAGCTGAACGCGCGAGGGGCTACACCGACGAGGCGCAGGACAGGCTAATTGCGCTAGAGAGCTCAGGCGTCCCGATCTCCCAGATGGAGCCGTACCTCGCTATGCTCAAAAATGTTGGTTTGGTGCCAGGCGGGGCGCTTCCGCAGAAGCTTGCGACATTCTGCGACCGAATGCTGGGGCCTGCGAAGCCCGAAGGCGAGAGGGTGGCGGTGCTGACATTTTTGAGAGACACGGGCCTATCGTTCACAAACGTATCCCTGGCAAAGCGGGTCATAGAATTAGTGCCCGAGGAGGACTCTCTGGCCGATCTTTCCCGGAAGGCGATTGAACAATCTGGGCCCACTGAGCGCGAACAAAGTGATGAGGGCGCGTAGCGAGCACCAATAGCCCACGCGTTAGGCCAGATAGGTCCTGCAAAGTCTTAGTGCATGTCGGCCAGTGTCCGGAAAACGCGAACTGGCTGAACCATTTCCCTAACGCTCATGCCTGCTCCTGAGCCTTGGCGGGCACCCAAAAGCGGCCACTTGGATGACCACCGACTCAGGCCATTCAAAATCAGCCAACAGATCAAAACCGGCCAACGGGGTGACCGCCGACTTCGGGCTGTCATGGCTCCGCCAGAGTTGGACGGCAAGCGCTCGCGGTATGCCTGTCAGGCATACCGCGAGACGATCACGCTGGAACTACAGTGGGGCCGCAACGTAAAGGGTCTCTGGCAGGATCTGGTCGAAGGGCACGGATTTGCGGGCGGCTACCAGAGCGTCAAGCGCCTTGTGCACCCGCTGTGTGTAGCGATATCGTCGGAAGCGAGGAATTGCCGCTAGCGTAAACTTCCGCTATAAATCGCCCGTTCGCAGGAAACCTGAAGAATCCGGTCTACCCTCCGGTGACTGCTTGGCCCTCCAATATTTGGTGGACGGTTCTCTTCTTGCGTTCCTTCTTGATCCCGGTTTTCTTTTCCGACTGATCTTCGATGAAGCTCAACCTACAGGCGGTACCCATGAGCTGAAGCGCCTTCGCGTTGCGCATAAGGCTAATTCGCGAGAACAGCGGCAGGTTTTCCGAACGTGCGGCCTTGTCCTTGTGGGTCACAATTCCAAAGCAAACGCCAAACGCTTCTCGTTCGATGGGCCCGAGGAAACCTTCTCTCGTCTGATCCGAGGCCCTTGCCCCGATCAGGGCTCGAAGTCGTTGGATAGATTCTGATTCGAGCTTAAGCAGTTCAATTGCGTTCGTTCCCTGATTGAATAGGTGGCTAAGTAGGGGCGAAAGTGTCGACACTTTGATGTGGTAGAAGATTCCAAGTCTACCGTCAACTGAGTACAAGTCGCATGGTTCAATTTGTGTTTCTCCGCGGGGGCTGATATTCGTCATGTCAAGACAGATAAATGAACCATCTTCCTCTGCGACAGCCTCGTTGTACTTGCCTTCACTTTCATGCGCAAAAGGCCGCAGTGGAGCCTCGATGCAGAGTGGATCAAGAGAGGCCTTCAGTTTTTCCAGGTAAGAGTTTTCGACTCTGTACCATTTCCCGTCGGATAGATGGTAGCTCTGTTCGGTGTCAGATGCGGCGTCGAAGATGAGGCAGTTGAGAATGGAGAAATGCTTGAGAAGTTCATCATTTTCGTTCTTCAGGTTTAGACCGTGGCATTTGAGATCCTCGTAGCCAACGCTGTTCAGATCCGCCGCGTTGCTTTCCAAGTAGCTGTAGTACTCATCGATAAAGACGTCTTCGAAAATCATGCTCGGTCCCACTCCAGAAAACGAGGCGTAGTGTGGCCCGTTCTGATAGTCGACAATTTCTGGGATGGCAAGGTAAAGATTTCCATTCTTCGCTCGAAACGCTTGAAGTAACTCTTCGTTCAATGCCTCTATCACCGTGGGGTCGCGCACTGGGGTTATGTTCTGTATGTCTGGGAATGCAACTCGATAGTCGTCGCTGTTATACAAATCGAGCAATTGACCGCACAAATTGATCAGGCCAATGGAAGCTGTGTCTGAACTGATGAGTAGGCTACTGGAGCCGGTAGCGTGCTTGAACAGGTTGGCATACTGCCTTTTAACCTTCCCTGTGAGGCTCTTAAGAATTGAGCTGTCACGATCGAAGTCGAAGTAGGTGAGATCCGACCCGATCGGCACCTGCGTTCTTTGCCGTCTGGCTGCTCCTGGCTCAAGGGTGTCGGTGCTCTTGAGTTCATTGGGGTCAACGCAGTTGAGAGTAACGCGCAGCCCAAAATCGTATTCATAACTCTCGTCTTTAAGCTTGTGATAGACATGGCCAAATGAGAGGGCAAAAGTTCGATCGCGTACGGGAAGGAAAACCAGTACGCCTTTACTCACTTGCTTGATCTCTTGCTGAATTCCGAAGAAATGCTTCCACCAAGGATCCGTCGGAGCGCTATCCAATACAAAGAGCGATGCGCCTTCCGGGGCAGACCTGGCATCTACCGTATCCTTGAGATGGTGATT
>CAYQSI010000042.1:0-31664 GCA_964420185.1 uncultured Occallatibacter sp. | reverse complement strand
CCCGCCCTGGGGCGAGCACGGATGAATAGAGGTGGTGAAATGAGTGGTTGACATATCGCAGCAATTGTAGCTCACGGCCTTCCCGCCACACGTGGCTGGAAGCCGCAGGCAAGAAATCGTTTCCCGAACCCATGCAAAACCTCAGCAGAAGAACAAAGGGCAGCTCCCTGGGAAGCTGCCCTCTGATGTATCTCGTTTGCTATGCCTTGCCGGCAGCCGCTACCAACTGCCGCGTTCGCCGAAGATGTCGATCACCTGCGCCAACCGTTTACAACCGTTATCCCAGTTGGTGGAGAGCGCTCGCTCCAGCCGGTCAGGATCTCCATTCACCAACGCATCAATGATTTCTTCGTGCTCGGCCACCATGAGGTGCAATTCCTCAACGATCGAACTCGCGTAGAGCCGCCAATAGCGCTCTGCCTGCGGTTCAATCGCCCGGTGCAGTTTGCTCAGTCGTGGTCCGGAACCAGCAACCACCAGTAAAGAATGGAACTCGTGGTCGAGATCGAAGACGCCAGGCCCGCTGTAACTGCGCTCGTGCGCAATCTGCCCCAGCTTGTCATTAGCCGACTTCAACTTGGCTGCCAGCTCGGCGCGCTCCGGTTGCGGCAATGCAGCGGCGCGGCGTCCGGCCAGACCCTCGACGCGGCCGATGATCGGATAAAGTTCGCTGGCGTCTTCTTTGGTTAGCGGTGTGACGCGCATGCGCGACTTGCTGCCGTTACGATGTTCGTCGACATAGCCCTCGCGTTGCAGCAGATAGAGAGCGCCCCGAACCGGCGTCCGGCTCATGTTCAGGTGTTCACACAGGTCGCCTTCAACGATCCATGAGCCTGGCGCCAACCTGCCGTGCACGATCATTTCGCGAATTCGCTGAAACGCAACGCCGACGCTGGTTCCATGCTCGGCCTTCGAGGATATCTTCTTCAAAACCTTGGCCTTTTTCGTCACTGATTGTGTCATTTTTCTTTCCCCTCCGGTCTCAGAGGGCACCGGAATCATCAATTGGCTGTATACCGCCGCGTAACCCAGTATCAGCCGCCATGGGCCATTCTAGTCAAAATATTTGAAAAGAAGTAGGATGGGGGCGGAGGATGCGCCAGTAACCATAATCTGCGCGTCTCAACCTCTGTGACTGCCATCACATCCTGGGAGCCTTAGGTTATATTGTATACTATATTGCATACTAAGGTGGCATGGGGAATGAACAGCCTACAGCAAATCGCCGCGCAAAATCATCCCAGTCTACGGCCCGGAGAGACGCCGGCAGGTCTTGTTTTCAATCTCATGCGTTTCTCGCTCCACGATGGTCCTGGGATTCGAACCACGGTATTTCTCAAGGGCTGTCCGTTGCGCTGCCGCTGGTGTCACAATCCCGAGAGTCAGTCGCGCGAACCGGAACTGATTTACTTTGAAGAACGGTGCATTCACTGCGGGGATTGCGTCAGCGCATGTCCGCACGGCGCACTGCATCTGGACAAGCAGCTCATCCACGATCCTGAGTTATGCCAGCGTTGCGGAGCCTGTGTTGATGCTTGCCCCAGCGGTGCGCGTCAACTCGCGGGCCGTCGGATGACGGTGCCGGAAGTGCTGGCCGAGGTTTTGAAGGACCAGGTGTTCTTTGATGAATCCGGGGGCGGAGTTACAGTTTCTGGTGGCGAACCCCTGCTTCAGGCAGGTTTTGTCGAGGCGCTGTTAGCTGCCTGCAAGGCCCGGCGGATTCGTACTGTTCTTGATACCTGCGGATTTGCTGACCCCGGCGTTTTGCGCCGAGTTAGCGAGCACGTCGATCTGTTTCTCTACGATTTGAAGCTGATGAACAGCGAAAGACACCTGCGATTCACCGGCGTGAAGAATGAACTGATTCTGCAGAATCTCAAAATGTTGGCGGAATGCGGAAAATCTATCATTGTCCGCGTTCCCGTAATTCCCGGCGTGAACGACGACAGCGACAATTTTGACGCGCTGTCCGCGTGTATGACTTCCTTCGGACTTCGAGATGTTGATCTTCTCCCCTACCACAGCCTTGGCAGCGACAAATATGAAAGGCTGCATCTGCCTCGCGACATGGAGGGAGTAGAACCGCCCACTGCCGAAGAGATGGAAACCCTTGCGGAGCGCCTGAGGCGCGACAAACTTAATGTGCGGATCGGAGGATAATATGAACGCACGTGTGACCAGATTAAGACAAGAAACCATTGATACAAAACCGTGGCTCTCTATCGAACGAGCGGCTCTGCTCACTGATTTTTACCGGCAGGATAGGACGGTTCCCATTCCAATTTGCCGTGCCCGGGCGCTTCAATACCTTATGGAGAACAAGGAAATCTATATAGGCAGCGAGGACTTGATTGTTGGCGAGCGTGGATCTGGGCCCAAGGCAACGCCCACTTTTCCTGAGCTCTGCTGCCACAGCATTGAGGA
Organism: uncultured Occallatibacter sp.; assembly: GCA_964420185.1. Taxonomy (GTDB): domain Bacteria; phylum Acidobacteriota; class Terriglobia; order Terriglobales; family Acidobacteriaceae; genus Telmatobacter. The sequence continues at coordinate 29,240 of CAYQSI010000042.1, read as the reverse complement.
CTTTGAAGTCCTGAATTCGCGCGAGAAGATTTCGTATTCCGTGGATGCAAACGCCCTCCGGGTCCAAAAGGACGATGTAATTCCCTTTTGGAAAGGTCGCTCCATACGCGATCTGATTTTTGAGGAGATGACTCCGGAGTGGAAGAATGCGTACGATGCCGGCATGTTTACGGAATTCATGGAACAGCGCGCGCCCGGGCACACGGTGTTAGGCGACGTCATCTATCGCAAGGGTCTGCTGGATCTGAAGGTCGATATCGAGTCCGCTCTGTCGCGCCTGGATTTCTTCAACGATCCCCAGGCTTCTGTGAGGAGAGATGAGTTGCGGGCCATGTCCATCGCGGCTGATGCGGTCATGCGATTTGCGGAACGCCATGCCGAAAAGGCGGAGGCGCTGGCTAAAACAGAAACAAATCCAGCCCGCAGGGCGGAGTTACTCAATATCGCAAAGGTCTGCCACCATGTACCTGCGCATACTCCGCGCAACTTCTGGGAGGCAGTGCAGGCTTATTGGTTCACCCATCTTGGCGTGGTCACGGAGCTGAACACCTGGGACTCGTTCTGTCCTGGGCGATTCGATCAGCACTTATTCCCCTTCTATCAAAAAGATATAGAAGAAGGCGCGATGACCAGGGATCAGGCCAAAGAGCTTCTCGAATGTCTGTGGGTCAAGTTCAACAATCAGCCCGCTCCTCCAAAAGTGGGCGTGACGGCAGCGGAGAGCGGCACTTACACCGACTTTGCGAACATCAACAACGGTGGATTGAAACGCGATGGGTCGGACGGCGTGAACGACGTCACCTATCTCATTCTCGATGTCATCGATGAAATGCACTTGCTGCAGCCCTCCTCGAATCTCCAGTTGAGCAAGAAAAATCCGGATGCCTTTCTGCGGCGCGGCCTGGAAATTGTGCGCGAGGGATGGGGACAGCCATCGATCTTTAACGCCGATATGGTCGTCCAGGAGTTATTGCGGCAGGGAAAGAAGATCGAAGACGCACGCTGTGGCGGCATCTCCGGCTGCGTAGAGACCGGCGCGTTTGGGAAGGAAGCGTATATCCTGACGGGCTACTTTAATCTTCCCAAGGTGCTTGAGATCACGTTGAACAACGGCGTGGATTCGCGCACCGGGAAGAAGATCGGCAAAGAGACCGGGGATCCTCGCACGTTCACTTCTTACGAACAATTGTTTGCGGCGTTCCGGGAGCAACTGCACCATTTTGTTGACATCAAGGTGCGGGGTAACAATGTCATTGAACGCTTGTATGCGGATTATATGCCGGCGCCGTTTTTATCCATGCTGGTGGATGACTGCATTGTCAACGGAAAGGATTACAACAACGGCGGTCCCAGGTACAACACGACTTACATCATGGGAGTAGCCCCGGCGACTTGCACTGACAGCCTGTCCGCGATGAAATACCACGTCTTCGAACGCAAGACGATGACCATGGACGCATTGCTGAGGTCGTTGGCTCACAACTTTGAGGGCAGCGAGAAGCAACGCCTGGCGCTGTGGAACAATACGCCGAAGTTCGGAAATGATGAAGATTACGCGGATGAGATTCTCCAGGATGTGTTTAACGCCTTCTTCGATGAGATAGATGGCCGGAAAAATACCAAAGGTGGATGTTACCGGGTAAATTATCTTTCCACCACTTGCCACGTTTACTTTGGCTCGGTGACCGGAGCAACCCCCGATGGCCGGCACGCTTGGGAACCGCTTTCAGACGGCATTTCACCTGCGCAGGGCGCGGACCGTCATGGGCCGACGGCCGTGGTGAAGTCCGCGAGCAAGATGGATCAGGGCCGTACCGGAGGGACGCTGCTGAATCAGAAATTCACGCCCCAGTTACTGCAGGATGACGCTGGGCTCGACAAGGTTGCGCAACTGGTTCGCTCCTACTTCCGTTTGGATGGGCATCACATCCAGTTCAATGTGGTTACTGCGGCCACGCTGCATGCCGCACAGGCAAATCCGGAGAAGTACCGCGACCTGATCGTGCGGGTTGCCGGCTACAGCGATTACTTTTGTGACCTGACCAAGGCTCTGCAGGACGAAATTATTGCGCGCACCGAGCACGAGGCCTTTGCGCGATAGTAAGTGCTTCATGGAACCATCGGGCTTTTCACGGCAGGCCAGCGTGTACATTCCAGGTTGGCCTGTCATGCTGCCGTGCAGGGCCTGTGAACCATATCACTCTTATCTGGCTTCAGCCTGATTGAACTGACCGCTGGGAAGCAAGTCGTCAGACTCAAATACACTGGCGGGCGTATATGATGTGTGGTGTCGAAGTTTTGAGAAATGTGATTGAAAAATCACGGACCGGCAGGCAAACCGGTCAAATGCAGTGAGGATTGTACAGAGATCCAAGGAGAGATGATGACCGGGATTAAGGATATTCAAGCGGCATTGTGTGCTGGTTCTATTGATGCGTGGCTCTTTTGCGATAACCATCACCGCGATGCCAGCGCTTATCGGATTCTAGGGCTGCCGGAATCTCTGATGGCTTCCAGACGGTGGTTCTACCTGATTCCCGCTCACGGCGAACCCGTTAAGTTATCGCATCAGATTGAACCCTTTCATTTGGACAGTCTCCCCGGCAGCAAACGGATCTACGCGTCGCGGCAGGAACTCCTTCAGCAGTTGCGCGAAATGCTTTCCGGGTTGCCTAACATCGCCATGCAGTTCTCTCCTGACAACATGTTATTTACGTTGTCGGTCGTGGATGCAGGAACTGTAGATTTGATTCGCAGCTTTGGTAATAACGTTGTTAGTTCCGCCGACCTGCTGTCGAGGTTCGAAGCAACCTGTACTGAGGATCAAATTCGCTCCCACTTTGCTGCGCGCGATTCAATTGATGCCATCATGGCCGCAGCTCTCTGTGAGATAGGCAACCGCGCCCGCCACGGTGGAACTACCGAGTTCGAGATTCAGCAATGGCTGGTGGAAGCGTTCCAGCGCGAGAATCTGGTTATGGACTCCCCGTCTATCGTTGCTGCGAATCAAAACAGCGGCATTCCGCATTACGCACCCTCCGCAACGGATTCGGCGCGAATTGGCGAAGGCGACTTCGTGTTGCTCGATGTCTGGGGAAAAAAGAACACCCCTGGCGCGGTATACTACGACATCAGTTGGACCGGCTTTGTGGGAAACTCAGTGCCCGACCAGATCAGCAAGATCTTCAAGATTGTTAAAGCGTCGCGCGACGCGGGCATTGAGAAAGTGCGCTCCGCTATTTCGGCGGGAAATAAACTTTGCGGATGGGAGGTCGATAAGGCTTCCCGTGATGTTATCGAGGCTGCCGGATACGGAAAGTATTTGAATAACCGTGTCGGGCATTCCATTGGAACCGAGGTGCACGGAAATGGCGCGAACATGGACAATTACGAATCCCGCGATGATCGCGAAGTGATTCCGAATACGTTCTTTTCCATTGAGCCCGGAATTTATCTTCCTGAGTTCGGCCTGCGCAGTGAGGTAGATATGTTGGTGCGGCCGGGAGCGGCCGAAGTGACGGGCCGCATACAGCAGGAAGTCGTACTGATTTAACCTGGGCGTCTTTGAAGTTAGAAGCCGTTCATCAGGAGCCCGAGTTGACTGTCTCCGAGCGCTTTTATGAGATTCGCACGGGGTTCGAACGCCCCTTCTGGATCGCGAACCTCAGTGAGATCTTCGAGCGGCTTTCTTACTACGCCGCGTTTGCATCCCTCGCGCTGTACCTGCAGAATCAACTGAATTTCTCAACCGAGCAAACCGGAACATTGACCGGTATCTTCGGCGGCATGCTGTGGTTTCTGGCCATTTTTGGCGGAGCCGTTGCTGATCGGCTGGGCTTTCGCCGCGCTCTTTCGGTTGCATACCTGATTCTTGCGGTTTCCTATTTTCTGCTCGGCTCCATCGGATCATCATGGCTGGCGCCCGTGCGCAATGCCATGCCGCTCGAGTTGTTTGTGGGAGTCATTCTAGTTCTGCCCGCCCTGGGCGCGGCGTTGGTCAAGCCTTGCGTGGCCGGCACCACGGCCCGCGCTTCCAAAGAGAATGTGCGCTCCATCGGCTACTCACTCTATTACACGATGGTTAACATCGGCGGAGCTGCCGGGCCTTTCTTTGCTTCCTGGGCTCATCGCCGCATGGGAGTCGAGAATGTTTATCGCATCGCCGCGCTAAGTGTCTTTGCGATGTTTTTTGTAGTTCTATTTTTCTTCCAGAACCCTCGCAAAGTGGGGGACGTGCCTCTACCTTCGATGGCTACGGTCGCGCGGAATTTCTGCGTAGTCGTGGGCAACTACCGGCTTGTTCTGCCGGTATGCCTGATAGCTTTGTTACTTCGCATGGGATCGTTGGTTTATCCCAGTTTCAACATTCCCTGGTGGATTTGGCTCGGAATTCTGGGGCTCATACTCTGCGGGCTGAGCCGTTTCATGTGGTTTCTGATGATTTTCAGCGGCTACTATATCGTTTATTGGCAGATGTATATCAGCCTTCCAGGGTATATTCACGGCTACATCAGCGAGAATGCCCCCGTCGAGATGATATTGGGTACCGACGGTTTGACCGTGATCTGTCTTACACTCCTGATGAGCTTGTTACTCAGAAAGATTCCAGCTCTTCAGGCTGTTGTTCTGGGCACAGCGATTACAGCCATCTCGTGGCTGATTCTTGCATTTCGACCTACCGTCTGGGGAGCGGTCCTTACTCTCATTGTACTGGCGCTCGGTGAAATGATACAGCAGCCCCGCTATTACGAATACATATCGCAGCTTGCGCCGCCAGGGCAACAGGGGACATATATGGGATTTGCATTCCTGCCTATTGGAATTGGTTCGCTGGTTGGCGGGTGGTTCGGGGGCACACTTGTTCATCACTTCGGAGAAGTCACTCATCAGCCGGCGCGGATCTGGTGGAGTGTTGCGGCTGTCGGTCTAGTTACAGCAGTGCTTCTTTGGGTCTATGACAAAACAGCGAATCCTGTCAGGAAGGCGTAGGGCGCTGGAGGAGCAAACGGGAAGCAGCAGAACAGACGATTTACTTCTAGGTACAGTAACTCCGATTGCCCAACAGCAGAATGTTGACATGATTTATAGAGAGCGTCAAACAGCGTATTATCCTTTTGTACCAATGAAGAGGCTGATTTGGTTTATCAATCCAAGACACCAAGCCAGTGAAACCCTGAGCGGTTTCCCTCCAACATAAAGGAAACCGCCCTGGTTGAATTAGGTTGTCATACTCTATCGTTGTAGTGCCAAAGGGTATGTTCGCAGTCGAGCAAGTTTCTCACAAGCCTTGTGGCCCAAGCTGCGCCGGAGGCGTGGCTTGCAATTCATCAAGGAAACGCCATGAGCTTTTAAAATCGGGAGTTAGCTGCTTACCGGTGAGAATTGCGTGCAAGATTTCGATAGGCATCATGTTTTCGTGCAGGATGGCGTCGTGATATTGGCGGTCGGTCATCTTTCCCGAGTCCACTAACTCATGATGAAGCGCGCGGAACTGCAAGGCCCCGAGCATGTAGGCGCATTGGTAGAGCGGGTCGTAGCCCCCTTCGAAGGAGCGGCGCACCTCGGCGGTAGCGTTGTCGCGTTCATGGCCCGCCTCATCGACCAGGAAATCGACGGCTTGCTCCGGCGTCATGGTTCCCAGTTGAAAGTTGAGCGTGAAGATGATGCGCGCCGCGCGGTGCATCCGCCAGAAGAGCGCGCCCATGCGCTGCTCCGGGGTTGTGTTGAATCCGTGATCCCAGTAGACCATCTCCCAGTAGAAGGCGTTGCCCTCGATCCAGAAGCCGGTGGAGAAGAGCTGCCGGTAGGGCCGGTAGCGCTCGGTCATGTACTCCTGCAGCCAGTGGCCAGGGATCTCCTCATGGAAGGCGGTGGCGTGCGAGAAGTTGGGGTTGTTGCCGCGCATACTCATCATGCGCTGGTCGAAGGTCATGCTGTTGGTGGGATAACTGACGATGAGGGTTTCGCCGCCGAGAAAGAAGGGATTGACCAACTGACGCTCCGGCGTCATCATCTCCATGCGCCAAGTTTCCTTGGCTAACTCGGGCACGGTAACCAGGTTGTTTTTTTCCGCGAACTTCAAGCCTTCGAGCGCCAGGTCGCGGATCAGTTGCGGCTGTTTGCCCGGTTCCACGTAGGAGTTTTTCGTTTTTTCAAGCGCCTTGCGCCAGTCGTCGCCGTAGCCCATTTCGCGGCTGGCGCGCTGCATCTCCCGCTTGCACCAAGCCATCTGCTCTTTGGCCATCGCGATCAACTCTTCCGGCGTGTAGGGAATCATCTCGTCATTAAGTTGAGCCAGCAGCGCCTCGCGGCCTATTGGGGTGCCAATCACGGTGGTTTTATCGTCGGGCGCAATGCCTGCCACTTTTTCGCGCAGAAAGGCGGCGTAGTCTTTCATCGCCTGGTCGGTCTGTTGATAGGGTTGTGCCGCCCACCATGTGAAGCTGGGGTCGTATCCGTTGTAAAACATAAACCAGTTATGAAGCTGGTCGCGCAGTTGATCAAGGTCGCTGGCCGCGCGCCAAGCGGTGATGCGGCTGGGCCTGCCGGCTGCCTCCTTTCCCATGACGGCTTCGAGTTCCTTACGCCGGGCAGTCATGGCAGCGGACATTGCGTTTAGTTGGCCGGCGATCTTCTCGCCGTTGGGCTGTTCGACGCGGCGATTGGCGTCTTCCAGCGCGAAGACGGTGGGCGCCAAGGGCAACAGCGGCCCAACTTCTTTCCATTGCGCTTCCGCCAGGACCTGGTCGTGCTCCTCGCGGGTCAGGTGGTTGGCAAACAGCACATAGTCGGCCTTGCCCTCCTGGTCGAGCGCAGCGAAGGCGATTCCCGCCAACTGCTGCCGCCAGTAGGCGCGCAAGCGGCTCATGCGCGCGCGCGTGGTGGGAGAAAGCGGGTCGGTATAGATGCGGGCCAGGTCGTTGCAGTCAGCCGAGTAGTTCTCGATAAGGGTTTGCACCGGATTCGGAACTGTGGTCTCCGATTTTGCGGGCGCCGCCTGAAGCAGCGGCGAAAAGGCAGACGTAAAGAGAAGGAGACAAGAGAAGAATTTGGATTGCGAGATATGCACCGAAAATCTCCTTTGGGTGAGGATAAGGCGATTAAGGCAGTTAGGGAGGATTCTTACCCGCACATTTTTTGATATACAAGATTGTACGCAATAAATAATAATTTGACCAACCCGAAATTTTCCTTACTACCGGTGCATATTTACCGGAATAAACTTCTGTCGAGGAGAAGGGCTTATTGATGAGTGATGGCCTTCCCATCACGGTGAACGGCTGGCCAGCGTGGTGGCAGCCAGCGCATCGGCACGGAGTAGACACGATTGTGTCGCGGCAAAAGTAGACCATGGAGCGCTGAGCCTTTATGGTTCCGCTGGGCAACACGACCGTGAACCTGCGCCTCGGATAAAATCCGGATGCAAAGAAATAACAAGGAGAAGCGATGAGCAACGAAAGCGTAACGCGGAGAGGATTCTTGTTGACCTCGGCCGCGGTGGCCGCGGGAGGCGCGTTGATGCCGCGTGGACTGTGGGCGCTAGGTCAGGATGCGGTCGTGGATGTGCCGCGTTCAAACAACAACACTGGCTATGAAAAAGTGGCGTGGAAGGCAAGGCCGTTTCCGATGGCACAGGTGAGGCTCAAGCCGGGTCTGCTCAAGGACATGCAGGAGCGCAACCGGGTCTATCTATATATGTTGCCCAATGACCGGCTGCTGCACAGCTTTCGCCTTACTGCGGGCAAGCCTTCCAAGGCCGAGCCGCTGGGCGGATGGGAGGCTCCGGATTGCGATCTGCGCGGCCATCTGACCGGCGGGCACTATCTTTCGGCATGCGCGTTGATGTACGCCTCGACGGGCGATGAGTCGCTGCGTTTGAAAGCCGAAGCGCTGGTGGGGGCGTTGGCCGAGTGCCAGCAGCCGGACGGCTATTTGGGGGCCTATCCGTCCACCATGTATGACCGGATGAGGAAGGGCGTAAATCTACCTGCGGGGCAGCGCTGGGATAACTATGCGGATCACGTCTGGGCGCCCTTCTACACCTATCACAAGATCATGGCCGGCCATCTGGATATGTATACGCATTGCGGCAGCCAAGTTGCTTTGCATACGGCAATGAGAATGGCCGAGTGGGCAATCAAGTGGATTGAGCTGCTGAGCGACGAAGAGTTAGCCAGGGTGCAGACGATTGAGCACGGCGGCATGAACGAGGCTTTGTTCAATCTCTATGCCATCACCGGCGAGAAGAGGTATCTGGATGCGGGCTTGCGCTTTGAGCACAAGCGCTTCTTCGCGCCGCTTGCCGCGCATCAGGATAAGCTGGCTGGACTGCACTCGAACACCAATATCCCTAAGGTGATTGGCGCTGCGCGCGGCTATGAGCTGACCGGCGACGAGCGTTACAGGGACATCGCGGAATACTTCTGGCAGACAGTGGTGGATCATCACACCTTTGCCCCCGGCGGAACCTCCAACACCAACGAGGGCTGGAGCGAACCGGATACGGCAGGCACCCATCTGGGGCCGGGCGGTCAGGAGTGTTGTTGCAGCTATAACATGCTTAAATTGACGCGCCACCTTTTTGGCTGGAAGCCGGATGCGCATTGGATGGATTACTATGAGCACCTGTTGTGGAATGTGCGCGCTGGCACGCAGAACGAGAACGGCAGGTTAATGTACTATGTACCCACTATTCCCGGCGGCTGGAAGACCTTTGACGATCCCTACAATGGCAATCTCTGCTGTACGGGTTCGGGCATGGAGGAGTACGCGAAGCTAGTGGATACGATCTACTTCCAGGACGCGAATGGCATCTATGTCAATCAGTTTGTCGCTTCGGAAGTAAACTGGCCAGAGAAGCGCGCCCGGCTTGTTCAGCAGACCGAATTTCCGGAAGAAGGGCACACGTCGATTGCCATATACGTCGAAAAACCGGTGTCTTTTGCCCTCAAGGTGCGTGCGCCGCATTGGGCCGAGGGTATTTCGGTAAGTGTGAATGGCCGTCCGGAGAAAGCAGTGAAGGGAAGCAACGGCTACCTGGTCATCGAGCGTATCTGGAGAGGCGGCGACCGGGTCGAGGTGAACATGCCCATGCCGCTGCGCCAGGAGCCGGTGGCAGGCAGTCCTGAACTTGCTACGCTGGCTTATGGGCCGCTGGTGCTGGCCGCGTGCATGGGGCGCGACGGCTTGAGCCAGAAGTTGATCGATGCCGGCCTAGGACCGGATATGGATCGCTTGCCGGCCTTGCCGATGCCGAGCTTTGAGGCTCATTCTGAAACCAGCACGGAATCGAAGGGGGCTGCCTCATGGGTCAAGAAGACCGGCGAGGGTGAACTGCGCTTTCATACCGTTGGTCAGGCGAAAGAGACGGAGTTAAAGCCGCTTTATCAGGTGTTGGACGAACGGTATTCCGTGTATTGGAAGAAGGCCCACAAGGCATAAGTGAGGGAAGTATGAAGCAATCGATAACTCGGCGGAGTTTTCTAGCATCGACCGGCGCGGCAGCGGCGATAGCAGCCATGCCGCGCCGGCTGTGGGGCGCCTCTGAAAGCAAACGGCAGTTTCTCATTCGCGCGGAGCAGGAAGAAGGCGTCGTGAGTCCGCTTCTGCATGGGCAGTTTGCCGAGCACTTGGGTTCCTGCGTCTATGGTGGATTGTGGGTGGGCGAGAATTCGCCCATCCCGAATATCCATGGTTATCGCCAGAGCGCCATTGAGTATTTGAAGGCGTTGGGCGTGCCGGTGCTGCGTTGGCCGGGCGGTTGCTATGCTGACGACTATCACTGGCGCGAAGGCATTGGGCCAAGGAAACAGCGTGCCAAGCGCGTAAACATCAGTTGGGGCAACTACATTGAGGACAACAGCTTTGGTACGCATGAGTTCATCGGGCTCTGCCGGCTGATCGGCGCAGAGCCGTACTTAGCTGGCAATGTAGGCTCCGGGTCGCCCTCGGAACTGCGCGACTGGGTCGAATATTGTAATTATCCCGGCGGCAGCAAGCTCAGCGACGAGCGAGTGGCCAATGGTTCTTCCGATCCATTTCGCGTGAAGTATTGGGGTGTGGGCAACGAGAGTTGGGGTTGCGGCGGTAATATGCGGCCGGATTACTATGGCGGTCTCTATCGCCAGTTTGCCGGCTATTTGCATAAGATGGGCGGCATCGAGCCGTTTCTCATCGCCTCGGGTCCCTCGGGCGATGATATTCGCTGGACGCGCGGCCTGTTGGATACCACATCGCCCATCATGCCGGATGGCCTGAGCATGCACTATTACTCCGGAGGCGCCGATGAGTCTACAAAATTCGCTGCGTCAGCCATGGAAGAACAGTTCAAGAGCTTCCGGCATGTAGAGGATGCAATTGTCCATCAGCGTTCGGTGCTCGATGGCTATCGCGAGGGTTCGCGGATTGGGCTCCTACTGGATGAGTGGGGAGTCTGGGATAAGATTCCGGAGGCAGACGAAAAGCGCTACGGCAAGCTCTGGCAGCAGAGCACGATGCGCAGCGGAGTTGCAGCAGGACTGGGCCTGAACCTCTTCAACCGCCAGGCGGCCAAGCTCTATATGTGCAACATTGCGCAGATCACGAACGTGTTGCAGTCGCTGCTCATCACCGATGGGCCTGAAGGTGAGCGCTGCGTACGCACCACCACTTATTATGCCTTCCAACTCTTCAAGGATCATCGCGGCAACACGGCGGTGCACGTGGACAAAGAAAACGAAGATCCGCTGGGAGTTTCCGTTTCGGCAACCAGGGCGGCCGGCAAGCTGGTGGTGAGCCTGGTCAATCCCAAGGACAGTGAAGAGGCGACGGCCGAGTGCATGCTCCGCGGGGTGACGCCGCGCAATGCCACGGCGCGCATTCTTCACCACGCTGACCGCAATGCCGCCAACAGCTTCGATGCTCCGGACGCAATCACACCTCAAGCGCATCCGGCACGAATCGAGGCGCAAAAGCTGGTGGTGGATCTGCCTCCGCTCTCTGTGGTTACAGCGGTGGTGGAATTGAACTAGATTGCTGAGCGCTTGAATTTGTAATAATACTGGGTTTCCCAGGTCTCGATTTTGAGACCTGGGAAACCACGGATTCAATGGTACAAAACCATCCGGTCAGAGAGCTGGTTTGCGAGTTATCCAACCTATCCGTTCTGATCGCCTGGATTGCTCCCGTTGCTGCGGGCGCAGATCTCAAGTGATCCGTTGCGCTGGAAAGACTTATTGTGGGTCCGCTGTCATGGACGCGCGGTGTTGCGTCGTTATCCCCCAATAGTCGATCCACTGCCGGCGGATGCCATTGACGCGCTCAATGAGTTCGCGGCTTGGCTTTTGTCCGTGCTCGACAATCAACACCATTCCGGTGTTGAACTTCCGTTGAGAGTGGTTGATGTCCGGTAAGCGCGGCCCCTCGTTGGCGATCACATCCTTGATGGTCACCTTGGTCCGGTCTGCCTTGTAGATGGGGTGACCATTGGCGTCTTTGCCCGCTGGAACCAGGTTCCTCAGGATAAAGAAGTCGGGCACTTCCGCCGGTGAGATCAAGCCCATCAAGTAGAGATCGAGATAGGAATATCCCGATGCGGGGACGTAGTAGTTATCCGCCAGTTGGGTGTAGGTGCCGTCAAAGTTATCCTGCCAGACGCCTCCTCCCATCGCCGATGCTTCCGTAGGAAGTTGATAAGGAAATGGCACGACGGCCTGCAAGCCCTGCGCCCAATGCACGGGACCGAGCGGAATAACTTCACCATTTACCTTCGCCGATGCAAACGCGGACCAGCGGTGGCCCATCTCATGCCCAATCTGTGACATTGCGTAGTTATACGGAAGCATCTTCCCATCTAGCGATCGCTCGCCAAGTTGGCGCGTGTAGGTTGTTATATCGTGATCGGTGAGGGCCGGTGCTCCCGGCGGTGGAAATTCGTCCATTTGAATGGCGTGGGTATATACCGGTTGGACGTATCCCCACTGTAATCTGCCCTTGCTGCAGAAACCCTCAAGGCTGACTTCAAAATCGTGTTCAGTCTGCCCGATTCCGGTAACATTGCCACCCAGCGGGCCTTCACTCGGCGTGCCAGCTTCCTGATTGTCGATGCGGAAGTCCGAGTAGTAAGCCAGAAAATCAAAGTTGTCGCCGAGTGCTTTGATTACCGTGCAGGATAGATCTTCGGGATTAGGTAGAGGCAGGTAGTGGAATGATTCGTACGCGAGGGTGAAAGGGCCGTCCTTGCGCGTCAGCGAAGAGAGATGAACCTCGGCGCTATGGATTCCTGATAGACGAACAGCCTGAGAGGGGATTTGTTCAACAATCTTCTCGGGGCTTCCGGGAGCAACGACCTCTGCGTGGACAGTAACCTGCCCGGCTTCGCGAAACGCTTCCGGCAAAATCCCCTGTAGCACGATGGAGTTGCCACTTGCCTTCACGGCGGATAACACTCCCTGACCGAACGCGACGTAATGGGACGGCTGGCCCTCCGCAAAACCCAGTGCGGTCCAGACCGCCGATGCGTGCGGGGCGTCAGAGTGCCCGGGAAGCTGCTCATCAAAGAACACCCGGAACTGAATGCCATCGAGTGCTGGATTGCCTTCTGCCAACACAGGGCCGCGGGTTTCAAAAGTGGCCTTCAATAACAGGCCATCAACAACTGAAATCTTGAGGTTCTGGACATCGAGGTGCGCGGCAGTTTCTGGATGCGGCCCGGTGCTGATCGTCGCGAGCGGCGTTTCCTTGCCTGAGAACATTGGGTAAATGCCAACGATGGCATCCTTTGCGGCGAGCTGCTTGTACGACATCTCGATTGCGCCATCGCGATGCAGCACGGCCTGGAAACGGTTGATTGTCTTATCCCATGTAAAATCCTGAATATTCCCATAAGGTTCTGTAACATCCCAGGTAATAACCACGCGATCGGAGAGTTCCTTTACATAATGAGGCCCGCTCATTCGCGGCTTGAAGAAGACACACATCGCAGGAACGGTATTGACCAGCTTGCTGGCTGCTTCTGAGAGCGGCTCGAACCGGCCGATTGACACTCCGGCGGGACGGTTTCCAGGACCGTGTTTGCTGTCTGCTTCGCCGAAGCTGATCGATCCAGTCGTTCCCACCTGAAATGAATTCCAACTCTTGCCGGAAAAGGGGAATGTAAAGTTATGCAGGGTAACATCTCCGCCGGTAAGTTCAGGGCCAAACTCCGAATCCCACTGTAGGTCCGTATTTTCAACGTAATACTTCCCGCCCTTTGGCGTGAAGCGCAGCGTACGACCCGTTAGGTCAAACAAGTGTGCCTTTCCGAGCGCCCCTTTGTCCAATTCCATGACGATAAGGTTTCCGTCTGTCGAGATATTACCAATGGAGTGTCCAGGGCCCCACGACTGGGCCCGTGCAAGACCGGCCTGTAGGAAGAGCACAAACAGGATCAACACTCCACTGCGTAAAAGGCAGCCTCTTGTTCTGCTCATGTGACAAACTCTACCGTAAGATGACATAACCTTGGATCTCCTTTTTTCGCCTCAATAGCACTACTCACCATGCATTCATCCTGACCTGCGCGCAGACATGCCCAATCGAATAAATTTCCGTTCAGCGGTAAGCGGATGACCGAATTGCACTCGGGATGAAATTATGTATGCATAGTTGTATTTTTGCAAGAGATTCTTTTGATTATCCCGATTTTTCTCTCACCGCGGCCGTGCCTCCCGCTCTCCCATGGCCCAAAAGGTGATCCACACATTGACCGCGAATGCTCTCTCTGATTCTTCGCCGGATCGACGAATTCTGGCGAGCGTTGTGCCTCCTCTGCCAGCAATACCCCGCAGAACGCCCCCTGCCCAACCTCGACTTCGTGAAATACTACTCCCAGATCGTTGCACTTCGGAGTTGGAACCAGCATCGATAATGAATAGAGATGTGCCTCGGTATCTCCGCCAGGCATATGGTTGAAACTTGATAGAGGTGTCATGAAGAAGATCGCCCTGATTACCGATATACGGAATTCCCAGCTAGGGGATGTTCTCAGCGGCGATTTAAGAGAAGTGCTTAGCGGGCGCGCGGAGATCCGTAACTACTTCTTCGAGAGCTTGAAGTCCGATGAACCCATTGAGGCCGATGTGGTCCTCGTGACCACCCAAAGCAGGGCCCTGGAGATCCAGAACCATGTGGCCGAGGCCCGGCGGATTCTTGTGGTCCAGCGAACGATCCGCGAGAGCGACGCCTATCGCATCTTCTCCATTCCTCCCGGTACCCCGGTGCTGGTGGTCAACAACCTTCCCGAGACCACCATGGAGACGGTGGCCCTCATGCAGCAGATCGAGTTCGACCACTTGCAGTTCATCCCCTACGAGGAGGGCATGGACTGCTCGGAGATTCACATCGCCATCACGCCCGGGGAGCGGAATCTGGTGCCCGCCTCCATCACCACCGTCATTGACATCGGGCACCGCTGCATCGATATTTCCACGTTCATTGAGATCATCAGCCGGCTGCGCATCGTGGACCATTCCATTGACCAACGGCTGCTGCGCTACTCCCAAAGCAACGTGAATCTGGACACAGGGGTCAACCACCAGTACAAGGAGCTCTTCAAGCGCAACATCGAACTGGATACGGTCATCAATCTGGCCCATGAAGGCATTCTGCTGCTCGACAACCACCAAAAGGTCTCTCTTTACAACCATGCTTTGGCGGAGATGCTGAATCTTGCGGAGGGCATCGCCGGCTGTGGTCTCGAGGTTTTCGAGCCCGAGATCCGGGAGATTCTGGCTCAGGACCAGAACCAGGAGTGGATCGTCGAATCCAAGGGACGTTCCATTGTTGTCAATCGCCAGGATATCCATTACTTCGGCGAGCGCAGCGGCAGCTACTTCAATTTCCAGGAAGTCACTTACATCCGGCAACTGGAACAGAACCTGAGCCGCAAGCTCAGGGAACGCGGTTTGACCACCCGCTACTCGTTTTCGGACGTGCTCTTCCAGTCTCCCAAAATGGGGGCGTGCCTTGAACTGGCGCGGCGAATCGCGGGATCGGACTTTACGGTGCTGATCATGGGCGAAAGCGGCACGGGCAAGGAGCTGCTGGCCCAGTCCATTCACAATGCCTCGGCCCGATCGAAGCAGCCCTTCGTGGCTGTGAACTGCGCGGCTGTGCCCGAGAACCTCCTCGAAAGCGAGCTCTTCGGGTACGTCGGGGGCTCCTTCACGGGCGCGCTCCGGGAGGGCAAGGCGGGCCTCTTCGAACAGGCCAACAATGGCACCGTTTTTCTGGATGAGATTGGCGACATGCCCCCCATGCTCCAGGGCAAGCTGTTGCGGGTTCTCCAGGAGCGGCAATTCATGCGGGTGGGGTCCACCAAGCTGACCCAGGTGAATATCCGGGTCATTGCGGCCACCAACCGCAACCTGCGGGAACGCATCCAGGCCGGGCAGTTCAGGGAGGATCTCTACTATCGCCTCAACGCATTGTCCCTGATCGTCCCTCCGCTGCGGGATCGCCCGGAGGACATCTTTCTCCTGCTGGAGCATTTTCTGGCCGAACAGAACCAAGCCCATCTGAAATTTACCCCCGAGGCCAGGAACCTCCTGCTGCGATATGCCTGGCCCGGTAACATCCGGGAGCTGGGGAACGTGGCCAACCACATCACCTTGATGGCGGTCGATCCCGTCACCATCTCGGCCTTGCCCTCCTACCTGGTAGGCAGGACGCAGACCTTCGAGGCGGAGGAAAAGATTCTTCAGGCGAGATGTGGCCTGGAGCGGGCTCTCGATGTGCTGGCCGTCCTCGACCAGTACGCGGACCACGGTCGCAAGGCTGGACGCAACAGCATCAAGGATGCCCTCAGAAACCAGGAACGCCCTCTGAGCGAAGCCGAAGTGAGGAGCGTCCTCCAGGTGCTCGGGGAACTGGGATTCGTGCGATCCACCGTGGGCCGGCAGGGCACAGAGCTCTCCGCGCAAGGGCACCAATTCATCAACTGGTTGTCGAACAGGTCATTTACGTAACCTATTTAACCTATTTAACAGGGCCAAAACCTTCCCTATGCGCATTCTCCCGCCCCGAATACCCCGGAATGCTGGAAATCCAGCCTCCAACGGGCTTTTTTGCCCCCAGATCGATTTGGCACGCCGGGTGCATTTATATGCTTGTCTCCGGCAGGTCGGCGAAGCCATCCAGCTTCTGTGCGCCGCTCTCCTGAAGGCCGTTTCCAAGCCCATAAAGCGCGGATTGCCTCCCCGCGAAGGGGCGTGGATCGTAAAAGTCAGGAGAGTTCATGCCACAGAACATTGTCGAGAAGATTTTGAAAGGCCACCTGCGAGCCGGCGAGTACCAAGTCGGCGCGGAGATTGGCATCCGCATCGATCAAACCCTGACCCAGGATGCCACGGGCACCATGGCCTACCTCCAGTTCGAGGCCATGGGCCTGTCGGCCCTTCAAACTGATCTTTCTGTCTCTTATGTGGACCACAACACGGTGCAGGTGGGCTTTGAGAATGCCGACGACCACCGCTATCTACAGACTGTCGCTCAGCACTACGGGCTTACCTTCTCCCGGCCCGGCAATGGCATCTGCCATCAGGTTCACCTGGAGCGATTCGGCAAGCCAGGCACGACCCTTCTGGGCAGCGACAGCCACACCCCCACGGGCGGCGGCCTGGGTCAGATCGCCATCGGGGCGGGAGGCCTTGATGTGGCCGTGGCCATGGGCGGAGGAAACTTCTATCTGACCGCTCCCAAGGTCCAGCTTGTGCGTCTTACGGGCCGTCTGCGCCCCTGGGTTACGGCCAAGGACGTGGTGCTTCACATGCTTAGCCGCCTGACCACCAAGGGCAATGTAGGCGTAGTCCTTGAATATGGCGGACCCGGCGTGGCCACCCTCTCCGTGCCACAGCGCGCCACCATCACCAACATGGGTGCGGAGATGGGCGTGACCACCTCCATCTTTCCGTCCGACGAAGTCACGCGCGCGTTCTTCAAGGCTCAGCGGCGCGAGCAGGACTGGGGGGAACTCAAAGCCGACGAAGGGGCAAGCTACGACCGGATCATCGACCTGGATCTGGGTCTCGTTGAGCCACTGGCCGCCTGTCCACACAGCCCTGGCAATGTCAAAACCGTGAAAGAGCTGGCCGGCATGAAAGTGGATCAGGTGTGCATCGGCTCCTGCACCAACAGCTCCCTGAAGGATATGCGCGTTACCGCAGCGATTCTCAAGGGTGGGCGCGTGAGCGAGAACCTGAGCCTGGGCATCGCACCGGGATCACGCCAGGTGCTCCAGATGCTCTCCCGGGATGGAAGCCTCTCCGAGATGCTCGACGCTGGCGCCCGCATTTTGGAGTCCGCTTGCGGTTTCTGTATCGGCAACCACTTCTCCCCCAAGAGCGGCGGCGTCTCCCTGCGCACCTCCAACCGCAATTTTGAAGCCCGCAGCGGCACCAAAGACGCGCAAGTCTACCTGGTCAGTCCTGAAGTAGCCGCCTTGTCGGCTCTCGCCGGCGTGATTGTGGATCCGCTTGCTACTGGCGTTACGTGTCCCGCGATTTCGGAGCCTGAAGCCTTCACCATTGACGACTCCATGTTCATCTTCCCCCATCCTGAGGCACGAAAGACGGAGATCTTCCGCGGGCCGAATATCGGGGAGCCGCCGAGCAATGAACCCATGTCTCAGGCCTTGAAGGGTGTGGTGAGCATCAAAGTCGGCGACAAGATCACAACCGACCACATCATGCCCGCCGGCGCACGCCTCAAATATCGCTCCAACGTGCCCAAGTACGCGCAGTACGTCTTCGAGCAGGTTGACTCCACCTTCCCCGCGCGCTGCCTGGAAAACCGCAACAGGGGCATCCACAACGTGATCGTTGCCGGTGAATCCTATGGCCAGGGTTCCAGCCGTGAGCACGCCGCCATGTGTCCCATGTATCTGGGCGTAAAGGCTGTCGTCGCCAAGTCCTTTGAGCGCATCCACGCGGCCAACCTGGTCAACTTCGGCATTTTGCCGCTGGTCTTCGCCGATCCCAAGGATCATGATCGCATCGTGGCCGGCGCGGCCGTTGAAGCCCCGGACTGGCGCAAGTGCTTGGAGCAGGGCCAGCCTGTTCTGCTTCAGATTTCAGGCCAGAAGCCCGTGCCTTGCACCTACAACCTCTCCGAACGCCAGCGCAAGATCCTGCTGGCCGGCGGACTTCTTAATTTCACCAACCCGGCTTCAGCCAAGTAATAGAGGAGCAATCGGCATGACCAAGATTCGCGTAAAGACACCGCTTGTCGAGATGGATGGCGACGAGATGACCCGCATCATCTGGTCCAAGATCAAGGAAACCCTGATCCTGCCCTACCTTGACGTTAATCTGCGCTACTTCGACCTGGGCGTCACCCATCGTGACGCTACGGACGACAAGGTCACCGTGGAAGCCGCCGAAGCCATCAAGGAATTGGGCGTAGGCGTGAAGTGCGCCACCATCACTCCCGATCAGGGGCGCATCCAGGAGTACAAGCTCAAGAAGGCGTGGCCCTCCCCCAACGGCACCATCCGCAGCATCCTTGACGGCACCGTTTTCCGCAAGCCGATCATGACCAGGAACATCACCCCAGCCGTGTCGAGCTGGAAGAAGCCTCTCATCATCGGCCGTCATGCCTACGGCGACATCTACAAGGCCGTGGACTTTGTCGTTCCCGGTCCGGGCAAGGCCGAGCTGGTCTACACCCCGGCCCAGGGCGGTGAGTCGGTCAAGCTGCTCATCAAGGACTTCAAGGGCGGCGGCGTTGTGATGGGAATGCACAACACCGATGCCTCGATCCGCTCCTTCGCCAAGGCGTGTATTACCTGCGCCCTCTCCGAGAAGATGGATCTGTGGTTCGGCGCCAAGGATACCATCAGCAAGAAGTATCACGCCCGTTTCAAGGACCTCTTTCAGGAAGAGATCGACGCGCGCAAGGCGGACCTGGCGGCGGCTGGCATCAATTACCGTTATCTGCTGATCGACGACGCCGTGGCTCAGATCATGAAGCACCCTGGCGGAATCCTTTGGGCCTGCATGAACTATGACGGCGATGTCATGTCTGACATGGTCGCTTCCGGTTTCGGCAGCTTGGGCATGATGACCTCCGTGCTCGTCTCTCCGGACGGAAAGTTCGAGTACGAGGCAGCCCATGGCACGGTGCGCCGTCACTACTACGAGCATCTGAAAGGGAATCCCACCAGCACAAATCCCGTGGCCTCGATCTTTGCCTGGAGCGGCGCCCTGCGCAAGCGCGGTGAACTGGATAAAACTCCTGAGGTGATGGCCTTCGCCGACGCCCTGGAACAGTCAGTCATCGAATGCATCGAATCCGGTTTGATCACGAAGGATTTGATGGCGTTAGTTACGCCCAAGCCCGCCGCGCATCAAACCACAGATTCCTTCCTTGCCGCCGTGGCCTTGAAGTTGAAGGCGCATCTTAACTAGGAACCTGTCAGCACTCAAATCGAGTGCCGGATCTAGAGAAAGTAAATCGTGGACGAAGAACTGGACATTGAAACTCTGGATCCCCGCAAGGACGTGCGCGGAGCGGCTGAAGTGAAAGAGCTGCTCCGCGCCAGCGGCCTTGATGCGGAGGCGGACATTCAGGTCTTCGTCGTTGCCCGGAACCGGCGAGGGATCGTGGCTTGCGCCGGCCTTGCGGAAGACGTTGTCAAATGTGTGACCATCGCGGCCGAGTATCGCGGCTCGTCGTTAGCCTTGAGGCTGATGAACGAGATTCATTACCTGGCCATGATGCGCGGTCAAAGCCATCTCTTCCTTTATACAAAGCCGGGCAATGCAACTCTGTTCGAGGGCTGCGGCTTCCACAAGCTCGTCGAAGTCCTGGGTCATGCCTGCCTCATGGAGAACACCCCGGTGGGCATCAGGGACTATTGCGACAGCTTGAATGCCTTTCGTCAGCCAGGACAGCGGATCGGGTGCGTGGTTCTCAATGCGAACCCCTTCACGCTGGGCCATCTTTACCTGGTTCGCCAGGCTCTGCGGCAATGCGACTGGCTGCATGTTTTTGTGGTCTCGGAGGATGCTTCGGCCATCAGCTACGCGGATCGTTTGGATCTTGTACGCGCGGGTCTGGCTGGAACGGAGCGGGTGACGGTGCACGGCGGCTCCCGGTACCTGATCTCCAAAGCCACCTTCCCGAGTTACTTTATCAAGGACGCCTGTGTGGTGGAGGCGTGTAGCACGGCAATCGACCTGCTGATCTTCCGCAGGTACATTGCTCCGGCCCTGGGCATCACCCACCGCTTTATAGGCAGCGAGCCTTTCTGCCGCCTGACCCGCAAATACAACGAGGACATGTTTGAGTGGCTGGAGAACGCATCCGAGGAGGGGCAGCCGGTTCATGTGGTTGAGATTCCCCGCTTCGAAGTGGCTGGCTGTCCCGTGTCGGCCTCAGAAGTGAGGCGTCTGCTCGCCAGGGGCGACTTTGTGACGATGGCATCTTTGGTGCCCCCAACAACTCTTGCGTGCCTACGCGCCAAATATGCTTTCCGCACCCAGCCGCAGGCGGACTATTGCGCAACCGAAATCATCGAGGTGAAATAAATGGAAATCAAGAAGGAAGCTATCTGCGGGACATTGGAGTCCAACGATCTTCTCGTGAAGGTCGCTCCCCGGAATGGATTGGAAGTGACCATTTCCAGTGAGGTGATGCGCCAGTTTGGCGCTCGCATTCGCGAAGTGGTCGAGGAGACTCTGAAACAGATGGGCGTCTCCCAGGGGCAGTTTGTCATTGAGGACAAAGGCGCTTTGGACTGCGCCATTCGCGCCCGCGTTCAAGCCGCCGTACTGCGGGGATGCGATTCTGAAGAACTGAACTGGAGGGGCTTGTGATGAAGAAACTGCGTCGTAGCATGCTGTTTATCCCCGGATCCAACGCCGCCATGCTCAGCACGGCCTTTGTCTACCGGCCTGACTCCATCATGTTTGATTTGGAGGACGCGGTGGCTCTGCGGGAAAAGGATTCCGCCCGTCTGCTGGTCTTCCACACGCTACAGCTTACTGCGTATCACGGCATAGAAACAGTGGTGCGCATCAATCCTCTGGACACTCCCTACGGCCTCAAAGATCTTGAAGCAGCCGTGCGGGGCGGCGTAGAAATCGTTCGCCTGCCCAAGACCGACTGCGCCGAGGATATTCACAAATTGGAGCGCGAAGTCGATCGCATCGAGCGGGAGTGCGGCCGGGAACACGGTTCCACGCGCCTCATGGCCGCCATCGAAAGCGCTTCCGGTGTCGTGAATGCCGTGGCCATCGCCACTGCCAGTCCGCGCATGGACTCCATCGCCCTGGCGGGCTTTGACTACGTGGTTGATATGCAGACCCAGCGCGGAGACGGCACCGAACTTTTCTATGCTCGCTGCGCCATCCTGCATGCCGCCCGCGCCGCCAAGATTGACGCCTTCGATGTGGTCTTCTCCGATGTCAATGACGACGAGGGCTTCCTGAAGGAAGCCAATTTCGCCAAGCGTCTGGGCTTCAACGGCAAATCGCTGATCAATCCCCGGCAAATCGAGCTTCTTCATCAGGCTTATGCCCCCACCGAACAGGAACTGCGCAAGGCGGAGCGGATCGTCAATGCAGCGGAAGAAGCAGAGCGCCAGGGCCTCGGCGTCGTCTCTTTGAACGGAAAAATGGTCGATGCGCCCGTGGTCCTCAACGCACAGCGGATTCTGGCCCTCGCCAAGCCAGCTTTCGTCCAGGCTTAGGTCTCTGACCGCTTGATACCAATGCTGGGTGCCCCCGGTCTCGATTTTGAGACCGGGGAAACCACGGATTCAATGGTACGAAACCATCCGGCCAGAGACAGTATCGATCCGCAATGATTGTCTTATGAGATGACGTAACTCGGCACACGTCAGAAAGGTTTTTTTATGAATAACAATCAGCGCACTCTTTCTTTGAATGACCCCTGTCTGGAAGGGTTGGAGCGTTTCCAGAACTATGCGACCCATACGCCATACCTGAAGGGGCCGGAAAAGCTCACGCGCAAGCTGGTCGATTCACTCGAGGAGGCGGTGCGCCGCTCGGGGCTGAAAGATGGACAGACCATCTCCTTCCACCACGCCTTCCGCGAGGGAGACAAGACCATCAACTACGTGGTGGATGTCTTGGCGCGCATGGGCTTTAAAAACCTCACGCTGGCTTCCAGCTCCCTGGCAAGCTGCCATGCTCCCTTGATCGAACACATCAAGGCCGGCGTCATCACCAAGATCTACACCTCGGGTATGCGCGGCGCCTTGGCCAAGGCCATCTCCAACGGCCTCATGGATCAGCCCATCCACATCCATTCCCATGGGGGCCGGGTCCAACTGATTCAGTCGGGAGAACTGAAGCTCGACGTGGCCTTCCTCGGCGTCCCCGGCTGCGATGCTTTTGGCAACGCCAACGGCGTATGTGGCAAGTCCCGGTGCGGTTCTCTGGGATACGCCATGGTGGATGCCCAGTTTGCCAAGCACGTGATTCTTCTTACGGAAGAGATCATGCCTTTCCCCAATACTCCCGCCAGCATCTCTCAGGACCAGGTGGACTGGATCGTCAAGGTTGACCAGGTGGGCGACCCCTCGAAGATCAGCGTGGGCGCGGCCCGCGTCACCAAGAATCCTCGCGACCTTCTGGTTGCCCGTATGGCTGCGGACGTTATCGAACACTCCGGCTACTTCGAGCAGGGATTCTCGCTCCAGACCGGCTCCGGCGGAGCCTCGACAGCCGCGACCCGCTTCCTGGAGGACCGTATGCGCCGCAAGGGCATCACGGCCAGCTTCGCTCTGGGCGGCATCACCGGCGGCATCGTGGATCTCCTCAAGAAGGGGCTCATCGGGAAAGTGGCGGACACGCAGAGCTTTGACGCCGACGCGGCGGCATCGCTCGCTGACTCTCCCAACCACATCGAGGTCTCGACCAACGAGTACGTCAATCCCGATTCCAAGGGCACTTACTGCGACCGTCTGGATGTGGTGATTCTCAGCGCCCTTGAAGTAGACTTGGATTTCAACGTCAACGTAATCACCGGCTCGGATGGCCTCATGATGGGCGCTTCCGGCGGGCACTGCGATGTAGCGGCGGCCGCCAATCTGTCCATCGTGGTAGGGCCGCTCATCCGTGGCCGCATTCCCACGGTGGTCAAGCGGGTCACAACCTTGGTGACGCCGGGAGAATGTGTCGGAGTGCTGGTGACGGATCACGGCATCGCTGTGAACCCCAATCGCCCCGAGGTGGAAGCGCGTCTGCGCGCTGCCGGATTGCCGGTCATGACCATCCACGAATTGTACGAGCGCGCCGTCGCGCTCACCGGAGAGCCCGCGCCCATCGAATTCCTCGACAAGGTCGTGGGTATCATCCGCTATCGGGACGGAAGCGTCATCGATGTAGTCAGGCAGGTCAAGCCTTGAAAGATGGGACGACGGAAGTATCGCTTGACGCGGTTCTCCTCAACCGTGAGCATCGTGTCTTTCATCAGCGCGCTGCTCTGAAAGCCTTCGGTCGTCCCGTACTCTCCATCACTCTTGTAAACCCAGGCCCCGTCAAGGATTCCCCCTCCGCTCGCCAAGTGATGACCCATGCGCTCCATGCCTTGGATATTCTCTTGGCGGACCGGGGCTGGCCGGTGCTGAACCGGAAGGTGCGCCTTGATCCCACGGGTCCTGAAGCTCTTCTGGTTGTGAATGCCGGCTCTCATGAACTCAAGCAGGCCACGACTCGTCTTGAGGAGGAGCATCCCTTGGGCCGCCTCTGGGATTTGGATGTAATCGATCCCCTCGATGGCCCAATCTCCCGCAAGACTTTGGGCCTGCCAGCTCGGCGCTGCCTCCTCTGCGGAGAAGACGCGCGCGTCTGTGGTCGTTCCCGAGCCCACTCCCTCAAGGAACTTCAACGCGCGATACAGGAGATCATCCATGCCTACCGCGAGCCTTGAGTGCGTTGAGCCTTTCGAGATTCGGACTCCTCAAGCAATCAGGGAATGCCATGAGGAGCGTGCGAATGTCATCGGCGCCCTTGTCTGCCAGGCGCTTCTGAAGGAAGTGGACCTGACTCCCAAGCCAGGCCTCGTTGATCGCCTCAACAGTGGCTCTCACCGGGACATGGATTGGACGACCTTCCACGCCAGCGTCGCGGCCATTGCCCCCTGGTTCCCCATCTTCTACCGCATCGGAGCTTCCACGCGGGATCTGGCTCCTGAAGACCTGCTGGCGCGCCTTCGTCCCGAGGGCTTGGCTTGTGAAGACGCCATGCTCCGGGCCACCGGCAACGTGAACACCCACAAGGGCAGCATATTTTCCATGGGCCTCCTCTGCGCGGCCGCCGGGCGCATCGATTGTGGGCAGGATCTCCCTGATCGGGAGCGCCTCTGCCGGGAAGTTTCCCGTATCTGCTCTCATCTCGTCGAAACCGAACTTCGGCGGAGCCAGTCACATCGCACGGCAGGAGAAAAGCTGTTTCAGGCTCATGGCCTGACCGGCGTCCGCGGCGAAGCCGCCTCCGGCTTCAGAACCGCACGCTGCCACGGCCTTCCCGCATTAGAAAGAATCCTTGTCCGCGGGGGCAGGGAAGACCAAGCCCTTCACGAGGCGCTGCTCCATTTGCTCGCCGTGAACCACGATACAAACCTGGTCCACAGGGGAGGACTTGCAGGTCTGGCCCATGTCCAGACCCAGGCCAGGAATCTGATCGAGGCCGGCGGCGTCCTGTCTCCCCGTTTCGATGCCAGCATTCATGACTTCGACTCCGACCTGATTGAACGGAACCTGAGTCCCGGCGGCAGCGCCGATCTTCTCGCTGTTACCTGGTTCCTTTCCCAGTTCCCAGGGTCCAATTCGCGCCCGTGTGATCAGCGTATTTGCTGATGTGATGGGAATGAAGGGTTTTCGGTTAACTCACCACATGACACCGGGGCGCTTGCGAAATCCCGCAAGCGCCCCGGCTTTATTCCACTTGAGCTTCTCAGTTGTTGGTGAGGCAGGTCCTAACCTTTCAGAACCTGGTCGACCGTCTGAATGTCAACCAATCCGTTGCACGCATAAATCGTCGGAAGCACCTGCTCCGCGGGATAAGTTCGCCTCAGTTCAGCGATCTTTTCCGTGCCGATGCGATACGACGGCAGATACATGCGGCCCAGCAGGGGATGGCGTCCCCAGGCCCCGGACAATTTATCGGCGCGTTCTTCCGAGACCAGAAAATCACGCCGCAGCGTAGCCGCAACTTCCGGTTGTGGCCTTTCCTCGCCCCAGGTCAGATATGACGACTGGTTCTTGGCATCATCCTGCAGCAGCGCCAGCAGCACGCCGATCTGCAGATCTTCGTCCGGCAACTGGTCAACTTCTGTGACTCCATGCGCAATCAGAATCGCATTGTTGGCGATTCCCTCAAACAGCGTGGCGGCGCGCGTGTTCATGGTGAGAACCGTAGCCTCGAAACCGGCCTTTCCGCGGACGTACAAGTTCTGCAGGTAGGCAAAGGTGGTCACGTGCCCCGGCACAACCTCGTGGCTCACGAGCTGTTCAAACTCCGGATACGAAATCTGCAACGAAGCATTGATCTCGTAGCTCGCTTCGTATTGCGGAGAGTCGTCCTCGTTGCGCGCCCGTCCGATGTAGTTCATCGAGCCTGAAAACCAGGCGTCCTTGATGCGGAGGAAGTCGATATTCGCCCGCGGTACCCGCGCCAATTCCTTGGGAAGGTAGGGCAGCAGGTGCTTGGCGCTGAGGTTATCAAAATGCGCGATCACGGCAGCGCCCAGCGCGCGCACTGAGGCCATGGGAACCACCCGCTCCCGGCGCCATGCATCGACTGCATCCAGCACGCTGGACGAGGCGTAGCCAGCGCGGCCCAGCAATTCAGCAACCCGCTCGCGCTTCTTCTCCGGCTGAGAGGGCTCCGGCGGCTTGGCTGTCGCCGCCTCAACGCAGCGAGCATACGGCACCGGATCGCCCTTGCCAAGAACCTCCATAGCCAGATCCCACATGGTCTCCAGTGAAACCGCCATGCCGGTCAGATAGGCCTGGCGCAGCCCGCCCATCTTTTCAGCCTCCTGGCGGAGTCCGGCAATGGCTTCGGGAAGGTTGACCTGACGCAGGTACTCTTCCACTGCTTCTTTATCGACGTTCTTGCCCGAGACGCCGCCAAATTGCCGCACACGTGCCGCCGCCGGATGCGTGTAGGCGACGGGCAGCGGCCAATCGGAAAACCACGAATCGGCGATGAAGCGTCCCGTGCCCGAGGGACACATCACGTCACCGCCCCAGAGTGTGTCAATGCCCAAAACGGCGTCAGCAATATACTTTTCTGCTTGATCCATCACTTACACCTTCTCCTTCTTTGTGGAACGAAACCAGACGTACAGACAGAGGCTCACAAAAAGCAGCACGGAAACCGATTGAGAGACAGGATCATTCATATAGAACGGGGTGGTGATTCTGTCCGCGCTATACCAGGGGAAGAGGTGCAAGGCCGCGCCCAGGACGCCTCCCAGCGCTCCGCCCGCCATCAGCCCCGAGGCCAGGATGACGCCGCGCTCGCGAATTCTGCTTCCCTGTTCGCCGCCGGTCTTTTCCGACCGCTTGTTGATGAGGTGCGAGAGGATACCGCCAGCCAGTACGGGCGAAGTCAGCTCCAGCGGCAGGTAAATTCCCAGGGCGAAGACCATGGAAGACTTGCCCAGCATCTCCAGGATCAGCGAAATCATGGCGCCGATGCCAAACAGAAGATAGGCGACCGGCTGGTTGTTCATGAATCCCACCACCAGGGCCTTCATGATGGAAGCCTGGGGTGCAGCCAGAATCTGCCGCGTGTCTCCCGGCGCGGCCTCGCCGAACTGATAGACGTGGGCCAGCAGGACGATGGTCAGTCCGGCGGCAATCGCGGCGGCAATGACACCGATAAACTTGACCTTCTCCTGCGCCGCGGGCGTTGAGCCGAGCCAATAGCCGGCCTTCAGATCGGTGATGAACTGCCCCGATACGCACAGGGCCGTGCATACCATGCCCGCAATCGCCATCACGAAGAACATTCCCGTCGTGCCGGAGAGACCAAAGCTCAACAACACAACCGCGGAGACAATAACCGTCAGCATGGTCATGCCGGAGGCCGGATTATTTGCCGTTGTAGCAATGGCGTTGGCGGCCACCGAGGTGAAGAAAAACGAGAAAATCAGCGTCAACAACAAGCCGATTGCCAATACAGTCCACGAGACCTGAAGGCGTCCAAAGAAGATAGCCACGGCGATGGAGCCGATAACCACGCCCAGCAGCAGGGAAATGATGGGGATATCGCGGTCAGTCCGCTCCTGGTGAGGGGCTTCTCCATGGCGGAAGGCGTGCAGTGCGATGCCAAACGATCCGGCAACCACGCGCATCGATTTGAGGATGCCGATGATGCCGGCCGTAGCGATGGCGCCCACGCCGATGAAGCGCACGTAGTTGCGAATAATCTCCGCTGCGGTCATTTTGGCGATAGGAAT
The DNA here is from genome assembly GCA_964420185.1 of uncultured Occallatibacter sp. GTDB lineage: Bacteria > Acidobacteriota > Terriglobia > Terriglobales > Acidobacteriaceae > Telmatobacter. The sequence continues at coordinate 1,787 of CAYQSI010000042.1, read as the reverse complement.
AAGGGCGGGATATACAGGGGCGTCAATATGGCTGCCGAAGTACCAGATCAGCGGGACCATGACGAAGCTGGTCAGAATGCTGCCAGCGCAAAAGATCAGGGAACTGCGCAAGCCCATCACGTAGCCCAGTCCCATGATGAAGCTGATCGCATCGAATCTGAAGACCATGCGGCCGCGCTCGGCAAGGGAACGGAGCACGGGCACGAACTGAAAGTCCAGATACTCTTTCCACACATGAAATGTGGTGACGAAGAAGTCGTAAACGCCGGCGATGGCAGTTGCTTGAAGGAGCAACTTGGCCTGCGAACCGCCCTTCTCCCCGGTGACCAGCACTTCGGTGATGGCCGTCGCCTCGGGAAAGGGCAATTGACCGTGCATCTCGCGCACGAAATAGCGGCGCAGCGGAATCAGGAAGAGAACGCCCAGGCAGCCGCCCGCCAGGCAAATGAAGATGGTCTGCACCGGGTGCGGATCGAGGTGCAGGGTGTAAAGCGCGGGCAGGGTAAAGATGGCGCCCGCCACCACGCTGCCCGACGCGGCGCCGATCCCGGTGATGATGACATTTTCAAGCAGGCTGGTGCGGCGCCTGAAGATGCGCGCCAGGCCGATGGCGAGGATGGAGATGGGGATGGCAGCTTCCATCCCCTGCCCAACCTTCAGTCCCGAGTAGGCTGAAGCGACGGAGAAGACCACACAGAACACAACGCCCCAAAAGACCGATCGCAGCGTCAGTTCCGGCTCCTTCGCCTCCGCGGAAATGATGGGTGTGTAGGATTCGCCGGGTTTCAGCGGCAGGTAGGCGTTTTCTGGAAGAGACTTCGCTTCGTTCTCGGTCATCGATCAATAATCCCCTGTCGGCGAGGCTCCGGGGTCCGGTTCTTCAGGCATTCTTGCGCATGCCAATTCAGACCGATCTCCGGGTTCATTAGCAACCCGGAATAAACCATACACTCTACCAATGCCAGGGAGTCAAATCAGGCCAGCAGAGGGATTGACTTGGCGCAGCCGGCCAGGGATGCGGCGTAGGCCAGCAAGTTGCTCCCGTGGTTCCGTTTGCCGTCCCGGTCAAACCACAACCCCGGCGGCCCTTGGCGCCCAGTCAAGAGCCCTGCTGGTTGAAGTAGAGTGTGTTTCATCAATCCGCTTTGTATCAGGGCACGACTTCAGTCGCGCCGAAAAGGCGGGAATCAGCGGGTTTTAACCCCTGCGGGATTGCAACTGAAATAAGGTAGCTCTTTATGAAACACGCTCTCGGTATTTCGCCGGGGTTTAAGCCGCGATCTGCATGAAAAGCAAGATGTTACGCGGGCTTTAGAGCATTTTAGCTTTTGCTATAGACTTCCGTGCCCCATCCATTCCGCGTTTTTCTGCGGAATGGGTGGGATACCGCCAAAATTCCGGTCTACACAATTTCCGAAAAAAGCGTTAGGGCTTGCGGCCGTTGGGGGACTTGGCCACGGCGGCCTGCTTGCGCAACGGCACAATCGCACCAGCGCCGGGCGCGGCTTGCTGGAAGCGCGCCAGCATCTCCGTCCGCACGTACTCCACAAAGCTCTGCATCTGCCGGTTCATCTCTTCCATGCGCTCCCGCATTTGCAGGATGATGGCGATGCCGGCGATGTTCACGCCCAGGTCGCGCGCCAGGTTCAGGATGAACTCCAGCCGCTCCAGGTCTTCGTCGGTGTAGAGCCGTGTGTTGCCCTCGGTGCGCGACGGCTTCAGCAGCCCTTCGCGCTCATACAGGCGCAGCGTCTGCGGGTGAATTTCGTACATCTCGGCCACCGCCG
>CAYQSI010000041.1:0-32168 GCA_964420185.1 uncultured Occallatibacter sp. | reverse complement strand
CCGCTCCGTGCCGGCTTGCAGGCCCTGGAGTTTACCGTGCCGATTTTCTGGTCTTACCTGGCAATGACGACATTTGCATTTGCATTTGCCGTTCCGATGGCGAAGTGGCTCGGATTGAACGGCACGATGCTCGGACTCCTTGGAACGCAGGTCCTGTTTCAAGGCACTGTCGCTATAGCCTTGATCGTGAAATCTCGTCGCGTCGCGCGCGAATCAGGTCTTGCGCGGCCATCTTCCGAAATTGCGAAATGAGGGATAAGTTTTGCGCATTCTAGTTACTGGCGGTGCCGGTTATATCGGAAGCCATACCTGCAAGGCACTCGCTCGCGCGGGTCACCTGCCAATCGTGATGGACGACCTCAGCACAGGGCATGAATGGGCGGTTCGCTGGGGAACGCTGGTGCGGGGAAGCATCGGCGACCGTCCTCTCGTTGCGAGGGTATTGCGCGAGGAGAAGATCGACGCTGTCCTGCATTTCGCGGCCTGTGCGTATGTAGGCGAGTCGATGGCGCAGCCCGACAAATACTTCCAAAATAACGTCGTCAACACCCTGAGCCTGCTGGATGCAATGCGCGAGGCAGGAGTGGCAGACATCGTCTTCTCCTCGACATGCGCCACGTATGGCGATCCGCTGCGTCTTCCGCTCGATGAGTCGCACCCGCAGAATCCCGTCAATCCCTATGGAGATTCGAAGCTCTTTGTCGAGAAGGTGCTGCGGTGGTACGGCCAGGCATATGGGTTGCGCTGGGCCGCTCTGCGTTACTTCAATGCGGCCGGCGCCGACGTGGAAGGCGAGATCGGAGAGGCGCACGATCCCGAGCCGCATCTGATTCCGCTGGTCATCCAGGCAGCCAGGGGTGATCGTCCCAAGGTTTGCATTTTCGGAACAGACTACGCCACCCCGGATGGCACGGCAATTCGCGACTACATTCATGTGGAGGATCTGGCCCAGGCGCACATCCTGGCCTTACAGCATCTGGCCAACGGCGGGCAAAGTGGAGCCTTCAACCTTGGCACTGGGCTGGGTTATAGCGTGCGCGACATCATTACTGCGGTCGAGAGGCACTCCGGCCAGAAAGTGCCCACGTGTGAGCAAGGCCGGCGCGCCGGCGACCCCGAACGCCTTGTTGCGAGCGCTGAACTCGCGCGCCGGATTTTGGGCTGGCGACCCGTTCACGACCTCGACTCAATCGTTGCGACGGTATGGGCTTGGGAGAGCCGCAAATTGAAAGTTCCGCCATCAATTCTCGGCAAGGAAGAGCGGTGATGCAGATTTCCGTAGTAATGCCGGCATATAACGCCGCTACGTTCATCTCCCAGGCGATTGAGAGCGTGCTGGCCCAAACATGGCGTGACTTCGAACTGATTGTGATCGACGACGGTTCGACTGATAATACACTCGAGATCGCGGAGAAATATGCTGCGCACGACGCGCGGGTCAGGGTCTTCACTCAGTCGAATTTAGGGTTTGCGCCGACTCTTCATCGCGGCCTTCAACTTGCCGCCAATGAATGGATCTTTCGCATGGATGCCGACGACTTGATGCGTCCTAACCGCATGGAACGTCAACTGGCCTTCATTGCAGAACACCCCGAGTTGGCGGTGGCGAGCAGTCTCGTTCGCCACATCGACAGTAATAATCGAGTGATCGGAAAAGACAGTTCAGGGCTCTTGACCCACGAAGCTGTGGATAGACTTGTCTCGGCGAACAAGTTGATTGGCTTTAGCCATCCAGCCGCGGCGTTTCGCAAGAGTGCAGTACTTGCGGTGGGTGGGTTTAGAAAACAATTCTGGCCGGCTGAAGATATCGATCTCTGGAATCGTCTTGTCGAAAATGGCTACAAGGTACTTGTGCAGCCGGAGTACCTGCTGGACTATCGAATGCATGGAAATTCGGCGACGATCTCCGGCGCGCGCATGACACGAATCAAGGTTCGCTGGCTGAAGGACTGTATGCTGCGCCGCAGGGCGGGAAAGCCTGAATTGGATTTGGAGTCCTTTCTTCTGAGTCAACGCTCCGCACCTCTCTTGACCCGCTTGAACCGGGAGCGGAAGGAGTTCGCCAAGATATTCTACAAGGCTGCCGTCTTCCATTATGCGCAGAGAGAATATCCGGCCTTGATCTTTAAGTTGCTATTGGCAGTGTTGCTACAGCCAAAGCTGACCCTTGCACAAGTAACTTCAAAGTTCACTTTTACAGGTTTCAGGGGGTAACTCGGGGCTCCAAGCCGGTTTTGATGCTTTCACTCACAGCTCCCGTCCGAATGTTGTACCAGGGGAGCGCCGGACCGCTTCCAACCCTCAATACGAGGACAACAGCCCCGGCAAATAGGGGAGAATAGCTGCCAGATCGCAGATAGATAATTCTTGGGGGGGGTAAGATGCAGGAAGTTTCGTCGTTGCCGTTGCAGCCTCTGGCTATGCCCTTCGGCGAGTTTCTTGAAGCTCTGTTTCAGGCGCTCGAGAGGGAGGGGGTGCGCCCCTGCATCTTGAGGAATTATGAAGGATTTCCCACCATTAATGTTAGCAACGACGTAGATTTTTTGATTCATCCATCCGAACTGCCGTGCGCCATCCGCGCACTGCAAAGCATTCCTGGCATTCGAATTGTCGGCTATGCCGAGCGCCGATATGTGGCGCATGTGTTTGTAGAGGGTATATCGCGGCCTCCTGGAATCCGGGCGCTGCAAGTCGATTTTATCTGGAGCTTGTGTTGGAAAGGACTGCCCTACCTACGGGCAGACGCGGAGACTGTGCTTCTGGCGGCGATTCCGCGGCAAGCCGGAAGCCTCGGTTTCCTCGTACCGTCGCCCGTTCACGAGGCAATCATTTCCTTATTTTCAAGCCTGCTGGTTGCTACGCACATAAAGGAAAAGTACCTTCCCAAAGTGCAACAAACATTTACCGACAAAAGGTTTGAGGCAATTGCTTCTCTATTGCCGGCGTTTGGACGGAGAACTGCAACTCGCCTTGTGGACTCGGTGATTGGCGGCGACCGCGAGAAGATGAAGCGCTGTGTTCGATCGCTTCGTATTTCACTGGCTCTTCGTAGTCTTTTTGGGCGGCCGATTCGTAGCGTTCTAGCTGTTGCCGGATACTTCGAGCGCGAATTCGCAGTCCGATTTTCACCGAAGAATCTCGAGACCGTGTGCGTCCTCGGTCCGCAAGGCTGCGGCAAGACGCGCCTCATCGAAAGCCTCATGCCGATCCTTCAATCCTCAGCAAAGATTCTGGAGAAGCGCGACCTAAGCCCGCGACTGCTTTTCCGGCGAGCCTCGCCAGGAGGGTCCGCCAGTTCAGGCTCTCGCACCGGGCTTCCCGAAAGATCGCTGGTCTCCATGGCGATGCTCGTCGCGTGGCCAGTGGAAGAATGGTTAAGCCACTTTTCGAAGAAACAAAGCATCGTGCTTCGCATCGACGAGAGTTCCTATCATGACCTGTTCATCAATCCGGAGAAGTGCGGTTATGAAGGCCCGCAGTGGTTTGCGCGACTCATCGTAAGACTATTTCCCTCACCTGATCTCCGGATATTGCTGGATCCGGCAGAAGAAGCCTTGCTGCCGAATCACCAAGAAGTTCTCCCGGCGGAAACCCTCCGGCTACTTGAGGCCTACCGCTCCTTTGTGAAGACGAGAAAAAGATGTGTCATTCTTGACGCAAGCAAGTCGGCTACCAGCGTCACGGAAGAGGCGTATGCTGCAATCATTGATACCCTTGCTCAGCGCACGGACAGACAGCTCAAGAACCGCTTTTGATGCTCCGGCATTCGCAGTTGCAAGTGCAATTCTGTATGATTCTGCATGATTCTGCGAATGGATGCGCGGAACTGCTGCAAGACTCTTAACCTGAAGGATTGAACGGCATCTGAACAATTTCGATCATGCGATCAAAGGAAAGAATCAAACTGAAAATTGTCATTCTCGGCCCCGATGGAGCGGGTAAGAGTTCTGTCGTTCAGGGGTTAATTCGCAGGTTGGATCAGGCGGGCCGCGTCGTGACGATGCGCTACCTGAAGCCAGACCTCGTCATTTCGCGGCGTGGCGAAGCGGCAATTAATCTCGTTCCTCATGGCAAACCGCCGCGGTCGGCGCTCTCCTCTCTTGCAAAGATAATCGTCTGGCTCATGGAAGAGTGGTACGCAAATCTCTTTTGGGACAAGAAGGGGACATTACTGATCTGCGACCGCTACTATCATGATCTGCTGGTTGACCCGAAACGATATCGTTATGGGGGGCCGGCATCGGCCGCCAAACTGGTTGGACAACTGATGCCACAACCGGAACTTTGGATTTTGTTGGATGCTCCAGCCGAAGTTTTGCAAGCCCGCAAGCAGGAGGTCACATTAGAGGAGACGGCGCGGCAACGCCAGGCATACTTGGCTCTTGTTCACAAACAACGAAAGCATGTGATCGTAGATGCTTCACAATCGCTGGACAGAGTAATTGCCGAGGTAGAGAAAGCGATTATGGAGAACCTATGAGGATATTACTTTCTGCATATGCATGTGAGCCGGGGAAAGGCTCAGAACCGGGTGTGGGCTGGCACTGGGCGACTGAGCTGGCAAACCTTGGGCACGAGGTCTCAATTATCACGCGATCCAACAACCGTCCGGCAATCAATAAGGCGTTGGCGGAAATGCCTGTCGAGGGCCTGAGATTTTACTATTATGATCTCCCTTCCTGGTCTAAATGGTGGAAGCGCGGAAACCGTGGCATTTATCTTTATTATTGGCTATGGCAGCGCGGTGCATATCATCTGGCCAGACAACTTACGCATAAAATGCAGTTCGATCTGGTCCATCATTTGACCTTTGGAGTCTTCCGACAACCCTCATTGATGGGTCGTCTGGGATTGCCTTTCGTGGTGGGCCCGATAGGCGGCGGGGAAGTTACACCCAAATTACTGCGCTACGGCTTTCCAGCGAGAGAGGCATTCCAGGAGATGCTTCGCGAGATTTCCAACAAGCTGGCATTCTGCAATCCATCCCTTCGCGGGATGCTTCGGCAGGCGACACTGATTTTTTGCAAGACCCAGCAGACGTTCGATATCCTTCCTGCAACTTGCCATAAGAAGTCTCGTGTGCGATTCGAGATAGGGCTGGAGCCGTGCAGAATCAGGCAGGAAGTTGTGAAACAGCCGGCTAGCGCGGACTTTCTTTATGCGGGCCGCCTCGTCTACTGGAAAGGGCCGCATCTGGCATTGAAGGCGCTCGCCGAATTAAGAAAACATTTGCCCAGCGCTACTCTCACGATCATTGGGACAGGATCGAGTGAGAAGCGGCTCAGAAAACTCTCCGCGAAACTTGGGCTTCAAGACTCTGTAAGATGGGTTGGATGGATTCCGCACGAAGAGATGTGGGCGCAATACAGCAGCTATACGGCCTTCGTCTTTCCAAGCCTGCATGACTCCAGCGGGAATGTATTGCTTGAGGCTTTGTCGCAGGCACTTCCCACGATCTGCCTGGATACTGGCGGACCTGGCGCAATCCTTCCGTCGTCCTGCGGGATTAAGGTTCCAGTAGAGAATCGTAGCGAGGCAGCAGTGGTTGGAGACCTATCGGCCGCGATGCAAAGTCTCACTGAAAATCCGGAACTGCGTTTTCAGATGGGGAGCCGAGCATTGGAGTTTGCCAACGCAAACACATGGAAAGACGTTGTGTCCAGCGCGTACGCGCAAATTCAGGGCACTATCGATGACTCCGGGGCAGACAATCCCTTTATTGCATGACTAGCCGGACGTTTTTTCGGGGCTTGATCCTAGCGTCTCATGATCGTAGGATACTTATATCTGTGCTGATTCCGTTTGTGCCTCAAATCGCCTTCTGTGCAGGGAGCGAGTTCGTCACTCCGCGTTTGCCTGTTGAGGGACCACAGACTTAGACCGGGCCATTTCTGAATCAGTTCAAGGTTGAAAGATTGAAATAGCTCAAAGAGGAAGAAAACCCACATGAAGCAATCCGCACGATGGGCAGACGATGGTCGATATGGGGCGGATGGAACGCGGCAATCCAAGCGTGTTTCGTTTTTCAAGTTCTTCATGCGGTATCCAATCTTTCTTCTAGCGTTTGGTCCGCCGATATTCAGACCGCTCAAGGGGATCGATGTAACCCAAGGTGTGGTAGATTTCTGGAGCTTTATTGAAGTTGGATTGCTTGGCGTTATCTCTTTCAGAGCAATCGGCCGCTTAACGACGGCGAAGTCGATCATTATTCCAAAGCAGATCCGCTCCATTCTCAAGTTAGCTTTCTTTCTCGGCCTCTTATACCTGGCATCTACCGCATACTCTCCCAGCCGTTTTACAACCGCGGCATATTCCATTCTCTATTTCCTTACCATGATCTGTGTTGTAGAGTTTATCGCCGATGTTTATCAGAATCCGCCTGACTGGGTACAGTGTCTATTCCAGCTTAGGCTTATTGCGCTCTTGTTGTTCATTACTGTTCTATTGACCCTCGCGTTTAATCCGGTTCTCGTCCTGATTTTTGCCGAGGGGGGAACGATGCGCCTCCTTGGAGGCGCCGTGGCTCCAATGGCGCTGATTTGTCCCATGATTGCGATCATTTCGGCATACAGCTTTCTGCATTCTTTGGAGTCCAGAGTTCGCGCCTTCCTTTTCTTCCTGGTCGGTCTAGCCGGGACGTTGGCGACACAGGGGAGGGCAGGCGAAATTGCGCTGTTCTTATGCCTGTTTCTTCTCGCAGTAGGATGGGCGGGGACAAGCAGGCGTACTGCGTATGTGTTTATTTCCGGACTTATGGCTTCGGTCTTACTTGCCGGTGTGGTCGTAGGAGTCATCGGCGGGCAGCGTATCTGGAACACGTTTAACCGGGGTCAAGACGCTGCGGGAATTGCAAGCGCAAGCGGGAGAACTGAAGTCTGGGCATTTGTAATCCAATACTGCATGAGCCATCCGCAGGGAATGGGCTACGTAGCAGGATTTCGGATTTTGTTCAGGCAATATTTCTCCTTGGATACGGGGCATCAGCTTAGCAATCTAGGAACTGCCCACAGTATGTTCATTGATACTCTGGCCGCCGCTGGCTGGTTGGGTTTGGCGCTTTATCTAATCATGATGGTGAAGATTTTTGTGATCGCCTGGCGCTTCGCGAAGAAGAAGACCCGTTTGATGCCAACCCTCGACGGCGTATCCCGTCACGGGATTCGATGTGCATTTTTGTTGCTTATTTTCTGCTGTGTATACGGGATGTATGATACAGAGTTCTCTTTCCCTTTGCGTGCTGGCTTCTATATTCTGAACATCATCATCGCAATCATTCTGGGCTCCGCGGCACAATTGCTGATTGCTTCCCGCGGCGAATCTGATGCGAGGCTGAGATGAAACCGCTTCGCGTTCTGGTAGTAGGTCAGACGCCGCCGCCCTACGGCGGGCAAAGCGTTATGATTCAGTTCCTGCTTGACGGCGTATATAGAGACATTGAATTAGTCCATGTCCGGATGAATTTTTCGAAGGAGTTGAAGTCCACTGGCCAGTTCAAGTTTACGAAGATTTGGGAATTGTTCCGAGTTGTAGCTGCTATTTACTGGGCCAAGCTCAGAATGCGGCCGGAGGTTCTCTACTACCCAGTTGCCAGTCCTAATCTCTTGCCAGTTATCCGAGACATTTTCATTCTCTGTACAACTCGGCCGCTGTTTCGGGCGACGGCATTCCATTTCCACGCCGGTGGGCTTTGTGAGTACTCCCTGAGCCTGAACCCTGTGCTAAGGCGGCTTTTCCAATTTGCATTTGCGCGGCCGGATTTGGTCATTCGAACCGCCAAGGGTGCGGCTCCGGACGGTCCTGCCTTGCATTGCAGAAGAGAACTGGTCGTCCCGAATGGAATGCCTGACTATGCGGGAAAAGGCATTCAAAGAGTGGCCGAGCTTGGCTGCCGAGTCAATATTTTGTTTGTGGCAATGCTTTGGGAAGGTAAGGGACTTTTTGTAGCGATTCAGGCTGTTCAGCAATTGTTGGCTGCTGGGATGGATGTAGAGTTAACCTGCCTTGGAGAGTGGCTTTCACCTGAAGTGCAGAGGCGTGTAGAGGCTATGATCGAGCCTAAGTTCAGATCGCATTTCAAGTTCCCCGGAGTTCAGACGGGCGATTCAAAATGGGAGTACTATCGCCGAGCGCATATCTTCGTTTTCCCCAGCTATGTTCACGCAGAAACTTTCGGCCTCGTTCTTGTTGAGGCTATGTGCTTCAGTCTTCCTATTGTCGCAACGAGGTGGCGCGGGATACCAGAGGTTGTCGAAGAAGGAAGCTGTGCGATTTTGTGCGAGCCAAAGGATGTCACAGGCTGCCGGGATGCTTTGGCGCAATTAGTCAAGGATCCTTTTCTTCGAGACAAGATGGGGAGAAAAGCAAGGGAACGGTTTCTGCGCTATTTTACGATCGAGGCGCATCGCAAGGCGATGGAGAGCGCCTTATCTGAGTTGAGAGGATAGGTGGGAATAGCGTGCGAGTATTCATCACCGGAGGAAGCGGTTTTATTGGAACACGCGTGATTGTGGAGTTGTTAAACCTCTATCCAGATGTTGAGGTGCTCAACGTCGACCGTGAAAAGCCAAAGCTACTCAAGCATTTGCCGTATTGGCACCAGGGCGATCTTCTGGATCCGACCACGTTTATAAGTGTCGTCAAGGAGTTCCGTCCAACCCATGCGATCCACATGGCAGCCCGTACAGATTCCGACGGACGTACTCTTGCTGACTACCGCGTCAACATAGAAGGCAGCGCCAATTTTATAGAGGCGATTAAAGCCGCGGGAAGCGTGGAGCGGACAGTTTATTACTCGACTCAGTACGTTGTGCGAGCTGGGCCATTGGCACAGAATGACCGGGAATATCGTCCGGTAAACCTATATGGAGATAGCAAGAGTCGGATGGAGGAAATGGTCCGGCAAGATGCAAGCCTTCCAGGTATTTGGACTATCGTGCGCCCAACAAATATCTGGGGGCCTTGGCATCCTCGCTATCCGCATGAGTTCTGGCTTGTTGTAAAGAAAGGGAGATATCTACATCCAGGGGGCGCACCGGTGGTCCGCGCCTACGGGTATGTCGGAAATGTGGCGGAATATACCCTCAGGATTCTCGCTGCTCCACCCGATGTAGTGGCTGGGAGGACGTTTTATGTGGGGGACAAGCCAGCGGACATCAAGCTATGGGTCTCCGCGTTTACTCGGGCGCTCACGGGCCGTCAACCCCGCGTTGTCCCGAGACCTATCCTGCGGGGGATTGCGTTCATAGGAGATATGATCCGGTCTACTGGTCGGCCGTTTCCATTGTTTACGAGCCGTTATAGAAGCATGACACAAAGCTATCTTGTCGATATGACTCCGACCCTTGCGATTCTGGGAGATGCGAAGTACTCCCTTGAAGACGGAGTCAAAGAGACAGTTGAATGGCTTAAGTCCCTCGGCGGAATTTGGATAAGTTAAGCCAGGTTTCACCTGGGCGTATAGCCGTTGCGTAATTTGCATGGCTCATTGCCTGGGAATCTGAGCGCCCGGTTGCTACACTGCGCCGAGTTCATCGGCGACGGCCGCCAGTTGATGCAAAGTATAGGCCGTGTGCTGGTAACCGCGATGCCTGCAATGGGAATCGAGCTGGTCGAGCAGGTACGCGATGGCGAGCCGCGGCAGCAGTTCAATGTCGAGATCCATCCTGCGGAAGTATTCAGCGCAAATAGACCTTGATCGAATGGCAGCATAGCCTCCCGCTTTTTCGCCGAAAAGGCGGTCATCGTTAAATTGGAAATGGAATATGTCGTAGGCGGGCAGGCCGGCAAAGTTAGCCCACTCCCAATCGATAAGGACATAACCCACCTCTTGGTTGTTGCGTAGGTTCCATGGCGCAAAGTCCCCATGCACCAGCATCGTGGGGACGGCGATATCGATATCAATACAGGAGAGAGAACGGCCGAGTAGATCGGGAGCCGTCTTACCCAACTGTGCCTTGAATGGGCTTAGCCGCTTTGCCATTTCGTCCGCGACAACCGCCAGACTCTTGCTGTCGCCGCTTTGCGGAAGGCGGCAGAGGCTATCCATGTATTCCGGCCTAAATCCACGGCCAGGCATCGCGCCATGGACATATTCCTGTGAGGCTGCCCGCAGATCGGGCTGAACCGATAGAATCTTTGGCGCCCAACTGTACGGCGCAAGCTTGCGGAGCACCTCGGCTTCATGAAGAATGCTCACTCCGCCTCCATCGGTAAGTCCGACCTTGAGTACAGCAGCGATGCGATGCGTGTCATCGAGTAGAAAGGAGATCAGCTTCCAATCGGGAGATGGGCTTCCGGCCAGAATGACCATCTCTCCAGCTTGAGATCGAATCCCGCATCTTTCGAACCAGCGCAGAGCGCCTTTGCGTGAAGCGGCTACGCTCGACACGGAGGGAAGAAGCTGCAAAACGCCGGCACGCGCAGCCATTTGAATGACGAGCCATTTCATCCGGCTCGAGAGATCGTAAGGATGCCATGCGCTCAATACAGATGCAGAGGCGCTTGACCGCGCCGGAATCACCCAGCGTGGGCCATCGCGTCCAGGAATGACAAAATAAGGTTCCGGATCCTCGGCGGCGGTACCGTAATTGATCCCCAGAGCATTGAATATTTCTGCTACGCTGAGCGTCTCAGAAGGCCGGGAGAGTTCTGTCTCCATATCCACTCACGATACACTTCGGCATAGAGTGTCTTCAGATTCACCACCGCTCAAGCCCCCAGCCTTTTGGCCTGTTCCTCGCCGCCCAGCACGCGGAAGACCCCCTCCGCCAGGGCCTGCAATTCATCCTCGCCAGGATAAACGCGGATTGGCGCAATCCAGTCCAGGGCGTCGCGCAGCATCGTCACCACTCTCTCCGAATACGCCATTCCGCCGGTCAGCAGTATGGCGTCCACCTTGCCTTTGAGCACCACAGCCATCGCTCCGGCTTCTTTGCCAATCTGATGGACCATCGCCTGGAAGACTAGAGCAGCTTCATGGTCTCCCGCGTCGATGCGCCCTAGAACTTCGACGAGATCGCGCGTACCCAGGTAGGCGAAGAGGCCGCCGTCCCCGAAGACATGGCGGTCAAGCTGAGCCTGGGTGTACTTGCCGCTGAAGCAGAGCTTAATGAGCGCCCGCACCGGCAGCCCCCCAGAGCGATCAACGCCGAAAGGGCCTTCCTCAATGGAATTGCTGTCGATCATCTGGCCGTCCTGGTGAGCCGAAACGGTGATTCCGCTGCCCAGGTGCGCGACGATCAACCGCATCGCCTCGTAGGTCCGCCCCTGCTCGCACGCAAACCGCCGCGCCACAGCCTTGGTGTTCAGCGCATGGCCGACCGAGGTGCGCTTGACCAGCGGCGACCCCGTGGGACGCGCGCACTCCTGCCACTCGTCCACCGTCGTCGGATCGACAATATAGGCGTTGACTCCGGCTTCCTGGGCGAAGCGAAGCGCCAGCAAAGCGCCCAGATTTGATGCGTGGTCTCCATGGCGCGCCAGCCGCAGATCTTCCACCATCGCATCGTCGACCAGGTACGTGCCGCAAGCCATCGGCGGCAGCATCCCGCCCCGGCCAGCCACGGCGGTAAACGCCTTCGCCGTGTACCCGGCATCTGCAATCGCCTGCTCGATCAGTTGCGCGCGATAGTCCAACTGGGCCAGCACCGGGCGGCCGCGGAAAACCGCCAGCTCTTCCTGCCCATGCCGGATGGTACGCACCAGCTCGGCGCCTTTTCTTGTGTACACTCCAAACTTTGTGGACGTCGATCCGGGGTTGAGGACAAGCACCCGGTCATTTTCGTTAGTCAAGAGTCATCCCTCCAACACCAGAATGAGTTTACCCCGTACCCCGCACCCGGTACACGCTCCCTGGAGTGCCAGACAACCTCCAGGCCCAAATCGGGACCCTCCAGCGAACCTCATTTTATTAGGCTAGAAATATCCCAGCCGTTTGCCGAATCCATGCTACACTCTACTCAATCGTAGAATTCGATCTGAAGTTCTTGCCTGTTCCGGTTACCGCCTACTCGCAAACTTCCACATTGCGTTCGCGGTAAATCAGTACAGAGGAGCAACACACAATGGAAACAGGCACAGTCAAGTGGTTTAATGACGCCAAGGGTTTTGGATTTTTGAGCCGTGAGAACGGCGAGGACGTCTTCGTCCATCACACCGCCATCCAGTCGAACGGCTTCCGTTCGCTGCAAGAAGGCCAGAAGGTCCAGTTCAACGTGACCAAGGGCCCCAAGGGCTGGCAGGCTGAGAACGTTCAGGTTGTCTAAGGGTTACCCCCCTTCCAACCGGTTCGAAATGTAACAGAGAGGGACGGCAGCGATGCCGTCCCTCTCTTGCATTTGGCAGTATTTGTTGCGTTTGGCGGGAATTTCACCCTTGCAGGTTAACGCTGGGGCCGGTAAGCCTATGCGGCTGGTTTGAGGCTCTTGACGCTGACCCCCGGAACTGCCGGGTGTAGATTTTCCATAAGCGTAACGTGAGTACCTAAATATTGCAGCACATCGTTAATAGAATCTTCAAAGCGCGCGCCGGTTTTATGGGTAGCCTTAACGCCTTTGGCAACCAATTGGCAGACTTCAAAGCGGTTCATTCCCTGCGCAAGCGCGCGGTGTATCTTATCAGAACGCATATCTTCACTCCAGTCAACAGGTGATTGTTGCGTGCGGTGCAGAACTCGTCAGGAGCGGTAGGATGGCTAGAGCCAAACAGGCTTTTCCACATTGGAAGCCGGGTCTGATGATCCAAATCTATCTTCATTGTACGCCGGAAACAGAGCGAACACCGCCTTTCACGCGCCCGCGGCGCTTTCGCCACCGCGCAAACCCTGTTATTCTAGGGGTCACATACACCCGATTTACGGGAAACTTTGAAGAGATTGCAGCGAAAGAGGTTACAAGTGGCAGACACCACCAAGATTGAAGACACGCAGGAACGGAAGAAACTGAAGCGCGCCGCCCGCAAGAAGGCCGCTCCCAAGGCCAAGCGGACCGAACCGCGCGGCTCGGCAAAGAAGAAAGTAAAGAAGATGGCGCGCGGCGTTTCGAAGCGGTAAGAGCAGTTTCAGGGTTGCTGTCATGGGGGCCGATGAGCTCAAGTGGCTTTTTCCTCAAGAGAAAGCCCATCTTGCAGAATCTTTGCTACGCCACATCAACCCTGAATTTGCTCTGAGAGCCCGCCCCGCAATTGCATCAGGGTTCCAGGCCGGCACGCGAGGCCGCACCCGGTCCGGAGCCTGAGCCTACTTTCATCCTTCCAACGGCCTTTTCCTGCCGGCCCTTCTAAGGACCCGAAGGGGAAGGGTGAGGATTTCCATGAGGGAACCCTCACCCTGTACACTGCGTCGGAGGCATCCTGAACCTGGAAATCCCCCCTAACCGGCAGGACCTTGCGATTCAGAGGTTTCCGCCGACGGCGGGATGAGGAGAACTGTCCTGTTCAGACAACTTGTTGCCCGCAAGTCCATCGATAAGTTGATCCGGGATTCGCAAGAACCCGGGCACTCCCTGAAAAAGACCCTCGGCCCGTGGTCGCTCACCGCGCTGGGCATCGGGGCGGTCATCGGATCAGGCATCTTTACGGTCATCGGCACCGCCATGGCCGGCCAGAAATTCGATCTGCCCTCCGTCCGCGATACGCCGCTGCTCCACTACGTCATCTACCATACGGCTCTGGCGGGACGCCCTGGCGCGGGACCGGCGCTGGCGCTTTCGCTGGTGCTGGTGGCCATTGTCTGCGTCTTTACCGGGCTCTGTTACGCCGAACTGGCATCCATGATTCCCATTGCCGGCTCCGCCTACACCTACACTTACGCCACGCTCGGCGAACTGGTCGCCTGGATCATCGGCTGGGATTTGATCCTGGAATACGCCTTCAGCAACATGAGCGTCAGCGTTGGTTTTGCCGCCCATATTGTCGATCTGCTGGACTGGTTTGGCCTGCATCCGCCGGCAAAGTGGATCTCGCCCGCCTATCTGCCCACCGGCCTGCAGGATCTGGCGGGCAACAATCTCTACAACTCCGGCTGGCACTTCGGCTTCAACATTCCCGCCTTCCTCGTCGTCATGATCCTGACGGTCATCCTGGTGCATGGCATCCGGGAGTCGGCCCGCGCCAATAACATCCTGGTGCTGGTCAAGATGGCCGCCATCCTGGTCTTCGTCTTTGCTGGCGCCAGCTTCATCAAGCCGCACTACTGGCATCCGTTCATGCCCAACGGCTGGACCGGCGTGCTCACCGGCGGCTCCATCATCTTCTTTACTTACATCGGCTTCGACTCGGTTTCAACGGCAGCCGAGGAGTGCAAAAACCCGCAGCGCGACCTTCCCTTCGGCATTCTGGCCACGCTGGTAGCCTGCACCGTGCTCTATGGGGCGGTCGCCATCGTGCTCAGCGGCATCGTACCCTGGCAGTCGGTCATGGGCGATGCCGCCCCGGTGGTCAACGCCCTGAAGAGGCTCTCCCTGCTGCCCGGCGGCGGGAGTCTGGTCTGGGTGCGGCTCTTTGTCCTCATCGGCGCCCTCATGGGCATGATCTCCTCCATCCTGGTCTTCCAGCTTGGCCAGGCGCGCGTCTGGTTCGCCATGTCCCGCGACGGCCTGTTGCCCACTGTTTTCAGTCACATTCACCCAAAATTCCGCACTCCAGCGGTGGCCACCTGGGTGGCTGGCTTCGTGGTTGGCATTCCCGCCGGATTGCTCGACATCGGCACCGTCTCCAATCTCTCCAACATCGGCACCCTGTTTGCCTTCGTCCTGGTTTCCATCGCCGTGCTCATCCTGCGCTATCGCGAGCCGGAGCGCCACCGCAGTTTCCGCGTTCCGCTGGGGCCGCTCCTCCCGGTTCTGAGCATGATCTTCTGCGTCGTGCTGATGATGGGCCTGGAAATCATGACCTGGATGGCCTTTTTCGCATGGCTCGTGATTGGCCTGCTGATTTACTTCTTCTACAGCCGTCACCGCTCGGAGTTTGCCGGGCTGAAGTAGAAGTTCATGATGGCAGTTCGCCCATCCTGCCACTAACCAATAACTTCGGGTGCCCCAGGTCTGGATTTTCAGACCTGGGAGACGACAAACCCCAACTTGCCGATCCCCGAGATCGCGATCTCTCCGTGCAGAAAATTACCTTCTCTTCGAGCAAACTAATTAGGTGAGAAAAATGCATCGGGATGGAATCACGATGAGCGGAGAAGCCGTGGAGATACGAAGAATCTGTAAGGAATGTGCCCGGTCTGTTCTGTCAACTATCCTCCCGGTTTATACCCCCGAAAAAGCCTACCCCCTCCCCCCCCCTAAATAAATCTTTGAAACTTGCAGATTAATTCAGCAAGGTCGAAAACCCGATGTCGTCTGCCCCGGTTTCCGCTTCTGGGACCGGGAATGCACGAACTCCCGGTAAACTTGAAACCGTGACCGATATACAGAATTTCATCCGCCGCCTGCCCAAGGCCGAGTTGCATCTGCACCTCGAGGGCACGATTCTGCCTGAGACCCTGGTTGAACTGAGCGCCCGCCACGACTCGTGCCCTCTCACGCTGTCCGAGGCCGAGGCGCTCTACCGCTTCACGGACTTCACCGGCTTTATGAATGCCTTCAAGGCCGTGACGGGGCGGTTGATCGGCCCCGAGGACTACGAGCTGGCTGCCTGGCGCATGATGGAGCACCTGGCCGCGCAGGGCGTGGTCCATGCCGAAGTCTTTGTCTCGGTGGGCGTCTTTTACCACTGGAGCGACAACGATCCCGCCGCCTTCGAGCCCATCTTCGCCGGCCTGGAGCGTGCCCGCAAGCGCGGTGAGCGCGAACTGGGCCTCTCGCTCTACTGGATCTTCGACGCTGTGCGCCACTTCGCCGTCGAGGAGGCTGAGAAGGTCTTCCTTAAAGCCGCCGAACTGCGCCCACTTTATCCCTCGATCATCGGCATCGGCTTGGGTGGCGACGAGCGCCGCGCCGGCTCCGCGCCATTCCATGCCCTTTACACCGAAGCTGCAAAGGCGGGTTTACGACTGACCAACCATGCCGGCGAAACCACCGGTCCCGAGGCCATCTGGGAAGCTCTGGCCATCGGTTCCCAGCGCCTCGGCCACGCGCTCTCCGCGATTCAGGACGAAAAACTTGTCCAAGAGCTGAAAGTGCGGAGCACGCCGCTGGAGTTGTGCCCCACGTCGAACGTCCGCACCGGAGTTTGTCCCTCGTTTGCCGCTCACCCGCTGCGCCGCGCCTTCGATCTGGGCCTCACGGTTACGCTCAACTCCGACGACCCGTCCTTCTTCGGCTCCGATCTGGCCAACGAATACCTGCTGGCCCACACCGTGCAGGGCTTTACCCGAGACGAACTCCGCCAATTGGCCGCCAACTCAATCCGCGCCAGCTTTCTTCCAGCGGAGGCAAAAGCCGCATGGCTGGCTCGCATCGACTTTACCGAGTAAGCAAGACCTGCCTGTCGCAACTCGGCTCGGCCCGTCAATCCCAGCAAGACTGCGTTATCATGGTCAGTTGGGAGAGAGCAATCATGTCCACTGAAACTGAAGCCCCGAACGCCGCGGAAGAAGCCTCTTCAGACCAGAAAAAGGAATCCTGCACGCTGAAGATGATCGGCTGGCTCTCCGTGGGAGTGGTTGTGGCTGCCGTGGGCATCTTCGTAGGCTGCGAGCTCCGCAACCGCTACAAGTTCAACCACCGCACCCCCTACGACTTCTACGCCCACGCCGGCGAACAGCCCGGCGAGTTCGGCATGGGTGTCTAAAGCGTATTTTTTCGGCCCTATCGAACTGATCCCTGGGTAAAGCCGGCTCAACGGGCGCGGGCTAGAACCACGGTCACGTCGTCCGCTTGCTCCGCCTGGCCGATCCAATCCGCCACCGAGCTGGTAATGAGATCGCCGATGCGGGAGAGCGGCTGATGGCGATGCTCCCGGATCAAGGCGATCAGGCGCTCCTCACCGAATTCGCCTGAATCGTTCTCCGCTTCGGTAACGCCATCGCTGAATGCGACGAACAGATCACCGGGCCGCATCCTGGCTGTGGCCTCACCATAAGCCACACCATCAAAAAGTCCGACGACCGTGCCGGAAGCGTCGAGGCGGGAGAGGCTTCCATCTCCGGTCAGCAGGATCGGCGGCAGGTGGCCTGCGTTGCAATAAGTCAGCTCGCGCGCCGCCGCATCGTAGCATCCGAGAAACATGGTGGCGTACTTCTCCGGCGGGGTGCAGCGAAAAAGCTGATAGTTCAAAGTGGTCATCAACATTCCGGTAGAAAGCCGCGATGGAGCGGCGCCGTCTCCCCGGAAGTAGATGCGGCGATCGACATTGGATAGCGCTCCATCTCCCAATGCCTCCGGCGCCAATACCGTCTCCGGCTCCATCGAATACGCGCGAATGAAGGCATGCACCGTGGCCATCAACAGCGCGGCGGAGATCCCTTTTCCGCTGATATCGCCCATGGTCAGCACTAGCCGGTCGCTGCCCAGGGGAATGAAATCGTAGTAGTCCCCGCTGACTGAGCGCGCAGGATGGCAGACGCCGTAGACATCCAACGAGGAGAGCCCGAGCAACTTGCCGGGGAAGAGCACGTTCTGCACTTCGTAGGCGATGGCGAGTTCGCTTTCCATCCGCTGCTTCTGTTTCTGCTCGGCCGCGAGCTTGACCAGCGATTCGGTCATGGAGTTGAACGACTGTTCCAGCACCGCCATCTGGTCGCGGCCGCGAATCGGGATGCGATGGGTGAGATCACCACGGTTTACATATTCCGTTGCACGATAGAGTTCCGCCACAGACCGCGTCATACTGCGCGACAGCCGTATGCCAATATAGAGCGCCGCCAACTCAACCAGCCCCAAGAGAATCGCGATACCCAGCAGTCCGTATTTCAGCAGCTTCGCGCTGTCGCCCAGCGTGGCAAACAGGATTCTGTAGAGCAACGATGGCCGGGTGACGACGCCGATTGCACAGGTTTGTGATTTTCCAGTCTCCCAGTCAACTGCGTTGAAGAGCGTGTAAAAGCGAAATGTCGGATCGAATCGGCCGGTAGGCGGCGGAACGCCCGCGGTCTCCACGCGCCTGCGCTCGCTGGTCGTGGCTTTGGCCGGGGGAGGAACTTGGAGGTCGCCTCCCCGGTCAGCCGGGATCAAAGTCACCGAGCCAAGGAGCGAAGTTGCCGACTGAAGCACTTCCGCCGTGATGGGAACGTCTGAGATTACGGTGCGCTGTAAGCCGCCCTGGACCCAGCGCTTCACCGCACGCAGATGCAAGCTGTCCCCATCCAGGACGAAATCGCTGAAATCTCCCTTGATGACACCAGGCACTCTGGCGGGACGAGTTTTCATGAGCGCACCTCCGGCGGAGAGCATGAAACCCTCTTCCCCTTGCCACACGGTGACCGTGCGCTGCGGAAAATTCTCGCCCGAAACGGCGGAGAGTTCCCCGATGATCTGTTTATCTGGTTGAGCGGAGCGGGCCAGGGTGCCCAATTGCACAGCCAGGGCATCATTCTCCGCTTCCAGATGATGCAGCGATGACTGCAAATTCGATATTGCGACATAGGTGGCAAACTGCCCGGCAAACAGATAGCTTCCCACGCCTGCCATCGTCAGCAGCAGCACAATAGGGATGACCCCGATGAAGATATAGGTGACGATCAGCCGATAACGTAGCCGCCACATGAGACGCTGCTTGGCCCACCGGATGCCAAACCGCAAGGCGCAGACTGCGAAAATGAGGGTAAAGAAGTTTGCCCAGTCAGCCAGCGCCGACCCTGACGCGGAAGCCGAAATCCAGCGTAGAGAGTTGAGGAGAAGGGTCAATCCGCCAGACCACAGCGTAGTGCGGCCCCAATTCGTGCTGGGACGAAGAAGCTGTGTCGCCCTGGCCTTGGCAGCGGTAAACTCTGGAAGCTTGATCATGGTTGCTCACACGGCTTTCAGAAGACTCGCACAGGCGTCATCTGGAAAACAATTCTAGTTGCCAACGGCCCCACAAGATACCCATCACTCGCTGAAGAGTACCCGCTTTTCAACCGGCTTCCACACACCCTCTCTGAGTTACCCTAAAGCCGTATGGGCCGCATCCGCGTACTTCCCGACCAAGTTGCCAACCAGATCGCAGCCGGCGAGGTGGTGGACCGGCCTGCCTCGGTCGTCAAGGAGCTGCTGGAGAACTCTCTGGACGCCGGCGCCAACCGCATCCGCGTCGAGGTCGAGGCGGGCGGGCGCAAGCTGATCCGGATCACCGACGACGGCCAGGGCATGAACCGCGACGACGCCCTGCTGGCCTTCGAGCGCCACGCCACCTCGAAGCTGCGCACCGCCGATGATCTGCTTTCGATTGCGACGCTGGGATTTCGCGGCGAGGCGCTGCCCTCCATCGCTTCAGTGGCCCGCGTGACCCTGGAAACGGCCACCGGGGAAGAGAGCGCCGGAACCCGCGTCGAAATCGCCGGGGGCAAGATTCTCCACGTGGACGACGCGGCCTTGCCTCGCGGCACCACACTGGCCGTCGCCGATCTCTTCTTCAACACCCCGGCCAGGCGCAAATTTCTCCGCGCCGAATCCACCGAGTTGGCCCACGTGACGGCGCTAGTCACTCACTATGCCCTGGCCCACCCGGAGAAACACTTCGAGCTGCTCTCAGCCACGCACACGATCGTCTCCGCGCCGCCTGTCGCCCGGACCGCCGAACGGATTTATCAGGTCTTCGGCAAGGATACGCTGGCCCAACTGCTTCCCGTGGCTGCCGAGACCCCCTTGGCCCACGCCGGCCTGCCCGAGCCGCCGCCGTGGAAAATAGACCCCGCCGAGCCAGCTCGCTTGCCTGGCGCGCTGCGGCTCACCGGCTTCTACTCCAAGCCTGAGCTGCAAAAGCTGAACCGCAACTCCATTTACATCTTCATCAACAAGCGCCTGATCCGCGACCGGCTGCTGATGCACGCCATTACCGAGGCCTATCGCAACGTGATTCCGCCCACCAGCTTCCCGGTGGTGCTGCTTTTTCTGGAGATGCCGCCCGAAGAGGTGGACGTGAACGTCCATCCGGCCAAGACCGAGGTTCGTTTTCGCCAGCAGAGCCTGGTTCACGACTTTGTCCGCGACAGCCTGCGCACAGCGCTTATCAAGGCGCGGCCCGCCGCCGGCTTTCTGGCTGCTCTGAACGCCGCTCCCACAGCCAGCCCCACGCTGATGCCCCCGGCCACCTCACCCCTGCCCGGTTCGCCGGAGGGTGAGCAGGAGTTGCCGCTGCCTGACTCCGATCCAGCCGCGTTTGAGGCGGCCAGGGCAGACGCCGAAGCCTTTGAGCTGACGCCGCGCGTGCCCCCACCCGTTCCCGGCAAGCTGCCCTTTGCCGCCCAGAGCTTCCGTCCCAGCGGCTGGGAGGACCAAAAGGCGTGGGGCGAGGCCGCCGCGGCGCTCTTTCAACCGGCCAGCCTGCCAACCGCCGGCGACTGCTCTCCAAACCCCGGCGAAGCGCCCGGCGCGAATCCCGCGGCGGAAACAGCCCTGGTGGAGGCCGAACAGGCCGCCGCCAACCTCAACAAATTGGGCTCGCTCCGCCCGCTGGGGCAGTTGCGCGAGTCGTTCATTCTGGCCACCGGCGACGATGGATTATGGATTATTGACCAGCATGTGGCACACGAGAGGATACTTTTTGAAAAAATTTTAAGAGACCGCCAAGTGGAACAGGTCCAACGTCAGAGGTTACTAATGCCCCTGCTTGTGGAACTAAAGGCATCACAGATGGTGGTCTTCGCGAGCATCGCCGAGGAGCTGGAACGGAACGGCTTCGAGGTGGAACCATTTGGCCCTCATACACTTGCGGTTAAAGCTGCCCCGGTTGGCCTTGAGGGAATGGCTCTGGAGAGGATGTTGGCCGAGGTTATCGAGCAATCCGGCGCGGATTCTGACGAACCCACGCAGAATCAAGATATTAGAGCTCTCAGAACGCGAATTGCCGCCTCCATCGCCTGTCATTCGGCCATCAAGGTTAATACGCCTCTTGACCCGGTTCGGATAGAATGGTTACTAGGGGAATTGGCAAAGACCAGCCACCCAACCAGTTGCCCGCATGGACGTCCAATAGCTTTGTTGTATTCTTGGAAGGAGATCCAGCGGGCCTTCCATCGAATCTGAAACAGGTGGAAGGTGGCAGCCCTCCTCTTAGGGGACGGGGCAGCCCGGCGCCAACGCCAGCCTGGAAGCGAGGTTTTTCTTTGACATCGGAACAACTGGAAGCATCGCGCGCCGAAAGGCTGCGCCAGAACGGACATGGGGCCCTCACTCTGGAAGACGCCCGGACGTGGATTGAGGAGACTGGATTGTGTCTCTTCCTGCCCAAGCGGCAGTTTTCCTCCTCCATTGCGCCGTCGTTTGTCGAGGCCGTGGCAGGCAAGCGCGACGCTACACCCGATCCGCAACATATTGCCTTAGCCGAAGAGTTGCTGGTGCGCCTGGAGACAGACGGCGTGGCGGTGCGCTTGAATCTTCTGGGCCTACCTGGCGAACAGCCCGACTTTGTGGTGGCAAGCTGGGTTCTGCCTTACGTCTATGCTTTGCGCGGCGACCGCGACTGGCGACGCAACCCGCAACTGACCGGCTCGCGCCAGGTTTCGCAACTGGCCATCCAGGCGTACAAGCTGCTGGAAGCGGGCGACACGACCCTTGCCAAACTCACCCATGCTCTGGGCCGGGAAGTGACCGAAGGCGCTGTCCTGCGCGCTATCACCGAACTCTGGCAACAGCTCCGCATTATTCCTGTCGTTTCCGCTCCCGGCCAGGCTGCCCAGTGGCAACTGCTTCGGCTGCGTTTCCAGAAAGCAATTGCCGAAGGCGCTTCCACCTCCCAGGTGACAGCCATCTCGGTGCTTGCCTCCATCTACCTGCAGGCGGTCATCGCCGCCAGCATGGAAGAGGTGGAGCTGTTCCTCGCCCCGCTCACAGCCCGCAGCAAGGTGCGTGAGGTGCTGCGCGGTCTGGTGGCCACGCGCCAAGTACACACCATCTCGCTGGGGCACGCGCCCCACTTCTATGTTGCCGGCACGCTGCCGGAGTTCGCTGCTCCCCCCACGATGTACGCCAGCGCGTCCATACCGGCCTCCGCATACTTTCTGCGCTCCCATGATGAGGAGTTGCCGGAGCCTACCGTCGAGAAGCAGAGCTTGTCTGCTGCGCCCGTCCCTGCGGTCGCACATCAGCCTGCCGAGCCCCACGCGCCCCGCACTCCGATTGCCCGCAAACCAGCCGTGAGCGGTAAATCCGCAACTGCACGGCCCCATTTCAGCCGTCCTGCCGCCCACTCCCGGGATCGCAAGCCGGCGCAATCGTCCTCCAGCAGTCGTCCGGCACGGCGCGCTGGCGCTGAGTCCCGGCCGACCGGTTCGCGCACGGCCAACGGCGCACGGTCTGCCTCGAACGGACACGGCAGGCCAGCGGCTCGTCCATCCGCTTCCGGCACGCGCTCTGCCAAGTCTTCAGCGCCCGCCTGGAGCCAGCACAAGGTTCATTCCAACGCCAAGACTACCGGCAACCCCAGCGCAACGCCCCACAACGGTAGTGCCCCCCGGAAGGACTCCCGGCCCGCCGCACGGCCAGCTCACGCAAGCAGCAGCCGGAAGCCTGCCCTTGCCACGAGTACAAAGGCTGGCAGCAGCAAACGGTTTGGCTTTGCAGCCCGGCCCAAGCAAGGGACGAAGAAACGCGGATGAGTGCGAACAAAACCTCCTTCTATTCTCTCGATCTGGCCCGCAAGGTCATCGTCGCCATTGACGGCCCTGCCGGCGCGGGGAAGAGCACCATCGCCCGACATCTGGCACGGCGTTTTGGCCTGCTGAATCTGGAAACCGGGGCCATGTACCGCGCCTTTGCCCTCAAGGCGCTGCGCGTGGCACTGCCTTTGGATGAGAGCGCCGGCCTGGAAAGGCTTGCCGCCGAAACCAGCATCCGCCTTGAACCCGGCAAACTGGAGCCGGGCGAGGAGGAAAACCGCGTCCTGCTTGACGGCGAGGACGTGACCGGCCTGATTCGCAATCAAACAGTCACCGACGCCGCCTCCAGGGTCAGCATATGGCCTGCCATTCGCGCCTGGATGGTCCGTCTGCAGCAGCAGATGGGCGCTGAGGGCGGGGTGGTCATGGAGGGCCGCGACATCGGCACCGTGGTTTTTCCCCAGGCCCAAGTCAAAATCTTTTTGGATGCCGCCCCCGAGGTGCGGGGCATGCGCCGCTTTGATCAACTTGGTCCCAAGCCCGCCCAGCAGCCCGAAGAGGTGATCCGCGACCTGCGCGCCCGCGACCTGCGAGACCGCAACCGAGCCGAATCCCCGCTCAAACCGGCCCCGGACGCCGTTCTGCTGGATTCGACCAATCTGACGCTGGAAGAGGTTGTAGCCGCGGCTGAGGCCATTGTGGCCGCAAAGCTCACCCCCGCAGCCTGACGCGACTCCGATTTGGTGTTGGCTGTGCATGGGTTGGGTCCCATGCTTGTGTGGACCCTGGCAATGCTTTAGGCTCATAGATGTATGGAAATCACCTGCAACCGCTGTCACCAGGCTATTTTGGCCGAAAACTGCTATTGCCCCGCTTGCGGCCTGCCGCAATTGGTGTACGCGGCTGACGCCCCCCCTGGGCAAACCCAGCCGGAGCGCTGGGACGGGGCGGTACAGGATGCAGGCAGCGTCGATTGGAAGCCGGCGCTGCGGGCAGCTCTGAAGCTGGCGATTCCGGCAGGGTTACTGTGCAGCGGATATCCACTGGTGGGCATCTTTGGTCTTGTGTGGATGGCTGTGGCAGGCGCCTGGGCGGTTGTGCTGTACTTACGCAGCCAGCGGCCGGCATGGATCACCATCGGGGCCGGCGCCCGCATTGGCTTGGTCACCGGCTTGCTGGGCGCGTGGATAGCAGCCGCGACGATGAGCGTCCTGCTGTTTGCAATGCGCTTTTTTTTCCACCAAGGCAAAGTATTCGACAATTTCTGGCAGACCCAGGTGAGCGAGAAGCTCGCCCAA
This sequence comes from uncultured Occallatibacter sp., assembly GCA_964420185.1. Taxonomy (GTDB): domain Bacteria; phylum Acidobacteriota; class Terriglobia; order Terriglobales; family Acidobacteriaceae; genus Telmatobacter. Next base: position 8,192 of record CAYQSI010000041.1, on the reverse strand, counting down.
CAGTGGGCGGCCTCGGGCCTTGATGCGCAAACGATTCTCGCCGCCAAAGCAATGTTGAATTCCCCGGAAGGGCGCGGCGGCATGACCCTCAGCGTTATCGTTTTCGTGGTTCTGACGCTGGTTATTTTTGCGACCGCAGGGGGCGCGCTGGGTGCGCGGCTTATGGGCCGCACACGGCAGCCGGAACTCTAGGCCGCGTTTATGCGCCTGTGGGCTGGCCCTCACGGCCCCGCAGGCAAGCAATTTTCTGCCCCCGTCCAAGCGCCGCGGATTCGGTTTTATCGGTCCACAACTTGCTCGGAGGCCTCAACCCTCGTATCATCCTGCGAGAGGCTGGCTGTGAAAGCCAGGCCGCGAGAATATCCATGAGCGAAGCTGAAAGCAAACCTCTCCTGCGCACCAAGGGCAGGTTGATGTCCGCCTCGGAGGTCGAGCGCACACTGGTGCGCCTGGCCCACGAGATTGTTGAAAAGAGCAACGGCAGCGAAGACCTGGCCCTGATCGGCATCAAACGCCGCGGCATTCCGCTGGCCGAGCGGCTGGGCAAGCTGATCTCCGGTATCGAGAAGCGTAAGGTCGACACCGGCGTGCTCGACATCAAGTTCTACCGCGACGACCTCACCACCGCGGGCAACCGCCCGGTGGTCACGCCGGGCGTTATCGGCTTCAACATCGAGGGCCGCGATGTGGTGCTGTGCGACGATGTGCTCTACACCGGCCGCACCGTGCGCGCTGCGCTCGATGCCCTGTTCGATCACGGCCGCCCGCGCCGTGTGCAACTGGCTGTGCTCATCGACCGTGGTCACCGCGAGCTGCCCATCGAGGCTACCTACATCGGCAAACACGTGCCCACCAGCAGTCGCGAGATCATCGAAGTCAAGTTCCAGGAAGTCGACAACGACGAGCAGGTTCTGCTGGTCGAGCGGGTCGATTAGAGTTTTGGTTGGTCAGCCGGCGCGCGCTGCCCAGCGCTATCCACGAGAAGGAAATCGAGGCCGAGTGCGCCCACCAGGGCGTAACCGGCCTCGAAACCGGCTTCTCGCTGGGCTGGCCGCACCGGAAGTTGAAGATGCTTTGGCCGGGCTTTGAGTTGCCGCAGAGCTTTTCCACGATTCGATTCTGAAGGGGCTGCGGCCAGCGCCTAGAGTTTGCGCATGCCAAGGACGCGATGGTCAGCGAGCCAGCTCTTCCGCACATACACCAGCCTGTTATTGTTATCAGGATCAGTGGGCTGCAGGAAGAAGCCTGAATCGACTAGATAACGGATGGAGTTATAGACGATCCCCTCCATGACTTCGCCATCGATAAATTGCAACCGCACCCAGATGCCATTGACGATGGGCGCTCGCGAATGAAAGTTGAGATTCTGGTGATCCGAGTCGCCTTCAAAGCTGTTTACATAAAAGACAGCCTTGACATCTGAGGCTGATATTTCCTCCGCGATATCCGATGCTAGATGCCGAATGCGGAAGCTCTCCGGCGAAGTGTGCGACGCGCAACTCAACAACTCTTCCAAGGTGCTATAGGCCGGCGAGTCGAGATACCCTTTGATCGTCCTGGATCCGAACTGGATCACGACCTTTTCAGACCTGGTTGAATTACGGGCACTGCCGGGTTGGGTTATGCCTTGTGTGTCGGGAGCGGATTGAACTGCTTTTGTGGCGGAACGAGGTTGTACTCTTTGATCTTGTATAGCAGAGCCTTGTAGCTGATTTGCAGGTCGCTCGCGGCTGCCTTTCGGTTCCATCCGGTACCCTCCAAGGTTCTTGCTATGGCAGCGGACTCGGCGCCACCCTTCAAATTTCGAATAAGGTGTTTCAGGCTTCCGTTGTTTCCATTGTCTCCTCCGCCAGGCACCTGCGATGCCTGGTTTGGCTGAGGAATCAGCTCGTCTATGATCGCCTGCTCGTCGCCCAGGATGAGGTAGCGCTTGATCGTATTCTCCAATTCACGAAGATTGCCCGGCCACAAGTAGCTGCTGAGAGCCTGCATGAGAGCAGGCGAGATCGGCAAGGGGGCGCGCTCGTACTTCTCGGCCACCTTGCGCATAAAGTGGCGGGCAAGGATGGGAATCTCCTCAATGCGCTCGCGCAGCGGAGGCATCTTCAGGGTAAAGCCATTCAGACGGTAGTAGAGGTCTTCTCGAAAGGTCTTTTGCGCGATAGCCGCCTTGATATCGATGTTGGTTGCGGCAATCACGCGCACATCGACCTTGACGCTGGACCGGCTTCCCAGGCGGGAAAAGCTCCCGTCCTGAAGAACCTGGAGCAGTTTTGCCTGCAATACGGCCGGCATCTCGCCAATCTCATCCAGGAAAATTGTGCCGCCGTTGCAAATCTCGAACTTGCCGGGCTTGGACTTGATCGCGCCCGTAAACGCGCCTGGCTCATAGCCAAAGAGTTCACTTTCCAGCAGATCGGCAGGCATCGCCGCGCAATTCACTTTCATGAAGCTGCGCTGGCTGCGGACCGACATCTTGTGGATGAACAGGGTCGCGACTTCCTTGCCCGTACCGCTCTCTCCGAGGATGAGAACCGGAATGTCGGCGCGCGCCACAAGCCTGCATTGGGATTCGATCTCCTTCATGCGCTTGCAAGCTCTGACAAAGGAGGTGTTCTCATTCAGGGGGATTTCCTTGACCTCCTCGTCGTCGTCGTCGGGTTGCTTGCCCGGCTCCTTGAGGCACAGTTGCACAGCCAAATCGATGTCGTCTTTTTTAAAAGGCTTGAGGATTACGTCCGTGGCGCCCATTCGAGTGGCCGCAACGACTTCTTTCAACTCGGCTGAACAGGTGAGCACAATGATCGGAAGCGTAGGGTTGGAGGCGTGAAGTCTGCTGAGCAAGCCGAGTGAGTTCTCCCCGGCGCCGTCTTCGGCAACCTGCCAGTCCATCATGAGCAGATCAGGCGCAGAAGAGTTTTTCAGGCTCTGAATCAGTTCCGCTGCCTCGGTAAAAAGGCTCACGCTGAAGCGGTCCGCGAGAATGCGATGGAGATAATTCAGGATTGCCGGATCTGGGTCAAGAGCCCAGATGCAGGGTTTGCACCTGCTTTTCGCCTTCATAGGCGCGCCTGATGGAATTTTCACCATCCCGGTTTCTCCTCCTCCCTCAAACCTGGTTACGGGAGACAATTCTTCTCATCGAATGATCACTACCATGATGTTTGAACAATCCCTGCGGTGATTTGCAGAGGAGTGTAGAACAAACTCCGCCCGCCCGGGGATCGCGAACCGTGACGAGGAAGGGGGAATTTACTCCCTCGTGGAAGCCAAGCTCATGCTGCTTGTTGCTCATAATACCACTTAAAAGTGAAATTTGATTCTCTTTTATGTGCAACGATTTTCATACTCCAGGGCAATAAATGGCCGCCGCCGCCGCACAAAGGCCTCCAAGATTACTATTGAACCTTTTTGTAAGTTACTTACGCGCTATATGTTAGTTACCAACCAAGGTTTGGGTCTGGCCGGAAAATTGCATACAACTAGGGTTGGTTTACTTGTGAGTCCGGGTGAAAAATGCCCTTGACGCGCGCAGTTGAATCACTCGATATTCGCGATCTGCCCCCGACTGAAGTGATCTTCGGACGATCAGCCTTGATGGCCGCTGCTCGGGAGAAACTGGAAAGGGTTGCCGCGACGACCGTTCCGGTGCTGTTGCAGGGCGAGAGCGGGACCGGCAAGGATATTTTCGCCAAATTATTGCATATGTTCTCGAATCGCTCGAAGGGCGCCTGGGTCAAGGTGGCATGCCCCGCGATTCCGCACACTCTGATCGAGTCGGAACTCTTCGGTTATGAAAAGGGGGCATTCACCGGGGCTTTTGCAACCAAGCGCGGCCGCGTGGAACTGGCGCACATGGGAACCCTGTTTCTGGATGAAATTGGCGACTTGGATCTGTCTGTGCAGGCCAAGTTGCTGCAGTTGCTTCAGGATGGAAGCTTCATGCGTGTTGGAGGGCAAGAGTCGAGGACGGTCAACACCCGGCTGGTTAGCGCGGCCAGCGAAAGCCTGCGGCAACAAGCCGAAAATGGAGGCTTCCGGCTGGACTTCTTATTCCGCATCAACGCCGTGACCATTGAATTGCCGTCGCTGCGTCAACGGGCGATGGACCTGCCAATGCTGATCGACTACTTTCTCGATATGCATTCGAGGGCGTTTCGCCGTACCCCGAAGCCGCTTTCGCGCGAGGTGACGCGCTTGATGCAGCGGTACGACTGGCCGGGAAACATACGGCAATTGGAAAACATGATGCGCAGCTATGTTCTGATCGGCAGCGAAGAGGTCTTGGCGACGGACCTGGTTGCGGCTACCCCGGTCAGTACGACTATGCTGGACACCGAAATCGACTTGGCCAACCCCGTTTCTCTGAAAGAGATCACCAAAGCCGCCACGCAGAATCTGGAGCGGCAGATCATTCTGAAGGTTTTGGAGACGAATAGCTGGAGCCGCCGCAAGACCGCCAAATGGCTGAACATCAGCTACAGGTCACTACTCTATAAGCTACAGGACCCGCAGGTCGGCGGGGGCCCCGACACTCTGCCCAGGATAAGGGATTCGGCTTCGATGCCTATCCCGCCGCACCCCGCAACGTCAGGGAAGCGAATCAAGCCGATGCGGGCGAAGAGAGCATAGAACTGAAGCGATACTTCTAGATCCAGCCGCGGACTGCATAGTAGACAATCTTGATGGATTCAATCAGCATGACTTCGAGGGAGGAGAAGCGCTCGTTCCAATGCTCTGTGGAATGAGGCACAGCCGGGACCGCGCATGAGTGTAACTTCGGCGCTTAACTTGCGGAAGACGCGCGGCGGCCGCTGATCATGACTTTCCTGAAGCCTCCGGTTTGCCATGCAAAAAGCGCTTGGCGCGCACGCCTGTAGGTTGAGTGCGAAATGCCACCTTGGTCTTCGCCCGCGGCGCCGAGGAAGATAAGAACGTCGCCTTCAGGCTATTTGACGGGGGCGGAGTCGGCCCGCGCCCACCACGAGGCGATGGGAGTGGGGATCACCAGCATGGTGGTAAGTTCAATGGCTGCAAGCAAGCGGCTGAGCCATCGGCAAGCTTGGCACGGGGCGCTCATGCGTAGGCTTCTTTTGGGCTTTGCGGCAAGCTAACGGGCATTTTCCTCCGCCTGCCGGGTGGATACGAGCGATTTGAAGATATCAAGCAACTCTGCCGCGACGACCTCCCAGCTTCGGCTGCCGTGCGCGAAAATCGCCTTGGCGTCCCAGGTCTTGTCGAGGACCGATGCAAGGGCCTCAGCCAGCGCACCGGGGTCGCGAGGGGGCACGAGCCGTCCGCACTCGCTGCTCAGAATCTCGGGGATGCCGCCGACATTCGTGGCGACGACCGGCCGGCCGCTGGCGAGCGCCTCAAGCACCACGTTGGGACAGCCTTCCATGTAACTCGGCAGGGTGACCAGATCGGCTGCGGCCATCCAGACGGGAACAGCGTCGAAGGCGCAACCGGGCAGCGCGTGGATGGTGCCAGCGGCGTTGTTCGCCTGAATGGCGCTTTCGATCAGAGTCCTGTCAGGCCCTTCGCCGATCAGATAAACTTGCAGGTTCGCGCGCTTCGGGCGCAGCGAAGCCGCCGCTTCGACGAGTTCGCGAAGGCCTTTCTTCACGTCCATGCGCCCGATGTAAACGACGGCCTCCGCAGCCTGGTCGATGCCCAGCTTCCGCCTCGCCTCAAGACGGTCCGTAACGTGGAAGACGGAGAGGTCGCAGCCGTTGATGATGGCACGCGTCTTCACCGCCGAGGCGCCCATGGCGACAGCCTTGTTGCGCAGATCGCCGCTGACCGTGACCAGAAAATCGGCCTCGCGGAGAACCGTGCGTGTGTGCATGGCAGATAAGGGATCGCCGATCCTGTTGATGTCAGAGCCTATGCTCATGGCAACGACAGGAACCGTCAGGGCCTTGCCGATTTTGAGAGCGGCATAGCCGTCCGGATAAAGAAAGAAGCTGAGAATCAGATCGGGGGCAAACCTACGCACGTGCGGCAGCAGAGCGCGGGCGGCCATCCATCCGTTGAGCGGGCGAGAGAGCAGGGGCAGCGCGGGATAGTCGTAGTAGCTCGCCTTCACATCAGGCGGGCTATAGGAGGCGTCGAGCTTGCCATAACTCCTGCTGCGCGGCTTGAGCAGCGACGGATAACTTGCGTTGGGATAGAAGACCCGCACATCGGCCTCACGAGCAAGCACACGCAGCGTCTGGTAGGCCGACCGGCCCTGCCAGGGCTCAGCCGAGCTGGGGAAATAACGCGTGACGACCGCGATCCTGAGCATAACAATCCACCAAATCCGATTACTCCGGCAAGGATGAAGATTGTATCGCCGGCGAGATCGTGAAGGTCCGCCGCAAGCCCTCGGCAACACCCACGCGAGGCGTCCATCCTAGCTGCTCTTGCACGGCAGTCTGATCGAAGTTGGAAAGCGGGCGAATGGAGCGGATGCGATATCTCGACAGAGGCACACTGCGCTTGAGCAGGCGTCCAAGCAACTCGATTCCAACCGCGGCCACCATCAACACGGGCTTGGGAACGTAACTGGCCTTGATCTTCGGCTTGGCGGCTTGCGCGATGCGGATGAACTCACGCTGCGTGACTCCGGCCGGGTCAACCAGGTTGACAAGCGCGCCTTCCACACCGGGGCGAGAAAGGCCAAGCAGAAGCACATCCACAACGTCGTCCACATAGACGAGCGGCAACGGTAACGAGCCATTTCCAACAACAATCCAGCGGCCGAACATCGCAAAACTGCCAGCCGGACTGCTCGGTTCGACCCCGGGGCCAAAGATCACACCCGGACGAATAACAAATGCGGGCAAGCCTTGCTCCTTTGCCGCAGCCATCACCATTCGCTCGGCTTCGAGCTTGGTCTGCGTATAGGCGCCGCGGAGCTCGGCGTGAGGTTCAAGCGGCCAGTTCTCGGTGACTTTGCCCGCGCGGCGCCCGGCGTGTTCCAGTACGCTCAGTGAGCTGACGTACACCACTCGCTCGACGTGGTGCTCCAAGCAAGCGCCAATCACGTTCCGGGTTCCGGCGACCGTGCCGCGCTGAAAGTCAGCGGGGCTGCCCTTCATCGCAGCTCCCACATGGAAGACTGCGCCCACTCCGGCGACGAGAATATCCACATACTCGGGGTCGCCAAGGTCGCCCGCAACGTAATCGACTCCGGGCAGCGGATCCTTGGGCATACGGCGAACACCCGCGCGCACCTTCGCACCCTCTTGAACCAGGCGGCGCAGCAGCTTGCCACCGAGAAACCCGCCTGCACCGGTCACCAGCACATCGGCGGGGGGACGGGGCGTCAACTGTGCCTGCCGGAGAGCGTCGCGCTGCCGGTCGGCTTCAGCACACGCGGGCGCCATCGCATTCACCAGTCGCAAGCCCTCTTCAGGGGTTACGGGCACTGCCGTGCCGTGCTCCAGAGCGGTGTAGAACTCACGAATGTTCTGGTGGATGCCAGGCGCTCCTGGCAGACGCTTGGTTATGAATCGCAACACATTGCGCGGCACTTGGTAGAGGCTCGCGGCGGCGTTACGCATGGCACAGATCACGGGGGATGCAAACTTCGGTCCCGGAAGCAACCTAGTCACATAACAGGTTTGCAAGAAACAGTCGATCTGCAGGACGCCGCGCGTACCATGCACAATTACCTGGCTCCTAATCGGGCGCACGTTCCACGAGAGATACAGGCGAGCCTGGCCGAGCTCACAGTCCACCATTGCCGTCCACTCATCGAACAGGAGATTCGGGTCTAAACCGGTGGAGCGGAAATCGATCTTCGCTGATTTGACCTGGCCCAAAAACGCCTCCGCAATGGCCAGGCCATGCACACCGAGGTCTTGAAAGGGATAGGAGCCTTTCCGGTACTGGGGCGGCAGCTTGCCTCCTCCCGGCCATGGCGCGTAATCGGAGCTGCGATGAAAGTCAATGGAAAGAACGGTGCCGATAACGCCGCGGCGAGCGATTTCCACGCCGCGCTGCACAATCGGGTCCATTCTGCCGGAGTGAACCACGCCCAGAGTGCGTCCGCTGGAACTGGCCGCGGCCATCATCCGCTCGCACTCCTCCGGCGTCTCCGCCATCGGCTTTTCAACCAGCACGTGCACGCCTGCCTGCAGGGCTTGGATGCTGAGCGCCGCGTGAGAAACCGGCGGCGTAAGTACGTGAACCACATCCACGCC
>CAYQSI010000040.1:0-32433 GCA_964420185.1 uncultured Occallatibacter sp. | reverse complement strand
TGACGATGCGGCCCACACTGCGCGTGGTCAGGCGCGCCTCGCCGCCCGGCTTGCTTAGACCGCGCAATTGAAGATTGAGAAACAGCGCGGGGGTCTCAATTCTCTTCCCTTCGCCAGCCGCCGCCAGCCGCGCCGCACGCTCGGCGAGATAGGCGCGTAACGCCTGTGCAGCGGCGTCGCCCAGAGGGACGTAACGCTCTTTCTGGCCCTTGCCGCGAATCAGGATCGCTTCGTTGGCCCAGTGAATATCTTCCAGGTTCAGCCCCGTCAACTCGGCATTGCGGATGCCGCATCCGTAGAGCAGTTCTAGGATTGCCGTGTCCCGCGCCGGCCAACTGGCGGCATCCGCGCCCACCGACTCCACTACGCGGTTCATCTGCTCGATGGAAGGCACACGCGGCAAATGCTTGGGCAGTCGCGGCGTGGACACCAGCGCGGCTGCATTCTGCTCCACGCGCCCGGTCCGCGCCAGCCACTTGAACCAGCTCCGAATGGAGGCCAGCGCCCGCGCTGCGGAGGCCTTCGACAATCCGCGGTCATAGAGCGTGCCCAGGTAGGCGCGGATGTGCGTGTGCTCAATGAGTTCCGGGCCTTGATCCTTGCCGTGCAGTTCGGCGATATAAGCAGCGAATGCGTGCAACTCGCGCTGGTAGGCGCGCAGCGTATGCGCTGATGCACCGCGCTCATTGGCCAGCACGCGGAGAAAATCATCTACCAGTGATTGCAGCGTGACAGCGGCGATTGGAGCGGCTGAGGCGCTCATGCCGTCTCCTTGCTCGATTGGGCTGGAGCTGGTTCTGCACTCCTGATAAGCGGGGCGGATTGGGGTTCGTGGTTTTCCACCCTTTCGCCGGAAAAAATGCGAAAGGATAGGGCCCGGAGCTTTTTGGGCGCTTCCGGCATGGACTCACCGGCATGTGCGGTTTCCCGGGTCTCAAGATCGAGACATGGGAAATCCAGCACTTTGGGGGCTTCTGGCTCGTTCACTCCCGGCTGTAACTCGCTTGAAACCAGGTGCAGTCCTCTACGTACAGCCTTGCCCGCGGTGGGAAGTTCCACGGCTTCCTCCCGCTGCCGAATGGCGCGCGGATGGTACTGGCGATGCACGGCCTTCAGCCGGCCCAGCGCCAGATGGGTGTAGACCTGCGTGGTGGAGATATCGGCATGGCCCAGCAGCAACTGCACGCTGCGCAGGTCGGCGCCGTGCTCCACCATGTGGGTGGCGCAACTGTGCCGCAGCCGGTGCGGGCTGGCGGTCGAGTCGGCCATCTTGACCACATGCCAGACCCACTGCCGTGTGAGCGGCATTCCGCGCAATGAGAGAAAAAGGCGCGTGGAATCCTGCCTCAGTACGCTGGCCTTCCTGCCTGAGCTGATGCGGGCCAGGTGCGGCCTGCCCTGTTCGAGATAAATCTCCAAAGCCTCCAGAGCAGTCCGTCCCAAAGGCACAATGCGCTCCTTATCGCCCTTGCCGCGCACCTGCACCCGTCCCAGGTCCAGCGCCAGATCGCCCGTCGAGAGCGCCGTGACCTCTGAGACGCGCAACCCTCCCGCGTAGAGCAGCTCCAGAATCGCCCGGTCGCGCAGCGCCGTGGCTTGCGCCTGCGGATGTTCGGCGTTCATGCGCGCCCGATCCAGCATCTCCACCACCTCCGGCTCAGCCAGAGACTTGGGCAGCACCTTCCACGCCTTGGGCGATTCGATGTTCACGGTTGGATCGTGGTGGATGCGCCGATCCAACAGCAGCCACTTGTAAAAGCCGCGCAGGCAGCTCAACTTGCGCGCCGCAGAACGCTGGTCGATGCCGTGGCTGCGCAGATGCTCGAGAAAAGCCGCCACGTCCTCTTGCGCCGCTGTCAACAAGACACCCTGACGCCCTTCGATGAACTCAGCAAAGGTCTTCAGGTCGCCGTCGTAGGCCTCGCAGGTCAATGGCCGCAGCCCTTTTTCCACGCGCAGATACGCCTGGTAGTCCTTCAACAGCGATAGATTGCGCGCAGTCTCCACACCTTTGATTATCCGCGTCTTTGACTGCTTTCTCCGCTGCCACGCGCGCTGCCGAACCTTCTTCATCAACGGCTCAACCTCGACAACATCGCATCGTCGCGCTGATTCTGACAGACTCCGGTCTCGGTTCTCCGGCCGCAGATGGCAGACCAGCGGCCCGGCGGAGTATAACGCTGGAATGGGGGCCTTGGCCGCAATTGAGATCGACACATGGCTCCGCGAGGGCGGCCAGGTGGTCACGGCCAGCGACCGCGCTGCACGCGTTCTTGTCGCCGGCTTCCATCGCGCCCGCCAAGCCGCGGGCCTGACCGCTTGGCCCGCGCCCAACATTCTCGATTGGAAGAGCTTTGTACGCTCCGCCTGGAACAAACGCAGCACAGACGGCCGGCTGCTGCTCAATCCCGCGCAGGAAGAGGCTCTCTGGGTGGGCATCGCCGGCCAGGACCGCTCTCCGGCCACATTGCTCGAAGGCCCGCGCCATCGCTTGGCAGCCCTGGCCATGGAAGCTCACGAGCTGCTCTGCTCTTATGCGCCCAAGTTTCTGCGCCCATCCGCTCGCGCCGGTTGGCAGCAGGACGCGGCCGTCTTTAGTGGCTGGCTTGCAGCTTTTGACGAAAGCTGTCGCTCCGGCCACCTGCTCAGCCCCAGCCATCTGCCGCTTGAACTGATTCCCCTGCTCGAAGCGGACTCGACGGAGCGTCCGCCGCTGCTTTTGGCCGGCTTTGACCGCATCCTGCCCGTTCAGCGCAACCTCTTCGACGCGTGGGGCACGTGGCATGAGGCTGTCCAGGGAAAACCATTCACCAATATCCATTTCCATGCCGCCGCCGATGCGCAGGCCGAGCTTGCCGCCTGCGCGATCTGGTGCGGCCGCCAGCTCGCCGCCAACCCGAATGCCCGCCTGCTGGTCGTCGCCCAAGCCGCCAACGCACGCCGCGGCGAGATGGAACGCGCTTTCCTGCGGCACACCGGTCCGTCCGCAGCCCCAGCCTTCGAGTTCTCGCTGGGAATCCCGCTCAGCCAGGTTGCCCTGTCGCGTGCGGCGCACCTGTTGCTGCGCTGGCTTGGCGGTTCGCTGCTCGAGCGGGAGCTCGACTGGCTGCTTTCCACCGGCCACATTGCCGCCAACCCGCAGGAGTCCGCCGCACTCACTTTCTATATGCGCACTCTGCGCCGCTTCAGCCTGGAACGAACCCAATGGACCTTGGCAGCCTTCCTCGGCCAGCGATGCGCCTCCGAGTTGCTGCCGGCTCCCTGGGTCGAGCGCATCACCACAGTTCAACGCCTTCTGGCGGGCTTCGCGCGCCGCCCGCAAAGCCCGCTCGACTGGGCAGAGCTGGTTCCACGACTGCTGGACGAGCTTCACTTTGCCGGCGCCCATCCGCTCTCAAGCGCCGAGTACCAGGCTCTCCGCCGCTGGCAACTGGCTGTAGAAATTTGCGGTTCACTGGGCTTCGATGGGCGGCGCATCAGTTGGAAGGAATTCCTCTCTCAACTGGGTCGCACCTTGGACGAAACGCTTTTTGCTCCCGAGTCGCACAACGCGCCCATTCAGATCGCCGGTCCCGCCGAGTCGGCGGGCCTCACTGCGGACGCCCTCTGGTTTCTGGGAGCGGATGAAGACGCCTGGCCTACAGGCGGCGCGACGCATCCGCTGCTGCCCATCGAGATTCAACGCGAGGCCGGAATGCCCCACGCCACACCTCAGCTCGATTGGGAACTGGCCGAAGCAATCACCAAGCGCATTCTGGCCTCGGCTAACGAGATCCACTTCAGCTTTGCAAAGCAAAACGAGGCCGCCGAGGCTCGCCCGTCGCGGCTGATTGCCAAGTTTGCCGGAGAGGCGGAGGAATTACCACCAGATCTGACAGCACCAGCCGTCTCCCCCCCGCTCACCATTTCCGTCCAGGACTCAAGCCGCATTCCCTTCCCTCCGGGCAAGGTCGCGGGCGGCTCCAGCGTTCTGACCGCGCAGTCGCAGTGCCCTTTCAAGGCTTTCGCCACCGCGCGCCTCGCCGCGCAAGACTGGGAGCCGGCCGAAGCCGGCCTCACCGCCTCGCAGCGCGGCCAGCTCCTCCACGCTGTGCTCCACGCCATCTGGGCAGGACCGCCGGACGGCATTCGCACCCACGCCGACCTTCTGAGCCTGAGCGACATGCAAGCTTTCGTCGCGGCGCACGTCCAGCGCACGCTTGCGCGGGAGTTGCGCCCCCACCTCCGCGAAGTCATGCCCCGCCGCTATCTGGAGCTTGAAGAGCTACGGCTGACCGAGCTAATCACCAAATGGCTTGAGTACGAGGCTGCGCGCGTCGAGTTTGAGGTCACTGAAACCGAGGCCAAACGCACCATCCAACTCGCCGGGCTGACTTTGGACCTGCGTCTGGACCGCGTTGATCGACTGAAGGACGGCTCCCAACTGGTCATCGACTACAAATCCGGCAACGTCTCGCCCAGTTCATGGGATTTGCCCCGCCCAGACGATGTGCAACTGCCTCTCTATGCCGGCTTTGCCCTTAAACCCGACGAGATGCTTGGCGGGCTGGTCTTCGCCAAGGTGCGCGCCGGTGATCAGGGGTTTGCCGGCCGTGTGGGCGACGCCGCAGCCACGCTCTTCAGCGGACTCAGAGGTACCAACCCTCTGGTAAAAAATCCGTTCACTGCCGAACAACTCCTCGACTGGCGGGATTGCATCGAGCGGCTGGCCAGAGACTTTCTCAGCGGAAAAGCCGAGGTGGACCCGCGCGATCCCCGCGAAAAGACCTGCGAGCGCTGCGGCCTGCAAACCATCTGCCGGATTGACGAAGATGAGACGCAACTCGAAGCCGAGGACAATCCCGACAGTGAGGAGGCAGCCGATGAGTAAGCTCACGGTCCAGTCTCCGCCTTCCGACCAGCTGGAGCGCCAGCGCGCCCTTGACTCCGCCCGGTCGATTCTGGTGCAAGCCCCGGCCGGTTCCGGCAAGACCGACCTGCTCACCCGCCGCTTTCTCCGGCTCCTTGCAGAAGTGGAAGAGCCAGGTCAGGTGGTGGCTATCACCTTCACCAACGCGGCCGCAGCAGAGATGCGCCATCGCATCCTCTCCGAGTTGGAAAAAGCTGCCACCAACGCCGCTCTGGAGGTTGACGAGTTCTCGATGGACGCCCTTGCCCACCGTGCACTGGAGCACTCCCAGGCACTCGGCTGGCAACTGCTCGACCTGCCCGCCCAACTTCGCATCTCGACCATCGACTCCTTTTGCCGCGACCTGGCTTTGCAGCAGCCGCTGCTCTCCGGCCTGGGCGGCGGCCTCAACATTGCCGGGCAACTTGAAGAACTCTATCGCCGCGCGGCCCGCGAAACCCTGCGAAAAGTTGATGAGACCGGCTCAGCGCTGGGCGAGGCCATTGAGAAGTTGCTGATGTGGCGCGACAACGGCTGGCAGGAGTTGGAAAGCCTGCTGGTTGAGATGCTCAAAAGCCGCGACCGCTGGATGCATGGCTTTGTGCTGGAGCGTGAGCCGGATTGGGTGGCGCTCCGCGAGCGACTTGAACGGCCCTTTGCAACTGCTGTGCGCTCTGCACTCATCAAGTTGAGTCAGCTTCTCGACCAAGCCCCCGGCGCGCGCGGCGAAGCGCTGGAGCTGGCGCGGTTTGCCTGCGAGCAAAGCGGTGGCCAGCTTCATCAAGAACTTGCGGAGTTGGCCGAGTTTCCTGCTGCGCCATTCGCCGGCAGTACGGATTTTGAAGAGGCTCGCCTGGCCCACGCCAGCCTTGCCTCACTGCTGCTCACCAATGATGGCGCTTTCCGCAAACAAGTTGATAAGAGGCTAGGCTTTCCCGCCGACCGAAAGCGCGAGAAGAGCCGCATTCTCGAACTGATCGCCACCTTGGCCGTCGTTCCGGGCTTCGAAGCCTCGCTGGCCGCCGTTCGCAATCTGCCTTCCGCGGGCTACACCGAAGAAGAATGGGAGATTGTGAAGGCCTGCTTCACGCTGCTGCGCCAGGCAGCGGGCGAATTGCAGATCGCCTTTGCAGAGGCCGGAGCAGTGGACTTTATCGAGGTGTCGCAGATTGCCCAACGCGTACTCAGAGGCAGCGACGGCCTACCCACTGACGCCGCGCTAGCCGTCTCCGACGGCATTCATCACCTGTTGGTCGACGAGTTCCAGGACACCAGCCGCCGCCAGCACCAGTTGCTTGCCAGCCTCATCGCTGCATGGCCCGAGCGCGAAGGCCGCACCTGCTTTGTTGTCGGCGACCCCATGCAGTCGATCTACTTCTTCCGCGACGCCGACGCCGAACTCTTCCCGCGCGTCAAGGCCGTGGGCCTTGAAATCCCAAGCCCCGACCCATCCAGCATCGAACCGCTGCTCTTCGACTTTGTTCCTCTCAGAGCCAACTTCCGCACCGCTCCTGCGCTGGTTGAGCGACTTAATCAGGCCTTCGCCAAAATCTTCGCTGCCGACGACGGCAGCGGCGTCACATTTTCTTCCGCTCAGCCCGCTCGGGAAGAGACAGCCAACGATAGCCCTGCCTTTACGTTGCATCTCAACTTTGTTTCCCAGACCGGGCGCGGTCAATCCATGGACTCCGTCGACGAAAAAGGAGACGCCCGCGCAGAGCAGATTGAAGAGATCGTCAGCCTGATTCGCAGCCACATGCACAGCATCGAGCAGGCTCGCGTAAACGGGGAGAAATTCCGCATCGCCGTCCTCGGCCGCGCGCACAACCACCTCGCCCCCATCGCTGAAGCCCTGCGCAAAGCCAAAATCCCCTTCCGTGCTGTCGAACTTGAAAAGCTCGCCTCCCGCCCCGAAGTCCTCGACGCCCTGGCTCTGGCACGCGCCTTGCTCAATTCCCAGGACCGCGTAGCCTGGCTGGGCGTTTTGCGCGCCCCCTGGTGCGGACTCAGCCTCGATGACCTGCACTGCATTGCCGGCAGCGACGATCCTGAATCGCGCCCTCGCCCCTTGCCGGAGTTGATTGCCGAACGGCTGACACTCCTCAGCGAAGAGGACCGCGTAGCAGCCGGACGTGTGCTTGCCACAGTAGCTTCTGCGTCCGCCCTTCGTGCCTCACAGCCCACGGCATCGCTGGGAACATGGCTTGAGAAGGTCTGGCTGCTGATGGGCGGCGCTGCATGCGTGGACTCGACCGCCCGCGCCAACCTCAACCTTCTCTGGAGCTGCCTCGACCATCTTCCAGGCGGTGAACCAGATCTGCTAGGCTCCGGACTTGCCGCAGCCCTCGACAAACTCACCGCCCTGCCCGACCCCGAGGCCAGCAGCGAATGCGGCGTGCAGTTGATGACCATTCACAAATCCAAGGGTCTGGAGTTCGAGGTAGTCATCGTCCCCGAGCTACAAGCCACGACGGGACGCGGCAGAGTGAAGATGCTCTCCTGGCTGGAACGCGGCCTCGCACAGCCCAGCGAATCGGGAGAGATTACGGAGTTTCTGATCGCTCCCCTCCAGCCCAAACGCACCGATCGCGGCCGAGCCAAGGAGTGGGTCGATCACGTCTATCGCGCGCGCGAATCACAGGAGACCCGGCGCACTCTCTACGTCGCCGCCACCCGCGCCCGTGAAGAACTGCACCTCTTCGCCCGTCCAACGTACAAGGAGGAAGACGGCGAGTTAGCCTTGGCGGAACCCGCAAACAACCTCCTGACCACAGCATGGCCGGCGCTTGAAGATGAAGTCCGCAAGCGTTTTGAAGAGTGGAAAGCGGACAGAGCCGCTTCGGAGCCCCCCGGAAACCAAGAGATCGAATCCATTGCCGCCTCTGGCGAGAGCAATCTGCTTCTCATGCCGACTCCGGTTCGGCCTACGCTGCTGCGCCGTTTGCCGCCCGATTATCGGTCCGCGCAAGCCCAGGGCCCCTTGCAAGCCGCTGCGGAACCCTCCGTCCTCGGCATGGGAACCAGCCCTGCCCAGCTCTACGCTCGCCACGAGGGCGGCCTGCTTTCGCGCGCGCTGGGCACAGCCGTCCACACTCTGCTCGAAGAACTGGCCCGCTTGCGCACAAAGCTCGATTGGGAGGCTGCCCGCTCGGCTCTTCTGCATTTTGTACCCAGCATTGCCGCCCAGGTGCGCGCCGTCGGCGTGGACCAGCCCCAGGCCACGCAGATCGCCGCTCAGGCGCTTCAGGCCGCGCTGGACGCCTCCCATGACCCCATCGGCTCGTGGATCCTCTCACCCCACGCTGGCGCAGCCAGCGAGGCCAACTGGGCCGGAGTCGTTGCAGGTGGCCTGCGGGCAGTTCGGGTGGACCGCGTCTTCCAGGCCGGCCCCACACCTGGCTCAGAGGGATTAGGGAAAGACGATTGCTGGTGGATCATCGACTACAAGACCGCCCACGCCGACAACATGGATCCGGCCCACGCCCTGCCGGCGCTCCGCCCGCTCTTCGCTTCACAGGTCGAGGCCTATGCCGAAGTTTTGCGCAACCTGCACGGCGCGGACGCGCGCGGATGCACGATTCTGGCCGGCCTTTACTATCCGCGCATGCTGCTGCTGGATTGGTGGGAGATCTAGTGCAAAACCAGAGTAAATATGCCCTTCTTGGGAGTTTGCGAGTGGCTTTTTCTTGAGGAAAATGCCACTTGAGGACATTGCCTCTTGGTACAGCAACTCTGGTTTTTCTATAGCCCGCGTGGGCCTTGCTGTCTGAGGTTTCTGGCGCCCCCAGCCAGACCCCGCCCAGGACGAATGCCTGAAATGGGAAGTCCGCTCGGGCACAAGTTTTTTAAATTCAAAAGAATACTTGCACACAAAGACATGTTGGGCTGTACAATCTCCACGAGGAGACCCATGGCCGGAGATATTCAACTTACGTGCAGCGATTGCGGGCAGGACTTCACCTTCACCGCTGCTGATCAGACGTTCTTTCAGGAACGTGGTTATTCGACCCCAAAGCGTTGCAAGAATTGCCGTCAGGCAAAGAAGAACGACCAGGGGGGGTCCGGCTACCGTTCGGCTCCGGCACAGGGTACACCTGTGATTTGTTCGGGTTGCGGCCAGCCTACAACAGTGCCATTTGAGCCGCGTGGCGACCGCCCGGTCTATTGCCGGGATTGCTACCAGGCGCGCAAAGGCAGCGGCGGCGGCAGCTCGCGCGGTGGCGGCCGGTAACAAGTTTCAAGAGGGTCCGATGGTGGCGTTGCACCCCGGACCCTCTTTCATTTGGCGGGTTCCAGCAAAGCTCCGCGGCGACGGCTGATTTGGCTGCAGTTGCTGATACTGAGCTTTGAATACTTGGTTTGTGTCCAATTTCCGCTTTGCAAACTCTACTCTATTCTCTTCGAAAGGGTAGCAGCCGCTTGGTTGCTGCCCTTTTCCTTTTGTGCTGCTCGAAGCAGGAATTGCAGCCGCCACAATCTGAACTTCACATTCAGGAGGCGGTCTCACGCCTCGCTCCGGCGGCTTCCAGGAATTGCGGCGGGCTGGCTTGGACGAGCCCCTGCCGCACGGCACACACGCCCGCGAACATAGCCGCCCACGATGACCGGAGCGGTATCCCCGGAAGGAGTCGAGACAGCGCCGCGGCTAGCGCTTCTTTGCCGGCTTAGGAACTGGCTTTTTGACAGCAGGCTTGGAAGGCTTGGTGGCCTTGGCCGCCTTAGTGTTCGGAGCAGAAACAGGCTTTTTCCTGGCAGGTGCTGACTTGGGAGCCGGAACCTTCGCCACAGCCTTTGCCGGAGCTTTGGCCGGAACCTTGACCGGCGGCTTAGCCTTGGCCTTATTGACTGCGGGCTTTGCCTGAGGAGCTGGCTTCTTTACTTGAGGAGGAGCAGCCTTGGCCGGTGCGGGCTTGGACTTGGGACTAGCGGCGAGCGCATGTGGCTTGGTTGCTGCCGAGCCAGTTTTGGCCATCTGCGCAGCCGCGGGCTTCGATTCCGCCTTTGGATGAGCTTTGGGCTTGGGAGCAGGCTGGGGCTTTTCTGCCTTTTCCGGTTTGGCTGCAACCGGGGATGGCGGAATCAGCTTGACGGGCTTGGGCTGAGCAGGCGGTTTCGGAGCCGGTTTCGGAGCCGGTTTTGGACTCCGGTCCTCTTCCTCATCCTCGTCTTCGCCGATAGCGGTCTCGGGTTCCTCGGTGAGATCCGCATCCAAATCGACCTTGGGAAGGCTCAGGCCCAGATCAAGGTCATCGTCCTCTCCTCCGATGTCGTCCAGATCCTCCTCGTCTTCCAAGTGGTCCTCGGACTCCTCGTCAAACGAGTCCTCTTTCAACTTGGCCTCGGCACCGCGCTTGACGCGCGGCCGTTTGATGGTGACCTGAGGAGGCGGAGCCGGCGGCGAATACGGTTCAAGGAAGGCGCGGGCCTCTTCCGGCGTAGTGAGTTTGCCATCGAGCAGTTCCAGAAAAACGGCCTGCACGATCTCGTTGTAATTGGGCAATTCGGCCGTGATGCGCATCTCCTGTATCAGGGCATGGGGGATGCGCTGGCGGACTTCAGGCCAGACTTTGAGGAAGAGGTTAAAGCGTTCCTTGACTGCCTCATTCTTGTTCGTAAATCCAAGCCAGAGAACCGCTTCCGGATCATAGCTCGTAAAGAGCTTGTAGCTGACCGATGGGGTAGCATTCTCCTTGGCGACGAGTACTTTGGCAAATCCGGCTGCCAGCGCATCCAGGCTGCTCCACTCCTCGACGAAGCCGGGGCGGAGCATTTGCTTCTTGAGAGCGGCCAGTTCCTTGTGGGCCAGCTTGGCGGTCAGCAACCGCATCTGTGCTGCCGACATATCGGCATGGACGCCTTGCAGAAGCAGTTCGACTGCCAGATCGTGCAGGGCTGTCAGCCCTTCCTCGTCGGCCTGGGCAGGAGTCCATGCTGAGAACAGGACCTTCATCCAACCCTCGGCCTCAAACGCGCGCAAAACCTTGAGGCCCTCTTCCTCGTGGCCAATCTGCTCCAACTCCGCCCTTCGCGCCTGGGCGGAAAGGCGCTCGATCACGCCTTCTTCCTTGGCGTTCAAGTAGCGTGTACGGGTCCTGGGGTCCATCTCCCAGCCGAGGCGCGCAATGTAGCGCGTGGCGCGAATCAGAAGGGATGGCTCCTCAAGGAAACCGTAGTTGGAGACCAGTCGCAGGGTTCGGGACTCGATGTCCGCGGCGCCGTTCATGGGGTCCATCAGCAGCCCGAAAGAGCCCTCATTGAGAGAGAGCGCCATGGCGTTGACGGTGAAGTCGCGGCAGCGGAGATCCTCTTGGATAGAGGCTGGATGAAAGGCCGGCTTGCCGGACCTGGGATACTCGACCCGGTGCGCGCTGACAAGATCGACGCGAACAGTACCGGGAAAACACAGGTAAAGAGAGCGGGAGTCTTCATCTTCTCCCCACACCTTGCCCCCGAGTTTTTCAATTGTTTTCTTGAGTTTGAGTGCATTTCCATGCACTGACACTTCAAGATCGCGAACGGCGTGGCCGCTGGTCAGGTCGCGCACCGCATCCCCGGTGAGAAACAGGATTGTGTCTGCTTCGCGGGCCGCCTCGCGCACCTGGCGCAGGGCATTCTGCTGGTCGGCCGAGAGCCGATTTTCCAGAAGATAGATGTAGTCGGGCATTCCGGTTCCTGCTTCCGCCTTTTGTTATTTTCAGCCAAGTGCCTGATGCAGTTGCTCTTACAGCAGCCTCCGGCAATGGTTGCAAACCAGTACCTTAACACAAGTCGGTCCAGTTGGAAAGGTCCCAATGCAACTGAGTTTCGGCTTTTTCTTATTCCGGCGCCGGCGGTGCTCCTCTACCCCATGGACAAAGACCCGTCCATGGGGGCCCCGGTTCCTCCACCCCATGGACAAAGACCCGTCCATGGGGGCCCCGGTTCGTGCGACAATCCAAAAGATGTCCTCTTTACGCAAACCGGTAATCGTGCGCAAATTTTCCAGGGACTGGTGCGCGGGCTACGCAGGGGCCGACTTTGGCCTGGATGGGGCCGTGTTGGAGATTCTGGACCTGACCGGCAAGGTGCTCCGAATCGGCTGGGATCAGGTGAAGTGGGTCTGCTCTGTGCGCGACTTCCCCGCAGGCGAACAGGCAAATCCTGAGCGGCTCCTCCACAAGCGGTTTGCCACGCGGCCGCGCACTCCTGGCTTGTGGCTGCGGATGACCCTGACGGACGGCGAGGAACTGGAAGGTCTGGCGGCCAACGACCGTTCGCTCGTGGAGGGTGCCGGCCTGCTGCTCACCCCACCTGACACACGATCGAACACGCAGAGGATCTATGTGCCACGGCAGGCGATTCAAAGTCTTGAGGTCGTCAGCCTGATTGGCGCATCGAGACGCAAGCGGACTGAGGCCGCCGGTCGGGTGACGGAGCAGCCAGAGCTGTTTCCGAAGGAGCCGGATGGGGCTTAAGTGAGCCTGATTCGCGTTTCCGTAGTTAAGTGCACAACCGTTGCCGCTTTCATTCCGGTACAATTCTTGCCATGAAGCTAGGTGAGTTGGCAACCCGGTTAGGTGCAGAGCTGCGTGGAAATGCGGAGCTGGAAGTCACAGGTGTGAAAGGGATTGAAGAGGCAGGACCAACGGAGGTCACCTTCGTGGCCAATCCCAAGTACGGAAGCCTAGCGCGGAAGACGAAAGCCGTCGCCGTGCTGGTCGAGCCGGAGTTCCCGGAGATTGAAACGGCGACTCTCCGGCTGAAAAACCCTTATCTTGCCTTTTCGCGGACGCTGGGAATCTTCTATCAGCCACCGGCGTATGCCCCTGGCATCCATCCAACGGCCGTGATAGACCCGACGGCGGTCATCAGCGAGGGAGCGCACATCGGCGCGTATGTGGTGATCGGTCCGGGCGTGAAGCTGGGCGACCACGCCACGCTGCTTCCCCACGTGGTGCTCTATCCCGGCGTCGAGGCCGGAAGCCATTTCTTTGCTCATGCGCATGCCGTGGTGCGGGAGAACTGCATTCTGGGCGACCACGTAACGCTAGAAAATGGCGTCATTATTGGAGCCGACGGTTTCGGGTTTGCCAAGAACGAGGCCGGGCACTGGGAGAAGATTCCGCAATCGGGCCCGGTACGGCTGGGCAACCGGGTGGATGTGCAGGCCAATGCGTGCATCGACCGGGCGACGGTGGGCGCAACCCAGATCGGTGACGGGACCAAAGTGGATAATCTGGTCCAGATCGGTCACGGCTCGCACGTCGGGGAAAATACACTGGTTTGCGCGCAGACGGGGCTGGCCGGCTCGTCGGTGGTGGGCAACAACGCCATTCTGGCAGGACAGGCGGGAGTGGCCGGACACTGCACGCTGGGCGACGGGGTGATTCTGACCGCCCAGACCGGCGTCTCACACGACATTCCTGCGGGCAAGATGATCTCCGGGTCGCCGGGCTTTGACAACCGCGTCTGGCTTCGGGCGGTGACCATCTTTCAGCGACTGCCCGAGCTGCTGAAGAGGCTGGACCGAGTGGAAAAGAAGCTGGCAGCCCAGGATCGAACCGAAGGCGCAGCACGTGGAGATGGGAGCCAGGAGTGAAGCCCTGGATAGGCTTGCACGGGGCAGTTTTGGCCGCAGAGCTGGCGATAGTGCTGGTTTGGGCGTCAGGCTGCCACTCGCACCACATCGATTTGACAGTTGAAAATCGCACGGGTGAGGCGATTCAACTGCTCGAGGTAGATTATCCGAGCGCCAGCTTCGGGGCCAACAGCCTGGCGGCGGGCGCGGTCTTCCGCTATCGCATTCAGGTGCGCGGCAACGGGCCGCTCAAGGTGGCGTACACTGGGAGCGATACGCAACAGACGCAAATTGAAGGGCCTACACTGGCGGAGCGGCAGGAGGGCCGAATCGAGATTGTGTTGTTGCCTGATAAACAAGCGGAGTTTCACCCCCAGCTAACCCCGCAACCCTGATGAGACCGTTCCAGTTGGCACTGCTCCCATAGAAACTGCAAAGGAAACGGCATCAATCAGCTATTAGCCATCCAAATCCCACCGATAAAAAGGGTGAGAGGGCGAAGATGCGCGGGAGTGCAGCATCCATCACGGGCCATCGCCAGGTTCCGTGGTTACGGAAGCATGGGTTTGCTGTGCGCCTGGCGGGATGCTTTCTCTCGGTCACGGTGGCCACGGTGTTCGTGGACATCTTCGAGCGGAACGGGACTGGCGGCGACCTGATCTGGATTGCGAACGGGTTCCTGCTTGCCTACTTGCTGTTGGCGCCCCGTTGGCGCTGGCCCGCTTATCTGCTCACCGGTTTTTTGGCTCTGGTCTTCGGCAGCGCACTCATCCACGAAACTCTGAAGGAGAGCCTGCTGTACAACGTGCTGGACCTCACCGAAGTCATGATTGCCGCCCTGCTGATGCGGAGAAGATCAGCACAGCTTCCCCGCTTCACGGACTTGGCCTACCTGTTCCGCTTTATAACGTTTGCAGTTTTTGCCGCCCCTTTCGCTTCGGGATTGGCATACGCATGGATCACCCGATCCTGGACGCACGCCCCTGTGCTTTATGCGCTTCTGCGGTGGGCTGGCGCCGATGGCCTCGGAGTTGCGGTCATCACTCCCACCTGCGTGGCCATCTTTCAATCCGATCTCAGCGATCGCAAACAGTGGCGGAAAGACTGGATATACCTGGCGTTGACAGCCACCGTTGCCATCGCCGCCTTCTCTCAAGACAGAATCCCGTTGGTGTTTCTTATCTATCCGCTTCTGGTCTTCATCTCGCTCCGTGTAGGCCTTGGTCCGTCCGCGCTGGCGCTGCTGGAGATCGCCGCTGCGGGAAGCTGGTTCACCATTCGAGGCGAGGGCCCGTTTCACTCGGCGGGGTTCATCAACCCTGTCGGGCCCAATGTTCTTCTGCAACTGTTTGTTATCGCGGGCATCTTCATTCTCTACAGCATCTCCATGGTTCTGGAGCAGCAGAAGGCCACCGAGCGCAGGCTCCGGGAGATCGTCTCTCTGCACAGGCTAGTGACCGAAAACTCCCGCGACGCGATCATCGTTGCCGATTTCAACGGACACCGGTCCTACGTTTCCGCAGCCTCAGAGAGCATGAGCGGATGGACGCCGGAAGAAGTTCTGGCGCAGGACAGTCTTGAGCTTGTGCATCCCAAGGACCAGCCCAGAGTCAAGGCGGCAGTGCGTGAGTTGCGTTCCGGCAGCGAGGGCGCAATGGTTGAGTGCCGCGTTCGGAAGCGGAACGGAGAGTATCTCTGGGTAGAGGCCGCTCTGCGGGTGGTACGCGATCCGGGGACGGGGATACCGCTGGGAATTCTGAACACTGTTCGCGACATCTCCGAGCGGAAGCGCTCCGAGCAGCAACTCCAGGGAGCCTACCGCGCCGTAGAGGCGCTGGCCCTGACGGATGGGCTTACCGGCCTGGCCAACCGGCGGCGCTTCGACCAGTGTCTGGCTGCCGAGTGGCGCCGCAGCCTGCGCGACCGCCATCCGCTCTCTCTCCTCATGCTCGATGTGGACAAATTCAAGGCGTACAACGACACCTATGGGCACCAGCGCGGCGACAACTGCCTCAAGCAGATTGCCGAGGCATGCATGGATGTGGTCTCACGGCCCGGAGACCTGGTAGCGCGCTTCGGCGGCGAGGAGTTTGTCGTGATTCTGCCGAATACGGAGAGCGAGGGCGCCATGCAGGTTGGCAACGAAATCTGTGAGGCTCTGCGCAGCCGCAGACTGCCGCACGACGGCAGTCTTCCGGGGATCATTACCATCTCCATAGGCTGTGCTACGTTGGTTCCCGAATTCGGGAAGCACCCGCCAGACCTGATCGCGATGGCGGACCATGCGCTTTACGAAGCCAAGCGCAACGGCCGGAACCAGGTGTGTCTCGGCAACGCAATGGAAAAACGCCCGGAGGGAGCAGACGCCTCAGCGCAACCAGAGGAAGCCGCCGACACGACGGCTTAAGCACACTCAGAGACTGTGTGAAGCAGAACCAAAGCTGAATATCAAAATCCCCAGCGTGACGGACTCAGGGCCATAGGCGGAACGATTCCGGGGAGGAATCGCCCGCCGGCCCGCCAGATAGGGCGAAGAAGATGCGGCTCAGCGCACCATGCCCCGGAAGAGCGGGGATTGCAAAAGGCTACTGAACTGCGAGTCAGAGGTAGCGAAATGGATCGAGAGGCGCCCGGAGTCAGAGGCGATGGAAGTGGCGCTCAACGCCTGTTTCTCGGCGTCCGAGCCACTCATCTTGCGCAGCGCCAGCGCGGCCGTCAAGAGTGACGAAACAGTGGCCGCGGCAAATGTATCGCCGGTATAGATGGTGAGGTCGAACTTGACGCCGTGCTGGAAGTTCATCGAGTACCAGGAGGCCTCGAGGCGCTTGCGAACGCTTTCAAAGTCAGTGACGGAACCGGCCTCTCCCAGCACCTGCTTCATCATCGTCTGCGTACCCTTCTGGTCGAGGATGCTCCAAAGGGGCTCGGAGTCCACAGCCTTCATGGCGTCCATCATGGACCCATTGGTAAGCAGGTTGGATGCGATGCCGTCGCGGGCATCCAGAGCCTTGCCAACCGCATCGGAGTCGCCAAAGACCATGGTGGAGGGGTCAACGAAGCAAACCACCATGCCGGTCTTGGCCAGCGGGTAAACCCTGTTGGAGCGCACCAGAGTGGCCCTGAGTTTCTGCCTGCGGAAGTTGGCCACAATGTCCTGCACGGAGAACTGACCCTGGGCAACGCCGACGGTGTCCAGTTGTTCGCCTTCATTCTTGGGGCGGAAGAGGGCAAAGGCCAACTGCTCGACATCGTGGTTTTCGTTCAGACCGGACTTGTGCAGCGCATCTTCAAAGCGCCTGAGCTCGGGTGGCATGACGCGTTCGCGCAGATCCATGGCCGAGGGCGAGTTCTCCATTGCGTGGTAGTCGATGACCACCAACTGCTGCACGTCATGCGGAATGGCAGTGCGGGCATCGGTAGACAACTGTGCCGCAGGCGCCGAGGCAGCCGCGGCAAACAAGATAGCCGGAATTGAAACTCTCAGAAAAGCCTTCAACGAATCCATCCTCCACAGTTGCGGCAGTTGTTGAATCCATGGGTGGAACCCGGCTTCAAACCCGGCTCATCCCGTTACTCAATAGCCAACAACGCCATCCCTGTTCCATTTTCATTTTACCCGTTCGCCGGGCAAGGAAGCGATGAGCCTATCCCGTCTGCACGCCGCTCATGCCCCTCCAGGCCAAGCCAAAGGAGCTGCAAGACGGCGCTCCAAAATCTTGGTTTGCTCATCGAACCCAACCAATTGACGCATCCACTCGCTATCCCGCTCACAGGCGGCCTCGGGCAGCAGTCCGATGACCTCGCCCTCGACGGGCACTGCCTTGTAACGCAGCGCCAGAGCCGAGGCAGTGCGAAAGGCCTGCGAAATGGGCGTGACCTCGAAGTCGGTAATGTTCAATGTGAGTTGCGCGCGGCCGTGCACCAGGACTCCCATAGCCTTGACGCCTTTCAGGCCGCCGGAAGCGGCGCGAATCTCCCGGGCAATGGCGCGCACCATGGCAACATCGGCCGAATCGAAATACATGTTGTAGGTCACCAAAAACTTGCGCGCGCCCACAGCGCAGGCGCCGGCGGTGGGATGAATGCCGGGGCCGCCGATATCCGGGCGGCGCGACGGGTCCTTGGCGGCAACCTCGCGCAACCCCTCGAACTGGCCGCGGCGCACCTCATCCAGATTGGCGCGGTCGGGCCGCGCGGCCGCCGCCTCGTAAAAGAAGACCGGTACGTGGAAGCGGCGCCAGATTTCCTGGCCTGCCTGCCGGGCCAGCAGCACACACTGCTCCAGCTTGATGCCTGAGATGGGCACGAAAGGAACCACATCCGCCGCGCCAATGCGGGGATGAAGTCCCTGCTGCCGGGTCAGATCAATCAGTTCGGCAGCCTTGCCCGCTCCACGCACAGCGGATTCCACCACCGCCGCTGGATCGCCAGCAACGGTCACTACGGAGCGGTTGTGGGCTGCGTCCATGGACCAGTCGAGCAGATGCACACCCTCAACGCGCATCGCCGCCACAATGGCCTCGACCCGCCGGACATCTGTGCCCTCGGAGAAGTTCGGAACACACTCGACAACCGGTCCGTTCATGATTCCCTTCACCCCAGCGAAAGAAGACCCATCGCCGGGAACCTCAGCTACCGCTAAGGCTATTTCCAGAAGGTGTAACCCACTTGCACTTGGATGCTGGCATTGACGCCGGGGTTGCGATCCCCCAGCGAGGCCGAGGAGATATGCACGGCATTCACACCCAGGTCGATCGAGCGCTTGGCGCGGGTGAAGTAGTGGATGCCAAAGCCGCCCTGCGGCGAAAAGTTCCACACACTAGTTCCGCCGTCGACAGGGTACGTCGCCGTGCCCATATAGTTCGGCGGGAACTTGTGGGTGGTGTAGATAAGCCCACCGGCGCCCTGGAACCAGGGCTGAATGCGCTGCGACTTGGTCAGAAAGTTCCAGCGAAAGATCACCGGTGTAAGGCTGACGCCGCGGAAGGTGCCGCCGCCGACTGGCAGAGTGCAGCTTACGGTTTCGCCGCCCGGTTCAAGGCACGTGTAAACTTGCTGATGCGGAGCTGGAGTATAGGCCTGCCAGAGGGGCATGAGGTTGCTGCCAAACTCAAACTGGCCAGTAAGAATGCCTGCATGAAGGACTGGAGTAATAGGCTTGCCCACCTGGACGCCGGCCGAGAGAAATCTGAAGTCCGAGCGGTTGGAGACGCCGTTGCCATAATTGACGAACGGGCCATACTCCCAACTCTTGTTCTGGCGAACCTGAGCTACGGGGTTGGCCGCGCCGGGGCCACCGGCAGTTGCGGTGCCGTCGGAAGTTTCGGCAGCGGCGACCATCGCCCCTGCCACCAAGACGAAGACGAAAAGCCTTGCGATTCGGGTCAACGTACTTCCCTCCACTGGATAAGGATCTCTGAATCTTCGTAAAAAAGGCCGCCACAACCGGGCGGCCTTTCGAGCGCCTCGTGGCGTTCCGTTAGCCTTCCGCAGCTTCCATCTGGTCGGCGTCCATGTCGAAGTTTGAATAGACGTTCTGCGTATCGTCGCAGTCTTCAAGGGCCTCGAGCAGACGAATCATCTGGGCGGCCTCTTTGCCTTCCAACTTGGTGTAGGTAGAGGCGACCATGGTCACCTCGCTCATCACCGTGGGAATGCCGGCAGCCTTCACGGCCGCGGCAACGGCCTCATAATCAGCCGGATCGGTAATGATCTCCCACGTATCGCCTTCATCATTCAGGTCTTCGCCGCCATGTTCAAGCACGATGTCCATCAACTGCTCTTCGGTGGCCGCGGATTTTTCGACGGCGAGGAGACCCTTCTTGTGGAACATGAACCGGACCGAGCCGGATTCGCCCAGGTTGCCGCCGTTCTTGGAAAAGGAGTGGCGAATCTCGCTGACCGCGCGGTTGCGGTTGTCAGTCAGCACATCCACAATGACGGCGACGCCGCCGGGGCCGTAGCCCTCGAACTTGATTTCTTCGTAGTTAACGCCTTCCAGTTCGCCGGTGCCACGCTGAATGGCGCGCTTGATGTTTTCCTGCGGCATATTTTCCGCTTTGGCTGCCAGAACTGCGGTACGGAGCCGCGGGTTGCCGTCAGGATCACCGTTGCCACCCTTGGCAGAAATGGTGATCTCCCTGATCAGGCGAGTGAATATCTTGCCGCGCTTGGCATCCAGCGCGCCCTTCTTATGCTTGATTGTGGCCCATTTTGAATGGCCGGACATGGGAACCTCAGTGGTAGAGAGATAGTGGCGCGGGCACGCGCCTGACCTTGTGAGTATACCATTCGCAACGCTTGGCAAACTGCCGCATCGCAAGCCCCCCGTACAACCATAATGTCTTCGGCATGGAGAACAGGCGCGCAACCCCAGAAGGGTAGTAGAGGATCAATGTCACAAGGGGTTCAAGAGAACCCATCGCAATATGCAGCCCTTGGCGATATCTTGCATGCGCTATGCCCGCTGACAGCGCTATGCTGCCAGATGTCCTAGAGCTAACTCATGCCTATAGAATCACTTACGAAAGATGATGACGCATTTGATCAACCTGGCTCTTCGCGTCTTTGCGATGACAATTACCGGCGCAGGCGGCTTTGTCGGTTCGCCGCAGCCGTGAAGCTGATACTCTAATGGCATGAAATTTGGGAGCTTGGTCTTTCCCAGTTCCAATGACGATCACCACGCGTCTGATGCGATTGCCGAAGTGGTTCGCCAGCCTGTCACCTTTCTCGCTCGCAACTCCGAGGATATGGCTGAAGTGGATGCGGCACCGGCGTTCGAAGCCGTGAATCGGGTTGCTGCTTGGTATGCACCCCAAGGCGAGAATTCGGAGACGGCGCAAAATGATTGACATTCATCATCACCTGCTCTACGGAGTGGACGACGGCTCGCCCGACCTGGAAACCTCCTTGGCCATGGCGCGAGAGTCTGCGGCGAACGGTGTGACGCGCATTGTTTGCACCCCGCACGCCAGCGAGCGCTACCCCTATCAGGCACAGCTCGTCGAAGAGCGTTACGCGGAGTTGCGCGAGCTGCTCGCAGGTCAGATGGAACTGAGCCTGGCATGCGACTTCCACATGACCGCGGAGAATGTTCATAAGGCAGTTGCCAACCCCTTGCGCTACTCGATTGACGGCAAAGGATACCTGCTGATCGAATTCTCCAACACATCGATTCCCCCGCAGATGAACGATGCCATGTTCATGCTGCAATCGGTGGGCTATATGCTGATCATCACCCATCCGGAGCGGTATCCTGCGCTGATGGGCCAGCCGGAGATGCTGGCGGAGTGGATACGCAAGGGCAGCCTGGTCCAAGTAACAGCCGGGTCCTTATATGGACGATTCGGCAAGATGGCAGAGGCTTTTTCCAATGAACTTCTGGAGCGCAACTGGATTCACTTCCTCGCCAGCGACGCGCACAACATGGAGTGGCGCCCGCCACACATGAAGAAAGGCTACGACTATGTAGCGAAACGCGCCGGCGAAGAGGCGGCGCAGCGTCTGTGCGAGACCAATCCGCGGGCCGCCGTCGAGGGGGCGCCGTGGCCCGCGCAGCCCGAGCCCGTAGGACTATGGGAACGTGTGCCGCTGAAGTTCCGCGCCAAGAAGTTTGCCGGCCCGCCCAACAGAAACGCCTACGCAGAGCCCGGCGACGAGGATGCTCCCAAAGCCAGCAGGACCGGCCTTTTGAAGCGCTTTTTCAGGCGATAGAACCGAGCGGTTTGGAATCGGGGAACCAACCCCTACAGCCCCAGCCCGCCATCCACGGCAAGGACCTGGCCGGTGACAAAGTGCGGCCCGGCCGCAAAGAAGAGAACCGCCTGGGCCACGTCTTCCACGCTCCCGTTGCGCTGCATGGGCGTTTTGGCCGCAAAGTGTGCCGCTTGTCTGGCGTCTTCTCCTGTCAACTCAATCCAACCTGGAGCGACGCAGTTGACGCTGACCTCGGGGGCAAAGGCCTTGGCCATGGTCTGGGTGAGCATGTGCAGCGCGGCTTTGGATGCGCAATAGTGAGCATGACCGGCCCAGGCATGATTCCCCCCCAGCGAGCCGATATTGACGATCCTGCCCTCGACGGCGCGCAGATGAACCAACGCCTCACGCGCCACCAGGAACGGTCCGCGCGCATTGGTCTCAAAGACTGCATCCCACTGGTCGAGGGTGAGACTGTCGAGTGGAGCGGACTCGAAGATGGCGGCGTTGTTTACCAGCACGTCAAGCCGCCCAAAGCATCCCACGGCAGCGTAAACGGCCGAGCGCACCGAGGCCTCGGAGCGGACATCGCACTCAACAGCCAGCGCACGGCAACCAAGACTCTCAATTTCACGGGCGGCAAGATCGGCTTCAGCGTGGGAGCTGCGGAAGGTGATGGCCACGTCCGCTCCGGCCCGCGCCAGGGCCAGCGCAATCCCCCGGCCAACGCGCCGCGCGCCGCCGGTGACCAGTGCCGATTTGCCGCTGAGGAGTTGCGTAGTCATCGAACACCGCGCCCCTTCAAACCCGGGAAATTCGGAGGCCGATACAGCACGAGGCACGCTTCACTTCGGCTGCGGCTGGCTGGGGCTGGGCTGCGTGTCCGGCTGGGCCGTCGGCTTGTCTTTTGACGCCGGAGCCGCACCCTTGCCAGCGTCCGAAGCTGTTCCCGCGGACGGAGGGGCTGGCTTAGCCGCATCCGGGCTCTTGCCGCCACGGTTCCCTTGGGGATGATCCTTATAGATGGAGTACTGCTCGCCCGGACGCTTCATCCGGATATCGATCGTCAACTGGGCCTTGTCGACCTTGTAGTCTTCTCCATAGGTCTCAAAGCCCTTGGCGATGATCTGCAGCCGCACCGTGTCGCCGATGGGCAGCACGTCGATAATCGCTTTGCCATCCTCGTTGGTCTTCAGCTCCATGTTGCCCTTGTCCTTCTCCCCCTCCATGGGGTGGAAGATGACGGCGGCATTCTCGATGGGCTTGCCGTTGACGTCACGCACCACCGTTACCTCAATGCGCGCGGTGGGCGGGGGCGACTTGTACTTGCGGCCACGATTGGAGGCGTTCTGCTGAGCGCCAACTGCGAGCGACGAGAGGAGCAGGCCGAGCGAGGCCAGGAAAACAAAGAGACGAAGATGGGAATGGCGAGACATGCGCCCATTGTAAATGGTTTCCATCTCCTGGAGGAGTTCCCTGTTTTGAAAGGGCACGGCTTGTCGGATTCCGGCCGAGCCCGCTCAGCCAAGTGCGCCACAAGGGGACAGACTTTCAGCTTCCGGTTAAAAACATATTTGACACAATCAAAGCCATTTTCCCCACAATTGTCTAATTTATGCCCAAGTGTTTCATCCTGCAGAAAAGTTGTTGAAAAACTGATACTGGGCAAATTAGAGTTGTTTTCTTCTCTCGTTTTGTGTTTTTGCGTTCTGTGGATCTTTTCGTTTCAGAGGTGTAAGAATGCTCTGTCCGAAGTGCCAATCTTCGTCCTTAACCACCATTCCCGCAGAGATCCGACTCTATCGCAACTGTCATCGCACCCTCAGCCACCCCCCCATGACCCCATCTCCTGACGTCCAGGTTTGCCTGGATTGCGGCTGGTCCGAGTTCTTGATTCCCCGCTCCTGGCTCTCCGCCGGATGGCTGCGTTCGATGCGGACGCAACCTGCCCCGGCCACGGAGCCTGGCGCCTCCGCGAGTGTGGCTGTACGGACTTCCTAGCGGTACGATCGGCTTTGCACGGCCGCGAAAATCAGTTATCAGCCGCCCCAGTAGCGTAAGGTGCTATCCGGATGTTTGTCTGACTGACGGAGCAGACACTTCAGCGTTGACGAAAAAAGGCCCCTAGCCGAAGCTGGAGGCCTTTTGTCGTTGTTGGAGTGGCTGGTTTAGTACATGCCTTCCATGCCGCCGCCGTGGCCGCCGGCCGGAGCGGACTTGGGCTCCGGAATCTCGACAACCAGGGCTTCGGTGGTGAGCAGCAGACCGGCGATCGAGGCGGCGTTCTGCAGAGCCGTCCGGGTCACCTTGGTCGGGTCGATGACGCCGGCCTTGACCAGGTCTTCAAAGACGGAAGTCTGGGCGTTGTAGCCATAGTGCGGGTCCTTGGATTCCAGCACCTTGGCCACCACAACAGCACCCTCTTCACCGGCATTGGCGACGATCTGGCGCAGAGGCTCTTCGAGCGAGCGGCGAACGATGTTGGCGCCGATCTTCTCGTCTCCCTCAAGCGTTGCAATGAGTGCTTCGACCGCTGGAATGGCGCGAACCAGCGCCACGCCGCCGCCGGGGACGATGCCTTCCTCGACAGCCGCACGGGTTGCGTGCAGCGCGTCCTCGACGCGAGCCTTCTTCTCCTTCAGCTCGGTCTCTGTGGCCGCGCCAACCTTGATGATGGCAACGCCGCCGACCAGCTTGGCCAACCGTTCCTGGAGCTTCTCCTTGTCGTAGTCCGAGGTGGTCTTCTCGATCTGCGCGCGGATCTCCTTCACGCGGCCTTCGATTTCGGAGGACTTGCCGCCGCCGTCAACGATGGTCGTGTTGTCCTTGTCGATGGTGATGCGCTTGGCCTTGCCCAGGTCCTCGAGCTTCACGCCTTCCAGCTTGATGCCCAGATCTTCGGTAATGGCCTTGCCGCCAGTCAGAATGGCAACGTCGCCCAGGATCGCCTTGCGGCGGTCGCCGAAGCCCGGAGCCTTGACGGCAGCTACGTTCAGCGTGCCGCGCAGCTTGTTCACCACCAGGGTCGCCAGGGCCTCGCCCTCAACGTCTTCGGCGATGATCAACAGTGGCTTGCCGCCACGGGCAACCTGCTCGAGCAGGGGCAGAAGGTCCTTCATCGCGCTGATCTTCTTCTCGTAGATCAGAATGTAGGGCTCTTCCAAAATCACTTCCAGCCGCTCGGCGTCGGTGACGAAATAGGGGCTGAGGTAGCCGCGGTCAAACTGCATGCCGTCGACCGTTTCCAGGCCGGTGTGCATGGTCTTCGACTCTTCGATGGTGATCACGCCATCCTTGCCCACAACCTTGACCGCTTCGGCAATAATGTCGCCGATCTCTTGGTCGCCGTTGGCCGAGATTGCGCCCACCTGCGCCACGGAGCCCTCGTTCACTGGCTTGGAGAGCTTGCCTAATGCGCCGCCCTCGGTCCACTTGCCGTCCTTGTCGCGGGTGCCGATAATCGTCGCCACGGCCTTGTCGATGCCGCGCTTCAGCGCCGTCGGGTTAGCTCCAGCCGCCACCGTCTTCACGCCTTCGCGGAAGATCGATTGCGCCAGAACGGTCGCAGTCGTGGTGCCGTCGCCAGCCACATCGCTGGTCTTCGAGGCAACCTCGCGCACCAGTTGCGCACCCACGTTCTCCATCGGGTCCTGCAGGTCGATCTCTTTGGCTACCGTCACGCCGTCCTTGGTGATGGTCGGCGATCCGAACTTCTTCTCGATTACCACGTTCCGGCCCTTGGGCCCGAGCGTCGCCTTCACGGCGTCCGCCAGCGTGTTGACGCCGCGCAGGATCGCCTGACGGGATTCTTCACCGTGCAGAATCTGCTTTGCCATTTCTGTAACTCTCCTCTTCACTGTCAGTTGTCATGAATCTGTTGCCGAAACTGAGTCGGGGCTATGCGCCCAACCAGCCCGCGAACTTCGTTAAAGCGCTGAACGCCTACTTCTTGATGATGCCGAGGACTTCTTCCTCGCGCATGATCAGAAATTCCTCGGCGTCGATCTTGATCTCTGTGCCCGAGTACTTGCCGAAGAGGATCTTGTCGCCCGCCTTCACGTCCAGAGGGAAGACCTTGCCTTCATCGTTGGACTTGCCCTTGCCCACGGCGATTACTTCGCCTTCCTGGGGCTTTTCCTTGGCGCTGTCGGGGATGATGATGCCCCCACGGATGGTTTCGCCCTCTTCCAGACGGCGGACGAGGATGCGATCATGAAGCGGTGTGAACGTCGTCGCTACGGATGTTGATGCCATTGCTTCGCTTCTCCTTCACACGCGGACAGGGCTGAACCCCGCTGCGGGATTTGAGTGATTTTTGAGAAAAACACTTCGGAATGTGCGAGTTGCGGTCCAAAACGAGGAACGGAAAACCCGGACGAGCACTTCCGCCAGCACTGTGCTAGCACTCTCGCCTTCCAATTGCTAACGATAGGCAAGTCCTGCCTGTTTTGTCAAGCGTTGCAGCTCGTGATCTGAGTGTATGCCGCTCATGGAATATGACACTGCTTTCGAAAGGGCTGAGGAGGGCGGGCATCGGCTGGCACCCATTCAAAGCGACCAAACTCACCGCCCGAACGCGTATTTCCGCGCTCTCGAATGCCCCAAGATTGCGATGGACAAAGAAAACGCGGCGGCCGAAGCCGCCGCGTTGTGAAGGAATCATGCCGCCTTAGAAATTGATGCGGGCGGTGAATTCAATTTCACGGGGCGTATAAAGGAAGCCCTGGCTGTTCGTATTGGTGATTTGCCCGTAGGTGGCGGGCTGGAAGGTTGCGTAGTTGGTGCTTCCACTTGTCGACAGCACATAGGCAGTGCTGGTGATGGAAGTGACGTTCTGGTGGTTGGCAACGTTGAACATGTTGCACATGAGCTGAAGATTGCGGCCCTTGTCGAACGAGATCTGTTTCTGGAAGCGAACGTCGTCGACCATGCGCCGCGGATACCTCTTCGTGTTGATTCCGATCGAGGGAATCATTGTGGAGCCGGAGGCGCCATTCCAATAGCTACCCACGGCAGCACTCACATACGAGCTGACGCCGATGGTATAAGGCAAGCCGTTCTGCATCTGGAAGCTGTCGTTCACGCTCCAGTCATTGGTCAGGTACTTCACCCAACTGGTTGTCGGGAGGTTCGGAAGGTTATAGAGCGCATAAGCCACGACTCTGTTGGGTACGTTGTAGCTGGAGTCGCCGTAGTTGATGCGCGGATTGGAATAGGGGTCGTACCAGTTGTTGGTTGCGCCAGTGGTGTTGGCATTCTGCGCAAAATCCATAGCGTGCGACCAGGTGTAGTTGATGTCGAACTGAATGCTGCGCAGTGAGCGATTGAGAACCTCGACCACGCCGGCATTGTAATTCGAATTGATATTGCCGATCTCCTCGGTAATGCCCTGGAAGTTGGCGGCATTGGCGCCGAAGAGGTTCGTATTGCCATAGCCAGTGTAGGTCGGGACCGTATAGGTCGCGCCACTCGGCAGCGGGCCTTTTCCGGAAGTGTCGGAAACTGTGATCGTCACGTTGGTGGTGGTCGGATTGAGGTTGACGTTGAGGTAGTTGGGCAATTCGCGTCCCAGGGCTCCAAGGTAGCTTAATTGGAGGAAGGTGCCCTTGCCGAGGCTGTGCTGCACCATCAGATCGTATTCCTGCACAACGGGGTTGCGCAGATTGGGAGCGAGGAAATAGGAGGCTGGTTTGGCGCCAACGCCGGTGGCCGATTCGATATACGGGAACTGCGGGCCAACGACGGTGGTGTTCTTGTATGACGAAGTGAACTGCCCGTTCGCACTGCCAGTGTTCAAGCGCAGATTGAGCAGGTTTCCGTTGGTGATGCGGCCATAATAGATGCCGTAGCCGCCACGCACGACGGTGTTGCCCCTTCCAGTGGGATCATAGGAAAATCCGACGCGGGGCCCGAAGTTCGTCTTGTCGGTGGGATTGTTGGTCAGGCCGGGATAAGCGTAGAAGTATGCGCCGCTGGTGGCGTTGGCCGTAGTGAGATTGGAAACAGGGGCCGGCAAAGCCTCGTAGTCCCAGCGCAGGCCGAGTTCGAGAGTCAGCCGCGGAGAGATCTTCCAGTTATCCTGGCCAAAGAACGCGGAATCCATGGTGGCAATCTCGAATACCGGATTCCCGAATCCCTGGACCAAAGACGAATAGCAGGGGTAGGTTCCAGTGATGGCGCTCGAACTATAAGAGGCGGAAGCGCTTGAGTTACAGCCGACCACCGCGGTGCTTGAAGGCGTAACACCGTTCTTGAAGTTGAGCACATCATTCATGTAGTTGCCGAGGTAGGTGTAGCTGTAGTAGCCATTGCTTTCGTAGGTGTTGTTCATCGTATCGTCATTGTGAACAGCGTCTACGCCGAATTTGAAGCTGTGATTGCCCTTGTTCCAGTAGAGTACGTCACCGATCTGCCACTTCTTCTCGTCGGGCAGAGCCTTGCGGTAGGAATAATAGGGCGAGCCAAGATAAAAGCCGCTCGTCGATGTGGCCAGCGCAACCTCAGGAACATTACCGCCTGCGGTCAGATAGTTCTTGGTGTAGCTGGTATAGGGCTGCTGACTTTCGTCATTCAGTTCGCGGCCATACTGGAAGAGCAGCTCATTGCCGATGTTTGTGGTGATGAGGCTGGTGAGCTTTGCCACACCATAGTTCAGGTGGACGTAATCATTACCCTGTGTGTCCTGTGCATAGGTGTCCGTGGACGCAGTCTGAACGCCGCCCGGCGAATCCCAGTTGAGGCGATGGTAAAGGACGCTCAGATGCTCTTTGGAGCTGATCTGCCAGTCCAGTTTGGGAGTGTTGATCTCCTGGTAACCAGAGCGCGCCACCGGCCCGATGTCCCCGGTAAGAGCCGTGATCTGCGCAACCCAGTCTGCGACGGCCGCAGCGTAGCTGATGCCTTGGCGAGCAGCCAATGCACAGGCAGGGGCGTCGTCAACGGTAGCTGCGGTAACTCCTGTCGTCAGCGAGAGTTGGCCGGTAGTCGCGTTGCAGGTTTCTCCCGTTGCCAACGTGGCCGCGGGCAAAGTGTAGAAGGTTGCTGGCGAGTTAGGAACACCAACCACTGGGAAGATGCGGGAATGCTGATCGTAGGTGTAGATCCAGAAGAGCTTGTCCTTGATCAGCGCCCCACCGGCCGTGAAGCCATAGATCTTGCGCAGATCCTCAGGCTTGATCGGTGCGGAGACATACGAGTTTGAAGAGGAATTGTAGGTCGTGAGCTTGGCATAGTTGCTATAGGCTGCCCATTTGCTTTCGCGGTCCCAGAAATAGGCCTGCCCGTGCAACTGGTTAGTGCCGCTATTGGTCACGGAGGTGATGACGCCGCCGGCGGCGCGGCCGTACTCAGCGGAGTAGACGCCAGTGTTGACGGCAAATTCGCGGACTGCGGCTGCCGAAGTTGAATAGGCCTCACGGGTACGCCCGCGCTCTTCAGAGTAATAAGCCTGGTTGTCGTCGGCGCCGTCGATTTCAACGTTGTTGAGAATCGGGCTGATGCCGCGGACTGCGACAAGGCCGAAGCCGTTGCCATCGGATACAACGCCCGGAGTGGTCATGGCCAAGCTGGACCAGCGGCGGTTGTTGATGGGGATGGTTTGAAGCGCTCTCATATTGAGTGAAGCGCTGAAGTCGGGCGATTCAAGGTTGAGCACGGGCGCCTGCTCGATGACCTCGACGGAGGACGAGGACGCGCCGACCGTGAGGCGCGGCAAAACGCTAGAAACCTGGCCGACTTGAACGATTACGTTATCGGCATGGTAGGTGGCAAAGCCGGGCGCGGCAAATGTCACCTTATATGTGCCGGGTTCCAGCAATGGGGCCTTGAAAAAGCCGCTGGCGTCGGAGGTCAGCTTGATCTCGGCGTTGGTCCCCATGTTGTGGATCGTAACGGCGACGCCGCTGATGACGGCCCCGGAGGGATCAAGTACTGTCCCGGCGATTGCGCCTTGCGTGGACGTCTGCGCGTGTAGGGCAACTGTGCCCAAACACATCGAGAGAGTGAGGATTATCAGGCAGAAAAGGCTCTGACGTATTCGATTCATGGTCATGATGGCTCTCCAAAATGCAACGGGTGTTGAGAATGCGCTGGGTCGGTGATCGGCAGCGCCCCTTTGTGGACGACTAGCGCAACGCGTAATGCGTTAGGCATTCGGAACTTCTTGCACATTTGGTCCGAGCTGCTTTCGCGGGCGAAGAACCACCTTTGCGCGGGCTGCGGACGCAAGCTTCCTGTCGAGAACAATATAGTAGGCTGAAATGAACACCTTGTAAATGAGTGAATTCGAGCAGTTCTATGGAACTGACGATCCGGGCGATGACCAAACCACAACGACCTCCCATCAGTAATTAGGAAGTCATCACAGCCGAGCGACCCATCCAAATTCTCGTCTCTCATGCCTTCTCACAGGTTCAGACTGAACCCAACAGCATAAGCGCTAAGAACAGTGTACGTCCGGCTCTTTGACCGCCAGACCTTTTGCAGGAGCAACGGTGGAAAACACGTCCGAAACTGGGACGAGCGAGGCTCGCGCCCTGTTACCAATTTGAGGAACAGGGGCGCACAGAGGCGGCGGAATCCTGGCGGAGTCCGCCGCCGCGAGCCTATCGTGCGCCGCATCCCGAGATGCGATGAGAATCTCTCAGCGGCCGCTGGCCTTGGTCCATTCGATGCGCAGACCAGTGCGGAAATTGAAGGGCAGGCTGGGATAACCGATGGGCGCGATGTGCCGGCTGTCAGTGAGGTTTTCTGCCTGGCCATAGACGTTGAGCCAGGAGAGCAGCTTGTAACTGCCTCCCAGATCCAGTTTGGCGTATCCCCAGTCCAGATTGCGGTTGGGCAGCACCAGCGAGTTTCCCTGGTTGATGTCTTCGTAGCCGAGAAACGTGGAGTCATCGCTGCGGCTGGAGAACGCCGAAGTGAAGACGCCTGTGAGCCGCTGGCCGGCATAGCTTGCCGTAAAGAAGCCGGTGTGAGGCGGACGCCGGAAGGGCCGCGCGCCCTTCAGCGGCGAGTAGATGCCCACGGGGATGCCGTCAAAGGTGGGTGCATAGCCGCCGAGCAGGGCTTCATTGTCGCTGGAAAGAGAACGCTGCACCACCGAATCCAGGTAAGTGTAGCCGCCGCGGAAGAAGATGTTCTTGCCGATGCCGCTCTCGACTGTGGTTTCGATCCCCTGTGCGCGGAAAGCAAGCGAGTTGAGGTCCAGCTCGTAAGCGCCGCTGTTCTGGATAGCCGCTTGCAGGCTTTCTT
Source organism: uncultured Occallatibacter sp. (assembly GCA_964420185.1). GTDB lineage: Bacteria > Acidobacteriota > Terriglobia > Terriglobales > Acidobacteriaceae > Telmatobacter. The sequence goes on along the minus strand of CAYQSI010000040.1, from coordinate 2,038 downwards.
GCTCTTGCGTAGTCAAGTTGGGAAACAGCGCAGGGACCAATCCTGCGCCGACCCCTTCGATGGCCCGGCCGAATTCATTATGGAAATAGTTTGCGCGGAAGACGATGCGCTGACCCCAGAAGGCCTGCTCGCCGCCGATCTCCCAAGTGCGTGCGGTGGGCCCCTGGATAGGGGAAATCTTCAACGCCTGAATCGTCGCCTGGCCGCCGTTCTGCTGCAGAACATCGTAGAGGGAGCCGAGTTCATCGGTCAGCTTCGGTTCGCGAATGCCGTGCGAGAAGCTGCCGTTCAGCCGTGTTCCGCTGAAAACGCCCTTCCGCGGGCGCACTGCGTAGAAGCCCAGGCCGAGATGCGGCGAAAAATCGTTGCCGATCTGTTGCAGGTGCACCTCGTCTCCGCCCAGCGTATAAAACAGCCGCTCCCTGAAGAAGTCGCCGTGCGCGCCAAAGTGATAGTCGTAGTTGGTGCGATTGATCACGTCGTCGATCACGTACACAGGCTCGCGTTCGGCGGCGCGCTCGTTGTCATAGCGGAAGCCGGCCAGCAACATGAGATGCGGCGTCAGACGATAGTCGCCCTGGTAGAGGAACTGGTCGCGGTTGTTGACGAGGTCCAGCCGGTTCGGATAGACGCTGCCGTAGGCCACGCTGTAATTCAGAAGCGCAGGCCCCGTGGCGCTGTAACCGTTTGCGCCTTGAATGGTGACCGGAAGACCATAGAAGTTGCCGCCGGTGAATGTGTCAGCGGCGCCGTCACAACTGTCGGCGGGGATGCAAATGCCCGCCGGATACCACTGCCGGGACTGCTCGCGCTTGCGCGTCAGGCCATACTGGAAGCGATTGTGGAAGTCGGCCGTGGTCTGGTTCTCCACCGTGGCTCCGGCATACAGGTCCTGATCGCCCTCCTTGCGGTCGTCGGCAATGTGATAGAAGTCCCAGGTGTTGGGAACGCCAGTGGCATCGACGCCGTAGTGTAGCGTGGCTCTAATCTGGGTGTTGCCGCTGGGCTGCCAGCCGACGTTGGCCGCCGAGGTGGCTACGTGATACTCATCCATGGGCAGATCGTTCGCTGTCTGAAGCCAACTGAAGGCGCCCAGGTAATCGAACTTTTTATGCGCGCCGGCCACTTCCAGCTCTTCGCGCGAAGTGGAGAAATTGCCGGCATCGCCCTGGAAGAGCAACGAGGGAAAGCTGGTGGTGCCGTGGGGCGTGGTGAGGCTGACCACCCCGCTGGCCGCGTCGGCGCCGTAGAGGCTGGAGTCGGGACCACGATAAACCTCGGCACGCTCGACAGCCGTGGTCGAGCCCGGTCCAAAGTCGAATTGCCCGCCCATATCGCCGACGCTTACCCCGTCAAGGAGAATTTTGTTCGCGTCCGAATCGCCGCCGCGAATGAAGAGAGAGGTCTGCGCGCCAAGCTGTCCGCCCTGAATCACAACTGTACCTGGCATCAGGCGCAAAGCACTCACCAGGTCGTCGCGCAAGGCCAGATCAAGCGGCCCCAGGACGCTGGTGGCCTCGCTGGTCTGCGGCTGCGGCGTGGGGGTTCCGGTGGCCGTCACCACGATGGACTCACGCACCCACTCGGGCTCGAGCACCACACTGCGCTCTACCGAGTCGAGCCGACCGGCGTAAAAGCCCGGCGTCTCCAACTGGCGGAAACTCTTGGCGGAAACAATCAGGAAGAAGCGCCCTTCGACGCCGGTGAGAATCTGAAAACTGCCGTCGGCCGTGGAGACTGCGGAGCCGACAGCTTTGCCGCCGCTGAGCAGAACCACGTTGGCGCCGGTGACCTTGGCGCCCGAAACGTCCGTGACCACGCCACGGATGGAGGCAGCGGGGCAGAGAGCTGCGCAGGCGATAAGCAGAGAAACTGCGATAGCGCGCGACAACGCGCGCGTCAGATGAGTATGCATGTAACCGGAGAATAATTGGGAAAATTCAGGCATGACAAGCTCCTTCGTTCCCCTCGGAACGCAAGTGGGTTGAGGGCGCGAGGACCGGTCTCCTGACTTGCGCTCTTCCAGCCACCTTCCCAC
>CAYQSI010000039.1:0-32775 GCA_964420185.1 uncultured Occallatibacter sp. | reverse complement strand
GGAGCTGCGGCTGGAGCTTTACGACAAGGTGAACCGGCTGGGGATTGGCGCGCAAGGGCTGGGCGGACTGACAACGGTGCTGGACGTGAAGGTGCTGGACTACCCGACGCACGCGGCGAACCTGCCGGTGGCCATGATTCCCAACTGCGCGGCAACACGGCACGCGCACTTTGTGCTGGATGGGTCAGGGCCGGTGTATCTCGATCCGCCGAGTCTGGATAACTGGCCGAAGCTGAGTTATGACGTGTCAGCGGCGCAGCGGGTGAATCTGGAGACGGTAACCCGCGAGGAGGTGGCGACGTGGAAGCCGGGCGAAGTGGTTCTGCTGACTGGCAAGCTGCTGACTGGCCGCGACGCTGCGCATAAGCGTCTGACCGAGATGCTCGACCGGGGCGAAAAGCTGCCGGTGGATTTCAGCGGGCGATTCATCTACTACGTGGGGCCGGTGGACCCGGTACGCGAAGAGGTGATGGGACCGGCAGGGCCGACGACCGCGACGCGGATGGACAAGTTCACGCGGCAGATGCTGGCCGAGACGGGATTGCTGGGCATGGTGGGCAAGGCCGAGCGCGGACCGGCGGCGATTGAGGCGATCAAGGAGTTTGGCGCGGTCTACCTGATGGCGGTGGGCGGCGCGGCTTACCTCGTGGCGAAAGCCATTCACGGGGCGCGCGTGCTGGCGTTTGCCGACCTGGGGATGGAGGCGATCTACGAGTTCGATGTGCGCGATATGCCGGTGACGGTGGCCGTGGACTCGAAAGGAACCAGCGTTCATCAGACGGGCCCGGCGGAGTGGCAGCGGAGGATTGCGGGAATTCCCATTCTCCAGTGAACAGTGGTCAGTTATCAGTGGTCAGTTATCAGTGGTCAGTTATCAGTGGTCAGTTATCAGTGGTCAGTTATCAGTGGTCAGTTGTCAGTGGGCTGCGTGGGCAAGGTGACGGAAGAATCGATTCACTTTCAGCCCAGGCGCACGGCGCGCAGGATTGCTTCGACGGCCTCGCCGGGGGTGAGATTGTCAACGGCTATTGAGACGTGGGCCATGCGATAGAGCGGCAGACGGCGCTGATAGCGGCTTTCGAGGTTGGCCTGGTCGGCGAGGATGGGGCGGGCGTGCTCGGTGCCGCGGCAACGGTCGAGAGTGGTGGCCAGTTGCACCTCCAGATGGACGAGGTGCGTGCCGGGAGTGGTGAGCAGCAGCGTGCGCGTGGCAGGGTGCTCGATGGCGCCGCCGCCCAGGGCCAGCACCAGCGCATCGCCAGCGGAGAGGCGGGCGATGGTCGCGCGTTCTCGCTCGCGGAAAGCTGCCTCGCCATGGCGAGCGAAAAGGTCGGCGATGGTCGCGCCAGCCTCGGCCTCGATCACGTCATCCACATCGATGAAACTCCAACCCAGCCGCGCGGCAACCAGCGGGCCGACGGTCGTTTTGCCCGAGCCCATGAAGCCGGTGAGGACGATGCGGCGGGACTTGGCTGCGATTGTGCTTTGTGCGCAGGGCAATTCGGAATTGGAGGAGGCTTCCACAGCCTTAGTGTAACGGCAGCCGGATCGCACACTGAAATCTCCACGGGCTCGGCCACTTGACAGGTTCGCGGGATTTCCGCGAAACCGCGCGAGAAGCTTGCAGAAATTCAATCGATTCGGTTCGTCTATCATCTGCGTCGATAAATATATGCAAGAAATTGCCGGGTTATGAATATTTTTTAGGGGGGGTAGGGGGTAGGCTCTTTCAGGGTATAAACCGGGAGGATAGTTGACAGAACAGACCGGTCACATTCCTGACAGATTGAACAACGGGACAGTTCTGCCCTGTTCTCCCAACTGTTTAAATTGTGCGCCGTGGATGGATAATTCTCTGCACGTACGGGTTGACCGGACGGAGATTTCTTACATTCCGGGTCTCAAAAGCTAGACCCTGTGCACCTTGCAATGCCAGACCGAGGAGCACTCATCGAGTCCTTCAATCAACCTGCGGGAAGGCGATTTTGTGGAAACCGAGAGTTTCATCTAGTGGCATGGGCGTTTCTCCTTCCTGATTCTGCACTCCTATAATGGAGAGGTTTTTTGTGCCAGGAAAACTTTGTGTTGACAGGCGACAAACCGGTTTTTACATTTGACTGATCAAGTTTTCATCAAGCGCAGCGTACTCAACACAAAGCCACCTCAGCCACTTTCACGCAAGAGTCACCTCAACTGCTTTGCCGAAAGGGAATGACGATGAAAGGTATAGTGTTTGGCGCGGAATGTCCGAGATCGGTGGAAAACTCCGCCGATACAAAATTCCATAAAGTACTTCTTTTTCTGGTTGTCTGCGTTCTCACGCTGATGATCTCTCCGGCCCTTCAAGGCCAGGCAACTGGAAGCTTCTCCGGCAATGTCCTTGATAAATCCGGCTCGGCTATCCCTGGAGCTGCCATCGTGGCTACCTCTCAGGGAACCGGCATGGTTCGAGAAGGCAAAACGGACAGTGTGGGACATTATTTGATCCCATTGCTTCCTGTCGGGACCTACACCTTGCGCGTCGATGCGGCGAGCTTTCAAAGCGCTGAATCCAAAGGCCTGTATCTCCAAATCGATGAAGCCCGGGAACTCAACTTTACGCTCGTTCCCGCCACTGTAGTCACTACGGTGGCCGTTACCAGTTACGTCGTAGCTGTCGAAACGGCCAGTCCGTCCCTCGGCCAGGTCATCACCTCGCAGGAGGTGTCGCAGCTTCCGTTGAATGGCCGCGATTTCGTTCAACTCGCTACGCTCACCGCCGGCGCAACGGCAGAGACCAATCCCCACAGCTTTTTCACCCAAAGCGGCGACAGCGAGGTGGCCGCGCGCGGCCCCTTCTCTCTGTCAGTCGGCGGCTCCCGTCCCAACGCCACCGACTGGCTGCTGGATGGAGTGGACAATAACGAACTGACCGCCGGCGGCATCGGCATTTATTCTTCCATCGACGATATTCAGGAATTCAAGGTTCTAACCTACACCTACTCCGCCGAATACGGCTCCCGCGCCGGCCCGACCGTGCTGGTCAGCACAAAATCCGGGTCCAACGACTTTCACGGCTCTCTCTTTGAGTTCGTCCGCAATACCGATCTCGACGCCAAGAGCTACTTTGCCAGCAACGTGGAAAAGTTCAACCTGAACCAGTTTGGCGGCTCCGTCGGCGGGCCGATTCGCAAGAACAAGACCTTTATCTTCGCCGACGCCGAACAAAAATATCAGCGCCACGGCATTACCTTCACCGGCCTGGTTCCTTCGCTGGCCATGCGCAACGGAGATTTCACAGACGACCCGTTCGGCAAGCCTGTGTTGGATTCCAATGGCAATGTCGTGCCGTATCCCATCGCCAATCCGAATATGGTGGGCGCTCCGGATCCTTACTTCCAATGCGATGGCGCGGGGAATCCTGAGCCTGTGGATACTAGCACTACTGACGGGAAGTACGGACTCCAAACTCCGGGAACGGACTGTAACAAGATTCCAGCCGGCCTGATCGACCCCGCCGGCAAAGCCATGATAAATATTTACCCCACGAATCTTGTCAACTCCGGCAACTCCGCCTCCGGCTACAACTACGTCAATGAGCCCGTGCGCACTCTGAACGAAACCAAGTTCGATGTCCGCCTGGACCATACGCTTACCAGCAAGGACAATCTCTTCGCGCGTTTCAGCTACGACCAGGCATCCTCGTTTGTTCCCGGTGGTGCGCCGGGACTCGCCGAATCCGACGCCTTCGGCAGCAATGAGAACCTGATCAACCACGCGCGCAACATCGGCGTTGGCTGGAACCACGTGTTCTCGTCCCGCACGCTCAACCAGGCAACCCTCGGCTACAACCGCATCTTCAACTACATTGCCTCAACGGATAACTACACCTGCGAATCGGCCAAATTGGGGATTCCGGGCGCCGATCTGGGCTGCACCGGCAATACCCCCAACTCCAGTGCTCAATACAGTGAAGGCTTGGTTTCCGCTGAAGTTACTAGCGGCTATTGGGCCCTCGGCGATCGCGGCTACTCTCCCTTCCAGGGTGGTACGAACATCTACTCCTTCAAAGACGATCTCGACCTGATTCGCGGCAAGCATGAAATTCACGCCGGCATCGATCTCCGCGACAACCAATTGAACGTCGGCACAGCAGCCTTTGGAGCTGGCTTCTGGCTCGTCGGGACCTTCGGAAACTTCAGCGGCGCAGGCGTCGCTCCCGGCGATCCCGAGGCGGACCTGCTGATGGGAATTGTCGGAGGGGCCATCCACGACCAGGCATACAACGGCGCCGTCACCGGCCGCCGCTGGAATATCTACCGGCCCTTTGTGGAGGATGACTGGCGCGTTACCCCGTCTCTCACCCTCAATCTGGGCCTGGCCTGGGACTTAACCACTCCCATCACCGAGGTCCATGACCGCATGGCGGACTATATTCCCTCTGCCACGGGAGGACAGTTGCTGATTGCGGGCAAGAACGGAGTAAGCAGATCGGCGGGCATCAACATGTTCAAGGATGCATACGAACCCCGTCTTGGCCTCACCTGGAAGGTTCTCGGCAGCGACAAGACCGTGATGCGCCTCGGCTTTGGCATCTATCACGATTCCTCCTGGAACCAGGGCGCACAGGGCCTCTGGCAAAATCCGCCCAACCTCGGCGAGTCCGATGTATTCCCCACTACTTACTCCGCGGGCTGCGCCTTCGCGTATTCCTACTGCGCCACCTTGTCCGGGCAGACAGTCGAGAATGTCGCTACCGCCTCCGGCGGCTTTCCCCTCCTCCCCACGCCGCAAAATGTGGCCAGCTTCGTCGGCACGTACAATTACCAGCCCACGAACTTCCAGCCAGGCAGGGTTCACCAATATAACGCCAACGTCGAACGTCAGTTGCCGGGAAATGTTCTGCTCACCGCCGGCTATGCCGGTTCGGTCGGCGGCCATTTGCTGGAGTTCGGCAACGCCCTCAACGTTAACAGCCCCTCGGCCTGCGGAACAGCCGGCTACACCATCGGTTGTCTCCCCGGTGGCGCTGCCTACAGCTATCCCTACCCCGCTCCGAACTACAACTCGATCTTGATCATGAGCGATGTGGGCAAGACGCACTACAACTCGATGCAGTTAAAGGCGGAGACCACGGCGCCCAAGTACGGTCTTTACGCACTGGTCGCCTACACCTACTCCCGCACCTACGACAACGGGTTGTCCGACGGCCTGGGGTCAGAGTTGAGCGCCCCCTATTTCGGGTTGCCCAACTGGGAAAATCTCGACTGGGCCTTGTCGCAGATCAATCTCGATCAAAGCTTCACCGGCAGCGTCATTTACGATTTGCCCTTCGGCCACGGGAGGCAGTTCGGCAGCAGATGGAACAACGTGACCAATGCCATTGCCGGCAACTGGCAAATGACGCTGATCGAAAGGATTTCCTCCGGATTCCCCGTTCCCCTGCTCGACAGCAATAATACGTCGGGCACTACCTTCAATACCGGCGGCGACTCGTACAACTACAACCGGCCTGATCAGGTGGCCAACTGCAACCCCTACAACGCGGATCACAGCAAACATCAGTGGATCAATGCGGCCTGCTTCGTCGCGCCCGCCGTCGGCAAATTGGGAAATGCCTCGCGCGTTCCGGTCGTCGGACCTGATTTCGTCAACTCCGACGTCTCCCTCATCAAGAAGATCGCGCTGCCGCACACGATGGATTTGAACTTCCGCGCGGAGTTCTTCAACCTCTTCAATCACACGCAGTACGGCATGCCGCTCCAGGATATTAACGCTCCAGGATTCGGCTCGGTGAGTTCAACCGTCAACAATCCTCGCCTTATCCAACTGGCGCTCAAGCTGGCTTTCTAAAGCCGCGCGAGTTCCACTGCAATTAGTGTTCACCAGGGAACCTCTGAACGAATCGAGCTTGTCAGGGCATGACTTTGGCCATGCCCTGACAAGATATCGACTTGATCAGAGGTTTCTTGTATTTAGAGCGTGTTTCATAAACCCGCATTGTGTCAGGGCACGACTTCAGTCGCGGCAGACAGCCCATCATCTCGGTCTTAGCCCAAGACGATGACCACGGCTCCGGCGGTGATGAGTAGGCCGCCGACGAGGGCCGGGGCGTTGAGCTTTTCGCCCAGCAGCAGCCATGCGAAGAGCATGACCAGGGGGACGCTGAGCTTATCGAGCGGGGCCACGCGCGAGGCTGGCCCCAGTTGCAAGGCGCGGAAGTAGCAGAGCCAGGAGAGGCCGGTGGCCAGTCCGGAGAGCGTGAGAAAGAGGCAGGTGCGGCGGTCGAGCGCGCGAATTTCACCGTGCTTGCCCAGCGCCAGGGCGATGCCCCAGGCAAAGACCAGCACCACGGTGGTGCGCAGCGCCATGGCCAGGTTTGAATCCACATGCGCCACGCCCACCTTGGCCAGCAGGGCGGTGGCGGCGGCAAAGGCCGCAGAGAGCAGTGCCCATCCAATCCAGCTCATGGAAAATATGGTACGCGCTCGGGGCTGATGCAATCGATTTGGGCAGGATTCGGGGGCCGGGACAATAAACTGAGATGGATGAAGACGGGCAAAGCTAGCAAGACGGCTCTTCGCGTGGCCATTCGCCGGGCGGCGCACCAGGTGATGGAGCGGCCGCTGATTCTGGACGATCCCATCGCGCCGCGGCTGGTCGGCACCGGACATGCCAGGGACATGGAGCGCGCGATGCACCGGGTTGCGCGGGATTTTCGCGCCTTCATGGCGGTACGCAGCCGCTATGTAGAGGATCGGCTGGCCGAGGCCGTGGCGCGGGGCGTGACGCAGTACGTGGTGCTGGGCGCCGGGCTGGAGACCTTTGCCTATCGCAATCCGTTCCCAGAGTTGCGGGTCTTCGAGGTGGACTTCCCCGCCACGCAGGAGTGGAAGCGGGCGCTGCTGGCCAAAGCCGCCATTGCCGTGCCCGAAGAGATGACGTTTGTTCCTCTGGACTTTGAGCACATGACTCTATCAGAGGGGCTGGCCGGGGCGGGCTTTGATGCCCGGGAGCCCGCGTTCTTCGGCTGGCTGGGGGTGGTTCCCTACCTGACGCTGGAGGCCTTTCGCTCCACGCTGGGCACGATTGCGCAACTGCCTGCCGGGAGCGCAGTGAGCTTCGATTACGCGCTCACGCGGGAGACTCTGAGCCCGCAAGGCCGCACGGCGTTCGATAAGCTGACCCGGCGTGTCGCCGCTGCCGGAGAGCCATTCCGGCTGCTTTTTACGCCGGAGACGCTGGAATTGGAGCTGCGCCGAACGGGATTTCAGCGCTTCGAGCAGCGGAATTTTGATCAGCTCAACGAACTCTACTTCAAGGATCGCGCCGACGGCCTCAAGCTCTCTGCCGTGGGACTGGATGTGCTGGCGACTGCCTGGGTGTAGTTGCAGCAGAAGGGTGCGGCTGCGCGATAAGATGAGTTATGCGTCCGTTTGCTTTCTTGCTGATCACTGCTACGCTGCTGGGGACCTCCGGCTGCGGATACCACACGCTGGGCGCGGCCACCCACCTGCCGCCCGATGTGAAGACGCTCTCGGTGCCGGTCTTTGCCACGCACACCGAGGCGTATCGCACTGAGACGGTGATGACCCAGGCAGTGATCCGCGAATTTGCTACGCGCACACGGCTGCGGGTGACCCCCGATGCGGGCGGAGACCCGGACGCGGTACTGCATGGGACGATTCTGAAAGAGGCGGTGGCGCCGCTGACCTTCAACTCCTCGACGCAGCAGTCGTCCAGCTACCTGATTACCGTAGTGGTTTCAGTCACGCTGACCAGCCGGGACGGCAAAGTTCTCTACGAGAACAAGAACTACGTCTACCGCCAGCAATACCAGTCCACCACCAGCCTGCCGAAGTTCTTCCAGGAGAATCCGGCGGCCGTCGAACGGCTCTCGCGGGAATTCGCGCGGCAACTGGTGGCCGATGTGCTGGAAGGATTCTAAGAACAGGGAACAGGGAATAGGGAACAGGGAATAGGGAATAGGGAATTGGTTAGGGGCAGAGAGCGGGCGAATTGATTTTTGGCCTCGACACGACGGGAAAGGTATTCTGAAGGTGCATGATCGATAGATTCATTGACCGCGCTAAGCGGAGACTCACTACAACGGGGCTGGCCTCATGAGCGGCGCGCGCTGGGGCGCGGGATTTACAGCGATGGGCCGCTTTGTGGCGGAGATGGAGGCCGCGGCGGCCGGCAAGGGCCCGCTCAAGCCCGGCTACGTGTTGGCCGGCGACGAAACATTTCTTTTGGACCGCTGCCGGGGGGCCGTTCTCAAGGCCTTTGTGCCGCCGGAGTTGAGGGATTTCTGCCTCTCCGACCTGGACCTGGGCGGGATCTCGATCTTCGAGGTGCTGGACCGGGCGCAAACCCCGTCGCTGATGGCGCCGTTCCAGGCGATTTTTGTGCGCAATGTGCGCCAACTGTACACGCGCGGGGCCAAGAAGGACGAGTTTGCCGCTTTGGACCGCTATTTTCGCTCGCCGAATCCGCAGGCACTGATTCTCTTTGTCGCGGACTTTTTGCGCATCCCCGCGGACGCGCGGCGCATGGAGATGGACGACAAGAAGCGCTACGAGCGGCTGACCGAGACTCTGGGCGAGCATTGCAGCATGGTGGAGCTGGCGCGAGTGAACGAGGAAGACGCCATGCGCTGGGTGGTGGCCACCGCGCAAGAAGCCGGCGTCCGCGTGGACCCCGATGCGGCTCACGAGCTGGTGGACTCACTGGGCGCTGATCTGATGCTGATTTCTTCGGAGCTGGAAAAGCTGCTGCTCTATACGCTGGGCCGGGGGCGCATCACGCTGGGCGACGTGGAGACGATGGTGCTGGGCGCCAAGCAGCGCTCGCTCTACGAACTGACCGACGCCATCAGCGCCCACGACCGGGCGCGCGCGCTGGCTCTGCTGCAAGGGCTGCTGAACAGCTCCGACGCCGGCGAGGACGCGGCCATCGGCCACCTCTATATGCTGGCCCGCACCTTCCGCCAGATGCTGGTGATTCTGGAAAAGAACGTGCGCGACTCGCGGGCGATCTGGCAGGCGCTGTGGCAGGGCTTCCGCGTGCCGCCCTTTGCGGCCGACGATCTGATTCGCCAGGCCCGCCGCTACAAGAACCGCCGCGAGCTGACGCGGGCGCTCAAATTGATTGCCCGCGCTGACCTGGAGTTGCGCTCTTCGCCGCCCGACAAGCGGCTGGTGCTGGAACGGCTGGTGTACGAACTGGCCTCCGAGCCGAGGCCGGCTTCGCCGCTGCTCGCATCCGCACAGCTTTCCTTCGAGGTGTAATTCGACGGGCTCACGTGACCAGAGCATTTTCCCTATTTGTGTAGAGTGCGGCGTGGACCGGGAGGTCCACGCGACAGCCGGCCAGGAGGCCGGCGCTACCTGTTGCTGGCGCTGCGTGTTCTTACAGCGACCGGCAACCTTGAGCCAAGCTGGAGATCCACTCTATAACAACAGGAGAAATGCTCTCAGGTTTGGCTTGGCGGGCGCGCGGGCAGACTATTCGCGAACGAGAGGGGCACATCCTTCCATTTTCTCTAACCTTTCTGCCGCCGGTGGATTTTGCGGAATGGAGATGCAAAATGGAAGTTGAGCGCCATGATTACACCGGCAAACTCGATTGCCGCCTTGCTCGTGCTGGCACCGTTTCTGGCTGCGGCATTCTTTCCGCAGTGGGCAGCGGGACGGGCGCGCGCGCTTCCGGTTTGGGTTCAGTTGGCGTGCCCAGCAGTCCTGAGTCTTCCTTATGTGCTGGTGGCTTCAGCCGGCGGGAGCTTTCGATGGGGCTGGTTTGCGCTGTATGCGCTGCTGCCGGTGGCCTTGGCAAGCCTGCTCTGGCAGGCCGGACGGATTGACGAAAGCCAACAGGGCAACTGGCGGGATTATCTGGTTCTTGCCACACTGGGGCTGGCGGTGGATCTGCGCTGGTTTGAGGGCGCGTGGCCGGCTCACCTGGCAATCTTCAACAAGATGCTGCTGCTGGACGCGGGAATCTACGGCTTTATCGCGCTTCGGCAATTGGAGGGAACCGGCTTCGACCTGCGCCTGCGCCTTCGGGATGCCGCTGCGGGTCTGCGCGAGCTGGGCTGGTATACGCCGATTGCGCTGGTGCTGGGCCTGGGCCTGGGGTTTCTGCATCTGCACGCGGCGTGGCCGGGATGGGCGCCGATTGCCGGCGCATGGGTTTTCACCTTCTTCTTCATTGCCGTTCCGGAAGAGCTCTTCTTTCGCGGATGGCTCCAGAACCTGCTGGAGCGGCGCATGGGGCGTTACGCTGCGCTGTTTCTGACGGCGGCTCTGTTTGGTCTGGCTCACTTCAACAAGCGGGCAGTGCATTTCAACTGGCGCTACGTGTTGCTGGCCGCAGTGGCGGGTGTCTTCTATGGGCGCGCATGGCGCCGCGAGCGCCGGGTGGGAGCCTCGGCGATTACCCACGCCTCGGTGGACGCGATCTGGTCGCTATGGCTGCGCTGATTGGGTTGTGCCGTGGGCGTGCGCGTAGGTCAAGTAGCCAAGGCCAACCCGCATGTTATGGTCCACCGGTCCGGGAACCGCGATGGCGATGGTGATTCCCAGGATGGCGTGCGCGATGGCCAGAGGATAGAGGTTGCGATAACGGAGAAAGAGCAGGCAGGCGGCCAAGCCCCAGAGCAAAGTAAAGGGCACGAGAATGGGGTTGGGCAGATGCGCCGCCGCGAAGATGATTGCCGCCACGCCGGCCGCGAGTTTTGCGTTCGGAAGCAACCGCAGGAGGCGCGAAAGAAAGAAACACTGCATCAGAAATTGCTGAACGAAGGCCCAGATGGCATAGCCCGCATACGTCTTGATGAACAGGGTGGGGCTGCCGGGCAGACGGAGGGTGTGCAGTCTGACGGCAAGGGCGACGGCGACGGCGGAAACCAGCAACGCCAGGATGGCCACCCAGAGCGAACGGAAGAAGTTTTCGCGGCGCAGGCCCATCGCCTTCAAGCCCTCGAACGATGACGAGGCGATCGCCGCGACCGAGACGGCTGCGACCCACCAGAGCAGTTTTTGCCAGGGACGGGGCGTCCAGAGGACAAGCAGAATGAGGCCATAGGCGACGGCAAGCTCCACGAAGTCGCGCCGCCAGCTCCGCACCAACGCGAAGTCTCCGTTGGTTGCAATGGAAGAGATGTTGCCCGCCATGCAACCGATATTAGAGCACTTTCCCTATTTGTGTAGAGTGCGGCGTGGACCGGGAGGTCCACGCAACAGCCGGCCAGGAGGCCGGCGCTACCTGTTGTCGGCGATCCCTGTTGTCGGCGATCCCTGTTCTTGCAGCGAACGGCAACCTTGAGCCAAGCAGGAGATCCACTCTATAACAACAGGAGAAATGATCGAGAGCAATTCCCGGCGATTATTCCAGGAGGACGGCTGGTTCCGGGGCAGATCCAGGGGGTTGGCTGCGGGTGGTCAGGGCCACGGCCGCGATCAGGATGAGGGCGCCGCCTGCCCAGGCGTAGGGGCCGAGACGCTCGCCAAGGAGCTGGACGCCCAGCCAGGCGCCGAGGGCCGGCTCGATATTCAGGAAGACGCCGGCGCGCGAGGCCGGCACGTGGTTGATGCCCCAGTTCCACAAGAGCGTGGTGGTGGCCGTGCAGAACACGCCGCTGATGGCCAGCGCAATCCATGCGGTCAGGCTGACGTGGGCGAAGGGCGGCGGCGTGACACGGGCGTGGGTGAAGGGGCTCAGCAGCCAGGGTCCCAGGACCCAGACGGCCAGCATGATGGTTCCTGAAAAAATGGTGTAGGCCGTCACTACCGACGGGCTGTGCGTTTGCATTAGCTTCTTGCTGAAGAGAATCCAGGCCAGCGAGGTGAAGAGCGAGGCCACGATCAGCAGGTCTCCGGTCATTGTCGGTTGTCCGTGCGCGACCGGTCCGCGGCTGCCGCCCAGAGCGATGAGCACCGCGCCCACCGTGGAAGCGCAGAGGGCCAGCCAGGAGAAGCCGTCAAGCCGCTCCTCTTTGGCCCGGTCGCCGGAAAAGATCGCGGCGGCGGCGGCCAACATCACGGGCATGGCGCCCACCATCAGCGAGGCGTGGCTGACCGTGGTGCGGGCCAAGCCGTGAAACTGGAGCAGAAACTGCAAGGGCACGCCGACAGCGGCGCAGAGGAGCAGCAAGCGCGCCTCATCGCCGGTGAGCCGGACCCGGCGACGATGCAGCAGCGCAACCGGCAACATACCCAGGCAGGCAAAGAGAAAACGGTAGAGCACCATGTGCTCAACGCTCATCTCGTTGAGTGCCAGCCTGCCGAAGTAAAAGCCCGTGCCCCACAGGCACCCGGCCACAAAGCAGGCGCTGTAGCCCCAAAATCCGATGCGCCGATCAATGATTGCGTTTTCTTCCATCCCACTCTTACTGTCGCACACGCACGAACCGAGCCGTTCCACTGCCCGAAACCAGCGACATCGGCGAGAATGGAGATAGATGGCGAAACGGTTTTTTGGCGTGAGATTGAGGTTGCGTGCGGGCTTGTGGCTGGTGGCGGCCGGGGCGGCGCTGTGCGCGGTTCCGTTGGCTCTGGCGCAGGAGAGTCTGCTGAACGCGCCGGAGCCAACCCATGCCCTCAGGGAGCGAGCGCTGCCCGACCAGCTTGCCGAGAAGCCATCTCAGCCGCCAGCGTTCAAGGTTTCCGTCGAGCCGCTGGGTTTTTCGGCGCCGGGGGCCAACTATCTGGGCCAGCGCAATAGCCTTGTTTCGCTGGATTTTCTGGATGAAAACCGGCTACTGTTCACTTTTCGCGTGCCAGGACTGATCCGCCGCGACGCCGATGCGAACGAGGAGCGCCAGATTCGCGCCGTGGTGCTGACTTTGCCGGAAGGCACGGTCGAGGCCGAGGCCCTGTGGACGGTTCACGACCGGGAACGCTACCTGTGGATGCTCAACGACGGCCGCTTCCTGCTGCGCGACCGGGACAATCTGGAACTGGGCGACGCCACGCTGGAGCTGAAGCCCTTCCTACGCTTTCCGGGGCCGCTGCTCTGGCTGGAGATGGACCCCGCACAACAGTTTCTGGTGACCGACTCGCGCGAGGTGGCGGCAGAGGAGGAGAAGCCCGGCGAATCCGATTTTGCAGTGCGCGTGCTGCGCCGGGACTCCGGCAAAGTGATGCTGGTGAGCCGCTCCCGCTCCACTGTGCATCTGCCCATCAACTCCGACGGCTATCTGGAGAGCCTGCGGGCCATGGGCGACGAGTGGCTGCTGAACTTGAAATACTTCAACGGCGGAAGCACCATTCTGGGGCAGGTGGAGTCGACCTGTTCGCCGCTCTTCGATTTTCTCTCGCAGAGGGAGGTGCTGGTGACCACCTGCACCCCCCTGGGCGCGGGGAAGCTGGTGGCGATGAGGACCGATGGCCGCCGCCTTTGGGAGGCGCAGACTTCAGACGCGACGGTGTGGCCGCTGGTGGTGAGAGCGCCGAACGGCCTGCGGCTGGCGCGAGAAGCTCTGGCCGTCACCCACCCGGTAAGCGGCCGTTCACCCCTTAGCCAAGACGAGATCAAAGGACAATTGGTGGAGGTTCTGGACGCGGCTGATGGCAGGGTGGCGCTGGAGGCGTCGGCGAGTCCGATCCTTGATGCGGGTGGAAATGTGGCCATCTCGCCCTCTGGACGCCGCGTGGCCGTGCTCAATGGCGGCGCGATTCAGGTCTTCGAACTGCCCCCGCCGCCGCCGCTTCTGGAACCTGCCGCTCACACGCCGGGCCACTGATCGGGAGTTACCCGCATGCGGCAATTGAAAACCATGTAAACTGGGCTGCGGGAGATTTTCCTTGTCCGCAAACGACGTTCGCTACGACTCTGCCGCGCTTTCCGACTGCGGCCGCAATCGCCCCTCTAACGAAGATGCATTCGGGATCTCCGAGGAGTGCGGGGTCTATGTTGTCTGTGACGGCATGGGCGGCGCCGCGGCCGGAGAGGTCGCCAGTTCCATGGCCGTTGGCGAGGTGCTGCGCCTGCTGAGCAGCCGGACTGAGGTCGAATCAGAGGCCGCGCCGCTCGAAGATGGGATTGAAGAGGCCATTCGCGCCACCAACGAGGCCATCCATTCCCGCTCCCAGGATGACTTTCAACTCGGCGGCATGGGAACCACGCTGGTGGGCCTGGTGGCCGAAGGGCGCCGCGTGCTGGTCTTCAACGTGGGCGACAGCCGCTGTTACCGGATGCGCAATCTCCATCTGGAGCAGATCAGCCTGGATCACTCACTGGTGGAGGAGCAGGTCCGGATGGGCCGCATCACACCCGCCGAAGCCCTGCGCTCCCCGATGCGCAACGTTATCACCCGCGCTCTGGGCACCCAGCCAACTGTCGAGCCGGATATCTTCGAGTTAGAGGCCGAACCGGGAGACATTTTTCTGCTCTGTTCCGACGGGTTGACGGGCGAGATTGCCGATCCGGTAATTGAATCGATAATCGCGGACGATCTGCCCCTCGATCAGCTCTGCGCAAGCCTGGTGGATGCGGCCAACGAGGCCGGCGGCCACGACAACATCACCTGCCTGCTGGTGCGCGCCGGCAGCGAAGAAACCTCTGATCAAGTTTTGTTGTAGAGCGAAGATTCGCTCAGGGGCTGAACAGGCTGCGGAAAAACTCCAGATTTTGGCGAAATTGGCGGAAAGTGTTCTTCCGTGGCTAAAGCCAGCGTTGATTCTGTTGGCTTTATGCGGGGGTTGAAACCCCCGCCTCCCTCCGGAATGAGTTTTTCCGCAGCCTGTATAGCCCCGCTTTTTTGTTGCATTTATGGCACGACTAAAGTCGTGCCCTTTCAAAACGTGACTTATTCAAAATGTGACTTATTCAAAGCGCCGCCTTATTCAATACGCGACTTATTCAGAGATTCCCTGATGCTTCTTTGCGCGATGAAAGAGCATGGCCAGGGGAATGCAGAGTAGCGCGAGATAGGCCAGCAAGCGGAAGTTATCGGCATACGCGAGCAGCGATGCCTGCTGTTGGACGCTCCGGTAAATTGCCCCCAAAGCTCTTTGATGAGCGGTGAAGGCATCCGCTCCCTGGGCAAAGAGTCTTGCCTGCAAGCCGTGAAGCAGCGCCATCGCGGCTGGATTTCCCGCCGAGACGTTGGCCGCCAGATAATTCTGGTGGACCTGAGCGCCGCGCACGAGAAGGGTAGTGACGCTGGCGATGCCGATGCTGCCTCCGATGTTGCGCATCAGGTTGTAAATGCCGGCGGCATTGCCGATCTCCTGCTTGCGCAACTGGCCCATGGCCATGGTGGTGAGAGGGACGAAGACGAAGCCTCCTGCAAAGCCGTTGATAAAGTTCGGGAAGGCCACCGAGCCGATGGAGATTCCGAGATTGATGTGGCTCAGCAACAAACTCGAATAGCCGAAGATCGCAAAACCGAAGCCCAGCAGAATGCGGCTATCGATATAGTTGACCAGGATTCCCACCAGAATCATGGAGAGCAGCGAGCCCATGCCGCGCGGGCTGACCGTCATGCCGCTTTCCATCGCCGAATAACCCAACTGTGTCTGTAGAAACAAGGGCAGGATGGCCGTGACGCCATAGAGAACAAAACCGTAGAGACAGGTAATGACCGTCCCGACGAGAAAATTGCGGTTGCCGAGAATTCGCAATTGCACGATAGGTTCCCGGCATTTGAATTCGTGGACGATGAAGCCGATGAGCGCTAGCGCGGAGGCTGCGGCCGTCCAGCGTATCCATGAAGCGGCAAACCAGTCCGCCTCCTGGCCTTTATCGAGCAGCAGTTGAAATGTGCCCAGCCAAATGGCCATCATGCCAAAGCCGAGATAGTCGATCGCTCCACGAAAAGCATGGCGCAGGTAGGGAGGATCTTCAATGAACAAGTTGGCCATGAAGAGGGCCAGCAAGCCGACCGGAAGATTGATGTAAAAGATCCAGCGCCAGGAGTAACTGTCAGTAATCCATCCGCCCAGCGTGGGACCGATCACCGGGGCGACCACAATGCCGATGCCATAGACAGCCATCGCCGTGCCGTGCTGCCGGGGCGGAAAACTTTCCAGCAGGATGGACTGAGCCAGCGGCTGCATTCCGCCGCCGCCGATGCCCTGCAGAATGCGGGCCACAATCAGCATGGGCATGGTCAGCGCTATGCCGCACAGCAGCGAAGCGCCGGTAAAAATCAGGATGGAAACCATGATCAGGCGCTTGCGCCCGATGCGGCGCGAAATCCATCCGGTGGCGGGCAGCATGATGGCATTGGAAACCAGATAGCTGGTCAGCACCCAGGTGGACTCGTCGGTAGAAGCCGAAAGGTTGCCGGCGATGTGCGGCAGGGCGACGTTGGCTACCGAGGAGTCGAGCACCACCATGAAAGTGGCCAGCATGACAGACCCGGCGATCATCCACGGGTTCGCGGAGGGCCGCCACTCCTGGTGATCGGCGGCCGCGGAGGGCGTCGTGTTTTCGGATGCGCTCACCGCGAGATTCTGTCCTCCGGCGCGGATTTATTGCCACTGACCATGTGGTCATTATAATATACGTGGTGGTCAGCAGAATTTTGCGCCCCCCGGCTCAAGGGAAAGTGAAGTCCGAATCCAGATGAAAACCAAACAGGAACTCGTCTCTGAATTTCGCCGGACCGAGATCGTCGATGCGGCGCGAACCGTCTTCGCGCGCCGGGGATTCGCTCATGGCATCATCGACGAAATCGCCAAAGAGGCGGGCATCGCCAAGGGAACTGTCTATCTTTACTTCCGATCCAAGACAGAGATCTACAAAGCCGTTTTGAATCACGACATGAAGACGCTCAAGAAGGGCACGCTGGAGCGGATCGATGCGGCAACAACCCTGAAAGAGAAGATCGGCGCATTCATCCTGATCCGGCTGAAAAACGCCGAGACGCGCAAGGAATTTTTCCGCATTATGGACTCCGCGGAAGAGAATCTGACCATGACGCGCAGCCAATATCGCGAGTTTCTCCGCGAACCGGTGCTACGACTTGAGGTAGCGATCAAGGAGGCAATCAAAAGCGGGGAGATACGCCCCGTACCCGCGGAAAAGGTGGCGTGGATGATTGCGGATATGACCAGGGGAACGATTCAGCGCAGGTTGATGGGTCACAATAACGGCAGTTCGAGCGATGAGTCGGAATTCCTGGCCAACTTTATCTGGGCCGCCTTGACGAACGAGCCGGAGACGCCGCGTTCGTGACGGCGGCAAGACCGGCCGGCTCAACGCACTCGTCCGAGCCGGCAATTTTTGCACAGTTTCGAGAGACGAGATTTCCACCCGGCCTCCATGTACCATGGACATGGACCACTCATGACAGAAACGAAAAATCTCTCCCCTGAAATTCTTCTTCACATTGCGCAAACGCTCAACGTCCCGCTTCATGGGCTGGTGGCCGTCATCGGATTGCTGGACGACGGCGGAACGGTGCCCTTCATCGCGCGCTACCGCAAAGAGGCCACGGGCAATCTGGATGAAGTGCAGATTCTCTCGATTGAAGAGAAGCTGGCCTACTTCCGCGACCTGGCCGACCGGCGCGAGACGATTCTGGCCTCCATTGCCGAGCAGGGCAAGCTGACCGACGAACTGAAGGCGCGCATCGAAGCCACGCTCGACAAGAGCGAACTCGAAGACCTCTATCTTCCCTACAAGCCCAAGCGGCGCACCAAGGCCACCATTGCGCGCGAGAA
The DNA here is from genome assembly GCA_964420185.1 of uncultured Occallatibacter sp. Taxonomy (GTDB): domain Bacteria; phylum Acidobacteriota; class Terriglobia; order Terriglobales; family Acidobacteriaceae; genus Telmatobacter. The sequence continues at coordinate 15,124 of CAYQSI010000039.1, read as the reverse complement.
GGGACTGGAGCCGCTGGCCCAGTACTTATGGGCGCAACAGAATTCCGAGCAGCCGCTGGAAGCATTCGCAGCCACATTTGTAAATGCGGAACTAGGCGTGGCCACGGTGGACGAGGCGCTGGAAGGCGCGCGGCATATTGTCGCCGAGTGGATCAGCGAAGACGCCGACCTGCGCAAGGCGCTCCGCGCTCTTGTCTTCGATGAGGGCATGGTGGTGAGCAAAAAATCCACGGACGCCGTGGACGAGCAGGAAAAGTTCAAGATGTACTACGAGTACAGCGAGCCGGTGAAGACGATCCCCTCGCATCGCATGCTGGCCATACGGCGCGGCGAAGGCGAAAAAGTGCTCTACTTCCTGCTCGAAGTTGACCCGGAGCGGGCGATTGCCATTCTTCAGAAACACGTCCTGCGCCAGGCAGGCGACTGGACGCGCCAACTCGAACTGGCCATTGACGATGCGTGGAAGCGGCTGTTGAACTCATCGATTCAGGGCGAGATTCGCCTGGAGTTGAAGCGGCGCTCCGATACCGAGGCCATCCGCGTCTTCCGCGACAATCTTTATAACTTGCTGCTGGCTCCGCCGGCTGGGCCAATCTCCGTGCTGGGTATCGATCCGGGTCTGCGCACCGGTTGCAAGGTGGCCGTCGTGGATGAGACCGGCAAGCTGCTGGCGCATGATGTTTTGTATCTGCATACCTCGAAACACGGCAACGAAGAGGCCGCGCCCAAGCTGGAAGCGCTGCTGCGCCAGCACAACGTGAGGGCTATCGCCATTGGCAACGGGACAGCCTCGCGGGAGACTGATGCGTTTGTGCGCGAGTTTCTGCGGGATAACAAGATTGACGGAATTTTTTCTGCAACTGTGAGTGAGTCAGGGGCCAGCATCTACTCGGCTTCCCCGGTCGCACGGCAGGAATTTCCTGATCTCGACCTGACGGTGCGCGGCGCCATCTCGATTGCGCGCCGGCTGCAAGACCCTCTGTCGGAGTTGGTGAAGGTCGATCCGAAATCGATTGGCGTGGGCCAGTACCAGCATGACGTGGATCAGCGCCAATTGCAGGAGTCGCTGGAAACAGTGATCGAAAGCTGCGTCAACAAGGTCGGCGTGGATTTGAATACCTCCTCGTGGACGCTGCTGCGTTTCGTCGCGGGCATTACCGAACGCACCGCGCTGAACATTGTGAGCTTTCGCAACGAGAAAGGCAGCTTCCGCTCGCGTATGCAGGTGTTGGAAGTGCCGGGCATCGGGCCGAAGACCTTCGAACAGGCGGCCGGTTTTCTGCGCATCCGCAACGGCGATAACCCGCTGGACAAGACCGCCGTTCATCCCGAGTCGTACCCGGTGGTGGAGCAGATTGCCGCCTCGCTGAAGACTTCAGTGAAGCAGATCATTCTTGAGCCGCAGTTGCTTGAGAACGTGGACCGCAGCCAGCTCGCCGTGGGCGCTTTCACTCTCGAGGATATTCTTGCGGAGTTGAAAAAGCCGGGACGCGATCCGCGCGACAAGTTTGTGGCGCCCAGCTTCCGGGAAGAAGTCCGCGAGATTGCCGACGTCGAGCCGGGCATGGTGCTGGAGGGCGTGGTGACGAATGTGACCAAGTTCGGCGCATTCGTGGATATCGGCGTCCACCAGGATGGGCTGGTACATATCAGCGAGCTCTCCAATCGCTACATCAAGGAGCCGTCGGAGGCCGTGAAAACAGGCCAGATCGTCAAGGTGAAGGTGCTCGGCGTGGATCTGAAAGCCAAACGCATTGCGCTCTCCATCAAGGCGCTGACTGTAGCCACGCCGCGCCCCGCGGCAAAGCACGCGGCCAAGCCGCAGCCCTCGATGAACGACAAACTTGCCGCGCTCTCAATGAAGTGGAAGGTGCGATAGCGCGAAGGCTGGCCGGCCACGGAGGCCACTCAAGTGTTTTTCCTGTTGGTGTAGAGTACGGCGTGGACCGGGAGGTCCACGCAACAGCCGGCCAGGAGGCCGGCGCTACTTGGTGTTGGCGCTACTTGGTGTTGGCGCTACTTGGTGTTGGCGCTGCCTGTTCTTGCAGCGACCGGCAACCTTGAGCCAAGCAGGAGATCCACTCTATACCAACAGGAAAAATGCTCTAACTCTCCATATTTCTGACCGGATGATTGCATCCTAGCATCCGTGGTTTCCCGGGGCTCAAAATCGAGACCTGGGGAACCCAGCATTGGTACAACTTCAAGCGGTCAGAGACCTATTTCGCAATCCGTTTATCTAAGAAAGCACATCTCACCGCCGCAAGCCAGGTATATGATTCTTTCTGCGGCGAATCCTGCCGGTGGAAAGAGTGGCCGCCAGAAGTGCGGGAGGAAATGCGATGAAAGACAAGCACAAGAAGGGCCAGCCGGAGACGAAGCAGGCGGCCAAGCCTTCCAACAAGATTCAAAAGCACGGAGACCTTCCGGCGCCGGCGCAGGCCAATGCAAAGACGCTGCGGCTGGGACAGGATTGCGACTATGATGACGAACTTATCCGCCTGCAAGTTGAGCTTGTCAAGCTGCAGGAGTGGATTCGCCACGAGGGTCTGCGGGTAGTGGTGCTGTTTGAAGGCCGGGATGCGGCCGGCAAGGGCGGCGCCATCAAGCGCATCACCGAATCGCTGAATCCCCGCGTCTGCCGGGTGGTGGCGCTGACCACGCCCACGGAGCGGGAAACTACGCAGTGGTATTTCCAGAGATATGTCGCCCACCTGCCCGCGGCGGGCGAAATGGTGCTTTTTGATCGCAGTTGGTACAACCGGGCCGGCGTTGAGCGCGTGATGGGCTTCTGCACCGAGGCGCAGTATCTGGAGTTCCAGCAGAGCTGCCCGGAGTTTGAACGAATGTTGCTGCGCTCCGGGATTCGCCTGATCAAATACTGGTTTTCCGTCAGCGATGAGGAGCAGGAGCGGCGCTTTCAGGACCGCATGAAGAACCCCACGAAGCGCTGGAAGCTGAGTCCGATGGACCTGGAGTCGAGGAAGCATTGGGCCGAGTACTCGCGCGCCAAGGATGAGATGTTCGCGGTGACCGATACCAAGATGTCTCCGTGGTTTGTGGTCAATGCGGAAGACAAGAAATGCGCACGGCTGAACGTCATCCGGCATCTGCTCTCGATGTTTGCCTACCGCGATCTGACGCCTGAACCGCTGGAATTGCCTAAGCTGGAGAAGTCGAAATACGTGCGCCCGCCCATCCAGGAACAGAACTTCATTCCGCAGGTTTACCGGTAGAGAGGACTGGTAGGAGTACAGCTTCAGTGGTTGGTACAGTGGCGCGGCACGGCGGTGCACAGTGCGCTGCATCCGGGCTGACTGGCAGGAGCCAGAACCACGCGCCGCTCCGGTCGCCGGCTGTAAAGTCATAGAGATATTTTTAAATGGTCGGGACGGGCAGATTTGAACTGCCGACCCCTCGCACCCCAAGCGAGTGCTCTACCAGGCTGAGCCACGTCCCGACACAATCCAGCCGACTCAGGAGGAGCCGGCTTTGGGGTCTTCACTAGTTTACACGAGGCAGGAGTTGCGCGCTTGCGTCCGGATGGAGAATCGCATCAATTTGCCGCCGGAGCGCTGCCGGACCCCTGTCCGTTGCCGCAAACCTGCCTTCTGCCAACCCTCCTGAAGCCTGCCTGCCGCCGTTTACTGCGACGGGGGAACGAAATCCTTGGGGAGGGCCAAACCTTCGCCGAAGAAGAACTGCTCCATCTGCTCGACCAGAAACTGCTGCGCCTGCGGGGTCCAGGGCTGCAAGCGGTACTCATTCAGCAGCATTCTCTGGTGATTGATCCACTCGTCCCAGGCCGCGCTGGAGACGTTGTTGTAAATCTTCTGGCCGAACTCCGAATCGAAGGGAGGCTCTTCCAAGCCCTCCATCTCCTTCTTGTTGCGAACGCAAAACACCATGTGTGCCATCAATCATGCTCCCAGTTTTATTGTATTGGATCGGGAGTGCCGGCCGGCCTGGCGCAGCACTCGCCCCTACCGCCGCCGGCCCTTCTTGCCTAGCTTCTTTCTGGCTTTGAAGGAACGCCCCGGCGCGGAGGTGGCCTTCTTTTTCTTCGCTTTCGGATGGAGTTTTGGAGCTTTCTTGCCGGTCAGCGGAATGCCTTCCTCCACAATTGAGAATTGCAGCTTCCGTTCCTGGGCAAGAATGCGGTCCAGAATCACCTGCACATGGTCGCCGGCGCGGAAGCAGCGGCCCGTGCGCTCGCCGATGACCTCGTGCGTGTTCTCGCGCCAGGTGTAGCGGTCGTCGCGCAGGGAATCGATGGGCACCAGCCCCTCGACAAACAGGTCAGTCAACTCGACAAAGAGGCCGTATTTGGCCGGGTTCAGCACCAGCGCGGCAAACTCCTCGCCGACGCGATTCTGCATGAAGCGGACCTTCTTCCACTCCACCAGCTCGCGCTCAGCCTCGGCGGCGCGGCGCTCAGTCTGGCTGGTTTCCTCGGCAATCTGCGCCAGCTCGGCCTCGGGAATGGGTGGCGTGATGGTTTGTGCTATCCCCGGTCCCCAAGTGCGAGGGACCGGGGGCACCCGGCGTGTGTCGTTAGTTCCCTCGTTAGGATGCGTCCAGGGCGAGCTTTGCCGACCTTCGGCCACCGCTCCCTCGCCGGGTACGCCTTCCAGCAGCAGCGCCTTGGCGATGCGATGAACAATCAGGTCAGGGTAGCGCCGGATGGGCGACGTGAAGTGAGTATAAGTTGGCGCGGCCAGGGCAAAGTGGCCCTCGTTGATCTCGGAGTAGCGCGCCTGCTTGAGCGAGCGCAGCATCAGATAGCTGAGAATCCGCTCCTCTGGCTTGCCCTCGATCTTTGCCGCCAGCTTTTGATACATCCGCGGCGTGACCGGAATGTCTTCCGGGACCTCGTGCACCCGCGGATTGCGGCCGGTGCGTTGCGCGTCGCGGCGGTCGCCACGGGTGACGATACGCTTGACCGGCAGCGCGCCGAGGCCGAGCGTGTAGCCGAAGCCGGCGGCCAGCTCCTCAAATTGCACCACGCGGCGCGGATCGGGTTTCTCGTGGATACGATAGAGCGAGGGCACGCCCAGGTCCTCAAGCCATGTGGCCACGCACTCATTGGCCGCCAGCATGAACTCCTCGATCAGCCGGTTGGCCCAGGTGCGTTCAGACTTGGTGACGCCGCGCATCTGGCCCTGCTCGTCGAACTCGATCACTGGCTCGGGCAGGTCAAAATCGATGCTGCCCCGCTCCTCGCGCCGCTGATTCATTAAGCCGGCAAGTTTGCGCATTCGCTCGAAGTCAGGAACCAGCGCGGCATAGCGGGCACGCGTCTCTGCATCCCCCTCCAGAATCGCGTGGACATCGGTGTAGGTCATCCGCGCCGCCGAGCGGATCACTCCCTCAACGATTTCGTAGCTCTCGATGCGGGCGTTCGAGTCGAGCTGCATGACGCAGCTCAACACCAGCCGGTCTTCGCCGGGACGCAGGCTGCAAATGTTGGTCGAAAGCTCCTGCGGCAGCATGGGGATGGCGCGATCGGGGAAGTAGACGCTGGTTCCGCGGAGCCGCGCTTCCAAGTCCAGATCCGTGCCGGCGCGCACGTACTCCGATACGTCGGCGATGTGGACCTGCAGCTCGTAGCCTGCGCCGTTGGGGCGCTCGGCAACCAAAACTGCGTCGTCGAAATCACGAGCCGTCTCGCCGTCGATGGTGACAATTGGTAATCCGCGAAAATCGCGGCGGCGTGAAACTTCTGAGAGGTCCAGATGGGCCACGGCGCGGGCCTCGGCCAAAACATTGTCTGGAAAGATCCGCGGCAACTGGTGCTTGCGGATCATCATCTCCACGTCCACGCCGAAGTCGTCTGGATCCCCCAGCACTTCGATCACCCGGCCCACAGGCGACTTGGTTGGCGTGGGCCAACTGGTGATCTCCACATCGACGACCAGGCCTTCCAGGCTTTCGTGAACGGCGGCAGAGGCAGCTTTGTCGCCGAGTACGCGGTGTGGCGTGGCGGCTTCGTCGGCTGGAGGTAGCTCCTGGCCAAGAGGAATGAGGATGGATTGCGTCATCCGCTCGTCAAAGGGGATCACCGTGTTCCCTCGCGCGCGGTCCGCTCGCGCATAGTTCCACCCCATCGACGAAGAACTGCCGCTAAGGACCCCGTAATGAAAGGTGCCAACCACGGTGGGGTTGCACCGCTCCAGCACCCGCACAATGCGACCCATCTGGCGGCCATCGGCTTTGGGCGGCTCGACTTCGACGAGCACCTGGTCGCCCTGCATGGCGCTGTTGATCTCGGTGGGCGGGATAAAAATGTCTTCCTGAGTAGAGACTGCTTTGGAAGCCTGCCGCGGGTTGGGCCGCACAAAGCCGTAGCCGTCGCGGTGCAGATCCAGCCGGCCAGCCACGAGATTGTCGCGCGTGCCGCCCGCGCCAAAGGGTTTGGGAATGCTCCAGTGCTCCCGGTCCACCTTGGCCAGTTGGCCGCGCACGGTGAGGCGCGCCAGTTGCTCCAGCAGCAGACGGCGCTCCCGTCCGCCGCTGAGACTCAGCTCGCGCACCAGTTGCTTATATCCGGCCTTACCGCCGGCAGAGCGGGCAATCCGTGCCACCAGTTCACGATCAGTCATAGTTCAAGAGTAGGCTATTTGGAGCCTGACAGGCTCAGAGACCTTTGCGGACCCGCTGTTTGCCGCCGTCCGGGTTGCCTACGACGACAAAGCCCTGCTTGGCAAACAAGCTGCGGGTTCCGGTCCAGGCAAAGGCCCCGGGGATCTTCTTTCCGCTCTTGAACGGCTTCACCGGATAGCCCTCGGCAACCTCCGCGCCCAGCGCCTTCATGGCCACCAGCGCGTGCCTCAGCAGGGCAGTACCCACGCCCTGCCCCCTGAAATCCTTGTGGACAAAGAAACAGGGGACCGACCAGACCTGTTCCGCATCGTCGCACTTGAGGCTGGGGGCGCGGTTCAGCCGGGGATAGTCCACCCGGCGATCGAACGAGCACCAGCCCACGGGCCGGCCCTCACTGAAAGCCAGAATCCCGTGCGCCTTGCCTGTAGTCACCAATTTCCTCAAGCGCGCCTTGTTCACGGCGCCCTTGTCGTTCTCCCAGTCGTCGCGGGGTTGCCTGCGCCAGGAGATGCACCAGCAGCCGCCACAGGCGCCATTTGCGCCAAAGAGTTGCTCCAACGCCGGCCAGAGGCCGGGTTCCAGTTCCCGGGTTTCGATCTTCATCGCGCCCTCATCTTCAACATCCTACGCGCCTTCCAAACTCGAGCAACCCCGGCCCATTTCCGGATGCGCTGAAGCTGTGCCTCGCAGCCCGGCAGGGCGACCTGGGTATTAACCCCGCTGGTTACCGGCTACTCAACTTCAATGTTCTCGATCCTTCGCGGCTCACTGTCTTAAAATAGCGGCAACACAATGCTCCGGGCGGAGCGCGAGGGGAGGGGAATCCTCTCATCCGCGGCCGTCATCAGGACCGCCAAAGGCGTATACTTCGGCTGTCTATTCAATCAGATTTAGGGCGCGCGGCAATAGCCCTTGCCTTGGCAAGCCCCGTCCCTCCAGGACAGAAAAGGAATCATCTTGAGCGCTATGTGGAAACCCAGCCAGTCCGTACCGACTACCCCCAGCTTTACACCTGAACCCTCCCGCCCCGTACCGCCCCCACCCCCGGTTGAACCCGCCCACCGCGCCCCGGTTACGGCCGGCGACCAAGCCACCGTCGGCAAGGGTCTGTTCGTCAAGGGAGAGATCACCGGCTCCGAGTCGCTGTTTATCGACGGCAAGGTCGAAGGCAGCATCAACCTCCCCGGCAACCGCGTCACCGTGGGCCGCAACGGCCAGGTGGCAGCCAGCATTGCCGCCCGCGAAATCGTCATTCTGGGCAAGGTGCGCGGCAATATCTTTGCCTCCGACCGGGTGGACATCCGCGCCGAGGGCGCGCTGACCGGGGACGTGACCGCGGCGCGAATCAGCATCGAGGACGGCGCCTTCTTCAAGGGCGGCATCGACATCAAGAAGGCCGACGCCAAGCCGGGAGCACCCGTCACGCCGGAGTTGCCCAAGCCGATTCTGCCCTAAGCCGCATCTACACTTCAGCTCCGAGACAAACGCCTCTGCCAATGCAGGGGCGTTTGTGTCTTCTGGGGGCAGTTGGTTTCAAGACTCCATGAGTGCCGGTCTTGCTGAAAAGATAACTATGTAGGAACTTCCGAAGAGATGGTAAACTGCCAAAAATGTATCAGTGGTCGCGCATCCGTCGTCTGAACCATTGGTCCAGAACGATGAGCGCAAAGAGGAAGAGAGCAACAACCAGCACTTTTAGGTTCTGCTTTACCCCTTTTTCCACGGGATTTGCTGCGTCTACCAGAACAAGCAGATAGTGGTCCCCGTGGCTCAGTTTCTGTATCGCTGCGTTCCAGGATTCCTCCCCCTGTCGGTCATTAGCCCACAGACGGGAATGAATTCTATCAGCAAGCCCACCGATCTTTCTCTCGTATTCCCCCTGATCATAGTCCCTGTCAAAGTCCGCACTAACCTGCTTCATGTCCGGCAGAGTCCAGCCAGTCTCGGTGAAGTAAAGCATCTTCCTCTCAATATCCGTTAGAGGCGTGCCATCACGCTCTGCCTCCTCGGAGATTCTCTCTGCAAGGTAGTCTTTTGCCTCGCGTATGGTTTTGAACTGCATCCTTTTTTCTGACGTTCCCATGACTGCCCTTGAGAGCGCAACGCGACGGGCGGCCTGATCAGAGTGCTTTCCAATCATCCGGTAGTAGAGCCATACAAGCGGCCAAAGAATCGACCAGAACTCAGAGGACGCCAGATGTTTGTTTTTCCGGCCACTGTCAATTGAAAGCAACCAAACAAGGATGGCGAAGGAAGCGCCTGCAAATGCAACATAAGGAACCCAAACCTCCAGGAACTTCAGAAGTGGCTGCATATCTCTCTCCTTGCATTGACGGCAGATTGGCCGTTACTGGTGGCCAATCCCGTCACCAACATTTTCAACATCGGATTAGGCTCGCTTGAATTCTACTTCTCGACTTGAGGTCTATGTTCAGTTCCACCCGGATCGTCGCCAATCCGTCAGTTACGTTCGAGGCAACCTATCCCTAACGGCAAGAATCAGACAATTCTTGTAAATTCCGGTTCTTGCCCAATGAATCCGCTTTTTAGGCAAAGATGCCACAGGGGCTCAACGGGCTACGGAAAAGGGCCTGGATTGAATCCGAACTGCTGAAAAACATCCCTCAGGGCCTAAAGGCCCGTTGATTTTGCGGCTCTTGCGGCACGACTAAAGTTGTGCCCTTTCAAAACGGCGAGTCCTTCCGGGGCTAAAGCCCGCATTGATTCTGTTGGCTTTATGCGGGGGTTGAAACCCCCGCCTCCCTCCGAAATGAAATTTTCCTCGGCCTGTAAAACCCCACGTATTTGTTGCTTTTACGGCACCCTTCGACAGGCTCAGCACAGGCTAAAAGTCGTACGATTGCACAATCAAGACCAGAAATGAGTTTTTCAGTAGCCTGTGAAGTCGTGCCCTTTCAAAACGGCGAGTCCTTCCGGGGCTAAAGCCCGCATTGATTCTGTTGGCTTTATGCGGGGGTTGAAACCCCCGCCTCCCTCCGAAATGAAATTTTCCTCGGCCTGTAAAACCCCACGTATTTGTTGCTTTTACGGCACCCTTCGACAGGCTCAGCACAGGCTAAAAGTCGTACGATTGCACAATCAAGACCAGAAATGAGTTTTTCAGTAGCCTGTGAAGTCGTGCCCTTTCAAAACGGCGAGTCCTTCCGGGGCTAAAGCCCGCATTGATTCTATTGGCATTATGCGGGGGTTGAAACCCCCGCCTCCCTCCGAAATGAGTTCTTCGGCAGCCTGTGCTATCCCATTCCGAGGCGTTTCATCGCGACCCTGGGCAGCGCCGATCCGGCCTTTTCCAGCACCCACTTGGTGATCAGCAGCCACAGCGCCGACCCGGCCACCAGCACTGCCAGGTCAATCCAGCGCATCCGGCCTGGCATCGCCCTCAGGAGCACGCCGCCCAGCCACCAGAAGAGCAGCCCAACCCCGGTGCCGCTCACCATTGCGGCCAGCAGGCAGCGCCCCATCTCCGCGTAGTCCAGGCTGGCCAGCGAAACCATGTGCCGCCAGTGCAGCAGCACGGCAATCACCACAGTCTGCAACGCAATCCCCACGTTGGAGGCCATCGCCAGCCCCATCGCGCCCTGCCAGTTAAAGAAGAAGTAGTAAACGGGCAGAGAAACCAGCGTGACCGCCGTTCCCGCCACCATGGGGATGAACGTCTCGCCCGCGGCATAAAAGGCGCGTGAATAAATCGCCTGCGCCGACCACAGAAACAGCGAGATGGAGAAGACTGCGAAGTAAGTGGCGCACTCCCGCGCATCGTGCAGGGAAAAACGTCCGCCGCTGAAGATCAGCTCCACCAGCGGCATCCCCAGCGCGATCATGCCCGAAGCCACCAGCAACCCCAGCGAGGCGACACGGGAAACCGAGTCCGCCACGCCGATGGCGAATTCATAGCGCCGCTGCTTGCTCCACAGGCTGGCGAAGAATGGCATGGAGGCCGCGCCAGCCGCCTGGGCCAGCATGGCCATGGGCGCGGTGAAGAGCTGCTTGGCATAGGTCATCAGGGTGATGGCGCCGTTGGTTCTGGAGGCAAAGTACGCGATGATCCAGTTGTCGGCGGTCACCAACGAAACGCCCAGCATCAGCGGAACGGAGAGCCGCACCCACTCGCGCAGCCCCTCGTCGTGCCAATCGAAAATCGGCCGGTAATGCGCGCCCGCCCGCCGGGCGTAAATCGCGTTCAGCAGAAACGGCCCCAGAAACGCCCCGGCCAGCGTGCCGATAGCCAGCGAAGAAACGCCCAGCCGGTGTACCAGCAGCACGCCGCCCACAATGGTGCCCACGTTGTAGATCAAGGGGGTCACGGCCTGCACGCTGAACTGCTTGCGCACCAGCAGCACCGCGCCAAAGACTCCGCCGGTAAAGAAGAACAACTGCGCAGGCAGCAGAATGCGCGTCAGTTTCACGCAGACCGCCGCTTTTGGCGCGTCGAAGCCAGGGAACATCCAGTGGACGTACAACGGGGCAAGAACTTCGGCCAGCAGAATGGCCCCGCCCAGCACCAGGTACATGGTGGAGAGAATCACCGAGAGTGAACGCTGCCCCTCCTCTTCGCGCCCGGTTTCGCGATAGCGCGTGAGGATGGTGACAAAGGTGATGGAGGCCGCGCCGCCCACCAGGAAATACGAAATCATGTCCGGCAGCACAAACGCGGCGTTGAAAGCATCAGCTTCCATGCCCCGGCCGAAGAGCCAGGCAATGTATTTAATCCGCACCAGGCCAATGATGCGCGACAGAAAGGTGGAGGCCATCAGCACGAGGGTCGCCGTGAAAGCCGTGTGCGCGTGCGAGGGGCGCAGCAAACCTGCGGCGCGCGCCCATTTGGACCGCGACGGCTTAGAGGATTCGGTTGAGGGCCATTCTGCCACTGGACTCGATTTTAACGGTGTGAGGCGAAAGACGGTAAAAAGACAGTGCGGGATAGCCGTTATGAGTACCTCACTGCGCAGGGGCAGCGCCGGAGAGCCAAATCGGGACGAATGTGGCGCACTCCCCTTTTCATGGACCGAAACGCGACACTCCGCGCCCTGAACCGGCGCTTTGTGCACGGAATCTGTACTTATCTGAAAACTCCAAGGTAACCTCACGCGCTTGGGCTTCTCTTCCGATAAGAGATATACGGCACCTATGCGGCAGGCTTCATCAGAGACCGTTCAATGGTAGTAACCGCGACTCGATAAGGGACAGAGAATGCCAGCCTCAGGCAGTTTATGCAGCAAGCCGGCAAACAGAGGTTGGCTGTCACCAGCAAGAGTCAGGCTGTCGCAAGCGCCACGGGGCCAGGAGTCAAGATGTCACAAGTAGTCTTTGAGATTGGGGGAGTTGATCGGCAGCAGGAGGATTCGCGGCTGGCTGCGCTGATTTCTGCCGAGATTCTCGATACTCCGCCCGAGCCCGCTTACGATGCCATTACGCGTCTGGCGGCTCAGTACTTCCATGCCGATGCGGCCAGACTCGGCTTTGCCGACGAGAGCCGCGTGTGGATAAAATCCTGCTGGGGAATCAAGGTTCTCGAGCTGCCGCGCAAGGACTCCATCTTCGAACTGGTGCTTGCGAAAGATGGCCCGGTGGTCGTTTCGAACATCTCCACGCATCCTCACCGCGAACGGCTATCGACGCGCCTCAGAAACCACCACGAGGCTTCATTTGCCAGCGTTCCGGTGCGCTCCTTTGACGGAAGGATCCTGGGAGTTTTGACCATCTTCAGCAAAAATCCCAGCGAGGAGATGCAGCCGGAAGCAATTCGCACACTGGAGAGCCTGGCCGATATGGTCTCCAGCCAATTGGAGCTGCGTAGACTGCGCAAGACCCTCAACAAGAACGGGCGTGGGCTGCGGCGCACCCGCGCGGCCGCGACCACCAACCAGGGCTGGCCGAGCAAGGCCGACCTGCACCAAGCCCTGGACAGGGGCCAGTTCGTGCTCTATTACCAGCCGGAGATCGACCTGGCCACGCGCAGGATTGTCGGCCTTGAAGCCCTCATCCGCTGGGACCACCCCGAGCGCGGACTCATCCCGCCGATGGACTTTATTCCGCTGGCCGAAGAATGCGGGCTGATCCTGCCCATCGGCGACTGGGGGCTCGCCGAGGTCTGCGGTCAGATTCAAAGGTGGTGCAAGGAGGACAGCCGCCACGTTTCCCTGCGGGTTGGCGTCAACCTCTCCGCGCGCCAGTTCTCACGCGAAGGGCTGGCCGACCACGTAGAGGCTCTCCTGGTCCAATCCGGCATCTCCAGCCACCAGCTCGGCCTGGAGATGACCGAGTCCAGCATCATCTCCAATATGCGCATCGCCCTGGAAGTTCTCGGCGGCCTGCGCAGGCTGGGCGTCTCCCTGCTGATGGACGACTTCGGCACCGGCTACAGCTCCCTCAGTTACCTGCATTCGTTTCCCTTCGACGTACTGAAGATCGACCGCTCTTTCGTGTGCCGCATGACCGAAGGCGATCAGCCGCTGCAGATCGTGCGCACCATTATCGAACTGGCCCGCGTACTGGGCATGGACGTGGTGGCCGAGGGGATTGAAACCCGCGAGCAATATCACCTGTTGCGCGAGATGAACTGCCGCTACGGCCAGGGCTATCTCTTCGCCCGCCCCATGACGGCCGAAGCTGTCACCCAACTGCTGAGGCTCCCCGGTCGCGTACTCCCCGAGCCCGAGGATGCCGAACTGGCTTGCGCATGACACTGTCGGATCTCCGCACTGTTTCCGGGGGCTGGAATTCTCCGTGCATCGGAGTGTTTCTGGTGATTTCATTTCAGGACAGGCGACAGGCTCGTTCTTTTCTGGAATCTGCCCAGCTTTTAAATGGGAAATTCCTCACGCTTGCCGCCCGGCCTCACGGTATGCTCCATGCCATGCAGCAACCAACCGCATCCGCGCCTGCCCCCACTTCTCCCAGCTTTGCGGCTCTGCTGGCCACGCTTGCCGCGCCCGCGCAAAATTCCCAGGCCCCCGGCGACGAGTCTTTGCAGCAGGGGTGGAAACCCGCGCCCACCTGGAACGATGACGATCTTGCCGACGACGTGGCAACTCTCAGCTACGAAAGCGCTCTGAAGGCCCACGCGCGCTATCACCCGACAGATCAGTCACTTACCCAGGCCGCCGATCCGCAGCCATTCTGCTTCGAGGAGGCACCTTCGGCTCTCTCAGTGGCAGCCCCGCAATCTGCGCCTCGTGTCACCGCGAATCTGGCTCCCGAATCCAACCGCCTCTCGTCCGCGCCCTTCGAGCGGGACCTGAAGGATGCCAGCATCACCATCCGCATGAGCAAGGCGGAGTGCGCGCAACTGCACAAGCGGGCAGCCGAGGCCGGGCTCACCGTCTCGGCGTATTTGCGTTCCTGCACCTTTGAGGTTGAGTCCCTGCGGGCGATGGTCAAGGACACGCTGCTCCAGTTGCGCTCGGAGACAACCCAAACAAAGCCCGCCAACTCCGCGACGCCCCGCCGCTCCCTGCTGGGCAGACTAACCCGCAAGCTGGCCGGCCTTTTTCCCGCCTGGCACGGCAACCAGCGCTTGACCCGCGCCTGACGACTCGCCCAGCTACAGGGCCGCTAAAGAACTCCTTTGCACCCGAAATTCCTCCGCTTCGGAAGCGTGCGGCTATCGCCCGCCCCCTGATGAGCAAGGGCGGTGCATTTACAATGACTCATGTGCAGCCCCAACAGTCTTCGCCTATCATTCTCGCCGAAAATCTGACCAAGGTTTACGCGGCGGGCCGAATCCAGGTCACCGCCGTGCGCGGGGTCTCACTTGCCGTGGAGCCAGGGGAATTTGTCGCCATTGTTGGCCCCTCGGGTTCGGGCAAGTCGACGCTTTTTTACTTGCTGGGCGGGCTGACGCAAGCCACCCAGGGTCGCGTGGTGATTGACGGGGTGGATTTTGCCTCGCTCAGCGACGCCGAGCGCACCCGGCTGCGCAAGCACCGCATCGGATTTGTCTTCCAGAAATTCAACCTGCTGCCCACTCTTTCGGCCATGGGCAATATTGAGATTGCGTATACGGTGAGCGGCCGCAAGGAGCCGCTGGACCGGGCTTATCTGGACCACCTGAGCGATCTGTTGTCGATCCGGGGACGGCTCGAGCACCGGCCCAGCGAGCTGAGCGGCGGCGAGCAACAGCGCGTAGCCATTGCGCGGGCGCTGATTACCCGGCCGGCCATTGTGTTGGCCGACGAGCCCACTGGCAACCTGGACACCAAAAGTTCGGACGCGGTGCTGCGGATGTTGCGGCGCTCCAACCGGGAGCTGGGCCAGACCACGTTGATGATTACCCACAACCCCGAGGCGGCTTCGATTGCCGGGCGGATTCTGCATATGCGCGACGGAGAGATTGTGCACGAGGAGAAAGGTTCGAGGTCGGATGAGGCCCTGTAGGCTTCAGGCGCGGCACTGTTTTCCGCAGCTCCGGCGCCGACCACAGTTTGACCTCATTTAGGTCCCCAAGTATACTCAAACTTGCAACAAGCGGGAGTAGCTCAGTGGTAGAGCATCGCCTTGC
>CAYQSI010000038.1:0-32992 GCA_964420185.1 uncultured Occallatibacter sp. | reverse complement strand
CAACCAGCTTCTCGCGTTCAGATCGAATGGACAACCTCCTGAAACTTCACACCTACTCCCTGTTCCCTGTCTTTTCCCCAATTCTGATGTTGTTCTAATCCATTCGACTCTCCTCCGGTCCTCCACCTGCAAGATCCCCGTGTGCTGGAGGAGGGACGGCCGATGGACAGTGGATACTATGCAGCGATGACCGGACTGGTGGCGCGAACTCAGGCCCTGGACATAGCGGCCACCAATCTGGCCAATGCGCAGACCCACGGCTACCGCGCCGAGCAGGAGTACTTCCGCTCGGTGCTGATGGGGCCCGACGCCCAGGACTCGCAGTTGGGGCAGACGGTGAACAACTTCGGCCTTCTGGGTGGCGACCGTCTCAACATGAGCCAGGGCGTGCTCAATCAGACCGGCAATCCGCTGGATCTGGCCATTGAAGGCGAAGGCTTTTTCATGGTGCAGACGCCCAACGGACAGCGTTACACACGCGATGGCGGCTTTCACCGCGCGCCGGGCGGACAACTGGTGACGGCAGCGGGAGAACTGGTGTTGTCGGCGACCGGTCAGCCGATTCCTGTTCCTCCCGGCGAGGTGGCGGTCGGCGCGGATGGCTCTTTATCGGTGGCTGGTGGCGTGGTGGCCACGGTCGGGGTCTTCACCTTTCCTCGCGGCGCCGAGTTGACCCCGGAGGGCGCCAACCATTATCTCGCCCCGGAGGGTGTCAAGCCGGCGCTTTCAAAGAATGCCGTGATCCACGAGGGCGCTATCGAGGCCGCCAACCAGGACGTAATCCACGGAACGATGAACCTGATTCTGGTGCAGCGGGAGGCGGAGATGATGCAGCGTGCGCTGACCGTCTTCCACACCGAATTCAACAAAATTGCCACCGAGGACCTGCCCAAGGTGTGAGCGGCAGGGAAAAGGGAATAGGGAATAGGGAGTAGTCCAGAAACCCTTAAGGAGATTCGGAATGATTCGAGCTTTATATACCGCAGCCAGCGGCATGAGCGCACAGCAGTTGAACCTGGACACCATCGCCAACAACCTGGCCAACTCCTCGACCACAGGTTTTCGTCAGTTGCGCTTGCAGTTCCAGGATATGGTCTACCAGAATTTGGTGACGCCTGGGGCGGCGCAGAGCCAGTCCACGGTCTCGGCGGGGCTGCAGATCGGACTCGGAACAAAATCGGCGGCCACCGAGGTCATCAATACGCAGGGAGCGCTGAACGAAACCGACAATCCGCTCGATGTGGCCATTTCCGGCGCCGGATTCTTTCAAGTCCAGCGGCCCGACGGCACCATCGCCTACACGCGCGCCGGCCAGTTTCACCTGAACAACCAGGGAACCATCGTAACCACGGACGGCGATCCGATCATTCCCACCATCACCATTCCCCCCAATGCGACGGCGATCACCATCACCCAGTACGGGGTGGTGAACGCGACCCTCTCCGGGCAACAGAACCCTTCACAACTGGGTCAGCTTCAGCTAGCCACTTTTCCCAATCCGGGGGGGCTGGAGAGCCTGGGGTCGAACCTTTTGCAGGCTACGCTCACCTCCGGCGACCCGGTGCTGGGCAATCCCGGAGGAACCGAGGGGCTGGGAACCTTGCAGCAGAACTATCTGGAGAACTCGAATGTGGACGTGGTGAGCATGTTTGTGCAGATGGTACTGGCGCAGCGAGCCTACGAATCGAACTCCAAGGTCATCAAGGCCGCCGATGATATGTACTCCCAGGTCAATAACATGACCCACTAAACCGAAAGAAAAACATGAAGCGCCAAGCGAGGGAAAGATCAATGGGAACGGGGCTGATGAGAGTGGGGTTGGGTATGGCGTTGGGCGCGGGCGTGCTGGTTCTCGGGGCCGCTTCCGCAGCCTGTGCTCAGGCGCCAGGCGCACCCGCCATGGCCAGCTCCGGCATTCAAGTTCTTCTCCTGCCAGAAGGGTCCGCTCCGGCTTCGGTCGAAGGTCAGGCGCCGGAGAAAATCCTTCGCGAGATCGACGATCCGCACACCGGGGACCGTTGGCTGCTGGTGCGCAATGGTGAGTGTCCGGGAGGGCCGGGCCGGCTGATGCGGGTTACGGCTCGTCGCTACAAGTCTGGCGGCGCAGCCCTGCGAGTTGCGGGCCAGCCAGAGGATGCGGTCTTCCAGCCGGTCATTCGCGCCGGAGATCGGCTGATCGTCGAGGAGCACTCGGCGCGGGTCGATGCGGTTTTGGAGGCTCGCGCGCTGAATCCGGCCGCTGCGGGCACGGCGCTCGATGTGCGATTGGCGATTGGCGGCAAGGTGGTGCGGGTCGTAGCTCTCGGGCCGGGCCGTGCGGCTCTCCAGGCGGAGGCGGGTGTGCGGCCATGAAGCTGAGATTGTTGAAAGCTGGGATCTTGCTGGCGGTGGTGGCGCTCGTGGCGGCTCAGCCGACCCAAGCCATCGGCAGCAAGAAAAAGGCGACGCCGGGGATTGCGGGCAAGGCAACCCCGCCCGAGGAGGCTCTGAAGGCCTACATCGAGCGGGTGCGGGCGCAGCAGGCGGCGGAGGTGCGGACGCCGGGTTCGATTTGGAGTCCGGAGGGCCGGCTGGTGCGGCTGGGCACCGACGCCAAGGCGGTTCGGCTGCATGACGTGGTCTCGGTTGTGGTGACGGAGAGCCTGGCGGCCTCGACCGACGGTCAGGTGAAGAACTCCAGGGCCTCAAACGCCAGCTCCGGGCTGACCTCGCTCTTCGGCAAGCTCAAAGGTTCGAATAACCTGCAGAACTTGCTGGGAATGACCGCGGCCTCGGGCCTGTCGGCACAGGGTCAGAGCACGACCAACTCCAGCCTGGCGACGACCTTCGGCGCCGAGGTGGTGGATGTGCTGCCCAACGGCATGTTGGTGGTGCAGGCCACGCGGCAGTTGACCTTCTCGCAGCAGACGCAGTTGATCAAGCTGCGCGGCCTGGTGCGTCCGGAGGACGTGAGTTCGCAGAATCAGGTTCAGTCGACGGCCATGACCGATCTCGAACTGGAAGTGACCGGAAAGGGCATCGTGAACGACTCTACTTACCGGCAGAATCCGGTGGTGCGCTTCCTGGAGAAGCTGCTGGTGTTCTAGAGGCAGGGAATAGGGAACAGGGGTTAGGGAATGCGAGTTGGTAGCCAGAGGATGGCAAAAGGCGAGAGGGGCGCAAGTCTCTGGCGGCGGCTGGCGTTCATTGCGGCGCTGCTCGTGGCTTCTACGCTGGCTCACGCCGAGGCCGTCGGGCACCTGGCGCGGATCAAGGACGTAGCGACCATCGAAGGGATTCGGGACAACCAGTTGGTGGGCTACGGCCTCGTGGTGGGACTCCGGGGCACCGGGGACAGCTCGCAGACGGTCTTCCCGGCGCAAACGCTGATCTCGGCGCTGGAGCGGATGGGCATTACAGTTCCTCAGACCGGCTCCAACAGCGCCAGCAATATGCAGGTCAAGAACATGGCAGCGGTCTTTGTGGTGGCCACGCTGCCGCCCTTCAGCCGGCCCGGCTACAAGGTGGATATCACGGTCTCCTCGGCCGGCGATGCGCGCTCGCTCGAAGGGGGCATTTTGCTGATGACCCCGCTCTACGGCCCGGACGGGCAGATCTATGCCCAGGCTCAGGGGTCGTTGGTGCTGGGTGGCTACATGGCCTCTGGCGGAGGCAATACAAAGTTGTCCAATCATCCCACCACCGGGCGGGTTCCCGGCGGGGCGCTGGTGGAGCGGCCGGTGCCCTTTGATCTGAAACAGATGCGCGTGGCCAGTGTGGTGCTGAACGATGCGGACTTCCATACCGCCGAGCGGATGGCCGCGTCGATTGACAAGGCGCTGGGCACCCACCGGGCGCACGCGATCGATAGCCGGCGCGTGGAGGTAACCGCCGCGCCGGACGAGGACATGGCGGCGCTGCTGGACAAGGTAGAGGGCGTCGAGGTGGACGTTTTTCCGCGGGCGCGGGTGGTGGTCAACGAGCGCACCGGAACAGTGGTGATCGGGGGCACGGTCCGTCTGCAGCCGGTTTCGATTCTGCATGGAGGATTGAGCGTCAATGTGATCTCCCGGGCTGAAGTTTCGCAGCCCAACGCGTTTTCATCGGGAGGCACGACGCAGGTGGTTCAGCAGACGACGGTGCAGGCCCAGGACAAGCCGGTGAACCGCATCGATCTGAAAGAAGGGGCGACGGTCGAAGATTTGGTTCAGGAATTGCAACGGACAGGGGCAGGTGCGCGGGATGTCATCTCCATCCTGCAAGCCATGAAGGAGGCCGGTGCTCTGGAGGCCGACCTGGAAGTTCTCTAAGGAGGCGCAGTGATGTTCTCGATCACCGGGACAGCGGCGGTTACAGCGGGCACAGGCCCGGCCTTGTCTCAGACCACGCCGCAGCCCAGGCTGGTCCATGCGGCGCACGAGTTTGAGGCGCAAATGATGCAGGAGTTGCTGAAGCCGATGACCAGCGGCAACGGGCTTGATGGGGAAGACAGCGACTCGGCCTCCGGCTCGGGCGGGGCGTTGGGAACATTCGCATCGGAGGCATTGGGACGGGCGCTGAGCGAGCAGGGAGGGTTTGGAATCGCTTCCAGCATTGTTCGGCAGCTTTCTCCTGCAAGTAACAAGCAGGTAACCACGCAAGTAACCGGAAATCCGCACGGTAATACCGTCATCAAATCTCTTGAATGACTAGAGTGATTAGGAAACCTGCCGATACAGACAGTAAGGAGCAATGGGTATGGACATTCGCAGCAGTCTTGAAGGATTGAAGTCGCTTTTGGGAACGCCGGCAGCCGCTCCGGCAGCCACGCAACAGCCGAAGAGTGGCGCCACATCGGTTGGGAGCGCACTCGGCAGTGATCGGGCAACATTCAGCAGCGCGGCGAGCGAGGTCTCTCAGACGGCCGGCGACTCCGGTGTTCGCATGGACAAGGTCGCCGAGATTCAGGCGGCGCTAGCGGCGGGAAGCTACAACGTATCTGCCGGGGCCGTGGCCTCCAAGGTCGTGGATTCGATGCTGGGCAGCAAGGGGTAAAGGGAGAGATTGCGTTGCAGGAGATGGGAGAGCGCCGCGGGTATCCGAAGCTGAAGGAATTGGTCGTAGAGGCCTCGCGGGCGCTGGCGCGCCTGGATGCGGACCGGCTGGAGGAGTTGGCGCTTTCCTGCCAGGCGCTCAACCGCGATCTGGCGCGTGTGGATGGGGATGCGCTGGCGGTGTTGGCTGTCGAGTCCAGAGAGGCTGCGGGGGATATGGTGGTTTTTGCCAGGGTGCTGGAGGCGACGCGGTCCAACCTGAATGTGATGAACCGCTTGCGGGAGTTGCGCACAGGCCGCTTGGAATATTGCGCAGGCCACTTGGGATATGGTGACCCGCAGGCGCAGCAGTGGCGGCGAACGGAGAGCGGGCATGGGGACAATTAACTCCGCATTGAGCATCATGTCGCAGGCTCTGGACGCTGATCAGGAAGCGCTGAATGTTGTGGCCAACAACGTGGCCAATGCCAACACCCCCGGTTACACAGAGGAGACGCCCAACTGGCAGGAGAATCAGCCGATCAGTATTGGCGGAGTCTCGTACGGGCAAGGGGCGGCGGAGACTGGCGCCACATCCGCGCGGGATCGTGTGCTGGAGTCGCGCCTGGACCAGCAGCAGCAGTTGGCTTCAGCCTCCGGCTCGCGGCTGACGGCGCTCGACACGCTTCAGGCCCTCTTCACGCCGGACTCGGGTTCGTCCAGTTCAACCGCCGGAGACATTGGAAGCGACATCACCAGCTTTTTCGACTCGTTTTCGTCGCTTGAGGCTACTCCTACAAGCAACTCGTTGCGCCAGGGTGTACTCACCGCTGCCAAGGCGCTGGCCGGCGATATTTCCAACGCCGCGGCCAGCCTGAACTCTCAGAGGTCGGCTCTGGACCAGGAGGCGACCGGAGTGACCAGCCAGGTGAACTCGCTGTCCAGCGCCATCGCTCAGTTGAACCAGCAGATTCAGACTACCTCGCCTGACGCCGACGCCGGAACGCTCGAAGACCAGCGCCAGGAGGATTTGAGCCAGCTTTCGCAATTGATCGGAATCAACCAGATTACGACCCAGAACAATGGGCTGGAGATTACTACCACCTCGGGTCAGTTGCTGGTTTCCGAAGGGATGAATTACCAGTTGACCACCGGCATGGTGAACGGGGTCACCGACTTTTTTGTTGGCAATACGGACATTACCTCGCAATTGACATCGGGCGGCGGCTCGCTGGGCGGCTATCTGACGGCGCGGGACCAGGATATTCCCGGCGCGCTCACCTCGCTCGATCAACTGGCTTATAGCATCTCGACGACGGTCAATGCGCAGAACAACGCGGGAACTGACTATGATGGCGCCACCGGCACGGCGGCCAATCCCCTCAACATCTTCAGCGAACCCACGGCCGTAGCTGGCAGCGCGGCCAGCATGAGCGTGGTGATGACCGATCCCAACCAGATCGCCGCTGCCGGCGCGGGGGATGGAACCGGCGACAACTCGAATGCCGCCGCCATGGCCAAGCTGGCCAGTCAGTCGATTGTGAACGGCCAGACGCCGACCAATTACTACTCAAATTTTGTCACCACGCTGGGTTCGACGGTCTCCAGCGTGCAAACGGAGAATACGGCGCAGAATGCTTCGGTGACCCAGTTGCAAACGCAGAACAATGCGCTCTCCGGCGTGAATTTGAACGACGAGGCCTCGTCCATGACCACCTTTGAGCGCAGTTATGAGGCCGCCTCGCAAGTCTTCACGATGTTGAACACGATCATGGCCTCGGCGTTGAACCTGGGGGATCAAACAACGGTTTCCTAAGGCCGCCTCGGCGCGGAAGCGTGCGGCGCGCAGCGAAAGATCCGTCAAGGCGAGTGGAGGAATGCGATGCGGGTGGATCCCTATTACGTCACGAATCTGGTGGGTTCGCTGGATCAGGCTCAGGCGAGCGAGCAACAGTTGTCGTCCGAGCTGTCGAGCGGGGCGCGCGTGACCTCCCTCAGCCAGGACCCGGTCGGTTCGGGTGAGAATGTTTTGCTGCTCAACCAGATTCAGCAGGACGATTCCTTTACGCAAAGTTCCAGCCTGGTTACGGGCCAGTTGCAGGTGGCCGATTCAGCTCTGGGCAGCGTGGTTTCCCAACTCACGCAGGCCATTTCGTTGGCCACCAGCGCCAATAACGGCACCATGAACTCCAGCGACGTCAAGTCCATCTCCAACCAGATCTCCGGCATTCTCGACGAAGTGCAATCGCTGGCCAACACCAGTTATCAAGGCCAGTACATCTTTGCCGGCGGCCAAACATCGACCGCCCCCTTCGCCACTTCGACGGCTACATCGCCGGCCGTTACCACCTACAGCGGCGATGAGGACGTCAATAATCTGCAGACGCCCAATGGGCAAAAGATTCAGTTGAATGTGCCGGGAGACCAGATCTTCATGGGCAGCGGGTCGAACAGCGTCTTTGGAGCGCTCAATAGCCTGATTGCCGACTACTCCAGCGGCACCGTTGACACCAACCAGGCAGTGAGCGATACCGAGGCATTGGGCACAGCGCTGAATTACGTTTCCCAGCAGCGCGTGACCATCGATAACTCCATCACTCAGGTCACTGCTGCTTCTGACGCCGTGACCAGCGTGCAGACCCAGCTAACCACCGCGCAGACCAACCTGATGCAGGCCGATGTGGCCACGGTCTCCACGCAGCTTTCCCTTTCGGAAACGCAGCAGACGGCGCTGGAAGATGTGATCGCGCAGTTGAATTCGACCTCGAACGATCTCTTCAGCAAGCTGCCAGAGTGACGCCGAAGGCTTGGACGCGCCCGTTCTGAAACCCGGGCCGTCTATACTCAATGCGAAGGGACTCGTCATGTTCGCTCCGCTCCGCTTTCTCTGGAATGCAACGCGCGGCCACCGGTTGACCCCGTGGCGTAGCGAGTATCTGCGCTGGCGGGTGGAGACCTATAGCGGCAAACACGCGGAAACGCTGACGGCCCAAGACATTTTTGGATTTGTCTGGACCTCCCGCTGGGAGCTTTTGAGCTACTTGGTCTGGATTGGCCGCATGGACCGCGAAGTGCATAAACGGGCGTGAAGACAACTAACAGTGGACAGCTAACAGCGAACAGCCGAAAACTGTTCACTGTATCGGAGTTTTTTCCCGCATGAGATTCGGCTTATTCCGCCTATATTGTTTTGTGATTGCCGCATGGCTTGCGACCGCCGTGGCAGCCGGCGCGCAGCAGTTGCCACCGGCTGAGCCTCCACTGCCCATGCCTGGCGCTTCCACCACTAACGACGTGCCCACTCTGCGCGTGACGGCCAACGAGGTTCTGGTGCCTACGCTGGTGGAGAAGTCGGGCGGGGGCGTTGTCTACGGCCTGAAACAGCAGGATTTTGTGCTGGAAGATAATGGCGTGCCGCAGAAGATTCGTGTGCAGGAAGAGATGGACACGGCGCCGGTTGCGCTGGTGGTGGCCGTTGAGCAGGGCGGCGTCAGTGTGCTGGAATTCGACAAGCTGGCCAAGATGGGCCCGCTGCTTGATCTGTTTCTGGCGGACGGCAAGGGCCAGGCGGCGCTGGTGGGCTTCGATTCGAAGCCTCATCTCATCAGCGACTTCACCCACTCCAGCGAAGAGGTGAACCAGGCTCTCAAGCATCTGGAACCGGGCAATGGCGGTGCTGCAATTCTCGATACGGTCGGCTACGCCGTCGATCTGCTTCAATCCCAACCCAAGGAGTACCGCCGCGTGCTCTTACTGATCTCGGAGGAGCGCGACCATGGCAGCAAGCACACCAAGGTGGAGCAACTGATCCGGAAGATCGGCCAATCCGATGTACTGGTGTTGAGCGTGTCGTTTTCGCCGGTGCGCGCCGAACTGGGCCACGATATAAAAGACAATGGCGACAACCGGACGATGAACCTGTTCTCGACCCTGGCCATGATTGTGCCGGCCTTCAAGAAGAACGTGACCAAGGAAGTTGCCCACATGAGCGGCGGAGAGTACCACCCCTTCACCGGCGACAAGGGCTTTGAAAAACGGGTCGTCGAGTCGGCTCAGCACGCCCGCAACCGCTATCTAATCACTTTCAGCCCCTCCAATCCCACTCCCGGGCTGCATACCATCCGGGTCCGGACGGCGCAGGACTACGGCGCCCGCATCGTGGCGCGGGCCAATTATTGGATGGCGCAGGAGCCGTAGCAGCGATTAGGGTTGGAGGCAGGATACGAACCTGATTCCGGTCCGTCCGGAGGATGGCACGGGGCGGGCATTCATGGTAATCTCACTGTAGACACCTGAGAGTGGACTGAGAAAACAAGAGGAGTAACAAACGCCGTGCTGGCGACTGCTAAGAAAACATCCCTGATTGAAAGCTTCCGCACTCATGATACGGACACCGGTTCGCCGGAGGTCCAAATTGCGATTCTGAGTGCGCGTATCGCCGAACTGACCGAACACTTCAAGACGCACAAGAAGGACCACGCTTCCCGGCGCGGCCTTTTGCAACTGGTCAGCAAGCGCCGCCGCCTTCTGGATTACCTGAAGACGCACGATACCGATCGCTACCGCGACGTCATCGGCAAGCTCGGTATCCGCAAGTAGCCAGAAAGCCAACATTGACCCGGAAGCGCCCAGACCGAAGATTGGTCACGGCCCCCGTTCTACCCAGGACCTGGGGCCATGGTGTACCTGGCGAACACGACCCGAGGCCAGGGACGGCGCACAGCTATGGGCTGAGCGCGTCCCCCCTGCGGAGATTGGCGTCCGGCCCGGCAGGCAGGGGGGGAGAATCTACTCCCCCGCGCAGCTCCCACTCTTTTGCGCGCACCCTGTCTCTCGCCCCGCCTTTCGCCTTCTTTCCCTTGCCTTCCGGTGTTTTCCCCCTACAAGTTTCCCAAGCGAACACAATGAAACGAGGACTCTATGTCTAAGCATGAAGTAGCCGTCGAGCTTGCCGGTGGCAAGCGGCTGGTCTTTGAGACCGGGCGCATGGCCAAGCAGGCCTCTGGCGCCGCACTGGTGACCACGGGCGAAACCGTCGTTCTAGCCACAGCCGTGGCATCTTCAGAACCCCGGGAAGGCATCGACTTTTTCCCCCTCACCGTGGATTACCGCGAGTACACGTACGCCGGTGGACGCATTCCCGGCGGCTTCATCAAGCGCGAAGGCCGGCCCAGCGAAAAGGAAGTGCTGACCTGCCGCCAGATCGATCGTCCCATCCGTCCGCTCTTCCCAGAAGGCTTCCGCAACGAGACTCAGGTGATTGCCCTGGTCTTCTCCGCCGACAAGGAGAATGACCCGGATGTGATCGGCATCAATGCCGCCGCTTGCGCTCTGGCTCTCTCTGACATTCCTTTCAGCGCCACCGTTGGCGCCGTGCGCGTGGGCCGCGTGGATGGCGAGTTCGTCGTCAACCCCACCTATTCCGAGCGCGCCGCCACCACGGTCAACATCATGGTTGTCGCCCACAAGGACGGCATTGTGATGATCGAGTCGGGCGCCAAGGAAGAGTCCGAAGAAATCATTCTGGCCGCCATCGAGTTTGGCCATACTGAGATCAAGAAGATTGTCGCCGCCATCGACGAACTGGTTGCCGTGGCCGGAAAGCCCAAGCGGGCCTTCACTGCGCCGGAGTTTGACGAGGCCTACTACGCCGAACTCAAGGCCAAGGTCGAAGACCGCCTCAAGGACGCTCTGGACACCAAGATCCACGCCAAGCTGGAAAGCCAGACGCTCATCAAGCAGATCAAGGACGAGCTGTCCGCGGCGCTTCCCGCTGACGACCCCGCGGCCAAGAAGAAGCTGGCTCACTATTACGAGCACCTGCGCGAGCGGATCTTCCGTGAGCAGGTGACCAAGGACCGCATCCGGCCTGATCGCCGCGCCTTCGATGAAATTCGCCAGATCACCATCGAGACCAGCGTGATGCCACGGACGCACGGCTCGGCGCTGTTTACCCGCGGCGAGACGCAGGCCCTGGTTACGGCCACGCTCGGCACCGCCGACGAAGGCCAGCGGCTGGAGACCTATGAGGGTGAGAAGAAGAAGACCTTCATGCTCCACTACAACTTCCCGCCCTTCTGCGTGGGCGAGACAGGCCGCATGGGCGGCGTGGGCCGCCGTGAAATCGGCCACGGAGCGCTGGCACAGCGCGCCATTACCGCAGTCCTTCCCAGCGCGGAAGAGTCGCCTTACACCATCCGCATCGTCAGCGACATTCTGGAGTCCAACGGCTCGTCGTCGATGGCCACCGTCTGCGGCGCCAGCCTGGCGCTGTTTGACGCCGGCATCGCACTCAAGGGCGCGGTGGCTGGCGTGGCGATGGGCCTGGTCAAGGAGGGCGACGACTACGCCATCCTTACTGATATTGCCGGCGCTGAAGACCACTACGGCGATATGGACTTCAAGGTAGCCGGCACCCGCAAGGGCATCACCGCGCTGCAGATGGACATCAAGATCGGCGGGCTGACCCGCGAGATCCTTGAAAAAGCCATGGAACAGGCGCGCCGCGGCCGTCTCTTCCTGCTCGACAAGATGGATGCGGTGCTCGACGGGCCGCGCACGGAGCGCTCGGCCTATGCGCCCCGCATCGAAACCGTCATGATTCCCACCGACAAGATTCGCGACCTGATCGGAAAGGGCGGCGCAACCATCCGCGGCATCATCGAGCAGACCGGAGCCAAAATCGATGTGGACGATAGCGGCCGGGTCAACGTCGCCTCCTGCGACAGCGAGGGCCTGAAGAAGGCGCTCGAAATGATCGGCAACCTCACCGCCGTGCCGGAAGTGGGCAAGGTCTACCTGGGCAAGGTGGTTCGGCTGGCCGAGTTCGGCGCATTTGTCGAGCTCTTCCCTGGCACTGATGGCCTGCTGCACATCTCCGAGATCGCCGAACATCGCGTGAAGGAAGTGAAGGACGAGCTGCGCGAGGGCGATCAGGTTATGGTCAAGGTTTTGGCCATCGAAGGCAATCGCATCAAGCTCAGCCGCAAGGCTCTCATCAAGGAACAGAAGGCCAAGCTGGCTCAGTCGGCTCCGGTCGCGGCTGAAGCCGAAGAGGTGGAGATTTCCGCCTCCGAGTCTCCGGCCTCTGCTGACGCTGTTGCCGCGCCCGTCAGGCCCCGCAATGAGTTCGACGAGCGTCAGCCCAAATCGAACCAGAGCACCATCCTGATCGAAGGCGGAGACGACTTCGACGAGGAGGGTGGCGAGGAGTTCGACGAGGAAAGCGAGCCGAACTTCAACCGCATTGATCCCGTTCCGGCTCCAACCAGCCAGCCGGCAGGCGCGGGCCGTCCTCCGGCCAACAACAAGAATCGCCGTCGTCGCCGTCGTCCCGGTGGTGGTGGCCGCGGTCCTGGCAGCGGTGGTGGTCAGAGTTAAGCTGTCGCGCCAACCCAAGCAAGCAGAAAGGCCCGGACATGGCGTCCGGGCCTTTCTGTCTGAGTCCGCCGATGTGCATTGAATTCGCGCAAGGCTGATACTGTGCCATCGGCAAATCGAAATGCGCGTTTTCTTCAAGCGGCGCCGGGTTCGCAATGCGTCGAGCCGCACGGTTGTTCAGGCTTGGTTCCCAGTGCTTGATTGGATAACCGCTCTTGATTATTCCCGGAGTTTCGTTTCCATCTCCACTAGACTCGGGACGATGGCTGCAAGTCTTTACATTGTCGTTGAGGGCGAGGACCCAGGGTTTGACATCTTCGTGAACGGCCACGCCCTGGCTCGCAATGAAGATGCCCTGGGGCGGCTGGCCGAGCGGCTGCATATGCATCCGCTGCTGGAATTCTTTTCTGCCGATGAAGATTCGATGGAACTTCTTCTGGAGCAAGGCGCGGGAAACCCCGAGTGGAAACGCCATCTTCCACAGACCCAATGGTTTGACGCCTCCGATGGTCTGCTCACCGTTTGCGCCCTGATCGATTTTCTGGCCACGGCCCCGGTCGCTCTCGGCTCGGAGACGAAGCCGGTTCTGATCGAGCTCCGCGAATACGAGCGGGTGTTGCGCAAGGCTGCCCAACGCGAGTTGCGCTGGCATGTCGCCGTGAGTTGGTGTTAACCGCCCGCGGTGGGGCCAGCGGCCTTCGGCGATGCCAGCCTCAGTGAGAATTCGCTAATCGTCTGTCGCTGTGTCCTTGGGCGGGAAGAGGTTGCCCATACGCCGGATTTGCGCGCCCACGCCAACCAGCTTCTCCTCAATGTGCTCATAGCCGCGATCCATGTGATAAACGCGATCCAGGATGGACTCGCCGTCGGCGACCAGTGCCGCCAATACCAGCGAAGCCGAAGCCCGCAGGTCAGAGCACATGACGGCCGCGGCTGAGAGCTTTGCCGGCCCGCGCACGGTGGCCGTCCGGCCCTCCACCTTGATGTTGGCGCCCATTCGCGCCAGTTCCTGCACGTGCATGAAGCGGTTCTCGAAGATGTTCTCCTCGATCACGCTGACGCCCTCGGCCTGGGTGGCCAGCGCCATGTATTGCGCCTGCATGTCGGTGGGAAAGCCCGGATATTCTTCAGTCGAGATGTCTGCCGCGCGCAGCTTGCCGTCGGCCCGCACGCGCACCGTGTCGGAGCCAAGAATATCCACGCAGACGCCGGTCTCTTCCAGCTTGGAGATCACCACGCCCAGGTGAGCCGGGTTGCAATTGGCCACAATCAGGTCGCCGCCCGTGATGGCGCCAGCCACCATAAATGTTCCCGCCTCAATGCGGTCGGGATTGATGCGATAGCGCGCGCCGTGAAGCCGGCTGACGCCCTGGACGTGAATGGTAGAAGTGCCGGCGCCTTCGATCTTTGCGCCCATGGCACAGAGCAGAGCAGCCAGGTCGGTGACCTCCGGCTCGCGCGCGCAGTTCTCCATCAGGGTCTCGCCTTCGGCCAGCACCGCGGCCATCAATAAATCCTCAGTGCCGGTGACGGTGATCTTGTCGAAGACCAGGTGCGCGCCTCTCAAACGCTCCGCCCGCGCCTCCAGATAGCCGTGCGCCTGGAGGATGGTGGCGCCCATCTTCTCCAGGCCCTTGATGTGGAGATCGATGGGCCTGCCGCCAATGGCGCATCCGCCGGGCATAGCCACACGCGCCATTCCGGCGCGGGCCACCAGCGGTCCGAGCACCAGGGAACTGGCGCGCATGGTCTTTACAATTTCGTACTTGGCCACGGGGTCGGAAAGCGTGCGGCAACTGATCGTCGTGATGTGTGGCGCGTCGCCCAGCCGAACCTCGGCGCCCATCGACGCCAGCAGCCGCCGCTCGGTCTCGATGTCGCGCACTTGGGGAATGTTTTCGAGAGTGACCTCGTCCTCGGTCAGAATCGCCGCCGCCATGCAGGGCAGCGCCGAGTTCTTGGCTCCCGAAACGTGAATCGTACCCACGAGCGGATTGCCGCCGCGAATGACAAATTTATCCATAAAAGTTGAGCCACTCCTAGCCTTTTAGTGTAAATCGGGGAAGCTGAATGGGGCAGGGAAGGCTTCACCCGCCTCTGATATAGCACGATGGTGGACGCCCTGAAATGATGTGTCCGAAATCATCTCATTTTTTTGGCCCAGCGATGCGCCGCTGGGCCAAAAGGTAATTTCTTGTCTATTTCCAACCGGATTTCACAATCTGTGCACGTCTGGCCGGTTTGAAGCTGTTGTTCCCTTACAGATCCCGCACATTATCCTCAATGGCCAGGCGCACGTTGCCGTCGCTCTTGGCCAGCCGCCACACGGCCTCCGGCTTGTCGACCCTGGCCTTGAGCATCACTAAAGCCACGGGAACGCTGCGTCCAGCGCTCTTGATGGCCTGCACCGCGGTTTCGCGGTTGATCTTGCAGGCGCTCATCAGGATGTGGATGCCGCGTTCGACCAGCTTGGAGTTTTGCATGTGCACGTTGACCATCAGGTTGTCGTACACAAAGCCCAGCCGGGCCATGGCGCCGGTGGTGATCGTGTTCAGAATCATCTTCTGGGCGGTGCCGGCCTTCATGCGCGTAGAACCGGTCACGACCTCGGGGCCCACGTCGGCTACGATGGTGATCTCAGCGGCGGCGGCCAGCGGTGTGTCATGGTTGCAGGTGACAGCGGCGGTGTGGGCGCCGCGAGCGCGGGCATAAGCCACTGCGGCCACCACGTAGGGAGTGCGGCCGCAGGCGGAGACGCCCACGACAACGTCCTTGCGTGTGGGGCGGCGGCGGGCGATGTCCCGCTGGCCCAGCTCTTCAGAGTCTTCGTTGACCTCGATGGCGGAGGCCAGCGCTTTGGGTCCGCCGGCCATGATGTACTGCACCTGTCCGAGGGCCGTCGAATAAGCAGGCGGGCATTCGGAGGCGTCGAGCGCCGCGATTCGCCCGCTGGAGCCGGCGCCGATGTAGATCAGCCGTCCGCCTTCGCGCAGGCTGCGGGCCACCTGGTCGATGACCTGCGCGATCTCCACGATCGCCTTCTTGACCGCAGAGGCCACCTTCGCATCCTCATGGTTGATGATGCGCGCAATTTCGAGTGCGGATTTGGTGTCAAAGCCTAGAGAAGCCTCATTCTGGCTCTCGGTAGTCAATTGCGGAAGCAGGGAGGCATGGTCTGTGTTGAAGTCATTTGTCTGGGCGCCGGCCGTCTCCTGCATCGTCGAGCTCGTAAGCATCGCGTCTGTCCCCATTTACTATTGTATCTGGAAACTGTCCAGTTCATTTCAGAATTTGCCAGAGCGAGTGCCTTTGCGCGGGCGCCAACGGCTGTTGCAGGCTACGCTACGTCCGAAGGAACCTCGAAGGTGACCAGATCGGCGCGGAAGCCGCGTGTGCGAATGGCTCCGTATGTGATCCCGGCAACCATCCATACCGAGCCCAGTACCAGTGCCTTGCTGCTGAGATTAGCCCAGATGAAGGCGCAGATAAGAAAGCCCAGGGCGGGCCAGATGAAGCCGCCCAGATTGCGGCTCTTCGCTGGTTGGCCGTCCTTCTTGAGCCGCCAATGGTGGATGAAGGCAGAGG
Organism: uncultured Occallatibacter sp.; assembly: GCA_964420185.1. Taxonomy (GTDB): domain Bacteria; phylum Acidobacteriota; class Terriglobia; order Terriglobales; family Acidobacteriaceae; genus Telmatobacter. Next base: position 17,036 of record CAYQSI010000038.1, on the reverse strand, counting down.
CATTCACGCCCATGAAGGCGATAAAGGCTCCGAAGTTGAGACACTGGGCGCCGATCTCGTAGGCGCCTCCGCCCAGGCGGCTGGCAAAAAACTCAAGAAGGCTCGCTCCGATCAGCGCAAAAACTCCGACAGCCAGAATGTTGTTGCGGGGAACACGGTGTTTGGGTTCGATAGCGCCGAAAAACGACTTGGGAAGCGCATTGCCCCGCCCCATGCCATAGAGAAGACGCCCGGCGGCGAGCTGCGAGCCCATCCCGGAGCCCATGTTGGCGATCAGCAGCGTAAAGTTGACGATCTGGAAGAGCACCATGCCGCCCGCCTTGCCGCTGACCAGGGCAAAGGCCGACTCGACATTGTCGCTGGAGAAGGGCTTCGATCCCCAAATGAGTTGCGCCGCATAGACTTCCAGCCCCGAAAGAAGGCCGGTAATGAGGCAGACCAGCACCGTTGCCAGCAGGATGTTGCGGCGCGGATTCCGGACCTCTTCAGAAAACGTGGAGATGGCGTCGAATCCGATGTAAGTAAGCACGGCGACCGAAGTGCCGGCAAAGATGCTCTGCAAATTGAAGTTGCCCGGCTCGTAGAAGGGATGAGTAAAGAATCCAGGGTCGTGGTGGATTTGCCAAACCGTGTGAATCACGCAGCCCAGGAACAGGAGAACAACCACTACCATGCCGGCGCACAGGGCCTCATTCATCTGCGCGGAGGTCTTGATGCCGCGCAGGTTCATCCACGTGAAGAAGGCCGCGAAGAAAATCACCCAGATGTAGAAGGAGAGGCCGGGGAGGATGTTCATGGCGGCCTTGGCGCAAAAGGCTGTGCAGATGAGCGGATTGATCAGGTAATCCATCACCATGCCCCAGCCGACAACATAGCCGAGGGAAGAGTGTATCTCCTGGCCAACGTAAGTGTAAGCGGAACCGGCGCTGGGATAGACCCTCGCCATGCGGCCATAGCTGATGGCCGTAAACAGCATGGCGATCATGGCGAGAAGGATCGTGGTGACGACGTGGCCATGGGCCTTGTTGCTGATGACGCCGTAAATCCCCATGGGCGCGGTCGGCTGGATGATGACCATGCCGATGATAATGAGGTTCCACAGACCGAGCGTGCGCTTGAGGCCGATGGTTCCCGGTTTGGTGCTTTCCGCTGCGGCTGCCATGCGTGTCCTTGCGTGTCCTTAGTGTGCCGCGATAGCAGCCGTGGGGGTGATGGTTTCCGGGGCGATGTTCCAGCCTTGAATCTGCACAATGGGCTTGCCGCCGGCATTCTCCGGCAACAGCGCGGTCAGCGTGCGCGATTCCCCTGGCGTCAGCTCGATCCAGTTGTCTGACCAGAAGACCGGCGCGATAAGCCCGCCGGATTGCGTGCGGATGGCAGCGCTGATCTGAAATGCTAAAACGGCGGAGCCATTATCGAGGTGCAAGCGCACTTCGCGGCCGCGCGGCGTCTTCTCAATCTCCGCGTGAGCAACAACCTTGGCCGGAGGCAGATTCGTAAGCGCGCTCAGGTCTTCATGGCGCGCGGCGGGTGAGTGCGTGTAGTCCGTTTTTGCCCAATCGAAAGCGGTGAGCGTGCCGGGCACCCAGTAGAAATTACGGCTCAAAATGCGGCCGGAAGCATCCGACAGAGTCAAATCGATAAAGAAGATTCTGTCAGCGCCCGCATAGAGGCTCTCCGGTATGGAGAAAACTCGCTGCGCACTGTCAGAGCCCGCATCGAGAGTGGCCTCGGAGTTATACAGTTCTTTCCATGCCAGATTATGCACGTGGACGCTGGCATGGAGTCCGGCAACAGGCTCATAAGTGCTATTGACTACCACGATCGAGGCGTCGTCGTAAGAGTACTGAATATGCAGTGGTTCGCAGGCTTTCTTGGTCGCGAAGTAACCGGCTCCTGCATCGAGGTAATAGTCGTAAAGGTGCCAGATCATCGACGGCCATGCATTGTTCAGCATCCATTGAATCACGCCCGTGGATGTGTACTTGTTCTTGCTGTAGGCTTCGAACATGGCGCGTTCGGAGTCGTACTCCACGGTTTGCGCCATGCGCTCATACTCTGCGGCCGAATGCGGCTTGGCGTAAACGGCTTCCATCGCCTCGTCGAAGACATTCAGGGTGGCGAATTTACCGCTGCCCATGTGCAGGCTCCATGTTGGCGAAGGCGGCCATGCCTCGGGATCGGGCAGAAATTTTTGCCGGCTGGCAAGCGACGGTATCGCCGGCCCGGGGCTGGTTTCCGTGTTGAACCCGTACGCGCCGCCATGTTGCCGGTCCACATACCAGTAACTGGGCGCAACATAATCGTAGGGACCGGTCATCTTCACGCCGCTCGCGCCGGTTACGGTGGTGGGCGTGCCGGCGGCGGAGGAAAGTAACGGATTGGGCCAATGCGTTTCGGCCTCGACCTTCAGATAAGCGCTCTCCACGTCGGCCGTCGGAGGATTGTCACTGCCGTTCAGCCACACCAGCAGGCTGGCATGAGAACGCAGACGCAGCATCTGCGCGCGCAACGAGGCCGTGGCGATGGTCAGATCCTCGGGCGTCCACTCCTTCCAGTGCTCCCAGTGGTCGCAACAGCACCAGCCCAGCATCACCAGGAAGCCTTGCTGGTCGGCCAGATGGAAGAACTCATCGGTTTCTAGCTTTCCCTCCAGGCGAATGGTGTTCAGGTTCATATCGCTCACCAGCCGGAACTGGTCGCGCAGTCGGTTCTCATCGGAGCGCAGCAGCATATCCGGCGACCAGCCTGCGCCGCGAATCAGGATCGGCTTGCCGTTCACGCGGAAGAGGCGGTTGCCGCTGGCCGTGAGTTCAGAGGTGACCTCCCGGAATCCGAAGTCCACGCTTTGCTCATCCGTAATCTGGCCTTGAACGCTGAAGTTCATGGTGAGGCGTTCGAGATGCGGCTGGCCCATCTGGCGAGGCCACCAGGGCTTGGGATCGCGAATATGAAGTTGAGAAAACCGCTCGGGCGTGAAGGCGATGCCGCGGTCCTCATGCGGCGCCAACTCGACCGGCTGTTCGAAGCGAACCCCGGCGGCAGAACCCGCGACGACGCCTTTTACCGCGCGATCCGTGGCGTTGTGCAGCTCAGCGTAGACGGTCAGCTCCGCCGTGTCGAGCGCACTGCTCTTGAAGTGCGTGACGGCCAGCGGCGAACGCAACGTAACCGCACCGGTCGCAACCAGATCAACAACGCCCCACAGGCCCATATCCTTGTCCGGCGGGGCAGGATTCCAATCGACCCAGTTGATGCCCAGGTCCTTTTCCGTGGGCGCAAAGGTTTCCACCGCCAGCACATTTGTCTTGCCGGGTTTCAGAAACTCGGTCACATCGAAGTCATAATTGCGATAGGCTCCGGCCACCTGTGCCGAGTCCGCGATCCTGTGGCCGTTCAGCCAAATTTCTCCGCGGTAATTGATGCCGCCGAAGTGCAGCCAGAACCGCTCTTCCTTTTGCGATGCGGCTGGCGCCGTGAACTCCTTGCGATACCACCAGCCACAGCGGTACGGACTGCTCTGCTCCATCGACAGGTTGCCAAAGATCCGGCCGATGGGATAATCCGTGCCAGGAATCTGGCGCAGGTTCATGCCGAAGTAGGGATCGGGAAATATTCCCGCGGCCACCTGCGCGGCCAGCACCGTGCTGGGAACGGCGGTCTTCACCCAGTCCTCCGTGGGAAATCCCTCCGCGGCAATCGATTCGCCAGCGGCCTGGAGTTTGCAGGCCGACTGCAACTGCCAGCCTTCGCGAAGAGGCGTTACGGTTCCAGCTTCGAGCGCTGCCGGAAGAGCGAGCAACACCAGTAACAGAGAAGCAAATTTTCTCTTCATGACCACCAGAACTCCTTCTTTCGCGGAACAGAAATTCTCTCACAAATCGCAGTGGATGAGCCATCTCCAATCCTACTCAGGAGCGTGCTGCTCTATCCAAGGAGACAGGCCGTTGCTTCCGGCCTTCGCAATTTCACTTCAATTCCCGCAGATCACCGTTGAAACGCCGCAGGACGCCGTTCGCTGCAATCGCGCTTGCGCTCAAATTTTCTCTGTGATAAAAATAAGTCATTCAAGTTTGCCCCCAAAGGGCAAGCCTGGGTTTCATGCAGAGTGGCTGAGGGACGAGCCCTGTGACGCCACGACAACCTGCCTGGGCAAGCCAGGAGTATGGTGTCAACTCTCGCCCGGAGACGGGGAACATGAGATTCGGGGGTCGCTTCAGCGCTCTTAGCTGAGGCGGCTTGCACGTTACTTCGAGTCATTTCACGTTCGCTCTTTTTTGAGCCGGTCACGCGCTCGCATACCTGTAGTCACTCTCGCCGAAGCGAGGGATGAGTGACAACTGCTTACGAATTGCGATGTCGGGAATGTGGCAAATCCTATGGGATTCAGCCTCTTTCCATCTGTGACGAGTGTCTTTCCCCACTCGAGGTGGTCTTCGATCTCGAGTATGCCCGCACCCGCTTTACCCGTGAGGCCATCCAGCAGGGGCCGTTGAATATGTGGCGCTATCGCGCGCTGCTGCCGGTCTCTGACAGCTATCAGCCGCAGACGCCGGCGGGGTTCACTCCGCTGATGAAGGCTCCACGGCTCGGCTCGCACATCGGCGCCCGCAATCTCTATATCAAGAACGATGCCGTCTGCGTGCCCACACTCAGCTTCAAGGATCGCGTCGTGGCCGTGGCCCTGGCCAACGCGCAAGCCTTCGGCTTCGACACCGTGGGCTGCTCGTCAACCGGTAACCTCGCCAACGCCGTGGCCGCTCAGGCCGCGCGGCTGGGACTGAAGACCTTCATTCTGGTTCCAGATGATCTTGAGCCGGCCAAGATTCTCAACACCCAGGTTTATGGCGCCACGCTGGTGCGCGTCGCGGGCAGCTACGACCACTGCAATCGCCTCTCGTCGCAGATCGCCGACCGTTACAACTGGGGCTTTGTGAACGTGAACCTGCGTCCCTTCTATGCCGAGGGCTCGAAGACGATGGGCTTTGAGATCGCCGAGCAACTAGGCTGGAAGTTGCCGGACAACATTGTTTGTCCCATGGCCGGTGGTTCGCTGATCACCAAGATTCGCAAGGCTTTCAATGAGCTTATTGCGCTCGGCCTGGTCGAGGACAAGCCGGTCCGCTTCTTCGGCGCGCAAGCGACGGGCTGCTCGCCCATCGCCAAGGCCGTCAAGAACGGAACAGACGTGATTGAGCCGCAGCGGCCCAACACGATCGCACGGTCGCTGGCCATCGGCAATCCCGCTGACGGACCGTATGCGGCGCGCGCCATCCGCGCCACCGGCGGCTGGGCTGAGGATGTATCGGACGTGGAGATCGTATCGGCCATGCAGGAACTGGCTGAGACCGAGGGCATCTTTACCGAGACGGCTGGCGGCGTCACCACTGCGGTCACCGCGCGGCTCTACTCTCATGGACTTATCCAGCCCGATGAGCTTACCGTCACCTGCATTACCGGCAACGGCCTGAAGACCACCGATTGCCTGAACGGCGCTTACGACCGGAGCAAGGCCATCCGTCCCCGGCTCAGCGACTTTGAAGCCTTTGTTGAAGAACACAACGAAACTGGTCCACAACTGAGTCAGGATTTGGTCCTGGCGGGAGAAAACAATGGCCGTTAGAGTCCTGTTGCCGAATGCCTTTCAGAAGCACACCAACAACACGCACGAGATGGCCAGCGACGCGGCTAATCTGCCGGAGCTGATCACGGAGATGGAGGGCCGTTTTCCCGCCCTGCGCAAGCACCTGCGCGACGAGAACGGCCAGATTCGCCGCTTCATCAACTTTTATGTGAATGAAGAAGACATCCGCTTTCTGGGCAATGAGAAGTACAGCTTTCAGGAGGGCGATGAGGTGCTGGTGATTCCGTCCATCGCTGGCGGGTGCAGCTAACTTTTTCGCAGCTTCGGTCCCGGCGGTTATCATGGCTCTCCCGCCGGGGAATCCCTTTCTTGTTACTGCCGGGTTACAGATTGAACAGAGTATTTGCACGGTATTTGCACGGGTTTGACTGTCCTTTTACAATCCCCGGCAGATACTGTCCCTGTGATCGCGCAAACTCGTCAAAATCTTCCGTTCAAGTTGGCTATTGGTTCCACTTCTCTGGTGGAACCTGTATTTCGCGCATATACTCCATTCCTCCCGCCAGCCAAGCCGCGTATTCAGGCGGAGGTCGGGCGCTACCGGTTGCGGTTGGCCGAGACCCGGGAAGATCGCGATGCCGCTTGCCGTCTCCGCTTCAAAGTCTTCAACATCGAACTGAACGAGGGGCTGGTGAGTTCCTACCAAACCGGCCTGGATACCGACCAGTTCGACCTCTTCTGCGAGCACTTGCTGGTGGAGGACAAAGCGGACAAGCGCGTCGTGGGTACCTACCGGATGCAGTCCGGAACTACCGCTGCACGCAATCAGGGCTACTACTCTGAGCAGGAGTTCAGTTTTGCTCCTTATGAGCCGCTCCGGGCAGACATCCTGGAGCTGGGCCGCGCCTCCATCGATCGCGAACATCGAACGCCGGAGGTGTTGACCTTGTTGTGGAGAGGTATCGCACAGTATGCTTCCGGCATGGGGCTGCGTTACCTGATCGGTTGCTCATCGTTGAACTCGAAAGACCCGGCTGAGGGTTGGCAGGCATATCGCCAGCTTGAACGCTACCGGGTTCCTCCCGAGTTTGAAACTGAGCCCACCGCCATCTACGCCTGTCCCATCGAGCAAGGGAGCCGACACGCACAGCCGTCGCCCCAACCAGAAGACCTGCCGTCGCAAACTCTGTTCAAGGTGCCCAAACTGCTGAAGACCTATGTGGCCATCGGCGCGCGCATCTGCGGACCGCCGGCATGGGATCGGGATTTTGGCACCATCGATTTCCTTACGCTGCTCGATCTGAAGTTGCTCTCGCCCTCGGCGCGCAATCGCTTTCTGGCTCCTCTCACCACATGAACTTTCGCGCTCTCCGGCGCGCTGTGGCGCTGGTATTCGCTTTGGTACTCTCCATTACCCGTTTCTGGCTGCTTCGCCTGCGCGGTCCGCTCACCATGGAGCGTCGCGCGCAATGGGTCCAGCAGACCTGCCGCGGGATACTGGCCTGCGTGGGAATCCGCTACCACGTTTCGGGTACTCCGCCCACGCACGGCCTGGTTGTCTGCAACCACCTCAGCTATCTGGACATCCTCATCCTCTCGGCGGCCATGCCCTGCTTCTTTGTCGCCAAGATAGAGATCGGCGGCTGGCCCTTCTTCGGCAAGGCAGCGCGTCTCGGCGGAACCATCTTTCTTGACCGGTCGAGCCTGGCCAGCGCCATGGCTGTTGCTGGGCAGATGACCGAACGGCTCAAACTGCCGATTCCCGTGCTGCTCTTTCCTGAGGGCACCAGCACCGACGGCCACATGTTGCCCTTCCACCCCCGGCTCATCGATCCGGCCACTACAGCCGGAGCGCAGATTACAGCCGCCGCCGTCCGCTACGTGATCGAGGACGGAACCCCGGAAGAGGAGCTGTGCTGGTATGGCGATGAGCCGTTTATGACTCATCTCCTCAAGGCGCTGCGCACACCCGGCTTCATCGCCAGAGTGCGCTTTGGCGAGCCGCGCATCTATCCTGATCGCCGCACCGCCGCCAACGCCACCCGCGCCGAGGTTGCCGCCATGCGCCTGCGAATTCCGCTGCCGTAGACGCTGCGCAGTTCCTACGAGCGGGTAAGCCATATTTCCGTCAGAACGCGGCGGAAATTTGAACCTAGAATCTTTTCCACTGTGCCGGTGGTGTAGCCGCGCTTGAGCAAAGCATCGGCGATGAACTCCATCTTCCGCGGTGTGTTCAGGTCGGGAATATAGGGTGGGCGATCTTCGCCCGGAGCTGAGACTCCCGCGGCCTTGCGCTCTTCCACCTCTTTGCGCATCGCTTCGATATCCGGCGGCATGACCGTTTCAAACGGTGTGTCGCTGCCGACTCCGACGTGGTCTTCGCCGCACACCTTCAGCGCATGTTCCATGTGGCGCAGGTAATCGGCGAGCATCGGCTGTTGAGGCGATGGCGTCAGGAAGGGCAGCATGTAGATGCCCATGACTCCGCCTTTATCAGCAAGAGCCTTCATATCCTGATCTTCCTTATTGCGCGGATGCGCGTAAACGGCGCGGCAGCCCGCGTGCGAAAAGATCACCGGCCTTGTCGAGGCGGCAATTCCTTCCCGCGTGGTTTGCGTATTCGCATGGCTGAGGTCCACCGCAACCCCGAGTTGGTTCATCTTGCCGATGGCTTCGCGGCCAACATCGGTGAGCCCGCCAGTCTCGCCTTCCAGGCAACCGGCTCCGAACGGACTACGCCGGTTGTACGTGAGTTGCATGACGCGCACGCCCAGGCGGCGAAAGAGCTCTATGCGATCGAGTTTGCCCTCCAGCATGGAGACAGCTTCAAAGGAATAAATGAAACCGAGTTTGCGATTCTGCCGGGCGAGATTCATGTCGGCCGCGGTGCGGATGCTCATAAGGTCATCAGGCCAAACTTCGATCAGTTGCTCCAGTGCGCCCAGATCGGCCAGTGTCTCTTCATAGCTCCCATTCGCTCCGCCCAGAGTGCACTTGACGACAGTTACACCGGACGAACGAATTGCCTTCAGCAAATCCTGCTGTTCGGCCTGCGGCGTTTGACCTGCTGAAGACAGAGTATTTGCATCGAGCACAAAGGTTTTGCCATAAAAAGTAGCCGCAGCGGACGAGCTAAAGGCGGGCAACGGGTGAATACTTACAAGGGCCAGGGAGCCACCCAGGCCCTTGGCAAAATCTCGACGAGTCAGCAATTGTGGTCTCCTTGCAATACACCTACGCTTGCTAGTGGCAGAACGTTCCCATGGTGCTTGCTCTGGTATGCATACACAATGTGGGCGGCTCACGGTCCAGAATCTCAGTTCAGCGCGACGCAAAGGCGCCCCAAGCCCCGATTTTGGGACTTGGGATAGCACAGACCCTCCCAACCCCTATTGCCGAAAATAGCCCTCCGCTGGCGCACACTGGAAGAGATAAGAAAAGGGCACGAAATCCCTGTTCACCGGAGAAGTCACGCGCAAGATCGCCGCAATCAGCTTTGCCCCCGCCGCCAGCGCGCCAACTTTCGCTAGCCCCCTCCCCCCCCCCTGGCAATTTTTTCTGTTTTTGCCAGTGAAGCTGTGGGGACGCATCTAAATTATTCAATATCAATAAGATAGGAGCAGGGCTTTCACGGGAACACACAACCTGCAAACCGGTGAAACTGCGGAGACGGGCCTAACTCATTCCAAATCAATAGTTTTCGAACTCCGCTTTCACGGGAACACACAACCGGTGAAACCGTGGAGTTCGTGCTACTCGCTATCAGCCAGCAGCAACCGCAGGTCGCGGAGGTTATGGCCGGTAGGTCCGGTGACCACGGAATCGCCCAGGGCGGTGAACATCGGGCAGGCGTCGAAGGCGGCCAACGACGACTTCAGGTGAAATCCGAAGGTATGGGCGCGGGCCACGGTGGTGGGGTCGGCGATGGCCCCAGCAGACTGGGTGTTGCCGTCAATGCCATCGGAACCGGCGCTGAGCACGGTGAGCCGTTCGCCCGGATAGCTCTCCAGTTCCAGAGCACATTCCATGACGAACTGCTGGTTGCGGCCTCCGGCGCCGGGGGTGCGGTCGAGCTTGACCGTCACTTCGCCGACGGAGATCAGGCAGAGGCGCGGATGGACGGCGCGCAGGGCATGGAAGCGCCCCAGCAGATAGCGGGCGGCATCGGCGTAGTCCCAGTCGTCGCAACTGTTGTCCACTACGACGTCGAAGCCGGCTTTCTGCGCCAGGAGGCGCGCGTTCTCCGCCAGGTCGTGGCTGGAGAGCAGAATCTCGAAGACCGATTTGCTGAAGGTATCGTCTTCGCCGGACATGGTGGCAGCGGCGGTGACGCGACGCGCAGGTGGGGCTCCGGGCCTGGAAAATTTCGGGAAAAAGGGCGGACGCCAACCCTTGTTGCCGGGCGACTCAGGCATATCTTCGCGCTCGAAGAAGGCGCGGATAGACGGTGGCAGTTTGGGCGCAAGATCGTATTTGGCTAACAGGGCGCGCACCTCGGCCACGGTGGAGTGATCGGGCGAGGTGGGGCCGGAGGAAAGCGCGTCCAGCGAGCGCAGCGGCACATCGGGGACCAGCAGGCTGACTTTGGCCGCATCCGGCGCGGCGATGGCCAGCCGGCCACCCTTTACCGCGGAAAAATGCTTGCGCAATGTGTTGATTTCGCCGATGGGCGCGCCCGAGGCCAGCAGCAACTCATGGAATGCAATGGTGTCATCGAGCGAGATATGCGGGTCCAGCGGTAGGTCGAACATGGCCGAGCCGCCACCGGAGATGAGGAAGAAGATCAGTGTGTCCTTCTTTGCCTTCCTCAACATGGCCAGCGCGGCGCGGGCTGCGGCAAACGAGTCTTCGTTGGGCACCGGGTGGCCACCCTCGAAGTAGCGAAAGCGCCAGTTGCGCTTTTTGGGCAACTGGTTCGAGCAGCAGATGCCGCGCATTCCCTTGCGGCGTTTCACGCGATCGAGGAGAACCTCAAGCATGGGGCCGGCAACCTTGCCCAGCGCGATGACAAAGATGCGCTTGTAATTCGATAAGTTGATCGCGTCCGGCCCGATGCCGTCGGGCAGCAGCCGATGCATCGTGTTGCCCTCAAAGCGAACGCGGCGGTCGAAGGCGGAGGCAATGTTGCAAGCCTCCAGGGCGCCGGTAAAGATCTCATTGGCCGTGGCGTGCAGAGCATCGAGGGCGGAATCGCTAACCGGGGTCATCTCATTTGCTCCTTCAGCCAACCGTTGAGCGACGCCTGCATGGGCTCGAGTTGACCGGTAAAGAAGTGATCGGCGCGGGGCACGAGCACCAACTGCTTGGGTTCGGCGGCGGCTGCGACTACCTGCGCCAACTGAGCGGATGGTGCGAACTGGTCGTTCGCTCCACTGAGGAAGAGCTTGGGAATCGTGCAATCTGGCAGAGAGGAATAGTGGTAATCGTGGTCATTCGCCCGGATGGGCAGGCCCAGCAGAGCCAGCGCGCGCAAATTTTTAGAGATGGGAGAAGGTTTGCAACAGGCAGCCAGCGCCATCATCGCGCCAAAGCTGAAGCCAACCACCACCAGCGGCCGACGGTATTCGTTTTCAAGCCAGTCGAGCGCAGCCAGCACATCGCCGGCCTCAGCATGGCCGTCGTAAGCCCCTTGGCTCAAGCCCGTACCGCGGAAGTTGAAACGCAGAACCGGCCAGCCCAGTCCCCACTCCGGGTCGTTGATGGCTTTCATGGCGTGATAAACCACTTTGTTATGCATGTTTCCGCCGCCGAGTGGATGCGGATGGCAAACCAGCGCGGCAAAAGGCGCATCGGGCGCACCCTCATTCACCAGCGCCTCCAGCCGGCCGACAGGACCAAGCAGACTCACACTGCGCAGAGCGGCAGTCGTTGAAGAGGATCTGGGTTGGACGGGAGCGGTTATGGTGGTCATTCCACACTCCATTCTACGCGCTGGGGGGCACCTCCTTCCCACCCGGAACCCACGGCCCGCGCCAGCTTCAAAAAGAGGCAAACCCGCCTCCTTGAATACGCAGAGACCGTGTAAGGTATTCTGGCAGCACCATGAGCGATCGCCTGCCCACTGATTTCCCCGTCGAGTCCATTGACCCCATTCGGTTGACTCGCCAACTGTGCGAAATTGAGTCCACCACTTACCATGAGGGCGCGGTGGGCGATTTCCTGGCAGATTTTCTCTCCCGGCGCGGATGGGAAGTGGAAAAGACGCCTGTTCCCCAGCCGCCGGAGAGTTCGACCGCCGGTGAGCGCTGGAATGTCTATGCGGGAGTGGCCGGCCAGAGGCCCGAACTGGTGTTTTCAACGCATACGGACACCGTGCCGCCCTACATTCCCTTCAGCGAGGACGCTGAGTTCCTGTATGGGCGCGGAGTCTGCGACGCGAAGGGCATTCTGGCCGCCCAGATCGCCGCCGCCGAGGCGCTGCGGGCCGTGGGGTTTCGGATTGGTATGTTGTTTGTCGCGGGTGAGGAGCGCGACTCGGCCGGCGCTGAGGCCGCCAACCTGAAGCCCAAAGGCAGCCGCTTCCTGATGAATGGCGAGCCAACGGACAATCGACTGGCGCTGGCCTCCAAGGGCACTCTGCGCGCGGTCTTCAGGTCCACAGGCAAGATGGCCCACTCAGCCTATCCGGAGTTGGGAGAGAGCGCCGTCCACAAGCTGATCGAGGCGCTCGGAAAGCTGCTGGCCCTCTCGCTGCCGGTCACTGAAGACGTGGGCCCCAGTACGCTCAACATCGGCCAGATCCAGGGCGGCCACGCCCCTAACGTCATCGCCGACCAGGCGGAGGCGCAGGTGATGGTTCGCCTGGTGGGCGACTCGGCGCCGGTGCGCGCATCCTTGGTCGAAGCCGCCGCCGGGCTGGCCGAAGTGGAGTTCACGCTGGAGATTCCCTTCGTCCGCCTGCGCGCCGTGGAGGGCCTGCCCACCATGATCGCCAAATTCACTACCGACATTCCGAAGCTCTCAAACTGGGGTGAGCCGCTGCTGCTGGGGCCGGGGTCGATCCACGTAGCCCACACGCCCGCTGAGAAGCTGGCGAAAAGGGAATTGCTGGAAGCGGTCGAGCTATACATCAAGGTGGCTAAACAGTTGCTGGGCTGAGGCCGTGGCAACAGGTTCTCAGGCAGGTTTGGATTTGCCGCGTGCGGCTCGTGGCGGCTTGGCAAACGACTGAAGGGCCAGATCGGCCACAGTGGCCGTATCCAGCACCGCCAGCATGGCTTCCTGGGCCTTCGCCCAGATGGGATGCGCCGGGCAGTAGGGTTTCCGGTTGCAGGACGCTCCGGAGATCAGGCATAGATTCAGGCAGATGGGACCTTCGATGGCCTCAATCACCGCGCGGATCGATGCATTGCGGCCGGGGGGCAGAATCTCAAAGCCGCCCGACTGTCCTCGCCGGGAGGCAATGAATCCGGCGCGGCACAAGGCTTGCAAGACCTTCGAGAGAAAGCTCTCCGGAGTTCCCGTGGCGCGGGCCAGCGCGGGAAGCAACGCGCGCTCATGATCGGGCAGCGTGGCCAGGTGGATCATTACGCGAACCGCATAGTCGGCAGCCCGCGTAAGTTGCATGGTAGAACCGGATCGTCCCATCGAGTAGCTTTCTCCAATTTCAATGGTAACCAATCTTAGCGCAGATGATTATCAGCCGTATGCGGATCTGCGGCCAGAGGGCAACCGGTGCACTGGGCGGTCCTGCGGCAATGAGCCTTGCCCACGGCGACCGTGAGGGCATGAAACTCGTTGAAGAGCAGCGCCTGGTTCTCCTGGGCTTCGGAGGCGAAGGCCTGGCGGGTGAGGCCGGTCAGGGACTCGTATCCTCTGCGATTGCGGCCGGGCGGGGGCGTCAGAAGCCGATGCCGCTCGACGATGCGGCGCAGGTACTCGTCGGCAACGGGGACGGGATGGCCAAGGGCGTAGAGCAGGATGGCGTCGGCGGTTTCAGGACCGACGCCGGGCATGGCCAGCAGCCGGCGGCGCAGAACGTCGGTGGAACTGGCGGCAAGGCTTTTGAGCGAGCCTCCAAACTCCTCGTCCAGCATGGCCAGAAACGCCTTCAAGGCAGGCGCCTTGCGGGTGTGGAAGCCGGAGGGCCGGATCATGCGCGCGAGATCGTCGAGAGCCAGCGAGCGCAGGCCGTCCACGCTCAGGGCGCCAGCCTCGCGCAAGTTGGCCAACGAGCGCTCGACGGCCTTCCATGCGGTGTTTTGGGTAAGATAGGCGCCGAGAATGACTTCAAAGGGAGTCCTGGCCGGCCACCAGTGTTGAGGACCATACGCCAGGGCAAGCGCATTGTGCATCCGGCGCAGCCGCTGGGCGGGAGTGAGGTGGGTTGAGGTCACGACGGGTTTTAGGATAATCGATGGGACGCAAGTTGCGGCTTGCCAAGAGCGGCTCATGCCTGGAGGCGGAGATGAAGAGTCACACGGAGTATCTGGTCTTTGAAACCAGAAAACGGCGGGAGATGGTGCACATTACCGACGAGGTGGAGCGGATTGTGGAACGCAGCGGGGTGAAGGACGGGCTGTGCTTTGTCTCGCCTATGCACATTACGGCTGCCATCTATGTGAACGACCTGGAGAGCGGGCTGATCGAGGATATCGGCGAGTGGCTGGAGAAGCTGGCTCCGGCGCGGCCCGATTACAAACACCACCGGACGGGTGAGGACAATGGGGACGCACATTTGAAGTCGCTGCTGCTGCACCACGAGACTACGCTGCCGGTGACCAACGGCCGGCTGGACCTGGGAACCTGGCAGAGAGTCTTCTATGCCGAGTTCGACGGACAGCGCAGAAAGCGTGTGATCGTGAAGGTGCTGGGAGTGGAGTAGCGGGACAGCGGAGTTGGCGGAGTTAGTCAGGGCCGCGTTCAGCAATGTGTTCTCGTGGCGCCATATCCGAGAGAATACTTCGTACAGCTTGTATTCTCGCTAACGCCGCTTACCCCCACCAGCACGCGCGAAGCGCGGCTAACTCCGCTTAGGGATTGGCCACATCGCCGTCGGTGATCTTGCTCCATGCGCCCGTGGGGCGGGCAGGTTCAGGCGTGGCGAAATTGATCTTGGTGCGGGGCAGCACGACCAGATCGACGCGGCGGTTTTCAGCGCGGCCATCGGCGGTGGCATTGCTGGCCACGGGGTGGAACTCGGCGTATCCGGCGGCCGAGATGCGCTCGGGAGAGATGGCCTTCATGTCGAGAAAGAGGCGGGCGATGCGCGTGGCGCGGGCTGAGGAAAGCTCCCAGTTGGAGTCAAATTCCGCTGTGTGGATGGGAATGTTGTCGGTGTGGCCCTCGATGCGTAGATCATAGGGCGTGCGGCCGAGCGCGGCGGCGATCTGGCGTAGCGTTGGGAGCGTCTCGGGCTTGGGAGTGGCCGAGCCGGAGCTGAAGAATCCGGCCTCTCGCAGGCTGATGACCAGCCCATCGCGGCCCATTTGAATGGAGACGGTGTGTGTGGCGACCTGGTTCGATAGCCGTTGTTCCAGCTCGCGGTGAATATTGTTCAGGTCATCCTTTACCCTGGCGGGCGAGAGCACGTCTTCTCCCATGACGATGTTCATGGGGATGGCCGCCGGGTCAACGCCGCCGCCCGTGCCTTTGGCTGACTTGCGCGTGGCGTCGGGAAAGATGCCCAGCGATTGGAATGCGCTGTCGATGGCCATCGATACCTGCATCTGCTTTTTCTGATCGGCTTTGGCGAAGGCGTAGAGGACCACGAAGAAAGCGAACAGCAGGGTGATGAAGTCGGCATAGGAGACCATCCAGCGATCCTGGGGGACATGGCTTTTGCGGGGACGTGGGCTCATGCCGCGCGCGCCTCCTGTTTCTGCCGGGGGCCATTCAAGAAACCGGCCAGCTTGACCTCAAGCATGCGCGGGTTCATGCCCTCAAGAATGGAGACCACGCCTTCCAGCATCATCTCGCGGCGCTGGTGCTCGTCGTGAATCCGGATGCGCATCTTGCCGGCGAAGGGCAGAAAGAAGAGATTGGCAATTCCTACTCCGTAGATGGTGGCCACGAAGGCCACCGCGATGCCTTTGCCCACTTCCTGAATGTTGTCCAGATTTTTCATGACCTGAATGAGCCCCAGCACCGCGCCCAGGATGCCGATGGTGGGCGAGAATCCTCCGGCCGATTCGAAGACCGCGGGAAGCCGCTCTTCGTTCTCCGCGGTGCAGTCCAGGCTGACGCGCATTATCTTGCGCAGCTCAGAGGGCTCGGTGCCATCGACGGCCAGCATGAGGGCTTGCTTGAGGAACGGATCCTGAATGGTTTCGAGGTCGCTGTCCAGCGAGACGACGCCGTTGCGGCGGGCTTTGTTGGCAAAGGCGACCAGCAGGTGGAGGAGCTGTTCGTTGTGCTTGCGGGGCGCGGAAAAGACGTGCGCCAGGCTCCTGAATGCCCTCAGCACTGTGGGGAGCGGAAACTGGAGCAGCACCGCGCCCATGGTGCCTCCAAAGACGATCAGGGCCGCGGTGGGCTGAAGGATCTGCCCCAGGTTGCCGCCTTCGATAAGTAATCCGGCCACGATGCCGGCGATTGCCAGGAAAACTCCGCCAATACTGCTTTTATCCATGAAAAGCTCCTCGAAAAATCATGTGCGGAGAGCAGGATTCATCCTGCAACGGTTCCTAGAGCGGGTTATGCCCTGGCGGCGCCGATGGAGGTTTGGGCTGGCCGGAAACGTCCAGGCTGGTCAGCGAGACTGCCCGCTGCAATTCGCCGTATGAGGGCAGCCGCCTGGCGACCGAGGCCAACAAGCGCGCGCGGTAGGCGAGCACACGCTCCACCACCTCGGCCGTCTCCTCGCGCACAATCAGCTTTTCTCCGTTGATCAAGGTCAGCATGGTGTCCGGAGATGCCTCGGCGGTTTTGATCAAGTCGCTGTTCAGCACTATCGGGGTGCCGTTGAGCCGGGTAAGTTCGATCATCGTTCCAAACTCCTTCGCGTTCGTTATCGGCAAACAACGGGAAAGGTTCAGAGATTAGAAAGGCGGAAGAGAAAGTGTCCGCAGCCGGGACACAAAAGCAGGGGCAATAAAGTCCCCAGACCCAGCGCCGAAGAAGGGGCCAGATGCGACGGTAACCGAACCGGAAGCAGCGACCCAGGGTAGACAAAAAAGTGGGAGCGCGAACGGGGATGGGCCGCAAATCAACGCATCTCACAAGGAGTACCCCATGTCCCTGGGTGTCTTGAATAACCTCAATGCTGTGTATGCAGAGAACAACCTGAACAATACCAGCAGCAGCCTGTCAAAAACCCTGCAACAGTTGTCCTCCGGATCGAAGATCAACTCCGGCGCGGACGACGCAGCCGGCCTCTCGCTGGTCGATGGCCTGCAAGCCAACTCGCAAGCTCTGGCCCAGTCGCAGACCAACGCCTCTGAAGGCGTGGGCCTGCTTCAAGTGGCCGATGGCGCTCTCTCGCAAGTGACAAGCCTGCTCAACCGGGCCGTGA
>CAYQSI010000037.1:0-33265 GCA_964420185.1 uncultured Occallatibacter sp. | reverse complement strand
AGACGGAAGCGGCGGAGTTCGAGAAGATTTACAAGCTGGAAATTGTTGTGATTCCCACGAACAAGCCGATGCTGCGGCTGGAAAATCCGGACGTGGTCTACCGGACGGAGAAGGAAAAGTACAAGGCTGCGGCGGACGATATTGCCCTGCTGCACGAGAAGAAGCAGCCAGTGCTGGTGGGCACGACGTCGATTGAGAAGAGTGAGCGGCTTTCAGGGATTCTGGCGCGCAAGGGCGTGCGGCACGTGGTGTTGAACGCCAAGTTCCATGAGCGCGAGGCGGAGATTGTGGCGCAGGCCGGGCGGCTGGGGATGGTGACCATCTCAACCAACATGGCCGGCCGCGGTACGGATATTCTGCTGGGCGGCAATCCGGAGTTCATGGCCCGGCAAGAGCTGGTGAAGAAGAACAAGGCGCGGGCCATCAGCGCCAACGAGGGAGCGATCAATCCGATGGCCCCGGCGGGCTTTCTGCGCTTTTATTACAACGGGCAGGAGTTCGAGGTGGGCGAGCCGGAGTGGGAAGCGGCGTTTGAAGGCCACGCCGCGGCGGCGCGGCTGGATCACGAGCAGGTGATCGCGGCGGGGGGCCTGTTCATTCTGGGAACGGAGCGGCACGAGTCGCGGCGCATCGACAATCAGCTCAGAGGACGCGCGGGCCGGCAAGGCGATCCGGGCGAATCGCGGTTTTATCTCTCGCTGGAAGACGATCTGATGCGCATCTTCGCCAAGCAGTGGGTGAGCACGCTGCTGGAGAAGCTGGGCATGGAAGAAGGCGTGCCCATCGAGTCGAAGATGATCTCCAAGCGGATCGAGGGAGCGCAAAAAGCGGTGGAAGCGCAGAACTTCGAGTCGCGCAAACACCTGCTGGAATACGACGACGTGATGAACAAGCAGCGCGAGGCGGTTTACGGGCTGCGGCGGCAACTGCTGGAGGGCGTGGACCAGCGGGATCTGATCCTGGAGGATTATGTCGGCGGGATTCTGAGCAGTTTGCTGGACGAGTTTGCCGGCGAGAAGGTGCATCCGGACCAATGGGACCTGAAGGGGTTGAAAGAGAAACTCATCGATCACTTCGGGCTGAATACCGAAGCGGCGGGGATCAAGCCGCTGGAACTCGCTCGGCATGAGCTGGGCGATGCGATCTTCGACAAGTTGAAGGAGCAGTACGCGGCCAAGGAGAAGATTCTCAGCTCCGCGACCATGCGCTATCACGAGCGGATGGTAATGTTGAGCGTGATCGACGGGCTGTGGAAGGACCACCTGCTGTCAATGGACCACCTGAAGGAAGGGATCGGGCTGCGCGGCTATGCGCAGCGGGACCCGCTGGTGGAATACAAGCGGGAGTCCTACGAGATGTTCGAAGCGATGATGCTGAAGTTCCAGGAGGACACGGTCCGCTTCCTCTTCCGGATGCAGATCCTGGGTCCGGACGGTCAGCCCGTGGACGCGACGCCCGCAGTGCGGAGGGAAGTTCCGAAAGCGCCGCCGGTGGCCAGCGCGGCGCATCCTTTGACGCCGGACGCGGAGCCGCGCGAGATCTCGATTTCCACGCGCCAGCCCTCGACGACCATCGACGCGCTGGAGAAGGAGTTCCACCGCAAGAAACAGCGCGACCTGGAAGCGGCCACCATGGCGGGCTCAGGAGATGCGAGCCAGCCCACGCAGCGCCGGACAGGCGAAAAGGTGGGGCGCAATGACCCTTGCCCTTGCGGGAGCGGGAAGAAATACAAGAAGTGCCACGGGGCAGGGAAGTAATCTACCGGCGAGATTATGTGCTTTGTGTTCGTGCTTTCCCAGGTCTCAGAATCGAGACCTGGGGCGCCCGGCGGCTTACCATAAAATTATTTCAACTGATTAGTGATTCGCTCACGCAACCGCCAGACTCCGCCGTCCGACGGCATCGGCGACGGGAGTCAACTTGATTTCGATGTCGTAGCCGAGGCGGTTCAGGCACTCCATCAGCTTGCGTTCCGAGAGATTGGAAAAATCGCCGCGCATCAGGCCGGAGACCTTGGCTTGCGAAATCCCCATGCGGCGGCCGGCCTCCTGTTGCGTCAAGCCAAGACGCCGGAGTGCGCGCGTGATTTCAATAACCAGGCCGGACTTGATTTTGAGCTGCTCGGCATCCGGCAGGCCAAGATCCGCAAAAACATTTCCGGAACTGAGTTCTACTTCGATACCGTCATGAACGCGCTTTGCCATCTTGTATCTCCTTTGCCATTGCCTCGGCTACCTTGAGCCGGGCGTGAACGATCTCCATATCTTTCCTGGGCGTTGATATTCCGCTTTTGCTCTTCTTCTGGAAGCAATGCAATACGAAGACGGCTTCTTTGAACTGGATGGTATAGACGGCTCGATACGTTCCAGCCGCATCGTCTTCGACCACCTCCAGCACTCCCGCGCTTCCGAATCCCTTCAACACCTTGCAGGCGTCGTGCTGCTCGCCGTTCTGGGCAAAGTGCAGGGCGTGACCGAAGAACTTCCGGACGCCAACCGGCAGCGCCATCAAGTCCTTTTTGCTGCTTCCGATCCAGATCAGCGGCTTTTCGGAGGTAAGCACAGATTGATTATACCAGAACAGGTATTAAACGAAAGCCTATAAACGTAGTTCCATAGAGGCAATTGAAACAAATTGGGCGAACGGCAGAAAGTACAAGAAGTGCCACGGGGCGGGGAAGTAAGGGGCACCCAGCTTCGCGCAGGGGGCTGGGAAAGGCTATTTCATTCTTCGAAAGAGGAAGAAGCCTTTCGTTTTTTCCGGTTTGGCGGGCAGGCCGCAGGCGGTTCTGGCCATCCGGCGGATCATCCTTGAAATGGGCGAGTCCTTAAACGCGAGCGGAGTTGCCGTGTTCCGGGTGCGCCGGGCAGTGGCATAATCGTCGGGAATCTTCCAATCGGCGGGCTTGGTGAGGGCCTTGGCGATTTGCAGGTCATCGAAGAGCAGGGCATGAGGCGTATAGCGGTTGAGTACGATCTGGAGCCTGCGGCCGCGCGTGGCGAGGAATTGGCTAATCAGGCGGTTCGAGTTGCGCAGTTCGGAGACGCCGACCTGCGTGACCAGGTAGATGCTGGCGGATTCATCGAAGAGAGCCGTACTTCTCAAGTCGATTCTCGACCCGATATCGACGACCACATAATCAAAACACTGCCGTGCGACAGCCAGCAGCTTATCGACGGCCTCCTTTGAGGCATGGCTAAGGGAGAATTCTCCCGGAGCCGGGAGCACGGATAATCCCGAGCTGTGCTTTGCCACCAGCGAGCGGAGAAAATTGGCGTCCAGCCGGCTGGGATTCTGAAGCGCGTTGACGGTGGAGTACTCGGTGGTCATTCCGAGGTTGATTGCCGCGTCTCCGAGGGGGAGGCCAAGGTCGATCAACAGGGTTCTCTGGCCAGACTCCTGAGCCAGCGCGACGGCGAAATTGGAGGCGATGGTGGTGACTCCGCAGCCGCCTTTGGCGCCGAGAAAGACGAATAGCTTTTTGAGTGTTCTTCTGCCGTGGGGAGTCGCTGTGCGGGGAGACGAAATGCGGGCCAGGGCGCCGGCCAAGTCGTCGTGGAGGATGGGCAGAGTGAGGAACTCGCGGGCGCCGGCGCGCATGAAGCGGATCGCCAGCCCCAGTTCGGTCTGCGCCGAATAGACCATCACGGTGGCGGAGGCATTGGCGCAGAGGCTTTCCACCACGTCGAAGGCGTACTCCGGGTCACTGTCCAGGCCGATGATAACCGCGTCGGAATGTTGATCCAGCATCCGGGGCAGATCGTCTAGGTCGGCAGGGAAGGAAGAATACTCCCGAACCGTCGTGCCCGGAAATCCAGCCAGAGCGTCAGCTACCTCCTTGCGGCGCTGAGCATCGGGATCGATGAGCGCGATGGTTAACGCGCTAGAGCCAAGAGCGTCGGCGATATGGGCAAGGACCGGCATGGCATCGGTTGCTCGCAGTTGCCTGCATCGGCAGGCTTGAACTGAGGCCGGCGAAACGCGGGAAACATTCTAAAGAAGAGACGTGACTCTCGCGAGGCGCGAGTCACGTCTTCGGAGAATGTTCGAGCACCGGCCAACGAAACACGCAGGATAAGGGCGGGCAATCATCGCCCCAACGACGAAGACCTGTCGTTGGGGACCCCGATACACCACCCCAACGACGAAGACCTGTCGTTGGGGACCCCAGTACACCACCCCAACGACGAAGACCTGTCGTTACCACCCCAGGAAGCAGAGATCGATTTCCGGGGACTCTGGGCTTTCCCGCCTCCATCTTACTCGGCCCGCGCTGCTGTGACTACTAAAGGGCGAAGTTGAGCGCCACTTCCACTGTGGAGGAGGCGGGGCCGGGTTCGAATCTCCATTTGCGCACGGCATCCTCGGCGGCGATCGAGAGCATGTTATTCCCGCTGAGCGGTTTTACGCCGGTTACGTTGCCTTCCGCGTCCACGGTGACCGCGAGCCGGACCATGCCGCCAATCCTCATGCGTTTGGCGATCTCGGGATAGGCGGGCGCGACTCGCGATTTGACGGCGCGCTCGTCTGCCGCCCTCGCCGGCATGACCAGTGTCACGACGAGAGCCAGCGCGGCTGCTTGCATCAGCCGCACTCCCGCACGCCGCAACCGGTTGGGACGAAATTCGAAGCGATTGTTGTTCATAGGGCACCTCAAAGATTTTTAACTGCTCGTTGAGGTTATCGGCGTTGGAGGGAGCCTTCGTTAATCCATTTTGAAGTTTTGATTACCGGGGAATGGCGTGTTGCGGCTGGACGGCTTGCATGCCGGGGATTCTGACGGGGCTATGGCTTTGGCCTAACGGTCCCATCTGCCGCGACCTCGGCGAATGTGAGGTTCTGGGCGGCGGAGTGGCACTGGTCGCGCCACAGGTCGAAGAGGCGGCCATAGCTGAGGGTGATGTAGTGGGCAGGATCGACGCCCAGGCGGGTGGCGGCGCGGTCAATCCAATCAGCGGAGCCTTCGAGTTCGGCATAGTCGCCGATGGGGGTTTCATCCACCACGCAATGGCCCTCGCCATCGGTCCACTCAGCGCGCCATTTCTCGTAGCGGAAGGCGGGGACCAAGCCGAGCGAGAGAAAGATTTCCTCCAGCGCGGCGCCGTCGGCCACCTCGGTCTCGGTTTCGATGCGGTGCTTGTGGCGATCTTCGCCGGGACCGACATCGGGCAGGCGCTTATGGGTGACGGTCCAGCATCCGGCATAGCCACGGATGCGCAGAATCTCAGTGCGGGCGCGCATCTGCCGATCAGGGAAGTCGTAGAGGATGTTGCTCTCGAAGGCGCGGGGAGTTTGCAGGGTGAATCCGGCGGCTTCGAGGCGCTGGATGAGGCCGGCCAGGTCGTCCACGCGGAATTTGATCTCGGTCTCGATGGGCATGGTCAGCAGTGAGTATACGGCAGGGGGCGGGTTGGGGACGAGAATTGCCGATTCCCTGATTTCAAATGCGAGAGCTGGGGCGCCCGGCGCCTTCGGCAAGAATCACTGTTTCAGCAGCACAAGTCCATCACCTTGAATCCCGGGTACATCAGCTTGCGGAGCGAGTGAGCAGCCGCGATGCCGGCTGACTCGGCTACTTTCTGTTCGTCAGTCTGGAGCGATCCCTTGAGCGGGATCTTGAACCTGTACCTGTCGACTTCCTTGTGATTGCTCCTCCGGAAAAGGTGAATCTCGATGTGCGCGGATCTGGCCTCAAGCTTGCCGGCCTTGTTGCGGCCTTCCTGGACGGTTACGAACTTGCCTTCCAGAAGAATGAAATGGGGAATCAAGCCATGGGGACGGTCCGTATCGACAACAGCGGCTCCCTCTTGGACCGTCTGATCGGCAACTTTGAGCCTCTGCAATTCGGCAAGGAAGCTGGCGTAGAAATACCTGGAGAAATTCTGCGAAAGCTGGACTCCGGCCGCAGTGGTGAAATGTTTGACTTCGATGGACCGGGCATGGGGTTTTGACACGGGCTTTATGTGCTGAGCGGTCAGACCCAACGGCCAAAGAACGATGCTTGCCAGAGCGATGTACAAAGGAAGCCGGCGCATGAAGATCTCCTTATTCGGGGCCTATTGTCGCAATCTGCCGGAGAGGATAAATTCCTTGGATCGATGGTAGTTCGCCGGATCAATTGCTGGTCATGGCGAACTGTCGCTCCCGGAGCCCATAAGGATCAGTTCCGCAGCATGAGCTGTAACAGTCGACTCTGATTTTCCAGCGACGATATGCCGGGTGCCGGGTTGGCGTCAAGGAAAAAGAGCGAGACGAATACGGCAGCGCTAGATCCACTCTGACGCCGAGCCTTGAGGCGCGGAGGCTGAAAGAGAGTTGAGCAGGGATGGAAGAGAGGAAGATTCAGGCTGCGGCGATCGGAGTATCGAGCCGGGCGAGTGGCGGCGGTTGCCCGCAAAGGACGACAATAAGAGGGTGAAGACACTGCGATTGATTGTGGACCCCGCCCATCTGGAAACCGCCGAAGCCCAGGCCGCTCTGGAGCAGGCGGCGGAGATTCTGCGGAACGGGGGGCTGGTGGCGCTGCCCACCGAGACGGTGTATGGGCTGGGGGCAAATGCGCTGGATGCGGCGGCGGTGGCGCGGATTTTCAAGGCCAAGCGGCGGCCGCGGTGGGATCCGGTGATTGTGCACGTGGCCGGGCCTGATGGTGGAGCGGCCATGCTCGACGGGCTGGTACGGGAGGTTCCCGAGACGGCGCGCAAGCTGATGAAGGCCTACTGGCCGGGACCGCTGACGCTGCTGCTGCCGCGCACGGCGGCGGTGCCCGACGCGGTGACGGCGGGACGGCCGCTGGTGGGGGTGCGGATGCCGGCGCATCCGGTGGCGTTGGAGGTGATCCGGCGGGCCGGGGTTCCGATGGCCGCGCCCAGCGCCAATACCTTTGGGCACACGAGCCCGACGACAGCCGCGCATGTGCTGGAAGACCTGGACGGGCGGATCAATGCGGTGGTGGATGCGGGGCCAACCGAGCACGGGGTCGAGTCCACGGTGCTGGACCCCTGCCAGAGCCCGATGGTGATCTACCGGCCGGGCGCGGTGACGATTGCCCAGATTCGAGAGACTGCCGGGGCGGTGGAAATCTTCCGCGCCAGCGGGGCGCTGAGCGCGAAGCCACGGAAGGCGATGCCTTCGCCGGGAGTGGGAGTGCGGCATTATGCGCCCAAGGCGCGGCTCGTGCTGGTGGGAGGCGATCTGATCGAACTGGGAGCGCGGTTGGAGGAGGCGTCGCTGGACCTGGTGGAGCTGACCGGCGAGCGGGTGGGAGTGATGCTGCCGGTCGAGGTTGCCGCTCCAACCGGAGCGACGGCGATTTACCCCTGGGGCCGGTGGGCGGCTCCGAAGGAGATGGCGCGAAGATTGTACGCGGGACTGCGGGAGCTGGACGCGGAGGGTTGCACGGTGATTCTGTGCCCGCTGCCACCGGCGGAGGGGATTGGCGCGGCCATCCGTGACCGGCTGTTCAAGGCAGGGAGCAAGGATTAGGGGTTAGGGGTTAGGGAACGACCGCCAGCGAGTCAGCAAGTCAGCGGGGTTCATGCGGATGCTTTCCCAGGCTTCCGCTGCGCTCCAGCCGGGGCTATTTTCGCGTCTTCCCTCCGGGAAGGAGGACTTCGCTTGTCCGGACCGGCGGCTGACCGAATCATCTACAGCAACAAATGTATTCATGCAATTGCCCTGGATGGCTGCCCCTTCATTGTCCGGCGTCGCCTAGCTTGTACATATATTTGATGGCGGATTTGTAGACCAGGGTCTTCTGGCGGCCGCGAAGCTTGAGGACGTTGCGGTCGTACCACTCGATGCAGCCTTCGATCAGCTCTCCGTCTTCCAGGACGAGGACCATGGGGGTCTGGGACTGGATCTGCTTTTGCAGGTAGAAGAGCTCGGCATGGCGCTGGGGAGGCTCGTGCTCCTGATTTGGACCGGAGCCGTGGGCTGGCAAGCGGAAGGGAGCGACGGCGGCTGGCCGATTGCGGGTGCCGCGCCGAGTGGGTTCATTGCTCATGGGCAAGATGTCCTCCTGGGGAAGGCGTTAGCTAAGTCCCTGGCCGCATGATTTCGTACATCAGGTTCAGGGTTTCACACCCTTTCGCCAGAAAAATGGCGAAAGGATGGGGCACCGAAGATTGTACATAAAGAAACTGTCAGAGGCCTAGTTGCGGCCGAGGCTGACGGCCATGGCGTCAAGGGAGAGCGAGCGGAGCAGGTTGCGGCGCATGCCCTGCTCGACCTGGGCGAGGGCGCGGGCGGCGGAATCGATCCAGTCTACGCTCAAGTCCTGGCCAAGGCGGGCGAGTTCGGCTTCGATGTCCAGATTGCGGATGAGCTGGGGCGCTCCGGCCACAATGAGCAGCAAATCTTCGATAAGGCTGCTGAGGGCGCGGAGCAGGTTGATAGTCTTCTCCTGGCCGTCGGCGCCGGCGCGGTAGCTCTCAGTGGCGTGGAAGAGCTGCGAGTAATCGGGGTCACGCAGGGCGGTGCGGAGGAGGATGAGAGCGTCCTGACGGCTGGCGAGATAGACGCCCAGGTCGATGGTGAGGGCGCGGCCGACGGCACCCTCGGCGAGGCGCGCGGCCAGGGCGCGGTCCTGAGCTTGGAGTTCGGGACGGCGCTGGGCGAGCAGGGCTTCCAGATCGGCAGCCGGAATCGCGCCCAGATGGTGAACTATTGAACGGGAGCGGATGGTGGGCAGCAGCTCGCGCGGATTCTCAGTGAGCAGGATGAGCGAGGTGTGCGTCGGCGGCTCTTCGAGGACTTTAAGCAGTGAGTTGGCCGCCTCTTTCATAAAAGCCGACGAGGTAAAGATGGTAAAGGTGCGTTTCGACTCGACCGGCGGACGGTAGTAGGCCACATGAATAGCCTGGCGGACCTGGCCGAGCTTGATGAGCAGTTGCGGCGGGTCGGGGGGGATGACGAGCAGGTCGGGGTGGGTCTGGATGAGGATGCGGGTCTCGCGCTTGTCAGTGTCGCGCAACTCCTCGCGGGCGGCGACGGCCTCAGCAACGCGCTCTTCCAGGTTGGCCGAGTCGTTGATGCGGGTGCAGTTGGCGCATACGCCGCAAAAGTCGGGCAAGCCGTCCGATTCGGTGGGATGGAGGCAGTTGACGGCCTTGGCCAGCATCAGCGCCAGCGTATATTTGCCCGCCCCGCGCGGTCCGGAGAGGATGAGCGACTGCGGAAAGCGATCCGCGCCGATGCTCTCGCGGAGCCGGGTCACCGTCGCCGAATTGCCGAGAAAGTTTGAAAAGCCCACGAGTTGAGTCTAGTGCATTTGCGGGCAAGCGGAAATTCGGGTTTCCCACCTCATTGGGACAGAAAGAAGCCGCAAGGACGGAGCGCGGTGAATTTTGGCGCATCCCAAGTCTCAAAATCGAGAGCAGGGACACCAGCCTGAAAATATTTGTCAATGACGCTTGACATAAGTTCGATTGATATGTAAAGTGAAGTTGACTTAATGTAAAGGAGGCAAGTCATGGTTTGTGCAACGAGCAATCCGGCCACGCGCCGCTATATGCGCCGCTTTCTTGTCACCATGGTGCTCTACGCCCTGTTCCTTATCCTGGCGGTTTGGGTATTTGTGCACTTCCGCCCAACGGGTCCAGTGGCCTGGCTGCTGGCCGTCCTTGCGGCGCTGCCCATTATTGGGCAAATTGTTGCCTTCGGTTTGTATCTGGGCGAAGAGAAGGATGAGTTCATGCGCAACCTGCAAATCCAGTCCATGCTCTGGGGCATTGGAGCGACCCTTTCCGTGACGGTGGTTTGGGGATTCCTGGAAAGCTTTGTGCATCTTCACCGCATGGACCTGATCCTGGTTTACCCGCTCTATTGCATCCTGACCGGCATCTCCTATGGGATGCTGCAACTGAGGTACAGATGAAGAACCGGCTGCGTGTGTTGCGCGCGGAACGCGAATGGTCGCAGGCCGATCTGGCCGAGCGGCTGGAGGTCTCGCGCCAATCGGTCAACGCCATTGAGACGGGCAAGTATGACCCCAGCCTTCCGCTGGCCTTCAAATTGGCGCGCCTGTTTGGGACGACGATTGAGGCGATCTTCAGCGACGAGAACCAGTGATCCGCATTGCGGATAAGTTGGGGAATGCCAGGTTTCAGAGAGGAAACCCGGCACGCGGCGGGCCGATGGTAAGCTGTTGACCGTAGGGCGAATGAGGCTGGAATTCAAGGGTAAGTTGCTTCGAGGGGGGATTTTGCGGAATACTTTGCGGGCTGCGCTCTTGATTGCCGTGCTGTGCTTTCCAGTGAAGTGTCTCTTCGGGGCCAGTTGCGGCGTGGTGAAACATCACCTGCCCAGCGAAGCCGACAAGGCCCTGATGGCGGCCGATTATGCGCGGGCCGCCGGTCTTTACCGGGCCGAACTGGCCAGCCATCCAGGTGACGCGGAACTGACTGCCGGGGTGGTTCATGCTTTGCTGTATCAGCAGAAGGTGCAAGAGGCAGCGGATCAAGTGAAAGCGTCGCTGGCCGTCACGCCCAACTCGGTGGCGTTGATTACATTGCGCGGCGAGGTCGAGCTTCGCCAGGGGATGCCGTGGATCGCCGCTCAAACCGCGGTTGAGGCCGAGAAGCTGGACCTGTGCAACCCGCGTACCCGCCTGCTGCTGGCAGATTTGGAGCGCATCAGTTCACTGTATGCTTCAAGTGGCAAACAGCTTGAGATTGCTCATCAGCTCGATCCCGAGGACCCGCAGATTCGCGCGGAGTGGATGCGCACCCTTCCGTTGAAGCAGAGGATCGCCGAGGCGGAGGCGTACCTGTCCGCTCCGAGAGGAGACGACGAGGAGCGCACACGTCACTGGCGGCAGTACCTGGAGAGGCTGAAGAAGATGGCGGCCGAGCCGCACAAAGCCTGCCATTTGGTCTCCCCGACGGCAAACACCGAGATTCCTTTTGCCATGCTGATGCGCGATGCGACGCACATCGCCGCCTTCGGGCTGGACGCGAAGCTGAACGGCCGCGGCGCCCGGTTAGAGATCGATACCGGCGCCAACGGGCTGACGGTGACGCGTTCTGTTGCCGAACATGCGGGCCTCAAGCCTTTTTCGCAAACGGAGATGAACGGCGTCGGCGATCAGGGCTACAAGCCCGGCTATTCCGCTTATGCCGATTCCATCCGCATCGGGAACCTCGAGTTTCAGGATTGCTCGGTTGAAGTGCTCGACAGCCGGAGCGGCCTGGATGTTGACGGCCTGATTGGAATGGACGTGTTTTCGCAGTTTCTGGTGACGTTGGATTATCCGATGCGCAAGCTGCTGCTTGGCCCCCTGCCGCCACGGCCGGGAGAAGCGGCCGCCGCAGCGCCCTCGCTGAAAACGAGCGATGCGGGCCGAGACGATTCCGATGAATCGGCTGAGCCCGCCAAGGCGGCACAGCAGGACAAGCTCGTTGCCAAGGGAACAGAGTCCGGCTTGAAGGCTCCTGCTGCCGAATCCAGCGCCACCGCACCATCGCAAAATGCTTCCATTCAAAAAGCTACCGCTCACGGGCCCTATGACCGCTATATCGCTCCGGAGATGAAGAGTTACACGCCCGTCTATCGCGTTGGCCATGAGCTGATCTTGCCCGCTGCGCTCAGCGGCGGAAATCTCAAGCTTTTCATCCTGGACACAGGAGCAATGGCCACAGTCATTTCGCCGCAGGCCGCCCGGGAGGTTACCAAGGTACGCTCCGAGGATCGAATCCACGTGAAAGGCATCGGCGGAAATGTGGAGAATGTTTATACCGCCGACGAAGTCACCTTCACTTTTGCGCATCTATCCCAGAAGGTGCAGGGGGTCGTCTCTTTTGACACTTCACGGACCTCAAAGAATCTGGGGATGGAGATCTCGGGATACCTTGGAGCGACCACGCTGGATCATTTGACCATCCACATCGATTATCGGGATGGATTGGTGAAGTTCGATTACGACTCCAAGCGTGGTTATCAATTCTGATCTGGCCAGTCTGGGGAGGCTGGCTACCCATGAACGGGACCGGCTTCGCGGGTTTTTCAAACGGCGTAGCGGGGCGGCGATATACTGGCTCAATGCTTACTCCGTCTGCGTCTTTTCGTCCGTTTCTATCAGCTCTGGCCGTGGCCGGGCTGGTTTGTGTTCTTGCTCAATCGCCCGCTGCCTACGCATGGGGCGCCGGCGGCCATCGGCTGGTGAACAAGGTGGCGGCGAGTACGCTGCCCGCCGATGTGCCGGCCTTCCTGCGCTCTCCGGAGGCAATTGCCGAGATCGAGTACCTGGGCCCGGAGCCGGACCGCTGGCGCTCGCCCGCCGAGCCGGAGTTGGTGGCTGCACAGGCTCCCGAGCACTTCATCGACATGGAATTGGCTGACGCGCTGGGCCCCCTGCCGCACCGCCGCTTCGACTTTGAAGCCAAGGTCTATGCCGCAGGGCAACGGCCGGAGAAGATTGGCCTCCAGCCCTGGGAGGCCACCGAAGTTTGGGAGCGGTTGAAGTCGTCGATGCGCGAGTACCGCAAGCTCTCCGCCGCCAAGCAGGATACACGTCCCGTTGAGCAGGCAATCCTCTTTTACGCCGGCTGGCTCGGCCACTACGTCGGCGACGGTTCACAGCCGCTGCATGTCACCATCCAGTTCAACGGCTGGACGGGACCGAACCCCAATGGCTATACGACCGATCACAAGATTCATTGGCAGTTCGAGGGGCCGTTTGTGGAAGCCAACCTGCGCGAGCCCGAGGTGCGGGCGAAGATGACGCCGGTCAAGACCATCGACGGCGACATTTTTGACGCTTATGTGGCCTACCTGCGCAACACGAAGACCTACGTGGAAAAGGTCTACCAACTGGAGAAGGCGGGCGGGTTTGTGGGCGCGGGAACGGCTGAGTCGCGGGAGTTTACCGCCGAGCGGCTGGGAGCCGGAGCGAGCATGTTGCGCGATATGATCTACACCGCCTGGCTGGACAGCGCGAAACCGGTGGTTGACCCTTACGCGGGGAAATAAGCCAGCATCAGAGCTATTTCCCTATTGTGTAGAGTGCGGCGTGGACCGGGAGGTCCACGCGACAGCCGGCCAGGAGGCCGGCGCTACCTGTTCTTTCAGCGACCGGCAACCTTGAGCCAAGCAGGAGATCCCCTCTATAGCAACAGGAGAAATGCTCTAATCGCCCAGTTCAGCCGCTGCGACAGCCGGAATCCGGCGCAGCACCTTGGTTAGTATCGCGGTCATCAACACCACAGCGGGGACGGAAATCACCAGCCAGGCCAACATCGCCTGGCTGGCGAGGCCGCCCATCTGCGAAAGAATGACCGACGGAGAGCTGTGCAGCAAGGCAGCGGCAGTGATGGCGTGACCGGAGCCGAAGCCGCAGAGTCGCCTGCCGAGGCGAACAAAGGGCACAATCAGCGCTAACTGTGCCGGCCACGCCGCGTAATTTGCCGCCTGAATGGCGGGCAGGTTGAGCCGCAGGGCGAGCGCCACGACAAAGCATAAAGGCGTGGGGATGCCCACCACGGGGATGCAGCCGATGGCGAATCCGAGGGCAAGCGTGAACGCCAGCCGCCGGGGCGAGATGCCCTGCCGCAGCCAGGTGGCCGCCTTCCGCTTCATCGATGCGATGGATTTCGTCATCATTACTTCTAGTCTATCGGGACGTGATCGCTTCTCAGTCAAGCGATGGTGAATGCAGGAGAACGGGCGGGAAAGCCAGGTCTCTGACAGCATAATTTTGTTCGATTGGGAAGAGAAGCGCGGGTTGGGAAACCGGCGCTACATTTCGGATGGGTACATCTTCATACTGTCAGAGCATATTTCATGTTTCTGCAATGCCAGAGTCGTGGTATTCCACCCTTGCCGCAAGAACAAAAACGCGGCAAGGATGGGGCACCCAGGACCTTACACGAGCTCTAGAAATGCGCTAGATTTTCTAGCCGGGGAAGCGCAACATACCGCGGCTTCTCATATCGGCCAGAATCTGCTCGACCTTCCAGTCGAGCGCGGCGGTTCCGTCCACGATGAGGTCGGCGTTGACGGCCGAGGGCCGGACGAAGGCCATGCTGGAAGGCCTGACGGTGGCCTCATACTGGCGGCGGACCAACTCGGGTGTGCGCCCGCGCTCCTCGATGTCGCGCTTGAGCCGCCGTTCGAAGCAGACCTCGTCGGGCGTGTCAACATAAACTCGCAACTGGTAAAAGGGCAGCAGCTCTGTGAAATGGAGGGCGAAGATGCCCTCAACCAGCAGAAATGCGCTGGGAAGGACGGTCTCAGTAAGGCCGGTTCCGGTCGGGCCGAGGATACGGGTATAGGTGGCAAAGTCGTAGAGGGGGCGCTCGATGGCTTCACCCCTGGCCAGCGCTGCCATGTGGGCCGCCAGCAGCGTGATCTCTATCAGCGAGGGATCGTCGAAGTTCTGCTGGGCGCGCTCGGCCAGTGGCATGTGCGAGAGGTCGAGGTAGTAGTTGTCCATGTGGAAGCGGACGCCATTGAGCGCACGGGCCAGCTCGCAGGCGAGGGTGGTTTTGCCCGACCCCGTGCAGCCGGCAATTCCCAACACAACGGGAGGAAAGGGAAGGAGAGCACTGCGCTCTGCGGAGATCTGCGGTGTGGGGTATCTGTCCTCGGTCTGGCTCACGCGTTCTGCTCCATCTGTGCTGCGATTCGGGGCATGAGCCGCTGAAGCAGCCGAGCCAACCGGTGTTCGACCATCCGGCCGGTTTCGAAGACCTCCTGGTGGCTGAGCGGCGTTGCGCCCAGCCCGGCGGCGAGGTTGGTCACGCAAGAAAGGCCCAGCACTTCGATTCCCATGTGGCGGGCCACAATCGTCTCTGGCACCGTGGACATGCCGACCAGCGTTGCGCCCAAGGCGCGGAAGGCGCGAATCTCGGCCGGGGTCTCGTAGCTGGGCCCGCTGACAGCCAGGTAGACTCCCTCGGCAAGCGCGAATCCCTCGTCCTTGGCAGCTTCCTGCGCCAGTGCGCGGAGGGCCATCGAGTAGGCCTCGGTCATGTCGAAAAAGCGCAATCCAGCGCTGGGGCGCACAGCGAAGCGCGGCTCGTTTGGCCCTACCAGCGGGTTCCAGCCCATGAGGTTGATGTGGTCGCTGAGCGCTACAAGCTGGCCGATGCGGTAGCCCTTTTGAATGCCGCCGGCGGCGTTGGTCAGGACGACCGACTGGATGCCGAGCGCGCCCAGTACGCGCATGGGGAAGGTGACTTGCTGCGGCGTGTAGCCCTCGTAAAAATGCACCCGGCCCTGCAAGACGACGACCGGGACTTTGTTTATGAGCCCCGCGACAATCCGCCCCGAGTGGCCCTCGACGGTGGACTGCGGGAAATGCGGAATCTGGGCGTAGGGAATGACGGCCGGGTCGGTGACCGCGTCCGCCACGGCGCCCAGTCCGGAGCCAAGGACAATTCCAATACGAGGGTTGAGCGCGCCCAGTTTGCTTCTGAGGAACGCTGCTGCTTCAGAGACTTCGTCGAAGTAGGTCATTTTCTTGTGCCCGCCGGTGCGCTTTAGACATTCTACAAGGGAAGAGCAATGACGGGATGCTCTTGGATGAGAGGATGGAGAGGAAAGCGAGTGAGAGGCGCGGGGGATGGGGATGAAGGAGCTTGTGGCAGTGATTTTCGCGTTGGGGTTGGGATGCAACGCGCTGCTTTTTGTGCCGCAGGTTCTGGCGCTGTGGCGGAAGAAGAGCGATGAAGGCATCTCGCTGGTGACTTTCGGAGGGTTCAGCGTGTTGCAGATGGTGGGAATCGTGCATGGACTCTTCCAGCACGATCTTTCACTGATTCTTGGTATGGCGGCGAGCCTGATGACGTGCGGTTCGGTTACGGCGCTGACGATTCTCTATCGGGTGAGGCGGATGCGGGTTGCAAATTGAAGTTCGAGGTCTCCCACCCTTCCGCGATGAAACTGCGGAAGGATGGGGCACCCAGCACCCAGATCTATGGTTGAATCGAGAGTTTCTACCCCAGGAAAATTCCGGCGATGGAGGCTGAGATGAGGTTGGCCATGGTGCCGGCGAACATGGCGCGGAAGCCGAGCTTGGCCAGTTCGTTGCGGCGCTCGGGAATCAGGGCGCCGATGCCGCCGATCTGCATGCCGATGGAGCCCAGGTTGGCGAAGCCGCAGAGGGCAAAGGTGGCGATGGTGAAGGAACGCGGCATCAGAGTTGCCTTTTGTGCGCCCAGCGAGATGTAGGCGAGCAATTCATTGAGCGCCATGCGCGTGCCCAGCAGATTGCCGATGGCGCCGCAGTCGTGCCAGGGAACGCCGATCAGCCAGGCAACGGGAGCAAAGAGGAAGCCGAGAATCTGCCCGAGCGAGCCGGGAACCCAGTGCATGTAAGCAAGCCCGTGCGTCCAGAGCAGCACGCAGTCGAGAAGGGCTACGAGGGCCAGGAAGCTGATGAGCATGATGCCCACGTTCATGGCCAGCTTGCCGCCGTCGATTGTGCCGCGGGCGATGGCGCCGATGAAGTTTTCATCCTTGTGCAGCTCGTCTTGGGGGATGACGACCTTGCCTTCGGTGGCGGGAACTTCAGTTTCCGGAACCAGCATTTTGGAGAGCAGGATGGTGCCGGGCGAGGTCATGATGACGGCGGCGAGCAGATGGCGGGCCTCGACGCCATAAGCGATGTAGGCTGCCATGATGCCACCCGAGACGTGAGCCATGCCGCTGGTCATGATGGTCATCAGCTCGCTGCGCGTGGCCTTGGAGAGGAACGGGCGAATGGTGAGCGGGGCCTCGGTTTGGCCCATGAAGACGGAAGCGGCTACGTTCAGGCTTTCCGCGCCGGAGATGCGCATGGTCATGAGCATGACCCAGGCAAAGCCGCGGATGACGATCTGCATCACGCCGATGTGGTAGAGCACCGCGAAGAAGGCGGAGATGAAGATGATGGTAGGCAGGACCTGGAAGGCGAAGATGGCGCCCGAGTTTGGCGGCAGCAGATTGCCGAAGGCTCCGGAGTTGGGAAGGCCTAACTGGCCAAAGAGCATCCTGGTGCCAGCGAAGGTGCAGGCAAGCATGGCGTTGATCACGCCGCCAGCCCAGGTCATGGCGCGCTGGCCGTAGTCGAAGCGCAGCACCAGGAAGGCGAAGGTAAGCTGAAGGCCGAGGCCCCAGGCGACGGTGCGCCAGCGAATATGTCTGCGGTCGGTGGAACACAAATAAGCCGTCAGCAGCACGGCCAGGATTCCCAGCACTCCGGTATATCGCTCCAAAGCGGTCACTCCTTAAAAATAGTGGTCAGTAAACAGTGGTCAGTGGTCAGTTTCCGGCCGCTGGGTGATATGCAGGGAAAAACACTCTGTGGGTTACCCCTGCCGCGTTCTGGCCGCCCGTTGCGGCGGCTAGCAAACTTCTGCAAATCCTGTCCCGGACAACTGATCACTGAAAACTTATTACTGACAACTGGCTACTGACAACTGAAAGCTACCTTACAACATTGCGCAGATGAGCTTCCGCGGCTTCGCGGGTGAAGATGCGGCTGACCAGGGGCACCACCTGCGGTGGGGCCGGCGAAAAAGTGATGGCCTGCTTGAGAATCTCCTCGGGCTCGGCGAGGAGATCGGGATTGGTGGCGTAGAGCGTTGCCAGCGGCTGACCCTTCTGGATGTGTGCGCCGCGGCGGGCATGGAAGTCGATGCCAGCGTGAGGATCGACCGGCTCACCAGCCTTTTCGCGGCCCGCGCCGGTGCGCTGCACGGCCCAGCCGAGGGCGGTGGTGTCCATGGTGGAAACAAAGCCGCTTTCCCAGGCCAAAACGACCTGGGTCGCGCCGGGCTTGTGGAAGCCGGGATCGCTGAAGGCCTTTGTGTCACCGCCCTGAGCCTCGATCATGGCAAAGAAACTGCGCAGTGCCGAGCCGTCGGCAAGAGCCGCTTCAGCGCGGGCATAACCAAGTTCAGGCGTGGCGGCCTGGCCGCCTAGGTGGATCATCCATCCGGCGAGAATCAGCGAAAGCTCGCGCAGGTCTTCGCTCTGGGATGGACGGTGGCCGCGCAACAGTTCGACCGACTCGGCCAGTTCGATCCAGTTGCCGGCCGTGCGGCCCAGCGGCTGGCCCATATCGGTAAGCAGGGCCACGGTGCGGGTTCCGGCGGCTTCGGCGGTGGCCACCATCAGGGCGGCGAGGTACTCAGAATCTTCGGGCTTGCGCAGGAAGGCGCCGGAGCCGGTTTTTACGTCGAGGACCAGGGCGTCCAGACCCGCCGCCAGCTTTTTGCCGAGGATGGAGGCGCAGATCAATCCAGGGCACTCGACCGTTGCGGTGCGGTCGCGCAGGGCATAGAGGACGCGGTCGGCGGGCACCAGAGCCGGAGTCTGGCTGACGATGGAAGCGCCGCACTTCTCCAGAACTGCCTCAAATTCCTCAAGCGTGAGGGCGGTGCGGAAGCCGGGAATGGCTTCCAATTTGTCGAGCGTGCCGCCGGTGTGGCCCAGCGCGCGACCGCTGATCATGGGCACGGCCACGCCGCAGGCCGCAGCCAGGGGAGCCACCAGGAAGCTGGTTTTGTCGCCCACGCCGCCGGTGGAGTGCTTGTCTACGGCCATCTTGCCCAGCCGGGCGGGCGAGAACTTTTCTCCGGAGTCGCGGGTGGCGATGGTCAGCGCGCGCGTCTCATCGAGCGAAAGGCCGCGCAGCCAGGAAGCCATCAGCCAGGCAGAGAGCTGCTCCAGCGGGATGGAACCGGAGGCCGCGCCGGAGGCCAGAAAGCCGATTTCGCGGGCGTTCAGTGTGCCGCCGTCGCGCTTCTTGCGGATCAGGTCGATAGTGTGGAGGGGGGGCAGAAGAGGGACGGAAGCAGAAGTAGACATGACGGATTTAGCCTCGATTAGTCGATCATTTAGATTATCGCAAGTGGCGTGCGTGCGTTTTCGGGCCTTCCCAAGGACGGGCGGGCGATGGCACAATGGATGTTCTCAAATTTTCAGTTTTTTCTGTACGGAAAGGGTTTTGCGATGGCTTGTTCTTGTGAAGTAGAGGCATTGAAGGCGCTGGCGGCGGGGCCGCGGGCGCATGCAAACCTGCCGATGGCGCAACTGGTTGAAACTGCATTGGTTGGCGGCGAAGCGCGGTTGGCGGCGAACGGGGCGCTGGTGGCCGTTACCGGGGCGCGGACGGGGCGCAGTCCCAAAGACAAGTTCATCGTGGACGATGCGACGACGCATTCCCAGGTGGACTGGGGCAAGGTGAACAAGGCGATTTCGCCGGAGCGGTTTGGAGCGCTGCTGGAGCGGGTTGTCGAACACCTGAAGGGACGCGACCTGTATGTGGAGGACCTCTTCTGCGGGGCCGACGCGGCTTACCGGCTGCCGATTCGGGTAATTGCAGAGCAGGCCTGGCAAGCGGCGTTTGCGCACCAGCTTTTTGTGCGGCCCACGGCGGCGGAGCTGGCGACTCATGTGCCGGAGTTCACGGTGATTGCGGCGCCGGATTTCGAGGCCGTGCCGGAGCGCGACGGGACCAACTCGGGCGCGTTTATTCTGGCGGATTTCACGCGGCACATTGTTTTGATTGGCGGGACGAGATATGCCGGCGAGATCAAGAAATCGATCTTCAGCGTGATGAACTTCATTGTGCCGCAGCGGGACGTACTGCCGATGCACTGCTCGGCGAACGTGGGCGCGGACGGCGTGACGGCGCTCTTCTTCGGGTTGAGCGGGACGGGCAAGACGACGCTTTCGGCCGACCCGGCACGGCGGCTGATCGGCGACGATGAACACGGCTGGAGCGCGACCGGAGTCTTCAATTTTGAGGGCGGATGCTACGCGAAATGCATTGACCTGACCGAGGAACGCGAGCCGCAGATTTACCGGGCGATCCGGTTTGGATCGGTGCTGGAGAATGTGATTCTGAACGAAGCGACGCGGGAGCCGGACTTTGCAGATTCCACGCTCACGGAAAACACACGCGCCGCATACCCGGTGGATCTAATTGAGAACGCCGTGATTCCTGGAGTGGGCGGGCATCCGAAGAATGTGATGTTCCTGACCGCGGATGCGTTTGGCGTGCTGCCGCCGATTTCGCGTTTGACGCCGGAGCAGGCAATGTACCACTTCCTGTCGGGCTATACGGCGAAGCTGGCCGGAACCGAGGCGGGGATGGGCAAGGAGCCAGTGCCGGACTTCAGCGCATGTTTTGGCGCGCCGTTTTTGCCACGGGCTCCACGGTTTTATGCCGAGATGCTGGGCGCGCGGCTCACGAAGCAAAACGCGGCCTGCTGGCTGGTGAATACGGGCTGGAGCGGCGGGAAATATGGCGTGGGCAAGCGCATGAGCCTGAAGATTACGCGCGCTCTGGTCAATGCGGCGCTGAACGGACAACTGAATGGGGTGAAGTATGCCACTGAGCCGGCGTTTGGGCTGAGCATTCCGTTGAGCTGCCCGGAGGTTCCGGCGGAGATACTGAACCCGCGCAACGCCTGGGCCGACAAGGAAGCATACGACCGGCAGGCGGCGGATTTGGCAAGCCGCTTCGAGGCTAACTTCGAGAAGTTCGACGCTTCCGAGGCGATCCGCGCGGCTGGACCCAAGGCCAAGTAAGGAAAGGCAACGGGGAGAAGGGCTTCGATCAGTCTGGTTGGCTGGTCGAAGCCCTTCTTTTTGTTGGCGAGATTCCGCGGAAGTATACTGGATTTGCGCCTATCAGGTAGCTTGCGCTGCTTTCGGGGTTGCACTGGAGAGTGGCCATGAGTTTTATCCAGCTTCCCACGGGGGAAGGATCTGCCCCCGCGCCAAAAGTTACCGCGCAAACCCTTTTCGCCAGAAAACAAGCCCACCAGCCCATCACGGCGCTTACCGCCTACGACTATCCGACTGCGCTCCTCGTTGACCAGGCCGGCATTGACATGGTTCTGGTCGGCGACTCGCTGGGCATGGCCGTCCTGGGCTATGACAGCACTCTCCCCGTTACCATGGACGAGCTGCTGCACCACACGCGCGCCGTCCGCCGCGCTGTGCGCCGCGCCCTGCTGGTGACTGACATGCCCTTCGGCTCCTATCACTCCTCCACCGAACAGGCCATCACCAACGCAACCCGCTTCATCAAGGATGCCGGCGCCGAAGCGGTGAAGATTGAAGGTGGCCGCACCCGCGCCGCCCTGGTGGACACTCTCACCCAGGCTGAGATTGCCGTCGTCGGCCACATCGGCCTCACGCCGCAGTCGGTGCATCGCATTGGCTACCGCGTGCAGGGCAAATCCGCCGCGGCTATCGACGACCTGATCGCCGACGCGCGGGCGCTGGAAGCCGCGGGCGCCATCGCCATTGTGCTGGAGTGCGTTCCCCGCGAAGTGGCTGGTCTCATCACCGCCGCGCTCACCATTCCCACCATCGGCATCGGCGCCGGCCCGGAGTGCGATGGCCAGATCCTCGTCTTTCACGATCTCGTCAATTTCACCGCAGCGCCCCCGGCCAAGTTTGTCCGCCGCTATGCCGACGCGTCCGCGCTCTTTACCGAAGCCATTCAGCATTATGCGAGTGATGTCCGCAGCGGCAGCTTCCCCGCCGATGCCGAGTGCTACCATCTTCCCCGCGAAGCCAGCGCAGACATTTTGCCGCGTGAACCGTCATAACGCAGCCACCGATGATCTTTGCCGGCGTCAAACTTGATTTGACCTTCAACTTGATTGAATTTTCATTCTGAGAGCAGTGAAAAATCTGTTCTGCAAGGCAAGCAACGCTGTTCATCGAGAGGAACGCACTCATTCATCCCATGCATATCATCACTGACATCGCCGAGATGCAAACCGCCGCACGCGAACTCCGCCGCAACGGCACACTCGCCCTTGTGCCCACCATGGGCGCATTGCACGCCGGCCATCTTTCGCTCATCAAAGCGGCGAAGCGCGGCTGCACCCATGTGGCTGCCAGCATCTTCGTCAATCCCTTGCAGTTCGGCCCCAACGAAGACTTCAACCGGTACCCCCGCACCTTTGACGCCGACTGCGCCGCGCTCCAGGCCGCGGGTGTAGACCTCCTCTTCGCTCCGTCCGCCGAAACGCTGGCGCCCGAGGGCGCAACCACATTCATTGAGGTTGCCGGCATCAGTAACCGCCTGGACGGCGTGTCCCGTCCCGGCCACTTTCGCGGAGTGGCGACCATTGTCGCCAAGCTCTTCCACATCGTCGCGCCGGACCGCGCCTACTTCGGCCAGAAGGATGCCGCGCAGGTTGCCGTCCTCCGCGCCATGGTGCGCGATCTGAATTTTTCAGTGGAACTCGTCGCGTGTCCTATCGTGCGTGAAGCCGACGGCCTCGCCCTCAGCTCGCGCAACCGGTACCTGACAGCGGAACAGCGCATCAGCGCCACCATCCTGCACCGCTCGCTGGCCGCCGCCGCCGATCTGCACGCCCACGGCGAACGCAACTCCCAAGTGCTCACCGCAACCATGCTGAAGATGTTCGCAGCCGATCCCGCCGTCATCGTGGAATACGCCGCCGTCGTTGACCCTGACACGCTGTTGCCGGTGGCAGAGACCACCCGCGGCGCACTTATTGCCGTCGCCGCCCATTTCGGCGAAACGCGCCTGATCGACAACCTCCTCATAGGAGCAGCCCATGCCTAGCCCGCTTCCCTTCAAGGTCACGCTCGGCGTTACGGGCGGCATTGCCGCATACAAATCCGCCGAAGTGGTTCGCGCTCTGCAACGGCACTCTCTCGACGTCCACGTCGTCATGACCCGCGCCGCCGAAGAGTTCGTCCGTCCGCTCACCTTCGCCTCGCTCACCGGCCACAAGGTCATCACTTCGCTCTGGCATACAGATGCATACGAAGGCGCGGGCATCGAGCACATCTCCGAAGCCCAATCCACGAACCTGCTCCTGGTGGCGCCAGCCACCGCGGACACGCTCGCCAAATTCGCGCACGGCCTCGCCGACGATTTTCTCTCCACCCTTTACCTCGCCACCACCGCGCCCGTCCTGGTTGCTCCGGCGATGAATGTGAATATGTGGAACCACGCCGCCACCCAAGCCAATCTCGCGACGTTGCGCCAGCGCGGCGTAGAAATCATCGAGCCGGGCAGCGGCTACCTGGCCTGCGGCATGACCGGCAGCGGCCGCCTCGCCGAAATCGACGAGATCGTTCATGCCGTCCTCGCCCACATTCAGCGCCTCGATGAAAACCCCGCACGCGATCTCGCCGGTGAAACGGTGTTGATCACCGCGGGCGGCACGCGCGAGCCCATCGATCCCGTGCGCTTCATCGGCAACCGCTCCAGCGGCCGCATGGGCTATGCACTCGCCGAAGCCGCCATCGCGCGCGGCGCAAAGGTGATCCTCATCAGCGCGCCCACCGCGCTGGCTACGCCCGCCGGCTGCGAACGCATCGACGTGACCACCGCCAGCCAGATGCACGAGGCCGTCCTTGCCCATCTTCCGCAAGCTACGATTGTCATGAAGGCCGCTGCTGTCTCCGACTTTCGTCCCACCGCCGTCGCGCCACAGAAGCTGAAGCGCACGGGGCCGCTCACTCTCTTGCTTGAACCGACAGAGGACATCGCGCAAAGCGTCGCGGTTCACCGCAACCCCGGTACACTGCTGATCGCCTTTGCCGCCGAGACCCCCATCGACACACAAGACCTCATCCGCAACGCCAGAGAGAAGATGGGGCGCAAAGGCGCGGATGCCATCGTTGCCAACGATGTTTCCCAGCCCGCCCTGGGTTTCGACTCCGAACGCAACGCCGCCACCTTCATCACGCCCACACGCGAAGTCGCCTTCCCCGCACAATCAAAGTCCGACCTCGCACATCGCATTTTGGATGAAGTCGCGCACTTGCGCACAGCCATGGGCTAAGTAAGGGAAAGCAACGAGAAAAAGGGCTTCGATCAGGTTGGCTGATCGAAGCCCTTCTTTTTGCTGGCGAGATTCACATCGGCAAGATTGCCTGCGCGCAAGATGCGATGAAAATTGAGATGTGGGCCGGGCGCAACTTCAGGAGTCGGCCCGCTCCTGCTCCCACGGGTCGATCTGGTCGTGGTCGAGCCTGTCCTCGCGATCCTCTCGCTCTTCCAACTCGCGGAGTTTTTCGCGCTCTTCCCGTTCTTCGCGGCCATCTGCCATAAGCCACCCCTCTCTTTATTGTAAAAGACCAGTTTTGCAAGTTGGCGGATACGCGCGGCAGGGCCACGGCTGACGGCCGGTCAATCGAGCGGAAAGCGTTGGCGGAGCAGGGCCAGCGCCTCGGCTGGCGTGGTGATGGCGCCTTCCAGTTGCGCGTCCTCGACGGCGTTGAGCATGATGCGGAATGCGGCTCCGGGGCTGTAGCCGGCGGCGATCAGTTCGCGGCCGGTTACGAGCGGCGTGGGGCGCACGGCTTCCTCGGGGATTGACTCATAGCGCTCGCGGACATAGTTCCAGTGGTCGAGGCTGCCGGCGCTGGCGAGGCAGTCCATGCGATGCAGAGCAAGGTGCTGCGGAAAATTTTCCAGGCGGAAAAAGCGCTTGAGCGTGGAGGCCTTCATGCGCTGCGCATCGGCAAAGCGCATGTGGTTCTCGATGAGCGAGAGCGTCTGGCGGGTTTCGTCGTTGGAGAAGCGGAAGCGTTGGCAGATTTCAGCCGCGATGGCTACGCCGACTTCCACATGGCCGTCGAAGCGGATGCGTTCTGCGCGGCGGAAGGTGGGCGGCTTGCCCACATCGTGCAAGAGCGCGGCCCAGGCGAGCGCGAAGGGGCAGTCTGGCTCAAGTTGATCGAGCAGCAACAGGGTGTGCACCCAAACGTCGCCCTCGGGATGAAACTGCGGGGGCTGCTCGACACCCTTCATGCGGGCGACTTCGGGGAGAACTTCTGCGAGGAGGCCGGTTTCGTCGAGCAGTTCAAAGGCGCGCCGCGCATGACCCTCGGTGAGCATTCTGGTCAGCTCGTCGCGAACACGCTCACGGCTGACGGCTTTGGTTTTGGCGGCCAGGCGGCGCATGGCGGAGGCCGTTCCGGGGTCCAGCTCGAAACCGAAACGGGCGGCAAAGCGCACGGCGCGCAACATCCGCAGATGGTCTTCCTCGAAGCGCTCGCCGGGCTGGCCGATGGCGCGAACGACGCCAGCTTCCAGGTCGGCGAGGCCGTTGACGTGGTCGATGACCGCCGAGCGGAGATCGCCCGTGCCCTTCAATGGGTCGAGGAGCAGGCCATTGATGGTGAAATCGCGGCGGCGGACATCCTGCTCGGCGCTGGTTGTGTAGCGCACCGCATCGGGATGGCGGCCATCGGAGTAGGCACCATCGGAGCGGAAGGTGGCTACTTCGGTGACGTGTTCCGCGCCCCTTGAGGCTTCTGCCCCTTCGGAGCTTGCCGGCTCGTCCAGCGTCTCGTCGGCTACCAGAACCACGCCAAAGTGCGCTCCGACGGCAAAGGTGCGCGGAAACATCGCCAGGACTACATCCGGCGTTGCGCTGGTGGCCACGTCGTAGTCCTTGGGCTCGCGGCCGAGCAGCAGGTCGCGGACGCAGCCGCCGGCTAGATAAGCCTCATACCCGGCGGCACGCAGCTTCGCCAGGATTCGCAGAGCCGCATCGAATTGGAGCTTGGTGGGCAAGATGGCTGCTTCCATTGTCACCCTATTCGCTCCCCCGTGGGAATGGCGCCGCAATTTCGAGGTCTGTGCCTGGATTGTGATAGCGGTAAGTGCTATCATTTGGATTGTGCATCGGAATGAGAGAGGCTATGATTCCCTTGCTATGAACAAGGCGCAACAGGCCACACTGAACGCCCTTTTTGCCCGTCCAACGCGAGCGGATATTCACTGGTCCGCAATTGAGGCGCTGATTCGCGCATTGGGAGGCGAGGTTATGGAGCGCGCGGGGAGCCGCGTGGCGGCAAGATTGAACGGAGTGACTGCCGTCTTTCACCGTCCGCACCCGCGGCCCGAAACGAAAAAAGGCGCGGTGGATGCGGTTCGCCAGTTCCTCACCAACGCGGGGGTGAAGCCATGATGGAATACAAGGGTTATGCCGCCGGGCCAATCGACTTCGATCCGGAGGATAAGACATTTTCCGGCACGGTGGCAGGGCTTCGGGATGTGATTCATTTTGAGGGAAGAACGGCCACGGAGCTGACGCGGGCCTTCCGCGAGAGCATCGACAGCTACCTGGAGCTTTGCGCCGAGAGCGGCCAGCAGCCCGACCGCCCGTTCAACGGAAAAATTCTGGTGCGGACCGAACCGGAACTGCACCGCAAGGCGGCTCTGCGCGCGGCGGTTGAGGGCGTGAGCCTGAGCCGTTGGATTTCACGCCAGATCGAAAGCGCACGATGAGCGAACGCGGCCTCATTCTGGGCATTGAATCCTCCTGCGACGAGACGGCGGCGGCGGTGGTGGAGCGCGGGACGCGGACGCTGTCGTCGGTCATCGCTTCGCAGATCGCCACCCACGCACGCTACGGGGGAGTGGTGCCGGAGCTGGCGAGCCGCGAGCATCTGCGGGCCATTGTGCCGGTGGTGCGGGCGGCGCTTGCCGAAGCTGGAATCGGATTGGCGGATCTGGACGCCATCGCCGTGACCGCTGGGCCGGGATTGGCCGGGGCGCTGCTGGTGGGCGTCACCTACGCCAAGGCGCTGGCTTTTGCGCAAGGGCTGCCGCTGATCGCCATCAACCACCTCGAAGGACACATCCACGCGGTTCTATTGCATGAACACGAGGTCGAAAAGCAGGCTCTTTCACTCCCTTCAGCTCCGCTCAGGGCGACTCAGGGTGTTAGCAATCAAAACCTGAGCGAACAACCGGCACTGGCACTGGTCGTCTCCGGCGGGCACACGCACCTTTATCTCGCCCGGCCAGCCGGCGGCTCGTGGAGTTACAGG
The DNA here is from genome assembly GCA_964420185.1 of uncultured Occallatibacter sp. GTDB lineage: Bacteria > Acidobacteriota > Terriglobia > Terriglobales > Acidobacteriaceae > Telmatobacter. Next base: position 6,490 of record CAYQSI010000037.1, on the reverse strand, counting down.
CTGGTTGGCCGCACGCTGGACGACGCGGCCGGAGAAGCCTACGACAAGGTGGCCAAGCTGCTCGGCTTCGGCTATCCCGGAGGACCGTGGATCGATGCCCTAGCCCGCTACGGCAACCCGCACGCTGTGCCGTTCGCCTTCTCGCAGATCAAGGCAAAAATCTATTTGGCCGGCAAGGTTCCGCGCACCAAGGCGGCGCGCACCGCCCCCATCGCCAACCTCGACCCACGGTTTCTGTTTTCGTTTTCCGGAATCAAGACTGCCGTGCTGCGTTATGTGGAGCTGCATGAGCTGAGGGAAGAAGCGCAGGCGCGCGCGGCCCGGCTCTTCGCGCCCGGCGTCAAGGCGCGTCCACCGCAGACCAAAGAGGAAGCACTGGCGCTCTGTCCGCAGCAGATTCTGGACCTCGCAGCCAGCTTTCAATGTGCGGTGGTGGGCGACCTGATGAAGAAGACCTTCGCGGCGGCCGAATCGCTGGGCGCGCGGCGGATTCTGATCACCGGTGGAGTGGCGTCCAACAGCGAACTTCGCGCGCGGTTCAGTGCCGAGGCATCTCGACGGGGATTGCGCGTGGCCTTTCCTACGCTGGCTTTGTCGACGGACAATGCGGCCATGATCGCCGCCGCCGCCTGGCCGCGGTTTCAGGACGGGGAGTTCGCCGATAACTCGCTCTCTGGCAATCCGTCGCTGGCGCTGGGAAGGTGAGCCGGTCGGTAGGATGCAGATGTTTTTGAGGGAATGATGGAGATTCCGATCGACGTTACGGCCGCCGCGCCGGATGACTATGCATGGTGCGCCGGGGTGATGGCTTGCTCAGAGCCATGGATCACTCTGGGCCGCAATCTGGAAGCCTGCCGCGAAGCTCTGAACCGCCCCGGCACCGAGCTTTTTGTGGCCAGGAACCGGGAGAGCGCGCAGTCGGCAGGCTTCATTCTGCTGGCTCCCTACGGCTTGGCAGGGTCGCCTTACATCGCCAGCATCGCGGTTGCGGCGGAGGCGCGCGGGCAAGGAGCCGGATCGCAATTGCTGCGCTTTGCCGAGCAGCGCTTTGCCGGGCGCGGACACCTTTTTCTGCTGGTGTCGTCGTTCAATCACCAGGCCCAGCAATTTTACTTGCGGCATGGCTTCGAGCAAGTCGGGGAAATCCAAGATTACTGCGTAACGGGACATGCGGAGCTGATCTTCCACAAAGGGCTCAAGTGACTCGCCCGGCGATGGCGACGGCGTCCGCCTCGATGAGCAAGCGCCTGGTGCTGCTGCTGATGGCCGTGGCCTCGGCCGGGTACGTGGGCCGCGTGGCCGTCACGGTGGTCGCTCCGGGCATGATGCGGGAGTTTGGCCTGAGCCAGGCGCAGATGGGGATGGTCTTCAGCGCCTTTCTGGTGGGGTACACGGCGTTTCAAGTGCCCTCGGGAGGACTGGCTGACCGGGTGAGCGCGCGCCGCATCTTCCTGGCGCTCTGCCTGGGATGGGCGCTGCTGAACACGCTAACCGCGTTTGTGGCCTGGCATGGCTATGGCCTGGCCATGGTGATTCCGCAGCTATTGCTGATTCGCGCCTTGTTTGGCGTCATGGCCGCGCCCACTTATCCCACCTCGGCGAGAACCATCGCCGTCACCACACCGTCGCGGATGCAAGCGCGGGCCAATAGCCTGGTGCTGGCCAGCGTGGGCATTGGATCGGCGGTGGCTCCGCTGCTGCTGGCGCCGATTGACGGCCGCTACGGATGGCGCGCGGCACTTTTGGTGGCTGCCTCGTTCAGCGCGGCCGCCGGGCTGCTGTGGTGGCGGTTTGCGCCGCGGGAGCTTCATTCGCCGGGAAGCGAGGCGGCTGAAACTGCGTCTCACGCTCCGACTGCGCCGGCGCAGGCTTCTCATAAGCCGCTGCGCTCGCCGAGTTTCTGGTTTCTCTTTGCCAGTTATCTTTTGCAGGGTTACCTGGGTTATATCTTCGTCTTCTGGTTTTACCTGTACCTGGTTCAGGTGCGCCACTTCGAGGTGCTCAAGGCCGCCAGCTTCACGGCGCTGCCGTGGGTGGCGACGATCTTCGCCATTCCGCTGGGCGGCGTGCTGTCCGATGCGGCTGTGGCGCGCTGGGGGGCGACGTGGGGACGGCGCAGCGTTCCGCTGGTCGCGCTCTGCGGCGCCGCTGTCTTTCTGGTGCTGGGCGCACGCACTCCCAGCCCGATGGTGGCCGTGGCCGCGCTGACTGCCTGCACGGTGCTGGTGCTTTCGACGGAAGGCCCCTTCTGGGCGAGCATGACCCAACTGTCGGGCGAACACAGCGGCGTCGCCGGCGGCGTGATGAACTTCGGCAGCAACCTGGGCGGCATGGTTTCACCCGCGTTGACGCCGTGGCTGGCCGAGCGCATCGGATGGGAATCGGCGCTCACGCTCACTGCCGGATTGGCCGTGGTGGCAGGTTTATTGTGGCTGCGGGTGCGCGTCGAGCCTGGGGATGAGCCAGGCGGCGCGGGCTGCGCCTAGCCTTTCCTGCGCTGGCTCTTTCGACGGAAAACGCCGCCATGATCGCCGCTGCCGTCTGGCCGCGGTTCCAAAGACGCGCAAAATCCGCTTAACCTCCTACACAGCCCATCGCCAGCCGCACCAAGCTGGCCAGAGTGCAAATCTGGCGGCTGGTGAGGGGACGGTGGCCCTGAACCGGCTCGGCTAGTTGCGCGCGGCTCACCGTGCAGATGCCATCGGCCATGGCTACGCTATCCTCTCGCAGCCCCGTTTCCCCGGCTCTCAAGAGCAGATGAGTCGGGCTTGGCTTGTGAATGGAAGTGGAAAGCGGAATGACAAGAACGGTATTTGCCCGGGGATGGCAGTTGCGGCCGTCTATAGACACCACAATGACTGGACGGCGCCCTTTGTCTGGCGGGTCAGTGGGGAACTGCGTCCACCATATCTCCCCGCGAAGCGGATAACGCACCTGCGGCGGGGTCACAGTCTGCCCCCGGTCGCGTCGGCTTCGAGCAGAAGACTGGAGCCGGCCATCTCAGCCCATTGCCGTTCTTCCGCCAGCTCTTCTTCCGAAGCCGAGTCGTAGTACGCCTTGCAGGCAGCTTCAAACTCCTGCCGTCTAGCTTCCAGCATCAGCTCCCTCAGCAGCAAGTCCAGCGTTTCGGAGTCCGAACCTACCTGTCGCCTCTGACGTGTCTCGCTCACAAACGCCACCACTTCCGGCGTCAGGGTGAAGCTCCGTTTCATCTTGCGAACTGTCGCCTGCATTGTCATACCTTCTATCATACTTCTAATCCGGCAGTGTGAATACCCTTCTGGAAATCAAGTTTCCTCGGCTCGCGGCCAAGCCGGAGGCCGGCAACCGAAGAATGACGAATGACGACTGTTCTCCGGCTTTCTGCTGTGGAATCTCCCGCTGCTACAATCAAAATGGCCGAAAACGGCCAATTCCAACCGATTTCAGAACAAGTGTGAGCGAGAAGTTCGAGCGATGACTCTACGCCTTTTCAATACCCTGACGGGACAAATGGACGACCTGGTTGCTTCCGACGGCCAGGCGGTACGAATGTACGCCTGCGGGCCGACGATCTACGACTACGGGCACATCGGCAACTTCCGCACGTTTTTGCAAGTGGACGTGCTGCGGCGGTTTCTGAAGCTGACCGGAGTCGGCGTGCGCCACGTCATGAACATCACCGACGTTGATGACAAGATCATCCGCAACTCTGCGGCGGCTGGGGTTTCGATCGGCGAGTACACGGCGAAGTTCGAAGAGGCTTTTTTTGAGGACCTGGATGTGTTGCGCGTGGAGCGGCCGGAGATCATCGCCCGGGCCACGGAACATATTCCGCAGATGGTAGAGCTGGTGCAGCGGCTGGCGGCGGCGGGAGCGGCTTACCAGACAGAGGATGGGAGCTGGTACTTCAGGCTGGCGGCGTTTCCGGAGTACGGCAAGCTGAGCAAGAAGGACCTGTCCGGGATGGAAGACGGCGCGCGGGTGGATCTGGACGAGTACGAGAAGGACTCGGCGCGCGACTTTGCGCTGTGGAAGGCGGCGAAACCGGGCGAGGCCTCATGGGATACGGCGATTGGGCGGGGGCGGCCGGGGTGGCACATCGAGTGCTCGGCGATGGCGATGGAGTTCCTGGGTGAGAGCTTCGACCTGCACGCCGGCGGCGAAGACCTGATGTTTCCGCACCACGAAAACGAGATTGCGCAGAGCGAAAGCGTAACGCACAAGGCGTTTGCGCGGCACTGGATGCATGTGCGGTTTCTGCTGGTGGACGGGCGGAAGATGTCAAAGAGCGAGGGCAACTTTTATACCCTGCGCGACTTGCTTCTGAAGGGCTACAAGGCGTCGGCGATCCGGCTGGCGTTGATCTCGGTGCCCTATCGGCACCAGTTCAACTTCACCTTCGACGGGCTGACGGAGGCTACCAGCGCAATCGAGCGGCTGCGCACCTTTGGCCAGCGGCTTCGTGAGGGCAGTTTCTCTGAGGGCGTAAATCCCGCGCTGCAAGCGGCGGCTGCTAAGGCGCAGGCGGATTATCTGGCCGCGCTGGCAAACGATCTGAACACCGCCGAGGCGCGCGCGCCGATCTTCGATCTGCTGCGCGCGGCGAACACGGCGATGGACCAGGGGCAGCTATTGACCGGCGACCGGGATGCGATTCTGGCCGTGCTGGCCAGCTTTGACGCGGTCTTCGACGTGATGGAGGACCGCGACGCCGAAGCTACGCGGCGCGCGCTGGAGTGGGCCGAGCAGGAAGGCCGGATGGGCGATGCGGCTCCGGAGTTGCTGGCGCGGCAGGGGCTGACGGATGAGGCCATCGACGCGCTGGTGGCTGAGCGGACGTTGGCCAAGCGGCAGCGCAACTTTGCCCGCGCCGACCAGATTCGCAACGAGCTAGCGGAAAAGGGCGTGGTGCTGGAAGACTCGAAAGATGGCGTGCGCTGGAAGCGGAAATAATCCCCGGAAAAATTGAGATTGAGGAGATTCGCTGCATGGAAGCCAACGAAGCGCAGGAGTTGCAGGAGCAGGCTGAGCACGCCGAGCACGAGCGGACGCTGCGGCCGGTTGCTTTTACCATGAGCCTGGTTGCCGTGCTGGTGGCCGTGACCACGGTGCTGGGGCATCGCACGCACACCGAGGCGGTGCTGGACCAGAACAAAGCCACCGACCAGTGGAACTACTACCAGGCCCACAAGATTCGCGCCAGCGATACCGCTCTGGCTGCCGATCTGCTGAGCGTGGTGACCATCGCGGACAAGGACGGCGCGAAAAAGCTCGCCAAGAGCTATGCCGATCATCAGGACAAGTGGGCAGAAAACCTAAAGGAAGAGCAGGAAAAAGCCGAGGGGCTGGAGGCCAAGGTGGAAAAGGCCGAGGCGCGCGCCGACCGCTATGACTTGGGCGAGGCGCTGCTGGAGATTGGCCTGGTCATCACTTCGATTACACTGCTGACCCGCAAGCGCGTTTACTGGTACCTGGGGCTGGGCTTCTCGGCTGTGGGAATTGTGGCGGCGGCTTTGGGGCTGCTGCTCAAGTAGAGAAGCTGGGAGTTAGGAGTTAGTCGCAGTTTCCCTGTTCCCCGCTATCCAGGAGACTACCGCGCAGACCGTCAGGATGGCTCCCATCACCGCCAACGAAAGGGTGATGGGCACTTCAATCCAGCGGGCGGCGAGCATCTTGAAGGCTACGAAGGCCAGCAGCACGCCCAGGCCGTAGTGCAGATAGCGGAAGCGGTCCAGCAGCGCGGCCAAGGCAAAGTAGAGCGAGCGCAGGCCCAGGACGGCGGCGATGTTCGAGGTGTAGACCACAAAAGGATTGTGGCTGACGGCCAGCACGGCGGGAATGGAATCGACGGCAAAGAGTACATCGGTGAGTTCAACAGCCAGAATCACCGGCAGTAAGGAACCATGAGCCGGCTGCAATCGCCGAATCAGATTGAGGATGGCTGCGGGCGCTGTCGGAGCCGCGGCGGGAGCCGAGCCGCCGCGAACAAGCCGCCAGGCCGCATAGAGCAGAATCAGACCGAAGATCCAGGGTATCCAGTCGAAGCGCCGCAGCAGCGTGATGCCTGTGGCGATGAAGAGTCCGCGCAGAACGACGGCTCCGGCCACGCCCCACAGCAGGGCTATGTGCTGGCGGCGCGGGCTGACGCGGAAGCCCTGAAAGATGACCAGGAAGACAAAGAGATTGTCCACGCTGAGGGAGGTTTCAATAGCGTAACCGGCCACGAATTCAAGCGCCGGCTGGTGTCCCTTGGCAACGGCGATCCAAGCTGCAAAGCCGGCCGCAGCGGCGACCAGCATACCCGTCCAAAGCCAGGCAAAGGTCTGCGGGTGCTTCTTGCGCAGAGGGCCTGAAAACAGCGAATCGGCTTCCAGCAGCGCAACCACCACCGCGTGAAAGCCCACCCACCAGACCCACGAAACGCCCGCAATCATGGATAAACACTCCGAAAAGAAGGGAATAGGTGTGAAGTTTCAGGAGGTTGTCCATTCGATCTGAACGCGAGAAG